>JAFZTS010000082.1 GCA_017618715.1 Bacteroidales bacterium
CCTGAGCCAGGATCAAACTCTTCGTTGTACTTTTTTTATCGTTTGAATTGACTAGGCTGTTTGCTTGCAGGTTACTGTTTATTTCAGTAACGCTTTGTCAAGATTTCACTCTTTCAAAGATCGTCGCCTAAGCGCTGAACTTATCGTCTCATCGTTTAAGCGGGTGCAAAGATAGAGGATTTTTTCATTCCTTCCAAATTATTCGCGAACTTTTTTCGAAAAATCGTCTATTTACCCATCTTTTGCACCCTTATTACAGCTTATTTGCCATCCGAGTCTTTCATTTTCGACGCGTAATACTTGCAAAACTCGGTAATTCCACAGTCTTTGCATTTGGGATTTCGCGCAATGCAGACGTACCTACCATGCAAAATGAGCCAATGATGAGCTTGAGGAATGTACTCTTCAGGGATATTACGGGTCAATTCCATCTCGGTTTCGTATGGCGTCTTGCTATTGTTGGTCAAACCGATGCGATTGGATACACGGAACACATGGGTATCGACCGCCATACGGGGCTCGTTCCAAAGCACAGAGACCATGACATTCGCCGTCTTTCGCCCCACACCAGGGAGCGAGAGCATGGCATCGTAGTCAGAGGGCACTTCTCCCCCATATTCGTTCACGATTCGTTGTGAAGCGGCAAGCAGATGACGTGCCTTGTTATTGGGATAGGAGACGGACTTGATGTATTCGTAAATCTCCTCTTCGGTCGTCTCAGACATCTTCGTCGGTGTCGGAAATGCGCGAAGGAGGTCAGGTGCTACCATATTAACACGTTTGTCGGTGCATTGCGCCGAAAGAATCACCGCCACCAGCAGTTCAAAGGGGGTGTGATAAATGAGTTCGGTCTGAGCGTTGGGGTTGTGCTCGAGGAAGTAACGGATGACCCCCTCGTAACGTTGTTTCTTGGTCATAGTGGTTTTGCTAAAGGATTCCTATCTTGTTGAGTCGTCCATCCCAGAACTGGAGGATGCGATTGTTGCTGTAATACCAGATTTCGACAACACCATTGCGTGCCGCGCCACGTTCCACACGCGAAGGACGTCCCCAGGAAAGGCGCACCTCTTCGGATGTCATATCGGGCTGAACCTGGCTTAATTGTATCTTGGACCAAATCTCAGGTGTGATGTCGGGATGCTGGTCGTAGGGATCGGTTATCGAAAGGTAGCGGGTCAAAGGAGTTGATGTTGCATTCTGTCGGGACCCTGGTAGCGAAGCAAAAAAGTATCCCTTTTCGTCCCCCTTGGTAAATGCCACACGAAGAGGAGCCGTCTCTGTACCATAGGTTATCGAATCGATGCGGATTGGGACGAACTTCTGATGTGCCTTCATCCCCACCAGTGAATCGGCAGGATAGAAAATGCGGTCATCGTTATATAATATATAAAATGTACGCGCACGAAGCAACGAATCGGTTTCGCATATCAGTTCCTCAGGATACATGATAGCCAAGGCAGGATGGTAGGTGGTATCGGCCATTGCCGACATCGGCCGTCCCGTACTGTATCGATAAGCATGGCCCTCCGGTGAGATGAAACGCAACTGAAGGAGTTGCTGCCCCATCCAATCCTCTTCGGAAACCATCGAATCATAGAACCAACGGGTGCCCTGCATATTGGTCGTATCAGACACTTCTGAAGGCACTTCCGCCGTCATACTCAATCCTACGCGCTCGTTGAGGAAGATAAATGGCATGCCCTGATACCATTGCGAAGGAGATGCCAAAGAAATGCCCTCAAGCAATTCAGCCACGGTTTGAGGCTCATTGCCAGTGGGTTTCCGGGTCCTTGCCGAGAGGAGAGATGGCAGGAGAATCAGGGAGATAATAAAGATGTATCCAAACTTTTTCATTTCAATCCGATATTTATCTTGTGACAACGAACGAGGACAGGGCCCACCGTACTCAATGTCGCTCCGAACAAATAGACTTCTCCTCCATCGCGAATACCCGCTCGGCGACGCAACTCATCAGCAGCAAGCGGGAAGTTGCGGACGGCAATGTTGGCCTGAGGGATACGCGAACGAAGCGTCTTCAAGCTACGTGATGCGAACTCCAATTGTTCGTCGATGGCAAAAACTCGACCCGGGAAATCGGGTATCAATGCCGATGAGGTGAAGTAATGACAATCGTGATCGAGCATTTGCACATCAAAAGCCGAAAGGAGGGCGTTGAACCCATGGGCTTTCATGATGCTGACATCCGGCTCATAGAAATAAGAGCCCAAAGCTGTAGTCAAATGCTCGGAATTGCATATTCCCGCAGTCTCTACATTCTTCTTGTGTTGAAAATGGAATTCAACAGTCCTCTCTAGGAAAAAGTCAAGGCAATGAACCATGTAGTTATCCTTTCCTTCCCCATTCTTTGGCATAGGCGACTGAGAGAAGAGCAACTCCTTACAATCACCCTTGACGGAGAGGATATAGACATCGGTCACATGCTTGAGGCGCGAGACGCTGCGAGTGATGTCGGCCATCGGTGACACCTTGGTAATGAGCTGGCGACAATGCGCCAACAAATCATCCTGCCATGCAACGACATCCGGTTCGCAGTCGCTGATCTCATAGATACGTGAACCGTCATCGGAACGACGGGCTGGATCAAGGTAGATCACATCGACATCGGGTATCGGAAGTTCGGTCGATAGCCCTTCGCGTATTTCAATTCGCGTTTTATTGCCGGTTTCTTTTGACTGAAGAACCTCGAAATTATGTCGGGCAGCTGCGCAGAGATGAGGTTGACGCTCGGTATAGATTGCGTAATCCAAACCTCGCGACATATACCAGAAATCAACACCCATGCCGCCTGTCATATCGCACAAGCTGCGCGCATCCTTGAGCATCACCTCACTCTTGAAACGCGCCGCAGGTTCCGACGAACATTGTTCGGCAGGAATACGACCGCCCATGACAAGATCGGGTTCAGCATACCACTCGGGTAATTTGTTCCTGATGCGACGGCGAGCCTCAATCTGATCTACAGCAAATGGCACGTCGATATTCGGATAGCGATGGGCCGACAAAAGCAATCGGGTCGTGTTATCCGACAAATGATCGGTGATGAATTGCCGTATTTCAGCGGTCCATTTCATTCTCAAAATGCTTTTATAAGTGTGCAAAAATGCTGGGTTGCCCAAAAAATCGCTGCAAAAATAGCAATTTTTCCGAATATTTAGACCATTCAATCGAAAAAAAGATTATTTTCGCGTCGCGAAACAATGTGAATTGGATTAAATTGTCATGACAGAATACTGGAAGTGCAAAGGAGGCTTCAGGCAACTCCCCGAATGGGAATCGGACTGCTGGGTCCAGGTTACGCAGCCATCGCAAGATGAACTTGGTGACTTGGAGAGCCGTTTTGGTGCGCCTATGGACTTCATCCAAGACGTTGAAGACTCGGAAGAACGTCCGCGTACCGAAAGCGAATCCGGTTGGTTGATGACCCTTATCCGTGTGCCGAACAAGGAGCTTGACGAAGATGGCGACCCCATCTTCTCGACCGTACCTTTAGCTATTCTGATACATAGCGAAATATTCATCACCATCTGCTATTTCAAGACGGAGATGATCGATGACTTCATCCGTTACACCATTCGCAAACAGTTCGAGGAGCGCCAGCGTTATGATCTGATGCTTTCGATCTTCCTCAGCAGTTCAGTCTGGTATCTGAAGTACCTGAAGCAGATGAACGTAATGATGAAGCAAGCCGAAGAAGCCCTCGAAGAATCGTTGCAAAACGAACAGTTGCAGAAGATGATGGGCATCGAAAAGTTCCTCGTATATTTCGTCACTTCGATGCGTGGCAATGAAGTCGTTATGGTGCGACTCAAGAAACATCTGCGCCACCTGCCATACGACGAAGACCTGCTTGACGATGTCGAGATTGAGCTCCAACAGGCTTACGCGACCGCCAACATCTACAGCGAAGTGCTCGAACGTCAGCGCGAATCGTACGCATCGATTATCTCGAACAACCTGAATGCCATCATGAAGCGCCTGACCACAATCACCATCATCCTGATGATACCCACAGGCATCGGCGGTTTCTTTGGCATGAATGTGCCCAACGGACTCGAGACCAATCCCTTTGCCTTCGGTGCCATTATCGTTGGCACGATGATTCTCTCGCTGTGCGGCTATCTCTACATGAAAAAGAAGAACCTGTTCTGACCTTGCTCAGGCGCGTTCGAAATTGACTCAAAAGTCTCCCCTATTACAGGATGGAGAATCTATCAGAATCGGCTTGACTCGGGAACTTCCTGCGGAAGTCCTCGAGTTTTTGCATATCTGGAGTGAATGAGCAGACACTCTCCTCTCCCTCAGGACATTTGGCAAGGACATGACCATAGGGGTGGATTGCACACGTGCCTCCCCGATAACCGCAAATGACATCCGCTCCCACCCTATTGACACCGATGACATAGACCTGATTCTCGATGGCACGAGCCGGCAATAACGTCTCCCACGCCAATTGGCGTTTCTCCGGCCAATTGGCCACGCAAACCAATATGTCGTATGAATTCCGCTCGGTGTACTTTGACCAAACGGGGAATCGAAGATCATAGCAGACAATCAGGAAGAAACGTATTCCCCGCCACGTCACAACACATTGATCTTGCCCGGGCAGGTAGCCTCTATTCTCTGCTCCGATATTGAACAGATGATGCTTGTCGTAATAACGAATCTCACCCTCCGGCATCACGAAGTAGCAGCGATTGCGGTTATTCTCGGGTTTCAAACAATCTTCCGACTGGGTGGATAGGGAAATGGCAAACGATCCACAGATTGCCGTCTGATAACGTCGAGACAGGTCAAGCAGGCGCTGCTCGACATCGGCAAAGTATTCTATTTCCCCTGGTCCGGGAATGGTCACAAACCCTGTGGTACACATTTCCGGCAGAACAAGCAGGTCCGAATCGCGTTGGCTGCTCAGCACTGACTCAATCTTTCGGTAATTGGCCTCAGGGTCGAGCCACTTGATGTCTTGTTGATAAAGAGTTATCTTCATTGCCCAAAAAGAAGGGTGTGTCGGAATGGCACACCCTCATCTTCATTGCATGTTTGGTTATTTCTTGAAATAACGGTTGAAGAGGCCTTCGAAGCCCTTGCCATGGCGTGCCTCATCCTTGGCCATCTCGTGAACGGTGTCGTGGATGGCATCCCAGCCCTTGGCCTTGGCGTTCTTGGCGATGCGGAACTTGTCCTCGCAAGCACCTGCTTCAGCGTTCATGCGCTTCTCAAGGTTGGTCTTGGTATCCCAAACAACATCGCCCAGCAGCTCAGCAAATCTGGCAGCATGCTCAGCCTCTTCCCAAGCGTAGCGCTTGAAAGCTTCGGCCACCTCGGGATAACCCTCGCGATCGGCCTGACGGCTCATGGCCAAATACTGACCAACCTCAGAGCACTCGCCCTGCCAATGAGCATTCAAGTCCTTGATCATTTCCTCATCCACGCCATACTCCTTGGCGATACCAATGACATGCTCCTGTACGAACTGAATTCCGCCTTCCTCTACTACAAGTTCCTTGAACTTCGAAGCGGGTACGCGGCACTGTGGGCAACGCTCGGGAGGAGTTGGACCTTCATGAATATAACCGCAAACGGTGCAAATCCATTTCTTCTGCATAATAGTTTGTTTTTTAGTTGGTGAATAAAAGATTGAAAGTTAGAAATGTACCGCAAAGATAATCAGCTTTTTTGACAAAATCAAATTCCTGCGGTACATTTTGGATAATTTAACTAAACGGGACTTCAAAAGTTGTCCTACAACATAGAAAGTCGTTAGGAGTGTGTTACACGGTCCTTGAGTTCGGCCAACTTGCCGCTGTTCCAACGATCGGTAGTACCAACGAGATAGCCGGTGATACGCTGCAGGCGGTCGATGTTGTGGCCACCGCACTCGGGGCAAACCTGCTCGTTCTCGATAGCATCCTCATGACCGCAGTCCATGCAGCGGTTGCGGTTGTGGTTCACCGATCCGTAGCCCATGTTGAGCTCATCCATCAGGTCAACGACCTTGCTGATGGTCTCGGGGTTGTGGGTGGCATCACCGTCGATCTCGACATAGAAGATGTGGCCACCGCCAGTCAAATCGTGGTAGGGAGCCTCAACCTCAGCCTTGTGACGGATAGAACACTTGTAATATACGGGCACATGGTTCGAGTTGGTGTAGTAGTCCTTGTCAGTCACACCAGGGATGATGCCGTAGCGCTTCTTGTCAATGCGGGTGAAACGTCCTGCCAGACCTTCGGCTGGTGTAGCGAGCACCGAATAGTTGTGCTGATAGCGATCGCTGAACTCACCAACCTTCTTCTTCATGAAGGAGATGATCTTCAGACCGAGCTTCTGAGCCTCGTCACTCTCGCCGTGATGATGACCACAGAGGGCGATCAGGCACTCTGCCAGGCCGATGAATCCGATGCCAAGGGTACCCTGGTTGATGACCGATGCGATGGTGTCGGTGGGTTTCAGCTTTTCGGCACCTGTCCACAGGCATGACATCACGAGCGGGAACTGCTTGGCGAGGGCGGTCTTCTGGAACTCGAAGCGCTGGTGCAGCTGCTTGGCAGTGAGCTCAAGCATCTCGTTCAAGCGGAGCATGAACACTTCGACACGACGGTCGAGATTAGGCTCGCTCATGCACTCGATGGCCAATGCCACGATGTTGATGGTCGTGAACGAGATATTGCCGCGACCGATGGAGGTCTTCTTGCCGAAGCGGTTGTCGAACACACGGGTACGACAGCCCATCGTAGCCACCTCATAGATGTAACGCTCGGGATCATCGGGACGCCACAACTCATGATAGTTGTACGAAGCGTCGAGGTTCACGAAGTTGGGGAAGAAACGACGTGCCGACACCTTGCAGGCGAGCTGATAGAGGTCGTAGTTGGGATCGTTGGGCAGATAGTTGACACCACGCTTCTTCTTCCAGATCTGGATTGGGAAGATAGCGGTGGCATGGTTGCCGACACCTTCGTAGGTCGAGTGCAGGAGCTCACGCATCACGCAACGTCCTTCAGCAGAAGTATCGGTACCGTAGTTGACCGACGAGAATACCACCTGGTTGCCACCACGCGAGTGGATAGTGTTCATGTTGTGAATGAATGCCTCCATGGCCTGGTGTACGCGACCAACGGTGCGATTGACGGCCTGCTGCTTGATGCGCTCATCACCCTCGAGGCCGTTCAGATCCTTCTTCAAATAATCCTTGAACTCGACATTCATCAAGTGGCTCAAGTCCTTACCTTCATAGCTCTCCAGGTTACGAATCTCCTCCTGATAAGTGAGGCGCACGTAAGGTGCGAAATAGAAGTCGAGAGCGGGGATAGCCTGACCACCGTGCATCTCGTTCTGTGCAGTCTCAAGAGAGATGCAAGCCTGAACCGAAGCAGTCTCGATACGCTTGGCTGGACGAGACTCGGCATGGGCAGCCTTCAAACCATGCTGAAGGATGGTGTTCAAAGGATGCTGTACGCAGGTGAGCGACTTGGTGGGATAATAGTCCTTGTCGTGAATGTGGATGTAACCGTTCTTGGCAGCGGCACGAACGTCCTCGTCAAGCAGATAGTCATCGACGAAGGGCTTGGTTGTCTCGCTGGCGAACTTCATCATCATGCCTGCCGGAGTGTCGGCATTCATGTTGGCGTTTTCACGGGTGATGTCGTTCTTCTTGGCACCGATAATCTCCTCAAAGACCTCGCGCGTCTTTGCGCGACGAGCGATAGTGCGTGCGTTACGATAAGAAATATAGACACGAGCCACTTCCTTGCGCTCAGAGTCCATCAACGCTTCCTCCACACGGTCCTGAATGGCTTCCACCGACATCAGGGCATCACCGTCCTTGGCAATCTTGTCTGCTACTGTTGCGGCGAGGATCGCGTCCACGCCCTTCTCGGTCTGCGCCATTGCCTTGCGAATGGCGTCTTCGATCTTGTTGAAATTAAAATCGACAGTACGTCCGTCGCGTTTAATAACTTTCTGTATCATGAATAATTAAAGTGAATAGTGAGATAAATTACAAATCACGGGTTGCAAAACGAGAAAAAGCATAGTTTTTTCATTTGCGGGTGCAAAATTATGGAAAAGTTTTGAACTATGCAAACAGATTTTTTCTATCTTTGCATCGATAAAAATCAATAATGTCCTTTTGAGTTGCTTGGAGACAGCAATTCGCCATGCAGAAGGACAGCGATTTTCCAAAAAATATTTTAACATTCGAGGATGACCTTCCAACAGCTTGAGTATATTGTAGCCGTCGATACGCATCGCCATTTCGTGAATGCGGCCACCGCATGTGGCGTGACACAATCGACGCTCAGCACCACCATTGCCAAGCTGGAGCAGGAAATCGACGTGGTGATCTTCGACCGCTCGAAGCATCCCATCGAGCCTACTGCTTTGGGGCAGCGCATCATCAGCCAGGCACGTGTCATCCTCCACAATTCGCAGCAACTCCGCGACCTTGTCCTCAACGAGAAGGAGTCCGACAAGGGGAATCTCTTCATCGGCATCATCCCGTCCGTCGCTCCCTACCTCTACCCCGCCATGGCCAAGGTGATGCGCCAGGAATTCCCCAACGTGCATACCACGGTCACGGAGTCGTTTGCCGAACAGCTCATTGAGCGCATCCAGCGAGCCGAACTCGATATGGCTATCGTTTCGGGCACGGAAATCAAAGACACCAACCTCCTTGAGATAGAACTTTACACCGAGCGTTTCCTGCTCTACGTATCGCCCACTTCACCCCTTTGGCAACGCGATTCGTTACGCGCGGAAGATCTGCTCGACGGTGGCATCTGGGCCATGCGCGCCTTCCATGACCACTATCCACAGCTTTCCAACATCACGCACAAGGAAACATTCCACAACACGACCATCGTCCAAGGTGGTCTGCCTACGCTCATCAATCTCGTCAATATCAACGGTGGTTATACGCTGATTCCTGAGCTTTTCCGCAATGCTATGCCTCCCGAAATGCAACGAAACCTGCGATCCATCCAAGGACCGAAGTTTTTCCGCACCATCTCATTGGTCATCCGCCAGGACTACTTGCGTGAGCGAATGCTCAACATCGTTGCCGAGGCTGTGAAGCACGTCGTGCCCAAGGAGATGCTCAAGGAGCGGATACTCAAGTTCAAGATTACGATCTAATCCTTAATCGGAGTAATCGGAATACTCAGAGTACTCGGAGCACTCAGAGCAATCCGACAATTCCGAGTTTTCAGAGTTTTCAATAAAACATGGTAAAACAGTTTTTCCAAGTCATCCGACGATATGTCCGTCCATACAAGGCCAACCTGGTGTGGTCCATCATCCTGAACTTCTTGAGCCAATGGCTCAACATTTTCTCGTTTGCCGCCCTGGTTCCCATCCTGCAGATTCTCTTCCAAGTCGATCGGCAGGAATACGTCTATCAGGCCATCGACTGGTCGAATCTCGACAAGGACGTGCTCATCAACGATGCCTACTGGTATGTGAGCCAACTTATTGCCGATCACGGTGCATTGTGGACACTCATCGCAATGGGCGTGGTGCTCATCGTGATGACGGCCATCAAGACGGCTGCTTACTTCGCTTCGTCGGCTGTGATGATCCCATTCCGCACGGGTATCACCAAGGACATCCGTCTGGAGCTCTACAACAAGGTTTTGCGCCTGCCTCTTTCTTTCTTCAGCGAGGAGCACAAGGGCGACATCACCGCTCGCATGAGCGCCGATGTGCAGGTGGTTGAGACAGCATTGACCTCGTCGGTCGATATGCTCGTCAAGTCGCCCATCGCCATCCTGGTCTGCTTCTTCACGATGTTCCTGTTGAGTTGGAAGCTTACCATCTTCGTTCTGCTCTTCATCCCTATCGCTGGCTGGATTATGGGCTCTGTGAGTCGTAAGTTGAAGCGCAAGTCGCAGTTTGTCCAGGACCAGTGGGGCGAGATTATGACCGAGCTCGACGAGACGCTGGGCGGCCTGCGTGTCATTAAGGCATTCATCGCCGAGAGCAAGATGATGCAGCGCTTCACACGCACCAACGACATTTATCGCGGTGCGCTCAATAGCATGGCTATCCGTCAGTCGTCGGCTCACCCAACGTCCGAGTTCATGGGCACCGTGCTTATCGTCATTGTCCTCTGGTTCGGCGGTTGGCTGATTCTGGGTGGTAACTCGTCGATGGATGCAGCCATGTTCATCTACTATCTCGTTATCCTCTATAGTGTCATCAACCCATTGAAGGATTTCTCGAAGGCATTCTACAACGTGCCGCAAGGACTTGCTTCGATGGATCGCATCGACATGATACTCAAGGCCGAGAATCCCATCACCGATCCCGCCAATCCCCAGGAACTCAAAAGCTTCAACCAGGGCATTGAGTTCAAGGACGTTTCCTTCCGGTACAGGAATTCCGAAACCCTCGTATTGCGCGACATCAACCTCACTGTACCTAAGGGCAAGACCATCGCCCTCGTAGGGCAGTCAGGTTCCGGCAAATCCACACTGGTCGATCTCGTGCCGCGATACCATGACGTGCTCGAAGGACAAATCCTCATCGATGGCAAGGATGTGCGCGATGTGCGTATCGGTGATCTGCGCGCCCTCATCGGCAACGTCAACCAAGAGGCAATTCTCTTCAACGACACCATCTTCAACAATATCACCTTTGGCGTCGATAGTGCAACCCAAGCTGAAGTTGAAGCAGCTGCCCGCATTGCTAATGCCCACGACTTCATCATGGAGACCGAACACGGCTATCAGACCATGATTGGCGACCGTGGTGGTCGTCTGTCAGGCGGACAACGCCAGCGCCTCAGCATTGCACGCGCCATCCTCAAGAACCCGCCCATCCTCATCCTCGACGAGGCCACCTCGGCACTCGACACCCAGTCAGAACGACTTGTGCAGGAAGCCCTCGAACGCTTGATGAAGAGCCGCACCACCATCGCCATCGCACACCGCCTTTCGACCATCAAGAACGCCGACGAGATTTGTGTGCTCCACGAAGGGCAGATAGTCGAACGCGGCACGCATGAGGAACTGATTGCCCTCGGTGGATATTACAAGAAACTAAACGACATGCAGTCGCTGTAGGAAGCGATTCATGCGCGCGTATATAATAATGGAACAGCATCTCGAAGTACCAAATCTTGAACAGAAGCTCGCAGCCTTTGCACGTGCCCTCGGCGTGATGCAGACTCTCCGTAAAAACTGCCCTTGGGATTCCAAGCAGACCAACGAGTCCATCCGCCAAAACTCCATCGAAGAAGTCTATGAACTCGGCGAGGCCCTCATCAAGGGCGACCCAAACGAAATCAAGAAGGAATGCGGCGACGTACTCGAACAAATCTTCTTCTACGCCATGTTCGGTGAAGAGAAAGGCCAGTTTGACTTTGCTGATATCTGCAACTCGATGTGCGACAAGCTCGTCTTCCGTCATCCACACGTCTTCAATCCCGATGGCTCACTTATCTCGGAGGTGGGCATACGCGGCGGTGAAAATGTCGGCAATGCCGACGACGTGTCACGTCTATGGGAAGCAGTCAAACTGAAAGAGAAAGACGGCAACAAGACCATCCTCTCGGGCATTCCCGCCAGCCTGCCTTCTCTCATCAAAGCCTATCGTATGCAGGACAAGGCTCGCAATGCTGGCTTCGACGGGGAACAGCGCGAAGATGTCTGGCAGAAAGTCAAGGAAGAAATCAGCGAATTCGAGGCCGAAGTGGGACACATGGACCGCGAACAGGCAGAAAAAGAATTCGGAGACCTGCTCTTCAGCCTCATCAATGCCGCTCGTCTCTACAAGATCAAGCCCGACAATGCCTTGGAGAAGACCAACCAGAAGTTCCTCCGCCGTTTCACCTACGTCGAAACCGAAGCACGCAAACAAGGACGCCAGCTTACCGACATGACTCTCGCCGAGATGGATGCCCTTTGGGACGAAGCTAAGGCCAAAGGAATTTAATCCGACTACTCCGATCACTCCGATCAAAAAATAATAACCCAAAAATGAAAAAACTAATTCTTATGAGCGCTATCTGCGCAGCAGCCCTCACCGGCTGCCAGAAAAATGCAGACAAGACCACAGGTCTAAACTACACCAACATGGATGTTACCGCCAACCCTGGCGATGACTTCTTCCAGTATGCCACCGGACACTGGATCGACAACAATCCACAGCCCGCCATGTTCCCACGCTGGGGATCATTCACCAAACTCGGTGACGACAACACCAAGCAGCTTGCTGAACTCATCCAGGGCATTGCCGCACAACAGAACGAACCTGGCACAATTGCCCAGAAGATTGGCGACCTCTACAACCTCTCTATGGACTCCGTCCGCCTCAACCGTGAGGGTTTTGACGCTATCAAGCCTTATGTAGATAAAGTGAATGCCATCAAGACCCGTGAGGAACTCCTCAAGATGATGGCCACCGAGCACGACGACCTCCTCTTCGGCATCGGCATCGGTGCTGACCAGAAGAACGCCAAGATCAACATTGTCGGCGTAGGCCAGGGCGGCCTCAGCCTCGGCAACCGTGACTATTACCTCTCAGACGATCCCGCCATCGTAAAGGTGCGCGAAGCTTTCAAGGAGCACATCGTCAACATCTATAAACTTACAGGTGCCACCGAGAAGGTAGCCAAGGCCAAGATGGAGAACCTCCTGAAGTACGAGACCCAGATTGCCAAGGTCAGCTTCTCTATGGAGGAACTCCGCGATCCTGAGGGCAACTACCACAAGATGTCCGTAGCTGAAGCCAGCAAGTTCTGCAAGTTCGACTGGGACACCTATTTCAAGAACTACGGTTACGACAAGACCGACGAGATCGACCTCGGCCAGCCCGCTCCTGTTGCCAAGGCTTGCGAAATCCTGATGAAGGCTCCTCTCGAGGATCTCAAGTCAATCTATGAGTGGCAGACCATCAGCAGTCTCTGCGGCCTCACCAGCGACGAGTTCGTCGATGAGAACTTCCGCTACAACCAGAAGCTCACCGGTGCCAAGGAGCAGCAGCCACGTTGGCGTCGTGCCGTGAACCGTGTCGATGGTCTCATGGGCGAAGCCGTCGGCCAGATGTATGTCGAGAAGTACTTCCCCGCCGAGTCGAAGCAGATGATGCTCGACCTCGTTCACAACCTGCAGACCATCCTCGGCGAGCGCATCAAGGCACAGAGCTGGATGAGCGAGGAGACCAAGCAGGCAGCCCTCGAAAAACTCAGCACCTTCTACATCAAGATCGGTTATCCCGACAAGTGGGAGGACATTTCCGGCCTCACCGTCGATCCCGAGAAGACCCTCGTCGATAACGTTTATGCCATCAGCAAGTTCTACTGGAACCTCGACAAGGAGAAGCACTACAACAAGCCCGTCGATAAGGACGAGTGGTACATGACACCTCAGACCGTCAATGCATACTACAACCCCACGACCAACGAAATCTGCTTCCCCGCCGGCATTCTCCAGCCTCCGTTCTTCTCGAAGGATTTCGATGATGCAGTCAACTATGGTGC
>JAFZTS010000083.1 GCA_017618715.1 Bacteroidales bacterium
CCGACACTGTCCTGACCGATGCCGACCTTGTGGGTGCCTGGCACACCAAGAGCTACGGCCAGCGCATCGTATGCCACGATCCCTCGGTCTTCATGGATACCATCAACTTCGAGAAGACCTCTCCACGCTACTACATCTACGGTTCACACCTCGGAGCCGGTTACACCTCCCCCACTAGCAACTACCAGAACTGGACCGCTTTCGGCAATGGCGAAACTAGCAACTGCACCCTCTTCGCTGACCTCAACGGCAATCGCGTCAACTTTTCCAGTGCCTACAATACGCACGCCATCAAAAAAGTGAAGAACTACCAGGGCACAGAAGTCAATTTCGGAAACTTCAATGCCCACGACTGGCAGTATAAGGGCGACAACATCCAGGGCAACGAATGGGCCCCTGATGTGATCTATAACCCAACGATGAAGAAGTGGCTGATGTACATGAGCATCAATGGTGACCATTGGGCCTCGGTCATCGTCTGCTTGACCTCCGATTCGCCACAAGGTCCATGGATCTACCAAGGTCCCGTAGTCTTCTCCGGGTTCCAAGGTTCCTACGACCACAATGGTTATACTCACACCAATGACTACAAGCACACCGACCTCGAGATAGCAATCGGCGAACAGGCATCGCTCCCGCAGCGCTACAACGTATCGAGCCATTGGGGCTCCTATTATCCCAACTGCATCGACCCCTGCGTATTTTACGACGAGGAGGGCAAGCTCTGGATGAGCTACGGTTCGTGGTCGGGAGGCATCTTTATCTTCGAACTTGACGAGACAACCGGTTTGCGCGACTACACCGTCACCTATCCACTTGAAGTCAACGGCACCAGCTCCACAGCCACATCGGCTCAAGGAAACATGACCTGCGACCCCTATTTCGGCCGCAAGATTGCAGGCGGATACTACGTGTCGGGCGAAGCTTCCTACATCGAGCATATCGGCAACTATTATTACCTCTTCATGAGCTACGGCGGCCTCGTGGCCAACGGTGGCTACCAGATACGCGTGTTCCGCAGCGAGAAGCCCGATGGTCCCTATAAGGACTGTTGCACCGCTGCCGGTCAGTCGGCACTTTACACCAGCTATCTCCTCAACTATGGCCGAAATATCGCCCGTTGCATCGGTGTGAAGATTCTGTCCAACTACCAGTGGGACACCATGCCGACCGCCGAACTTGCCCAAGGCCACAACTCGGCTATCGTCGATCATGAGGGCCGCGCACTGCTGGTCTATCACACCCGTTTCAACAACGGTACCGAGGGACACCAGGTGCGCGTACATCAAATGTTTGTCAACGAGGACGGATGGCCCGTCACAGCTCCCTATGAATTCAGCGGCGAAACAGTATCTACCGCCGACATCGCAGCCTCGCAGCTTTATAGCGCCGACGAAGTGGTTGGCGACTACCAGCTTATCGCTCATCCTTACAACCAAGACACCGATAACAAGGCCTACGAAACACCCGCCCTCATCCACCTGAATAGCGACGGCACCGTGAGCGGACAATATACCGGCACATGGGAACTCGTCAGTGGCACAAGTTACATCAACCTTTCGCTCAAGGGCGTACGTACGGGTGCCAATCAAGTGGAGTTCAAGGGCGTGATGACTCGCCAAACCATCGACTATACCGACATTCCAGCCCTCTGCTTCACCGCACTTAGCTCGAGCAGCGGTTACGTTTCGGCTTCCAACCAAACACGTGGCTTGCAGGTTTGGGGCAGCAAGGCCGATGCCAAGGCTGCCATCAAATACACCATCGACAAGGTGAGCCTCAGCACCACCGTCAACACCGACCTCAATCTGCCTGACGGAAAACTCGGCGCTTCAATCGAATGGATTTCGAGCAACCCCAGCATCATCACCAACGAAGGCAAGATCGTCAGCAACGGCCAAGCAACGATGACGGCCACTATCCGCAAGGATGGATATGTCTATACCAAAGATTTTGCCGTTACGGTCGATGGCGAGGCTACTCCGACCTATTTCCCTGAGTGTGGTGCGAAGGATTTCAGCAACGGATGGTGGCAGACCTTCTCTTCCACCTACACGCTCAAGGCAGGTGCACAGTGCAACTTCAAGTTCTACAACTATACCAAGGGTGAGCAGAACTGGCAGAACTGGGCGCTCTACGGCTGCAAGGCATTCAGCAACGGAAACATCACCAACGAATACTTCGGCGTTCGCTGCGACAACTGGGACAACACCACCGGCTCGAACACCGGCTGCACGAGCAACTATAATTGGGACACTTTCAAGACTGATATGGATGGTTCACTCGTCGATATGACGTGCAGTCTCGGCACCAATGGCGCATTTGAAATGAAATCGACCATTACCACCAAGACTGGAAAGGTATATAACTACTCCTACAAAAAGACCATCAGCGCACGCCCCGCTCAGATTGTGCTCTTCTTCGTCACCGAAGCCGCCTGGATTGGCCCTGAAGGACCCAACGGCGAGAGCCTCGGCATCGAGGAGATTCAGATTGACGAATCAGCACGGACTGCCACCGATGGCATCTACGACATGTATGGCCGCCGTCTCAACGGCTTCCAGAAAGGCATCAACATCGTGAATGGCAAGAAAGTGATCATCCGATAAGACATCGAAACAAAAAAAGAATCATGTCCTCCAAGCTCTCTTGGGGGACATGATTCTTTTAGGGCATATCCTATAATCCGTCGTAGTTATTTGTTCGGATATTGTTGGTGATAGTACACTTTAGCTGCATTATAGAGGTCCTGCATCCGTTCTTCTGTTGTCCGCTTCAGTTGAATAGTTTGCCTGTCAACACTCGTATAATCGATTGATAATGTCAAAATATCACCATTTACATCGAAGTGCAGGACATCCGTGTCAAATCTATCTGGATCATCCCATTGGAAGTTGGTTGACTGTGTGACATATTCGCCATTCACCGACCATTTGCCAGTATCCGAAAATTCATAGCTAAGGTAGCGATCATCCTTCGTGTCAGTGATCACATCCACGTATATAAACGAACCATCCTTCTTGTACCAAAGATAGGTAACCACCTCATGCGTGATTTCGATTTCGTCTAATGGCCTCGAACCCGTCTGCCACGCACCCACAATTAATGATTCTTCGTTGTCATCCTTGTCCTTGCATGACACAAACGCCAACCCCCGCAGCGACAGGGTTAACAGAGAGAATGTTTTGATGAGAGTTTTCATAATACAAAATTTAAATAATTAAACTTTTTATAATTTTCACTTAGAATCATAAAAGCCAATGCTTCCACAATGTTCCTTTATAGATTCGTGTGCAAAAATAATAATAATTCCTCGTGGAAACAAATAATTAGCGCACTTTAACTATTTTTCTTCTCATTTTTAGTCATCAGGCAGCAAGTCTGCTTCATCGGCCATGACATCGTCAGCATCCTCAGCGACAGCGACAACGTCCTCGACGGGACGGTTGTTGATGCGTACCTTCGCGCCATCCAGGGCACGCAGGAACTCAATGAGGTCAGTGGTAATATGCGCCTTATACTTGCGGCTGTAAAGCTTGACCACATAATTCTTGATCGAATCTGAAAGCTCGATATAAAGTGAAGTCTTGGCCTCGACATTCTTCTTCATACGGACATCCTCAAAGGTACGACGAACAATAGCATCGGCCATCTGCTCAATGCCTGCATGGGTCAGGCGATGGCAATCGAGCACCACGGTCAAGTCGTCGAGCAGGGAGTCGGCCACCTGACTGAGTTGCTGGATAGTACCGATGGTGAACTCCAAATCGAAGATAGAGCGCACTTCACGCACGAAACGTTTCGGCTGATATTTAGCCTGAATATAAAGATACATACCCTCCTTGCCGAAGCCGCGCCACTGGGGATAAGCATTGCCGAAAAGAGCGAACTCATGTCGTCCCGAATAATCCTCGATGGTGAGAATACCGTAAGGATTGCCCGAACGAGAAGTGCCTTCACGCCATGCCGTAACGATGCCACCACAAGTGATGTCACGCGCCTGTATCTTGCGGATACGCTCCACCTCGTCGGGAGTATTCTGCAATTCGCGCCACTTGGCATCCTGTTCTTCCTTGCTGCGAAGATTCGGAATCGACTCGAGTTCGGCCATCGTAGTGTTGCAGGCATACTTCAACTGGAACTTGTATTCTTCGAGCGGATGCGACGACAGGAAGAGGCCAACGAGCTCCTTCTCGCGGTTAAGTCGCTCCAATGTACTCCATTGCTCGAATTCCTTGGGTGGCTCGGGATGCTGGATCATGACTTCGTTCTCCTCAAGGTCGCCGAAGAGGCTCATCTCGTTCGACTCCTTGTCGGCCTTGAACTTCTGTCCGTACTTGATGACCTGGTCGAGGAACGGCACGCCTTGCGCATTGGCAGCCAGATACTGCTCGCGACTGATCTTGCCTAGGCTGTCAAGGGCTCCCGAGAGCACCAGAGACTCAAGGGCCTTGCGATTGATCGAGCCAAGATCCACACGCTCCACAAGGTCGAAAATATCCTTGAAGGGGCCATTCGCTGTACGTTCCTTCACCACCGCATCAGCAGCACCTTCACCGAAGCCCTTGATGCCAGCCAATCCGAAACGGACGGCGCCCTCGGCATCGACCGAATAGCGCTGACGCGAGAGGTTGATATCCGGACCCTTGACCGATAACCCGATGGCACGACATTCGTCCATCTGCTTGGCCAACTCGGTCACATCGTTCAGCGAACGTGACAGCACAGCCGCCATAAACTCGGCAGGATAGTGTGCCTTGAGGTAGGCAGTCTGGTAAGCTACCCAAGCGTAGCAGACGGCATGGCTCTTGTTGAAGGCATAGGAAGCGAACTTTTCCCAATCGCCCCAGATCTTTTCGAGGGTTTTCGGGTCATGTCCGTTTCTGACTCCACCTTCGATGAACTTGGGCTTCATCTGGTCAACGATGTCCTTCTTCTTCTTGCCCATCGCCTTACGGAGAGCATCCGACTCGCCTCGGGTGAAGTCGGCCAACAAGCGTGACAGCAGCATGACCTGCTCCTGATAGACCGTGATGCCGTAGGTGTCCTTCAGGTACTTCTCCATGATGGGGATGTCGTAGGTGATGGGTTCGCTTCCATGTTTGCGGGCGATGAAGCTCGGAATGTAATCCATCGGTCCAGGACGATAGAGGGCATTCATGGCCACGATGTCGCCGATGCAGTCAGGCTTCAACTCCTTGAGGTACTTCTGCATACCCGGCGACTCGAACTGGAAGGTTCCTACGGTGCGTCCCGCCTGGAACAGCTTGAAGGTCAACTCGTCGTCGATAGGAATGTTTTCTATATCGACCTCGATGCCCCGTGTCTCACGAATGTTGTCGAGCGCCTCGTTAATGATGCCCAACGTCTTGAGCCCGAGGAAGTCCATCTTGATGAGTCCGGTCGATTCGATGACGTGTCCATCATATTGGGTAACGAGCGTTTTGATACCATGATCATCGACCACCGATACGGGCACAACAGTGTCGATCGGATCACGCCCGATAATCATACCGCAAGCATGAACACCCGTACCACGCACGTTGCCTTCGAGCATTTGGCCGAGGCGCATCACATTGCGTATTGCGGGATCTTCACTCTCGCACGCTTCCCTCAGTTCGGGCACCACCTTGATGCAGTTCTTGAGGTTGCACTTCAACGGCTTGCCGTTCTCTTCGGGCATGCGGTCGGGCACAAGGCCAGCGAGGCGATTGGCCTCGGGAATGGGCACCTTCTCGACACGCGCCATATCCTTGATGACCATCTTGGTGGCCATTGTGCCGTAGGTAATGATGTGACTCACGCGGTCGGCGCCATACTTGTTCTGCACCCATTCGATGACACGCGAACGTCCATCGTCGTCAAAGTCGGTATCGATATCGGGCAAAGAGATGCGATCGGGGTTCAGGAAACGCTCGAACAGCAAATCGTACTTGATGGGGTCAATCTTGGTGATTCCCAAGCAATAGGCCACAGCAGAACCGGCAGCCGAACCACGTCCCGGGCCTACACTGACGCCCAGCTCCTCTCGACAAGCGCGGATGAAGTCCGACACGATGAGGAAGTAGCCGGGGAAACCCATCGTCTTCATGATATGGAGCTCGAACTTGATGCGCTCCCAAACGCTTGGTTCAAGTGCGTCGATGACATCCTGATCGGTCACGGACTTCGGATCGGCAGCGTAGCGCGCCTTTATTTCGTCGTTGCCATAGAGCGGAATGGCACCGCGCAACGTGAGATAACGCAGATAGTCGGCCTCGAACTTGATGCGGTATAACTTACCATAACCACCCAAATTCTTGATTTTCTTTTCGGCCTCATCCTGTCTGAGCACGACCTTTCCGTTCTCATCCCGTGTAAACTCATCAAAGAGATCCTGATCGGTGAGTCGCACGTGGTAATCCTCCTCGTTACCAAACCACGCGGGAATCTCGAAGTTGGGCATGATGGGGCCGTTCTCAATGCTGTACTCCTCACATTTGTCAACGATTTCGAGCGTGTTGCTCAATGCCTCGGGAACGTCAGCCCAAAGTTCATTCATTTCAGCCGTGGTCTTGAACCACTCCTGCTTGGTATAACGCATTCGTGTTGGATCGTCAAGATCCTTGCCCGTATTCATGCAGATCAGGTGGTCGTGTGCCTCGGCGTTTTCTTCATCGACAAAGTGTACGTCATTGGTGGCAACCAGCTTGATGCCATGCTTGTGCCCCATCTCGATGAGCCAGGGGTTGAGCTTGTTCTGCTTGACGATGCATTCGGGATTGTAGCGCGGATCCTTCGTCGGATGGCGCTGTAACTCCAAATAATAATCGTCACCAAAGATTCGCTTGTGCCAAAGAATAGCCTGTTCGGCGCCCTCAAGATCGCCATCTTCGAACAAACGCGGCACTTCGCCGCCCAAACAGGCCGAACAGCAAATCAACCCTTCATGATACTTTTCCAGAATCTCATGGTCGATACGTGGACGCATATAGTAGCCATCCACCCAACCGATGGACACTGCCTTGATCAGGTTCTGATAACCTTGCTTGTTCTTGGCCAGCAAGATCAGGTGCCAGCCGCTCATATCGACCTTACCTTCCTTCCTCGCCAATCCGCGATGTGCCACATAGACTTCACAGCCGAAGATGGGCTTCACGCGAGGCAATCCGGCTTTACCACGCGCCTTGTTCTCCTTGGAGGCTATATCAAAGAAATCCTTGATACCGAACATATTACCGTGATCGGTGATGGCAAAACCCGGCATGCCGTCGGCGGCTGCCTTGGCGAAGAGTTTGCTGATCTTACATTGCCCATCGAGGAGCGAAAACTCTGTATGTACGTGCAGATGTGCGAAAGATTCCATAAACAATAATTTCTGAGGGTGCAAATTTAGGATATATTTCTGACTTCTCCAAATATTTTGACTGATTTATCAATATTTTAAATCATGAATCTTCCCATACAGGTAAAAACCATGCTTTGATTCGAAAGTCGAACACTTGTTCGGGAGGATTGTCTTGTTCTGACAAGGAGCGTCCAATTTACGATCGAGAATTGGACACTCACGATTGGAAACGTCCAATTTACGATTGTGAATTGGACACTCACGATTGGAAACGTCCATTTTACGATCGGGAATTGGACACTCGCGATTGGAAACGTCCAATTTACGATTGTGAATTGGACGCGCGCGATTGGAAACGTCCAATTTACGATTGAGAATTGGACACTCACGACTGGAAACGTCCATTTTACGATTGCGAATTGGACGCGCATGATTGGAAACGTCCATTTTACGATTGTGAATTGGACACTCACGATTGGAAACGTCCATTTTACGATTGTGAATTGGACACTCACGATTGGAAACGTCCATTTTACGATTGTGAATTGGACACTCACGATTGGAAACGTCCATTTTACGATTGTAAATTGGACCTACGCCAAAACGAAAGAAACCAATAAAATTTTGAATGATGGATATGGCAAATACTTAGTATTTTGGAGACTGCAAACTTTTTTTGTCCCTCGCGCGTACTATTATATCAGGATTTTTATTAACTTTGCGCCCTGATTATTAAGATATATGAAACAAAACATCCGTAATATTGCGATCATCGCACACGTTGACCACGGCAAGACTACCCTGGTCGATAAGATGCTTTATGCCGGCAACCTCTTCCGCGAGAACCAGGTTACCAACGACCTCATGCTCGACAACAACGAGCTGGAACGTGAGCGCGGCATCACAATCCTTTCGAAAAACGTCTCCATCAACTATAAGGGTACAAAGATCAACATCATCGACACCCCAGGCCACTCGGATTTCGGCGGTGAGGTGGAGCGCGTGCTCAACATGGCCGACGGATGCCTTCTGCTCGTCGATGCCTTCGAGGGTCCGATGCCACAGACGCGCTTCGTACTGCAGAAAGCCATCGAGATTGGGTTGAAGCCCATTGTCGTGGTCAATAAGGTCGATAAACCCAACTGCACGCCTGACATTGCCCAGGACAAGGTGTTCGACCTCATGTATAACCTCGGTGCCACCGAGGAGCAGCTCGACTTCGTGACCATCTTCGGTTCGGCCAAGCAGGGCTGGATGTCGGACGATTGGAAGAAACCCACCAACAACGTCTATCCCCTCCTCGATGCCATCCTCGACAACATTCCTGCGCCCGAGGTCATCGAAGGACCCAGCCAGATGCTTATCACTTCGCTCGAGTACTCGTCGTTCGTAGGACGTATCGCCGTGGGGCGTGTGCATCGCGGCAGCATCAAGCAGGGCCAGATGGTGCTGCTCATGCACCACACCGACGAAGGCATCGTCAGCAAGCAGGTCAAGGTGAAGGAACTCTTCACTTTCGAAGGCATGGGCAAGAAGAAGATCGACGAGGTCTTCTCGGGCGACATCTGTGCCATGACCGGTATCGAAGGCTTCGAAATCGGCGATACCATCAGCGACATCGAGACGGCCGAGGCCATGCCTCGCATCAAGGTCGATGAACCCACGATGTCGATGCTCTTCACCATCAACGACTCACCCTTCTTCGGCAAGGACGGCAAGTATGTCACTTCGCGCCAGATACAGGACCGCCTGTACAAGGAGCTCGAGAAGGACGTGGCCCTTCGTGTGATGAAGGACGAGACGCGCGATGGTGCGTGGGTGGTCTATGGTCGTGGCGTATTGCATCTCTCCATTCTCATCGAGACGATGCGTCGCGAGGGTTATGAGGTGGCCATCGGACAGCCTCAGGTCATCATCAAGGAGATCAACGGACAGACCTGCGAGCCTATCGAACAGCTCACCATCAACTGCCCCGAGGAATACAGTTCGAAGATGATTGACATGGTCACCCGTCGCAAGGGCGAGATGATTGCCATGGATACCCAGGGCGACCGCCAGCATCTCGAGTTCAAGATTCCATCGCGCGGCGTGATAGGTCTGCGCACCAATGTGCTCACTGCCTCGGCCGGCGAAGCTATCATGGCTCATCAGTTCCTTGCCTACGAACCCTGGAAGGGCGACATCGTGCGCCGCACCAATGGCTCCATCATCGCCAAGGAGGGTGGCACAGCCTTCGCTTACGCTCTCGACAAACTGCAGGACCGTGGACGTTTCTTCATCTTCCCGCAGGATGAGGTATATTGCGGACAGGTGGTCGGCGAACATGCCAAGGACAAGGACCTCACCGTGAACGTGACCAAGTCGAAGAAACTCACCAACATGCGTTCGAAGTCAAGCGACGAGAAAGCCGCCCTCATCCCGCCCAAGGTTTTCAGCCTCGAAGAGGCTTTGGAGTACATCAAGGCCGACGAATATGTGGAGGTTACACCCCACAACATCCGTATGCGCAAGATCGTCCTCGACGAGCTTGAACGCAAACGCCTGAAACGTGCTGCCGGCATCGCTGACGACGAAGACGAAGATTAATTGAAGGTTAAGAAAGGTTCGAAAGGTTAAGAAAGGTTCGAATGTCTTTACAGAAGATCGATTGGTACATCATCAGGAAGTTCCTGGGCACCTTTTTCTTTGCAATCCTGCTCATCATGGCCATTGCGGTGGTTCTCGATTACAACGAGAAGATGGACAACTTTGCAGAGCACGAGGCGCCCACCTTTGCCATATTCAAGTACTACTGTACGTTCATCCCGTATATGGCCAACATGTTGTCGCCACTCGTCATCTTCGTAGCATGCATCTTCTTCACCTCCAAGCTGGCCGGCAACTCCGAGATCATCGCCATGCTGGCTACGGGCATCTCGTTCAATCGCTTGTTGCGTCC
The DNA here is from genome assembly GCA_017618715.1 of Bacteroidales bacterium. Lineage (GTDB taxonomy): Bacteria > Bacteroidota > Bacteroidia > Bacteroidales > UBA3663 > Liminaster. The sequence continues at coordinate 10,266 of JAFZTS010000083.1, forward strand.
CTACATGCTGTCGGCACTCTTCCTTGGTCTGCTTACCTTTGCACTTAACAGCTGGGTCATTCCCGTCACGTCGGTACCGCGTCTGGCCTTGCTCAAGCAATACTACAAGGACAAGGACAAGAAGACGCAATACAACAACCAGTTCATGGTGGCACCCGGCGAGGTGGCGTTCTTCTATTCCTTCGACCGCGACAGCCAGACTGGCTATCGATTTGCACTTCAGAAGTTCGAGGGCACACAGCTCGTCTCGTGTCTCACTGCCGACCGTGCATCGTGGGAGGGCAACGACACATGGCACCTCACCAACTACAAGATACGTGACATCACCGACCGTGGCGAGACCATCACCGAAGGCTATGCCATCGACACCGTGGTACACGTGGCACCCGAGGACATCATCGTGGGCTCGAAAGACATGGAGAAACTCACGACACCTGCCCTGAAGGATTATATCGACAAGCAACGTGGTCGTGGCGTAGGCAACATCAAGGAGTACGAGATTGAATACCACAAGCGCTTTGCGGCCATAGCCACCTCATTTATCCTGACTTTTCTGGGCGTTTGCCTTTCATCGAAGAAGATTCGCGGAGGCATGGGTATCAACCTGGGTATCGGCCTGGTGCTGGCTTTCGCCTACATTCTTTTCCAGACCGTAAGCTCGTCATTCGCCGTGAGCGGCGCGATGGGTGTGATACTTGCCGTGTGGCTGCCTAACCTCGTTTACTTGCCGCTTTGCTGGTATGTCTATGCAAAGAAAGCACCTAAGTAGCTACATCGCCCCTTTGAAAAGACAAAAAAGCTAAAAAAACGCGCCTATTTCGTAAATTTGGCGCGTTTTTTTTTGTTTGTACGAAATTATTCATTATCTTTGTCCCCGAAATAAATCTAATTCAATAACTACAACCACAAATTACCAATAATCATCACGCAATGAACAATTCGATTGAGTTAATGAACAAGGCTGCCAATAACATTCGCATCCTTGCTGCTGCTATGGTCGAGAAGGCCAAGAGTGGACACCCAGGCGGCGCCATGGGTGGTGCAGACTTTATCAATGTACTTTACAGCGAGTTCCTGGAGTATGATCCCAAGAACATGGCTTACGAAGGTCGTGATCGTTTCTTCCTCGATCCAGGCCACATGGCTCCTATGCTTTATGCACAGCTCTGCCTCGCCGGCAAATTCACTACCGATGAGCTTCAGACCCTCCGTCAGTGGGGTTCGCCCGTGACCGGACACCCAGAGCTCGAGGTTCGTCATCGTGGCATCGAGAACACTTCCGGCCCTCTCGGACAGGGTCACTCATACGCTGTAGGCGCTGCAATCGCTGCCAAGCATCTTGATGCACTCCTCGGAGGCGGCATCATGGACCAGACCATCTATGCCTATATTTCTGACGGTGGCGTACAGGAAGAGGTATCACAGGGCGCAGGTCGTATCGCCGGAACCCTCGGACTCGACAACCTCGTCATGTTCTATGACTCCAACGACATCCAGCTTTCGACCGAAACCGCTGCCGTTACTTCCGAAGACACTGCTGCCAAGTATCGCGCTTGGGGTTGGAAGGTGCTCGAGATCAACGGCAATGACGTTGAGCAGATTCGTGGCGCTCTCACCATCGCAAAGGCTACCAAGGGCCAACCTACCCTCATCATCGGCAAGTGCATCATGGGCAAGGGTGCCCTCAAGGCTGACGGCACTTCATACGAGCGCAACTGCAAGACCCACGGCGCACCTCTCGGTGGCGACGCATACATCAACACCATCAAGAACCTGGGTGGCGATCCCGAGAATCCGTTCGAGGTATTCCCCGAGGTGAAGAAGCTCTACCTCCAGCGTCGTGCCGAGCTCCGCAAGATCATGGATGCCAAGTATGCCAAGAAGGCTGCCTGGGCAGAGAAGA
>JAFZTS010000084.1 GCA_017618715.1 Bacteroidales bacterium
AACAGGTTCAAGTACTGGGGAAAATGCTACTTTTATAAGATGTTGGCATGAAGTTGATTTGAAAAAGATTGGTTTTAACTTAGATAGTAATTATAATGGGTATGGATTTAGATGGATTCCTTGTGTTAAAGGAGGCTCTTTCAGAAGATGGTATGGTAATTTACATTATTTAATCAATTGGGATAATGATGGCGAAGAACTTAAAGCATTTGCCACATATAAAAACCATGGTAAACATTGGTCTAGGTTTCTGAAAAGCTTGGATTGTTTTTATAAAAGTGGAATAACATGGGCAAAAGTTCTCTGTGGAAAATTCTCCTCCAGATATATGCCTGATGGTTTTATCATGGAATCTGCGGGATGTGCAATTATGCCAGGAAAAAATAATGAAATGTATTTGCTTGCACTAATGAATAGTAAATATGTTCAAATGATACTAGATATGATAAATCCAACTTTAGGAATGCAAGCTGGTGATATTATGTCTATACCAATAAAATACAAAGAAGACACTAAACAACTGATAGATGAATTGTCAAAAGAATGTTTGACTATTTCTAAACTTGACTGGGACGCTCACGAAACCTCGTGGGATTTCCAAGAGAACGAGCTTATCCGTATGCAACATCGATGCATCAACCACGCCATCCGTCAAGTCCTCATGCCCATCGATCCAGAAGATATGGACGACGAACTCAGAGAGATAGGTCGCAACCCTGGCCTCATCAAGGATGCGATGCAGTGCTACGTCAACAAATGGATGCGTCTGCATATCCATTTGCATAGCAACGAGGAAGAGCTGAACCGTCAGTTCATCGAGATTTACGGCCTCAAAAAAGAACTATCTCCGCGTGTCGAGCTGGATGAGGTCACTATCCTCCAGCAAGGCGAAGTCACCATCCCCGAATGCGAGAAAAACGACCCTGTACCTCATCTTCACAGTGAGTACTTCAACGAAGACAACATCATCAAGCAGTTCCTCAGCTACGCTATCGGCTGCTACATGGGTCGCTATCGCTTAGACCGTCCTGGCCTTCACATCGCCCATCCCAACCCAACAGCCGAAGAGCTGGAACCTTATCAGGTGCCAGATTTCCCATATCCCGATCTAACCCAAGACCTCATCGATGAGCATGTCCTCGCCGTTTACGACGACTACGAAGAAATCACCGACGACATTAGAATAACTCTCGATAGTACGTTAGCACAAAAGTACGAAAGCACGAAAAAACACAAGTTCGATAGCACGCCAGCAGATTTCACAATCGACGACGACGGCATCATCCCACTAATGCCGCTCGATAGCGGCTTCCCGGATTGCGCTGCCGCTCGTGTCTCTGAATTTGTCAAGCTCGTTTTCGGTGAAGACAACCACGCCGCCAATATGACCTACCTCGAAAAGACCCTTGGAAAGGATCTTGAATCCTATTTTGCCAAGGACTTCTACGCCGACCACAAGAAGCGTTACCAAAACCGTCCCATCTATTGGCTCTTCTCATCGAAGAAAGGCGCGTTCCAAGTGCTGGTCTATATGCACCGCATGACTCCCTTCACCGTTGAGCGCATCCGCAGCAAGTATCTGCTGCCTTACATCGAGCGGCTGTCCAACCAAATCAACGACATGAATGCCAGCATCCTAAAACTCACTTCGGCACAAGCCCGCACCCTCCAAAAGATGGAGAAAGACCTTCAGGAGTGCCGTGAGTACCACGATATGCTGCACCCAGTGGCCAACCAAAACATCGCCATCAATCTCGATGATGGTGTCCTGGTCAACTACGCCAAATTCGGCCAAGTGCTCGCCAAACTCAAATAACACGCAAACCTTTGCCTCATGCAAGAAAAGATATATAGATACTTTGAACTGAACCCCAACCTCCATGTCCTGTTCGTCTTCAGCCTCGAAACCAAGGCCGACGAACTGGACAGCTACGAGTGGAAGCCTGGCTTCCGCTACGAGAAGTTCAATGGGGCTTGGTTCAACACCAAGTATAAGATCCTCAACGATTGGAAAGATGAGCGCGTCATCCTCGCCTTCGAAGGGCTGCGCCCTTCTACCCAGGCTCAGATGATGCAGTTCCCATTGATGGACATCCTCGCCGCCAACACCGATTACCGTGATGATGACTACGAGGCCTTCATGCAGCAATACAACATCAGCGGCCAATATGCTACCTTCATCCAACGCCATGTCGGTGAAATGCAGCTCAAAAAGTTCCAGTCGGTCTTCAAGGATTGCTTCGGCAGCCACTTCAACGATGATCTGGGCTACCGTGGCCTGATGTCCGGCTATCTCGGCCTCGATAAGATGCTGGATTGGGATTCGCTCATCATTCGTCTCATGCTCCTCGATGTGCAGCCCGAAGATGCCCGCCGCGACGCTTTCTATCGTCGCTTGGTGGCCAACTCCGATGTGGCTCGCTATCTCCAGCAAAAGCTGAAGGACATCTTTAACGTCGGCTATCTCGAAAACCAGCCCGACCGTCGCTTTGCTCCGGTGGCCGAGTCGATGAAATACAATGCCATCCTTCAGAAGATTATCGCCGACGAGAAGCACGACACCTATTGCGCCTACAAAATCGACAACGCTTTCCAACTCAATCAAATCAACCGCATCATGGCGCTCGCTTTCAGCGATAAGACCATGGCCAAATCCTTTGAGTCGGCCTTGCTTTCCCTTTCAGGCAAAATCAAGGAGCAAAGCATCATCGATTGTTACGGCACCGAGGCAGATTACTACTACATGCCTGAAACCATGTGTTGGCCAATCCTCCAGCAGCTGGTGGCCAACCACCTTTACACCGATAACGACTGGCTCGTTGAGCGTCTGCATCAGCTTCGCCTGAAGCAGGAGAACAACCCGCAAACATTGCAGGCCATCGCCTTCGTTTCCGCTGTGGCCAGCTTCTATAAGAAGACCGCTGATTATCCCTCGCTCAAATTCAATTATCCCGAGGAATACATCAAGAGTTACGCCGAAGATCTTTATTGGGTCGACACCTATTACCGCAAGGCGTTGAATAGCTTCGACAACATATCCAAGACAGTTCCTGTCTATGATGATATGATGACTGTCAAGCGTCGCCTCGATGCCGACTACGCACAATTCACCAACAAGCTCAACCTTGAATGGATGAAGTGCCTGGTCGAGAAGGGT
>JAFZTS010000085.1 GCA_017618715.1 Bacteroidales bacterium
ATCGACCAAAAGCCATAGCTCCATCGGGCGACGTGATTGGAGCAATGACCAACAACCTGAACAATACTCGGCTCTATTGCAGCGATGAACACATAACGTTCATCCCCGTGTCACGCTCATTCGGTGTAAAGAATGCCAACCAAGGCCCGATATTTTTATGGGACAGTTTCTTCAACGGACTAATGGCCACTTACGGAAACCCGGAGATGGCCAAAGCAACATTCCGCGCAGTACTGAGTGGTGCTTTGCCGAATGGCATGATTGGTAATGTCAGACACTGGTCGATGGGCGACAGCAAGGGCAATTCCCAACCGCCCGTCGGTTCCATGTGTATCTGGCGTTCTCACCTTTTGCGTCCTGACCTTGATTTCCTCCGTGAGGCATACCCTATATTAAAGGCTTGGAATGCCTGGTGGATGAAATATCGTAACCCAAAGGAAAACGGTCTGCTGGCATGGGGTGCCGAAAACGAAAGCCTGCAGATAGCGATGTATGAGACAGGATGGGACGATACGCCTCATTTCCAAGGGGCTAAGATGGTTGGAAAGACCATGAATGTCTATGCTGTTGATCTTTGTGCCCTTTGGGCAATGGATGCCCACTATTTATCGCTGATTGCAATGGCCATAGGCGATAAGGAAGCTGCTGCCCAGCATCAGCGCGATGCCGACGAAATGAACAAACGCATCAACGAGCACTTATGGAACGAAGAACTTGGCATTTATTGCAGTCGTTTCTTCGACAATGAGGACGGCTCGCGAGGCGCTTTCCTCACAAAGCTGGCTCCATTGAATTTCTATCCGCTCATCTCGGGTGCCGCTGACGAAGAAAAGGCTCGACGCACTTTACAGATTATGAGCGACCCAAAACAATTCTGGGGCGAGTGGATCATCCCCACCCTTTCGCGAGAAGAGCCGGAATACCATCGTCAACGCTACTGGTCAGGCAATATCTGGGGACCCGCCAACTATCTCACATGGTTGGGTGTTAAGCGCTACGCCACAGAAGAATTCAAAGCTGAATATGCTCAGAAGAGTGTTCATCTCTTTATGAACAACTGGTTGGGTTCCGGCTATTGCGGCGAAAATTACTTCACGCTGAATGGTCGCGTTTGCAGCAATCCCAACTACACGTGGGGAGCACTGCTCTGCTTGATAGGTATCGAATCGGTCATCGACATAGCCGACGATGGTACCATCAAACGCGGAACGGGATACAACGAACCTGTCCGCTTTGAAAACATCGTACTTGGTGGGAAAGAATACAATGTGTCAGTCGATTATCAGAAACCGACAATCAGAATGGAAGAACAATAGTTATAAAAAAGGTTTTGAGGAATACAAACCTCAAAACCTTTTTCAGTAATGTCCGAATGGTCTCACTTATAGCATTCGAAAATCTTATCTACCTTATCCTTCTTTAACTTGGGTGTGAAGAACGAAACGATAGGTACAACGATAAAACCACCAACCATAGCAACCGCACCACAATCGATGGGGTTGAGAATAGCATTGCCTGTCAACATGTTGATCAACGTCAGACCAACACCCCATATAAAACAAGCCCAGACAGCAGCTGGTGTAACACCACGCCAATAGAGTCCATAGAGGAAAGGTGCAAGGAATGCTCCAGCCAATGCACCCCATGAGATACCCATGAGCTGGGCGATGAACTGTGGAGGATTGAGTGCAATCATCAACGAAATGACAATGAAGAACACGATGAGCACACGCATAATAACCACTTTACGACGCTCGATCTTCTCAGCAATCATGTCGTCAATCTCACATTCTCGCACCTCATCTTCGGTCGATTTCTTGTCACGATAGATGAGGTCAAGCGTCATGGTCGATGAAGAAGTGAGCACCAACGAAGCAAGTGTGGACATCGAAGCCGAAAGCACGAGCAGCACTACCAACGCGATGAGAGCATCAGGAAGGGTTTCGAGCATCGAAGGGATGATGTTGTCATAGACGAACTTACCACGCTCGGCATTGAAAGCTGTAGGCACAAACAGACGTCCGAAGCCACCGAGGAAATAACAGCCACCTGCTACAATGAAAGCAAAAATCGTCGAAATGATTGTGCCACGGCGGATGGCTCCTTCATCTGAAATGGAGTAAAATTTGCCAACCATCTGAGGCAGACCCCATGTGCCAAGAGAAGTAAGTACGACGACACCGAGAAGGCTCAACGCATTCGGGCCAAACCACGAAGCGAAATCACCGGCCTTGAAATTAGCATAAAGACCAGCCTTGTCGTTGGCAAGGTCATCAGCATTGGGCATCTGAAGCGACATACGATGTACAGCCTCGGTCAATCCACCCTGATGGTTGATCACAACGACAATGACCGTAGTGATACCCAAAAGCATGATGATACCTTGGATAAAGTCATTGATGGCCGTAGCCTTATAGCCGCCCAGAATAACATAGCATGCTGTCAGGATAGCCATAATCCATGCACAATAGGTATAGGGGATGCCAAAGCCCATCTCGAAGAGCTTCGAAATACCCATATATACACCAGCTGTGTAAGGAATGAGGAAGACGAAAGCGATGATTGAAGCGGCTACGCGCAAACCTTGGTTGCGATAACGTGTGCCAAAGAAATCAGGCATGGTACGCGACTGAATATGCTGCGTCATCGTTTTCGTACGACGACCGAGGATAAGCCATGCCAACAGCGAGCCGATGATGGCGTTGCCCACGCCAATCCATGACGATGCCAAACCGTATTTCCATCCGAACTGTCCGGCATAACCCACGAAAACGACAGCCGAAAAATACGATGTTCCGAAAGCGAACGCTGTAAGCCAGCCTCCTACATTGCGGCCACCCAACACAAAGCCTTCCACAGAACGCGCCTGCTTGCGGCTGTAAATACCCACGCCAATAGTGATGGCGAAGAAAAGAATCGTAAGAAGAACCTTAATAAACATAACACTAATACAATAAATAATTTACTTAGAAAGCCATCTGCATTTGGATCTGAAAACGACTGCACGAACTGTCAACCCACGCGGTGTTCAGTCCATCGGTCCACGACGATGCCCAGGTGTATTGCAACTGGAAACGACACTTGGTGAAGAACCAATACTGAAGGCCCGCAATGACCTCGGTACGCTCACGATCAAAGCCCTTGGCATAATCGAAGTAGTCGTACGAAGCCACCATGTCGAGTTGACCGGCCAAAGGGATGGTTGTCGTGACATATCCGCCCCATGAGCTGGTCTCACCATCACGTCCACCCAGCACTTCGCTACGTACCGACCAAGAACGGTTCTTCCAGTAGTCATTATCACCAGCCTTATACTCCACACCCGCAGTCCAACGGTCACGACGATAAACCTCGCCCAGTCCTATAGCATTTTCCACGGGAATATACACCGACGAAGAAACTAATGAAGTAGCGTAGCCCTTTTGAGCAGAAACGGCAATGCGAAGACCTTCCACCGGACGGTAATCGAGCTTCACAATCACGTTCTTGCGATTGTCAAGGTCTTTGGCATTGATGCCTCGACCATTCATCAATTCCAGATTGTAGAAAAGCTTGCCATCGAAGAGTTGACCATAGAGGTCAATACCAAGGTCACGACCATAGTTGATACCAAAGAGAGGGTCAGAACCGCAACCTGTGAGATAAGTGACACTCTGTGAGCATACATCCACCGTCTCAAGGGTGACCGGTGAAAGGGGATTCTCCATCGAGAGCTGGTTCTTGAACTGTCCAAAACGGATAGTAAGCTCATTGCCCTTGGTCACGCGATAATCGGTGTAAAACTCCTGTACCTGACTGTTGAAGTCATGCATAAAGAGGAACGACCATCGATCGGTAATGCGAGCCTTGGCCCAAAGCAACGTACGCTTTACGTCCCAGGTATTACTGTTGTGCCCATCATAATTCATATAGGTATAGCCCGCCTGGGCATAACCGTTGAGGGTGATGCGGCTTTTCAGTTCCTGCGACCAGTAATTGAGATCCTTTTGCTCCTGCGCATGAAGCATACCAAACGACAACAAAAAGAACGTCAAAACGACGATTTTAGAAGAATTAGAAGACATAAGCACAAAATTTAGTGACAGACGAATAATAAAGAGATAAGAGAAGATTCGAAGGGTTCTGAAAGGTCCGAAAAGTTCTGACAAGCAAACTATGCTCTGCCTTTTGAACTCGACAAATCCTTTCAAACCCTTACAGATCCTTATTTTCTAACGATAGTTTGATCACGATCAGGACCAACCGAAAGAATGGTGATAGGCGTATCAAGCTCTTTTTCGAGGAATGCGATGTAATCCTTGAATTCCTGTGGGAACTCGTCCTCGGACTTGCACTTTGAAAGGTCAATCTTCCAACCCTTCATCTCGACATATTGTGGCTCGATTCCCTCCTCGATGGAGAATGGGAATTCGTTGGTCAACTCGCCATTCACCTTGTATGCTGTACAAGCTTTCACCGTCTCGAACCCATCGAGCACATCGCTCTTCATCATGATGAGTTGTGTTACGCCATTGAGCATGATGGTATAGCGGAGGGCGACGAGGTCAATCCATCCGCAACGACGCTCACGTCCAGTGACAGCACCGTACTCGTGACCGATGGCACGTATCTTGGCACCGGTCTCGTCAAACAGCTCGGTCGGGAATGGACCCGAACCGACGCGCGTACAATAGGCCTTGAATATGCCAAAGACCTCGCCAATCTTGTTCGGAGCCACACCGAGGCCAGTACATGCACCTGCACAGATGGTATTGGAAGAGGTGACAAAAGGATAAGAACCAAAGTCAACGTCGAGCAAAGAACCCTGGGCACCTTCACAAAGCACGCTCTTGCCCGCCTTGAGATAATTGTTGATGACATGTTCAGAGTCGATGAACTTGAATTGCTTCAGATATTCAATGCCTTCCATCCAATTGGCCTCAAGATCCTCAAGCCCTTCGGTGCTGACTGGTTCACCACCCTTGGCAATAGCCAAAAGGTTAAGGCTGGCAATGGTCTCAAGATGACGCTGCTTGGCAGCTGCATATTTGGCTTGGAAACCATCAAGGATATCACCCACACGCAGGCCGTTGCGACTGACCTTATCAGTATATGTCGGACCTATGCCCTTGCCCGTCGTGCCGATTTTGGCTTTGCCCTTGGCCGCTTCGTTGGCCTTGTCGAGCAGTCGATGGGTTGGAAGAATCAGATGAGCCTTCTTCGAAATAAAGAGACGCTGTGTCAAGTCATGACCACTCTGGGCCAATTCCTTTGCCTCAGTCATGAACAGTAGCGGATCAAGTACAACACCATTGCCAATGATGTTGATCTTGCCACCCTGGAAAATACCCGATGGAATGGAACGGAGCACGTACTTCTCACCATTGAATTCAAGAGTATGACCTGCATTAGGACCACCCTGGAAACGGGTTACAATATCGTAGTTGGGTGTCAGAACATCCACCACCTTACCTTTTCCTTCGTCGCCCCATTGGAGACCGAGCAATACATCTACTTTCATTATCAATTATTATTTGTTAAGTGTTACTATTTGTTTTTCTTCTTAGCATTCGCACGCTGGCACTTGGCACATAGGCCATGGATCTGAAGCGTATAGGCTTCGGGAAGAAATCCCTTGGGCAGCTGTGTCTCAAACTTCTGCAGCACCTGCAGCTTGCGGAGCACCTTGATGGTTCCGCACTGCTCGCATATCACGAATCCATGCGGTTCCTGCCCGAGTGTTCTTTCGAAGAACGTCATGCCTCGACTCACCAGTTCAAGGCGGTTAGCCAGCTTCAACTGCACCAGCAGGTCAAGTGTATTATAGACCGTGGTCAAAGCCACACTGCCTTCGTCGGCACAGACAATCTTATGAAGCGTGTAGATATCGACTGGCGAACTCAATTGGTAAAGCGCCTGCAGAATAAAGCGCCGTTCCACCGTGCAACGTTTCTTCTGGCTGCGCAGATAATCCTCCATAATCTGCAAAGCCTCGTTGTACTCTGAAGGCACGGCATCGGTTCGGAGGTTTTTGGTGATTTGGTCGCGCTTGCGATTGACAGCTTCCGAGACTCTTTCGGGTTGTTTCTTTCTCATGTCAATCGCTTTTTGAGGCTTTTCGCGCAGTAACGAAGCATTTGCTCCTCAGCATCCGTCCAAAGTTCGATAAGCTCCTTCCCTATCCCGAACTGGAAAGCATACATGCAAACCACATCGGCCACCTCGGGTGTAGGAATCGTCTGAGCCCAGCGTTCAGCTGTCTCGATAGTCATCATGCCTCGAGGATAGAGCAATGGTGCCATCATCTTCGCCTCACGGATGTCATCCTCGGACCACAGAGCCTCGGCCACCTCAGTCTCGCTCAACCCATAGAGCGGCGATTCTGTGTCGCCGAGCATCGCCTTTACCATCGAAGCAATCTCCTTGATGTCAGGCAACGAGCAACCGAAAGCCACCTTATAGACGTAGCCATGCTGCCGAAGCAAGCTACTCGTAAAGACGTTCTGTCTGCTGCGGAAGAGCTTGTGGATGGCGCTGAGTTGACTTTTTTGCATGTCAGAAAAAAAGAGGGAAAAACTAAAGTGCCGAATAATCGCGACTATATCGAAGCATCTGCTCGGGATAAGTCTCCGAACCATAGATAATCTTCACATCGGTGACCTTGCCGGCAGCATCCTTCACGAGCTCGTAACGCGGATTGACAAAGCCCTTGTACGGAGCGATATGAAGAGACTGGTAACGCTCAAGTACCTCCTTGTGGAGTTCAGGATCAACCTTCACGCCGTAGGTCTCAACGAGCATACGACCAGCCTCAAAGTCGCCCTCACTCTTGATGCGCTGCAGTTCACCAAGGATCTCAGCGAAGTAGGTACGTAGTTTGTCGTAATCGTTGATCTTCACATAGGTCTTGCCGTCACGTTTTGCAAAACATAGAGCAGGCTCCCCACCTTCTTCCTCAGCATCCTGCTGGGCCATGGCAAGGGTCCAATATGCAATGAGCGCGCGATTGCGCATGTGTGCCTCTTCAAGGTTGTCACCCGGCTTGATGCGAACGAGCTGGGTCATCAAGCCGTTCATCATCTGCTGATAATAGCCGGCCTTATAGGCATCGGCATTGGGCATCACGCCAAGCTCGACAAGCTTGGGATCGGCCATGTAATAGAGTGCGAAGATGTCGGCACGAGCCTCTTCGAGCGTTGAACCATAGGCCTTGAGCGCATCGGGATCGACACCGGGCAGCAGCTGGCCGCTGGCATGACCCAGGCACTCGTGCAGGTCGGTATGCACATTATCGACATAGTGGGCGTATTGCTTGGCCTGCTCTATCTCAGCCTCGCTCCACATGAACTCCTCACCGAAGCCGTTGCCCTGGGCAGCAGCGTCGTAGGCTGCGGTGATGTTGTCGATGCTCACCGACTTCGAGCCATGCTGGGCACGAATCCAGTTGGAGTTGGGCAAATTGATGCCGATGGGAGTCGATGGATAGCTGTCGCCAGCAAGAATGGCTGCAGTGATGACCTTGGCCGTCACGCCCTTGACAACAGGCTTGCGGAAACGGGCATCAACGGGCGAACGATCCTCAAACCACTGTGCATTGCTCGAAATGATCTCGGTGCGGGCGGTATTGGCCGAATCCTTGAAGTTCACGATTGACTCCCAAGCGCCACGCAGTCCCAAGGGATCGCCATAGCTCTCGATGAAGCCGTTGATGAAATCCACACGGCTCTGCAGGTCTTCCACCCAAAGGATTGAATAGGTATCAAAGTCCTTCAGGTCGCCGCTGCGATAATACTTGATAAGTGCGTCGATAGCAGCCTTCTGCTGCTCGTTCTCGGCCACTCCACTGGCCTTCTCAAGCCAATAGACAATCTTCTCGATGGCAGGGCCGTAAAGTCCATCCACCTTGTAGGTCTTCTCGACGAGCTTACCCTTCTCCTTCACCATCTTCGAATTCAAGCCGTACATCACGGGCGTCTTGTCCTTCGGATTCTTCAGCTTGGCATAGTATTTCTCCACCTCTTTCTGCGTCACACCCTCGTAGTAGTTGTTGGCTGAAGTAGCAATCAGATCCACGCCATCTGCTTGGTTGGTCTTGATGGTCATGAACTTGCTGTCGAAGATGGCGCGCATGAGGTCCGGTGTAGCCAGATCCTTCTGCAATGCCTCATCCTTGACAATCTCGGGCAACACACTTATCTGATGCTCAAACCATGTCTGAGTGAACTCGGGCGTGAACTTGGCCGAACTGTAGTGATGATGGATGCCATTGGCAAACCAAATCTGCTTCATATACTGCTCGAAAGCCTTCCACTGGGCATCGTCCTTGTCTCCTTGATAGTTCTGGTAGATAGCCTCGCAGATATTGCGGATAGGCAGATTGAACCGACAATTCTGGTCCCACAGGATATCTCGCCCCCACTGGGCGGCCTCCGTCAGATAGTAAATCAACTCTTTCTGGGACACAGGAAGCGTCTCGAAGGCCGGCACTTCGTAGCGCAGCACTTCGATGTCGGCAAAACGATCCACACTCCATGGCTGCACTTCAGGAGCAGCCTCTTCCTTCTGATTGACAGCACATCCAGCCAGCATACCGGCCATGAGCATTGATGACATTACTAAGCCTTTCATTATATTGATGAACTTTAATCGTTATTAAACACGAATGCGGGTGCGAAGATACGAAAAAAAACTATATCATGGTTCGAACAATCGCAAAAAAATGACTTTTCGTTGAAAAAATACAAACTAAATCCACCTTGTGGCAACTCAAACTCTAATAAGAGCCCAAAACGTGAAAAGCCATCATTCATTCAACGAATCTTGACAGAAACGGAACGATGCGCAACAATTTTATCGTGTAAAGACTAAAAAGGAACACAACAATTGCCATTATAGGTATTAAAATGACATGATTGCACATATTCCAAATGAATGAACAATCAAAGAGTTTGATCCAAAAGACATGAACCAAGTAGATACCAAACAAGTCCTTCTGGACATAGCGTGTAAAACCACCCAAATGTTTTTCCAATCGATGTTCGTGCTGCTTAACGAAAACAAATAAAGCAGATGCTATCATTACAACATGAGGAGACACATTGAAAAGGAACCTCGCAGAAAAAAAACCTTTATGGAAGGAAAGGATGATACTCCCAAGAATAGTTGCCAAAACTCCCATTATTCCCAAAGAATAAATGATGAGCCTGCTTTTTCCTGTCCAAGTTTTTGTAGCAAGAAAAAATCCCAAAAGGAAGTAACCCGCATAACCTGCCACTTGATTCATCGCAAGCAAACCACTGATTTGAGGAATTTTAATATTCAGAAAACTGAATGTCAGACAAACTATCCAAAGAATCAGGGCATAGTGCAGCAAATCCTTATCACCAGAGATTTTCTTCAGAATTGGAATAAGAAGATACACGCACATCAACATGGGAAGGAACCACAAATGAAAACGTGGGGCAAAGGAAAAGTTAGATAGTTCCCATGTATTGGAATCAATACCTATACACAAATATTTGAAGAGGCAATAAAATAAATACCAGAAGAGATATGCCAATAACAATCGCTTGACGTACTTGCCTATAATCACAGAGATTGACAACTGCTTACAGGGATTCAGAAAGAGAGTACCGCTAATCATTACAAAGATAGGGACTGACCATCTGACCAACCCATCGTATAATATAGCAATGTGCCAGTGATTTGTGTCCATCGACAGATGCGTGAAAATCACTCCGAACGTGGCAATTACTCGTAATAGATCGAGATAGAAGCACCTCTTTGATTCTTTATTAGGCAGAGAGGTATCGACAGATGTTGTAATCATACCTATATTTGAAGATAAGAAAGGAACGAATTTTCCGGCCAAAAGACACGAACACGAGTGCGAAGATACAGATTATTTCAATACAGTGGTTCCAAACTCTACACTTTTTTCCCTTTTCATTAAAAAATAGCAAACTTTCTACGCATTGTGGTTACTATATATTAAAAATATGAGTCATATTATGGGCAGATTGTTCTACGTCATCATATCATCCACTCCCAAAAGAAGAAAAGCTTTCCAAAATCGAAGCATACAGATTTGGTGTACAGAATCTTTATACTTCGATTGGAGCATACAGATTTGATAGATGGATTCTGTATGCAACGATTGAAGCATACATATTTGGTAAACGAAATCTGTATGCCGCGATTGAAGCATACATATTTGGTAAACGAAATCTGTATGCCGCGGTTGGAGCATACATATTTGATATACGAAATCTGTATGCCGCGGTTGGACCATACATATTTGATATACGAAATCTGTATGCCGCGATTGGAGCATACATATTTGATATACGAAATCTGTATGCCGCGATTGGAGCATACAGATTTGATATACGAAATCTGTATGCCGCGATTGGACCATACATATTTGATATACGAAATCTGTATGCCGCAATGGAATACACTAAATCGTCAATACGAAATTAGATTTGTCCGATAAAAAAGGAAATTGTGGGGCGTCTTTTGATGCTTTTCCTAATCTACCCCTTGTTTTTCATCGTGCTTCTTCCCATCGTCGGTGTGGATTTTGGCATCTTAAGGAAATAGTATTATCATTAAGTAATCCCATTAGTAGCATATATAATTAGAGTGTCTATGAGGCATGGAACAATTCCATTCGTCCTCATAGACACTCAAACTTATCCAAAAAAGATTATTCTTCAAACTTCACCAAGATGCGGAAGACCTTGCCAGGAGCTTCAGCCCATGCATCCATGGCTTGCTGGGCCTCTTCGGGCTCGATGATGCCGCTGATGAAGGGATCCATCTTCATCTTGGTCTGCTGCATGTAATGGAGAACGGCACGGAAGTCGTCGGGGGTAGCATTGCGCGAACCACGGATATCAAGCTCCTTCTGCACGAAATACTTGGTCTGGAATGCCACATCACTCTTGGCATAGCCGATGCAAACCACACGACCGGTGAACGAAACGGCATCGATGGCCGAAACATACGTGATAGGCGATCCGACAGCTTCGATTACCACGTCTGCTCCCATTCCATCGGTGTATTCCATCACCTTGGTAAGTATATCATCCTTGGTCGAATTGATGCCATAGGTCGCGCCAGCCTTGATAGCAAGGTCAAGCTTCTCCTGACTCAGATCGACGGCGATAACGGTGGCGCCACGTTGCACACTGCGGATGATGGCTCCAAGACCAACCATGCCGCAACCAAGAACAAGCACAGTATCGATGTCCGATACCTGGCCACGGCTCACAGCATGGAATCCTACCGACATAGGCTCTATAAGAGCTGTGTCACGTGGAGTAATGTTCTTGACAGGGATAATCTTCTGCCATGGCAATGCTATGTATTCGCGCATAGCACCATCACGCTGCACGCCGAGTGTCTCATTGTTCTGGCAAGCATTATAACGACCGTTGCGGCAAGAGGCACAATGGCCACAATTTGTATAAGGATTGACTGTGACCACTTGACCAATCTGGAACTCAGCAGGACAATCTGGGCCAACGGCCTCGATGACAGCGCCAATCTCATGTCCCGGGATAACGTTGGGTTTGGCCATCGTATTACGGCCAAGAAACGTATTGAGGTCACTACCACAGAAACCAACATATTTGAGTTTGAGCAGCACCTCGCCCGCTTTCGCCTCAGGTTTTGGAAGGTCTATGACCTGAATCTTCTTTAAAGATGGGATTTGTAAAGCTTTCATAATCTTTATAGTGAATTAATTTGTGCTAGTTGCTCTAGAAAATCTAGAATATCTAGAATATCTAGAAAAGCTAGAAAAGCTAAAGAGACTATAGTAAAAACTACTCCGACATATTCTTGATATAGGGTAAATCGGGAATCTTGTCAAAGCCATACAGCTTCTGGGCATTGAGGCCGATGAACTTCGCTTTCTCGTCCTCAGAAAGTAAATGTTCAGGATCTTTGAGCACGAAGTCGTACGACATCTTATAGGTGATGGCCGTGATGGTACGTGGATAGTCGGAGCCCCACATCAGTTTGTCGGCACCCACAAGATCCATGGCCTCACGGATGGCGCGCACAGCGCCGAGGAATGGGTAGAACTCGGAATTGAAGAGCCATGTGATGCCACCGCTCTCCACATAAACATTCTTGTTGCGCGCCAACTTAATCTGTTCTTGCCAACCCTTCACAGTTACCATGCCGAAATGACCGATGATCACCTTCAATCGCGGACAGGTCTGTATGATCTCTTCCATCTGCTTGACGTGATAATCACCTTCATAGAGACATATCGAGAGGAAGCCTTTATTGTCCTGAAGGAACTGATAAACCTCCATCATCTCGGGGCTATTGATCTCAAGCTGACCAGGGGCGAACAGTCGATGGCCGGGCAATGCGATGCCACGAAAACCATTCTCGAAAAGCTGCTTGGTCTGTGTCAAAGGATCCATAAGGCCACGCGCACGTCGTTGCACGGGCCGGAGCTCGGGCATGGCATAACAGAAGAATCGGTCGGGATGACGCTGCTGTACTTCAAGCAGATAGTCATTCTGCATGCCATCGATAATCTCCTGAACCACGACGGCACCACCTACCTGCGCGTAATCCATGTTGCTGAGGAAAACCTCGGCACTATTCTGGCCATCAATCATGAACGGAGGGAGCATCTGCACCTCATGACCGAAGAATGTGCTGCGCGAACCATTTGGCGAAAGGGTACGGATAGGCTGGCCATCCACTATCGTGTTCTGGCGCATCCAAAGATGGCTATGGGCATCGATGATTACCATGAACAAATAACAATTAACAATGAATAATTAACAATCAATGATTTACTCAAGAATAATCAACTGTTCTTCCAACGTACGCGCATCTGGTCACCGATGATGTCCTGCACCTCCTTGACGAGCTGCCAGTCGATGGGTTCCTCGGCATACTGCCAGTTCTTCTCAACATTGGCAGGATTGGCCGATGAAAATAGCGTGGTGGCAATTCGTGGCGACGAGATAGCATACTGGATGGCAAGCTTCTCGATGGGATAACCCTTGACATTGCAATGAGCCACAGCACGCTGACAGGCCTCGACGAGCGACTTGGGAGCTGGATGCCAAGCAGGCACTCCACGCGAGCTTAAAAGGCCCATCGAGAGCGGCGAAGCGTTGATAATACCCACATTGTGCTGCTCGAAGAAGTCGAAATAATCATTCAGCAACTCATCATTTAGCGAATAGTGGCAGAAACAAAGAGTGGCTTCCACCGTCCCAGCAGGCACATGCTCGATGACCCATTTGATGTTCTCGGGTTGAAGGTCGGTGATTCCCACATGACTTACTACGCCTTTGTCGCGGAGTTCGCAAAGGGCAGGCAGGGTCTCATCAACCACCTTCTGCAGTCCACCCGGCAGATCTGCTTGGAATTCTATGTCGTGAACATTGATAAGGTCGATATGATCGACATTGAGACGTTCCATTGACTCGTAAACACTCTCCTTGACACGTTTGGCGGAATAGTCCCAAGTGTTAACGCCATCCTTTCCATAGCGTCCCACCTTGGTTGAAAGGTAATACTTGCCACGAGGAATCTCCTTGAGTGCCTTGCCAAGCACCGTCTCGGCCTTGTAATGGCCATAATAAGGGCTTACATCGATGAAATTCATGCCCAATTCGACAGCCATAAAAACAGCCTCAAGAGCATCAGCCTCTTTAACACTGTGGAAAACGCCACCAAGTGAGGAAGCTCCAAAACTAAGTTGCGAGACCTTCATGCCGGTCTTGCCGATTTCGTTGTAGTTCATTGTATTGGGGGATTAAGGGGTTTCTAACTATCTCTTATGGGTTATAGGGCTATGTCCTTCTACGGCTGGTGATTTCATGCCGCGCCAGATGAGCCAGATACCCAAGATGACAAATGGAATTGAAAGAAGCTGGCCCATGTCGAGCAGCATATTCTCCTCGAAGGCTTCCTGTACGTTCTTCAGATATTCAATGAAGAATCGCGAGCCGAAAATGCCCACCAGGAATGTGCCGAAGATGATGCCACGATGCTTGCCGGAATCGGTGAACTTGTACTGATACCAGCAAATGAAAAAGACGGCGATATAGGCCAAAGCCTCGTAGATTTGTGTAGGATGAGAAGGATTGCAGAAGATGGGCTCCGCTCCTTGCTCCCATTGAGGGATATTCTGAATGAAACGGAATCCCCATGGCAACGCAGTCTCATGTCCATAGATCTCATGGTTGAAAAGATTGCCCATACGAATCAAACATGCCACGGGAGCCACGGCTATAGACAGTCGGTCGAGCAGCCACAGCTTCGACAAACGGTCCTTGTTGGCATAATATAGCACGCAGAGTATCACACCGATGGTGCCACCATGTGAAGCAAGCCCCCCCTTCCAAGTCTTGAAAATCTCAAGCGGATGCGCTAAATAATAATCGGGATCGTAGAAGAAACAATGTCCAAGACGGGCACCAATGATCGTACCAATGAACGTCGCCAAAAAAAGGTAATAGACACGTTCGGGGTCGAGGCCCTCACGCCTATAGATCCACTCCATAATCTTGATGCCGATGAAAAAGCCAATGATGAACATCAGGGCGTACCAGCGCAAAGAAAACCAGCCAACCTGAAAGATGACCGGATGGGCAGTCCATGTGATTTCTGCTAACATTTCTACTTATTTAGATTTTTGATTTACTTTCTTTTCGTATAATTCGGGGCAAAGATACTAAAATTTTCAGTAAATCCAAAACTTTTGAGTAAAATATTTGGCAGAACAAAAAATTTCCATTAACTTTGCCACATTGAAACACAAAAACCGATACCATGCTTGATAAAAAAGTAATCATCAGCCTGGGCCGCCAGTTTGGTAGCGGTGGCCAACAGACAGGTAAGCGACTGGCCGAAATCCTTGGCATCGACTACTACGACCGTGAACTCATCGCCGAGATTGCGCGCAACAGCGGCCTCGACCCCGACTATGTTGCCCAGCATGACGAAAAGGCACCGGGTTTCTTCGACTATGCTTTGGCGGGGCGTGTCGGAACGAACCATCTATTCGGTTCTTCCCAAAGCTTTGTGGAGCTGAGCAACACCTTGAAACAGTTGGCAGCCGAGAAGTCGTGTCTCATCGTGGGTCGCACAGCCGACTATATCCTCCGTGAAGAACCAAATCTCATCAAGCTCTTCATCCATGCACCTTATAAATACCGTATCAGATTTCTCTGCAAGGAGCGTAACATCACCGCAGAAGAGGCCGACGACCTGATCGTGAAGAACGACCGCGAGCGTTCTCGCTTCTACGATTTTTTCACCGACAAAACATGGGGACAGGCCGACTCGTACGACCTCAGCGTCGATGTGACCAAGTTGGGCGGCGAGGAGAATACCGCACAGTTCCTTGCCGACTATGTGCGCAGGCGCATGGAGCGGTTTGAATAATCCTGACAAATGGCATACAGAGCAAAGGCTCAATCGGGAGGAAAGGACCCGTTGTCACTTCATGAACTCACCCAACGTATTGCTGCGGTGGTCAACACCAGCTTCGCAGACCCCCTTTGGGTCGTTGCGGAGCTTTCTGACGTACGTGTAGCCGCCAACGGACACTGCTACATGACGCTTATCGAGAAGGAGCCCAAGCGAGGCACGACCCTGGCTTCCGTACGTGGCATGATATGGGCAAACCGCTGGTGGCTTTTGCGCGATAGTTTTGTAGAACAAACGGGACAACCATTTGCGTCAGGGCTCAAGGTGATGATTCTTGTTCAGGTGACGATGCACGAGCAATATGGCCTTAGCCTCAATATCCTCGACGTCGATCCCACCTACACCCTCGGCGAGATGGCTCGCCGCCGCATGGAGATCATCAAGCAGCTCACCGAGGATGGCGTTATCGACATGAATCGCGAGATTCCATTTCCCATCCTACCCCAACGCATAGCCATCATCAGCGCCGAAGGGGCTGCAGGCTATGGTGACTTCGTAAAACAACTCACCAACAATGCCATTGGGTTGAAGTTCTACCACCACCTCTTCCCTGCCACGATGCAAGGGCAGCAGACCGAGTCCTCGGTGATTGCCGCCCTTGAAAAAATCTATGATGTACGGGATTATTTCGATGTCGTCGTCATCATCCGAGGAGGCGGTGCCACCGTCGAGCTGGCATCGTTTGACAGCTATCCCCTCGCCTCCAACGTAGCACAATTTCCACTCCCTATCATCGTGGGCATCGGCCATGACCGCGACGAAACGGTGCTCGACCACGTAGCCCACACCTCGGTCAAGACTCCCACGGCAGCAGCCGCCCTCCTCATCGATACGATGGCCGAACAGATGCAAAAAGTCCTCGACCTCCAGGAAGAGATCAAGGACAATGTGCAACAAAGGATGGAGCTCGAACACCAGCGTCTTCAACGCCTGGGCAATGCCATACGCAATACTCATGTGACCTTGACCCAGCAAGTCGGCCGACTGGATATGCTATCACAATCGATCAGGATGCTCACCAAGCAGCGCTTGCAACGAGAGGTGGACAAGTTGGAATATATCGACAAGACCATTTTCATGGCACAACCCGACAACATCCTAAAACGAGGTTTCTCGATCACCAGGCTCAACGGTCACGCCGTGAAATCCGCCGCCTCAGTGCCCGAAGGCTCCACTTTGAAGATACAGACAGCCGACGGTGAGCTTACCGCCCTCTCTTCCGCCCCTTAGGCCCACGGAATTTCTCGAAAGGCAAATGTTGCTCAGCCTCCTCAAGACGCTGGGCACGTTTTTTCTTTTTGGGCTTTTCCTCTTCATGATGGTCCTCGTTGGCAGGACTTACTACAACCTTGCGACCATGCCAGTCGGCACCATTCATATCCTTGATGACAAAACGCGCATCCTGTTCAGGAACCTCGAAGTACGAGAAGTTGGTCAACAAGTCAATTCGTCCCATCTCAATACGATGGTGGACGTTGGCATTCATCAGTCCGATGAGTTGCTTGGGGAAGATACCGTCACGCTTACCCAGATTAATGAATAGGCGCGCATAACCTGACTCAGCCTGTGTATTTGCACCATCATAAATACGCGCATACGAAGCATTGCGTGCTCCTTCTCCAGTATGAGCAGAAGCCTTCTTTTCTCGCTTGGGTCTCTCCTCGGGAATGTCGAGGTTTTCCGAACCCTTGTAAAACTCGAGCATACGGTTGAATTCCAACGAAACAATACGCTTCACCAGGTCATGGGCCGAAAGCCAACCCAATTTCTTGAGCACCGGATCGAGATACTTCTCTACCTCTTCCTCGTTGACCACGACCTTCTCCAAACGGTCGGCCAGTCCGAAGAGCTGCTTTTCGATGATACGCTCAGTGGTCGGCATCATGCCTTTCTCGAACGTCTTGCCAATCATCCGCTCGATGTCATTCAGACGGCGACGCTCCTTGATGTGAACGATGCAGATCGACGTACCCTTCTTGCCGGCACGTCCCGTACGTCCTGAACGATGGGTATAGACCTCATTGTCGTCGGGCAAACCGTAGTTGATGACATGTGTCAAGTCATCGACATCCAGACCACGTGCAGCCACATCGGTAGCTACAAGGAGTTGGAGGTGGCGTGTACGAAACTTGCGCATCACCAGGTCGCGTTGCTCCTGCGAAAGATCGCCATGCAAAGCATCGCAGTTGTAGCCCTCATCCATCAGGTTCTTGGCGATTTCCTGTGTTTCGAGCTTGGTGCGGCAGAAGATGATACCATAGATACTGGGATAATAATCAACGATGCGTTTCAAAGCCGCATACTTATCCTTGGCATGAACAAGGTAATACACATGGTTCACGTTGGCAGCGCCCTCATTGCGATGGCCGATGGTAACCTCGACGGGATTGTGCATATATTTCTTCGCAATCTCGGCAATGGCCTTGGGCATGGTTGCGCTGAACAGCATGGTTCGATGCTGCTCAGGCAGATTCGAAAGAATGGTTTCGATATCCTCCTGAAAGCCCATCGACAACATCTCGTCGGCTTCGTCCAGAACGAGCGTCTTCACCTCATTGAGTCGTACGGCTCCACGATTTACAAGGTCGATGAGACGACCTGGCGTGGCAACAACGACATGCACACCGCGCTTTAAAGCACCAATCTGGCTACCTATGGACGAACCGCCATAAACAGGCAAGATGGCAATGCCACGCAGATATTTCGAGTAGTCTTGCAAGTCAGAGGCTATCTGAAGACAAAGTTCACGGGTGGGGGCAAGAACCAAGGCCTGGGGCTGCGGGGCATCCTCGGGATCCATCCACTTGCCGGTCTTGAAATCCTTCTTGATCTGATAATCGCTGTAAATGGGAACAATATTGACATTCTGGAGGAGGGGCAAGCCAAAGGCAGCGGTCTTGCCCGTACCTGTCTGAGCCAGTCCGACCACGTCGCGACCTTCTTCGCTCAATATGACAGGAATGATCTGCTCTTGGATGGGCATGGGCCTTTCGTAGCCCAGCTCTTCGATGGCACGGAGCAAAGGGAACTGAATACCGAGTTCTTCAAACGTCGAGAATCGGCTTGTTACTTCACTGGTTTCTGTTGTTTTCTGTATTTCTTCCATATCTTTACAAAAAAGAGTCTGGACTATAGCTGTCCAGACTCCTGTAAGGTGGCGGCTTCCTACTCTCCCGCTTTCGCAGTACCATCGGCGTTACAAGGTTTAACTTCTCTGTTCGGAATGGTAAGAGGTGGAGCCCTTGTGCTATAACC
>JAFZTS010000086.1 GCA_017618715.1 Bacteroidales bacterium
CGATTGGCTGATGGAGCGAGGCATCGAGGTGGCTCCTCCCGTCCTGCTCGACTTCTTTGCACAAAGTTTCGTCAATCGCAAGGTGAACCTGGCCACCAAGGTGGAGCGTTCCAACGTGCCCGACTTCATCGTCGATACGGTTTATCTGCTGATTCGTCGTCAGTTGGGCAAATACAACCGCATCGGTCGTCGTTTCCGCTACTACCTGCCGTTCCACGACATTATGGAGGAAGCTCGTGTCAGCCAGGAGATCGTCACTCTCTCTGCCCAGTTTGGCGAGGGTTGGCTTCTGCCTGCCGAGGTGGCCGAATATGCACGTCAAGGCATCAACCACGTCGTTTCGCTCCAGCCCTTCGGTTGCATTGCCAACCACATTGTGGCCCGTGGTGTGGAACGTCGCATCAAGCAGGTCTATCCCGACATGAACCTCCTGTCGCTCGACTTCGACTCCGGCGTTTCCGAGGTGAACATCACCAACCGTCTGCTTCTCTTCATCGATAATCTCAAGAAATGATATGAAATCTTCGCTCCTTGCCTTCGTTTCGATGTTGCTCTCTGTCGTGACCCTTTCGGCTCAAATTGCACCAATCGAAAGGTTTCTTTATGCGGGTCCTGTAGTGTTGCAGGCTCCCGTCATGCTCGACACCATCGATGCCCAGATGAAGGGCTTCGACCCCAAGTCGCTGCTCGAAACCCACTTCTCGCTCGATGCCGTGAAGAATGGTACGCCGTGGCGAGGGAAGGAGCTCCCCGGTGCTCCCGAGGGTGCCGACTATGCTCTTCATCAACTGGGTTTCACGCTCACACCTTCTTCTTTTGTTAAAGGAACTCTCAAGTTCGACAAGGCTCCCGCCAACTATCAGCTTTTTCTCGATGGACAGAAAGCTGCTGCCGGCGAACTGTCGCTCGAGCCTGGTGATCACGATTTTGTCATCAAATACCTCAGCGATGCACATGCCGAGAACCCCGACAGCCTGAAGCTGACCTTCGAGTCCTCCTCACAGGTCCTTATTGGCTTGCCCGACAACTCCGGTCGTCTCTATACCATTACGCGAATGATGGAGTCCCGTCTGTGCTACGGCCTTTCCCTTTCGCCCAAAGGCGACTATCTGCTCATCACCGAAGGCCAGCGTGCACCGAAGCAGAATCGTCGTTGGTATTACCTCCAGAACCAGCTTACGGGCCAACGCATGCAGCTCGGCCAGGACGTGACCTGGATGCCGCGCTCCAACCGCTACTATTACACGCGTACTGGTAATAAGGGCCGCGAGCTTGTCACTGTTGATCCTGCAACTGGCGTTGAGGCGGTTCTTTGCAGCCATCTGCCCGAAGGCAATTTCAGCTTTGCCCCCAACGAGCAGTTCCTCGTCTTCTTTGTCAACAAGGAAGGACCCAAGGAGGTCAACAAGGACGTTTATGAAGTGCTCAATCCCGAGGATCGTCAGCCCCGCTGGCGCGACCGCTATGCGATGGGCATCTACGATATCCAGTCGGGCGTGCTCCGTCCGCTTACCTTCGGCTACAGCAACTGCTATGTCACCGACATCAGCCAGGATGGCCGCTATGCTTTGCTCACCAAGTACGAACACATCTTCCGTCCGTTGGGTGAAGAGGTCGAGGTGGAACGTCCTTCACGTCCCCATGAGTTCAATTCGCTCTATCGGCTTGACCTTGAAACCCTGGCGCTCGACACGCTTGTCCTCCGTGATGGCTTTTTCTATGGCGGCACCTTCTCTCCCGATGGTCGTCAGGTGCTCGTCCAGGGTTCGCCTGAGGCTTTTGGTCGTGTGGGTTGCACCCTGCCCGACGATGTCATTCCTTCGATGTACGATTATCAGGCCTACATTATCGATGTCGATGACCATGAGGTACACACCCCGACCCGCAATTTCGACCCGAGCATTTCGGGCATGGAGTGGAATTTCTACGACGGACAGATCTATCTCACTTGCGAAAACCGCGACTCCGTGAGCCTCTATCGCCTTGATCCCACGACGGGCGACATCCGCATGATGCCTCTCCCCGAAGAGTATGTCAAAGGTGTCACCTTTGCTTCACAGGCTCCAGTGATGGCATGGTATGGACAATCGGCCATGAACAGCGACCGACTCTATACGCTCGACCTGTCGCACATCAGGCTCAACAGGAAGACGGGTCAGCTCTCTTGCCTTACCAAATGCTTTGAGGACCTTTCGGCCGAGACGCTCCGCAATGTGCAGGTTGCCGAGTGCCACCCCTGGCATTTCACCAACAGCAATGGCGACGACGTTCTTTGTCGTTACTATCTGCCCGTCGGCTTCGAAGACGACGCTCCCGATGCCGTGGCACGTTACCCGATGATCACTTATTATTACGGAGGTTGCAGTCCCGTGTCGCGTTCCTTCGAGTCGAGTTATCCCTGGCAATGCTGGGCAGCGCAGGGCTATGTGGTCCTTGTCGTCCAGCCCAGTGGTGCAGCCGGCTTCGGACAGGAATGGGCTTCGCGACATGTCAACACTGCAGGTGTCGATCCGGCTCGTGACATCACCGAGGCGGTGCGCGAGTTCTGTCGCACGCACGCGTATATAAATAAGGAGAAGGTCGGCTGCTGCGGTGCTTCGTATGGAGGCTTCATGACGCAGTATCTGCAGACCTTGCCCGACTGCCCCTTTGCCTGTGCCATCAGCCATGCCGGTATCTCCGACCATACCACCTATTGGGGCTATGGCTATTGGGGCTACAGCTACAGCGAGGTGTCGATGGCAAACAGCTATCCCTGGAGCGAGACCGACCTCTATGTCAAGAATTCGCCCATCTACAACGTCGATAAGATTCATACGCCCATCCTCTTCCTCCATGGCACCAAGGATGTCAATGTCCCCATCAACAACTCCATCCAGATGTTCACGGCGCTGAAGCTCCTCGGTCGCGAGACGGCCCTCGTCTGTGTCGAAGGCGAAGATCATGGTGTGGTCGAATACGACAAGCGCATCGCTTGGCTCAAGACCTCCCTCGCATGGTTCCAGAAGTATCTCAAGGACGACTCTTCCTGGTGGGATGCCATGTATCCCAAGAAAGCGTTATAATAAAAAACATACCCATAGTTGTTACAGAAAACCCCTTGAATCGTTTGTTTTTGTTCAAAACACTTGCATATCTCACAAATAATCTATTACTTTGCGGTGGTTTTTTAATTTTTGTCAACTATGCGTAAACTTCATCTTTTCAGCTGCCTGCTGTGCAGCATCCTCGTGCTTGGTTTAGTTTCCTGCAAGAAGCAGCCCGAACCACAGAAACTCCTCTTCCTCGCCATTGGTCAGTCCAACATGGTAGGTATTGGTGACATCTCTTCTCCTGAAGACACCATCGTGTCGCCTCGTTTCCTGAATCTCGCCTCCACCGACAATCCTGACCGCAAGGTAGGAGAGTGGCGTGTGGCCAAGCCCGGCAACTGCCGTGTGACCTACGATCGCCCCAACTTCCTGTCGCCCACCGATTACTTCGGACGCACCGTCCTTGAGCATCTCGCTCCCATCGACTCGGTAGCTATCATTCAGGTGGCCGTCGACGGTTGCCCAATGCGCCTCTTCGACAAGGACCTCTACAAGGGCTTCGTCGATAGCTGTCAGATGGAATGGATGAAGAACGAAATCGCTTCCTACGACGGCAATCCCTACGGTCGTCTCATCACGCTGGCCAAGCAAGCACAGGCACAGGGATGGACCATCCGCGGCCTGCTTATCCATCAGGGCGAGACCGATGCTTACGGCCCCCATTGGCCCAACCAGGTGAATAAGGTTTATCAGAACATCCTCGCCGATCTCGGCCTCAAAGCTGCTGATGTGCCTGTTTTGTGTGGCGAAGCTGTTGGTATCGACCAGAATGGTGTTTGTGCCCATGCCAATCCCACCATCGATCGCATCCACGAATACATCCCGAATGCCTATACCATCTCGTCGTATGGTTGCAAGGTGAGCCGCGACAACCTCCACTTCGCTGGCGTGGGTTATCGTCGTCTCGGCACTCGCTATGCCATCAAGTGGCTCCAGCTCAATGGCTACGATGTTCCCGATGATGAGGATTCGAAGCTCCAGAGCGAAATGGGTGATCCCGAAGATGCCTTCCGTGTCGATGCCTTCATCCGTGAGGACGGCAAGCTCCATATCGCTTCGCTTGAGCCTCTGTCCTCTATTGATATCGTCAGCTACTCAGGCGCCACTTTGGGCACCGTAAAGGTGGCCAATAACTGGAAGTTCACCGACATCGACATCACTCCCTACGCGGGTGAAGACCGCCTCGTTCTCAACATCCATGCCGCCAATGGCGCTGTGGTCAACAAGCAGGTCAACCGATAGACATCCCCATGCCCGAACCCATCCTCAACGACCATAATAAGCAGGAGTACGAGCCCGCGCATACTGCCGAGCACATCCTCAATCAGACCATGGTGCGCATGTTCGGCTGCGAACGTTCGCGCAATACCCACGTCGAACGCAAGAAGAGCAAGCTCAACTACGACCTTCCCGTTTGTCCTACCGCCGAGCAGATTGCCGAGGTGGAGCGTCGTGTCAATGCTGTCATCGAGGCCGACATGCCCGTGACGATGGAGTATGTGACGCGCGACCGGATCCCGCCCGAAGTCTCCCTTGCCAAGTTGCCCGACGATGCATCCGAAACCCTGCGCCTCGTCCGTGTCGGCGACTACGACATCTGCGCCTGTCTGGGTTCCCACGTCGAGCACACCCGCGAATGCGGACATTTCCGCATCTCCTCCACCTCCTGGACTCCCCTTGTGCCTCAAACCCCTCAAACCCCTGCCACCGGTTCTTTCCGCATCGTCTTTCGGCTCGATGGTCCGAGCGAAAAATATTAGGCACAAAATAAGCCCCTCCCGATTCCAGGAGGGGCATTTTAGTTCTTCCCTAAGAAGGGGGAATAAAGGGGGTCTTTAGTATGAAATCAGTGGGATAAGCTCCTTGGCCTGGGCGATCATGTCCTCGAGCTCCTTCAGCGATGGAACGCGGTTGCAGAGGTTCTTCTCCTCGTTGGTGGCAACGAGTTTCGGATGGAGGTTGGCGGGAACGCGATGACGGAACTCCTTCACGGTGTCAACGCCAGCAGCTTCGAGCAGCTCAGAGAACTGTCCGGCGATGCCCTTGATGCGCATCAGGTCGGCGTGGTTGGTCCACTTCAGGATGAGTTTGCGGCTGATGCCGGTCTCCTCAGCTACCTTTACGCGGCCGGCAGCCTTGGCGCAATTCTCCAAAAGGTCGTCAGTGGTATTGATACCAACAGCAGCAAGCTTCTCGGCGTAAACCTCGCCGATGCCTTCGATTTGTTCAATCTTGTAAGCCATGTTTGAATGTGTTTAAAAGGTTATTAATTATTATTGTTGGGTAATGATGTTTCTCACTTTCGTTTGACGCTGCAAATGTAACAATTCTAATTCAATAAAACAACTTTTTGGAGAAAAAATTAAGTGCAAATGCCATTTTTTAGCCTAAATACGCATTTTTGACCCAAAAAATACAAAATTCATTTCAATTTATTTTGTCGAATGGAGAAAAATGTCTATCTTTGCGCGCTGATTCCGATGTAGGCACGATAAGTAATGACCGTCAAGGCAAGGTGGCAGTGATGCCAGCCCTCCACGATGAGCGCCATTCGCCTTGCGGAGAAATATTTAAAAAATATTTTTGGTACAATGTACGCTATTGTAGAAATTCAAGGCCAGCAGTTCAACGTAGAGCCCGATCAGAAGATCTGTGTGTTGAACATTGCAGGTGCTAAGGTTGGCGATGAGGTAGTCTGTGACAAGGTGCTCCTCGTTAACAATGACGGTGTAATCACCGTTGGCACTCCAACTGTTGAGGGTGCAAAGGTTGTCTTCGAAGTCTCTCAGGTAGAACTTCGCGGTAAGAAGATCAAGGTGTTCCACAAGATCCGTCGCAAGGGCTTTGACAAGCTCGTCGGTTCGCGTCAGCACTTTACCGAAGTGTTAGTTAAGTCTATTGTTGCATAAGCGAATCCGCTATTAAAAAGAAAGGAAACAAGCACTATGGCACACAAAAAAGGTGTAGGTAGTTCGAAGAACGGCCGCGAGTCACATAGCAAACGACTCGGTGTGAAGAAGTTTGGTGGCGAAATCGTGAAGGCTGGCAACATCCTCGTTCGTCAGCGTGGCACCAAGCACAACCCAGGCCTCAATGTAGGCATTGGCAAGGACGATACCCTCTACGCTCTCGTTGACGGCAAGGTAGTATTTGCAAAGAAGCGCGAGAACAAGAGCTACGTCTCCGTTGAGCCATTGGCTTAAGCCCTTGGCCAACAGCTTAAAAGAATTACAGGGCATTTGACAACCCCACGGTTGCCATGTGCTCTGTTCTGTTTTTTCTAGACAGCCCTTTATTAGGTTTTTTACTTCCTAAATAAAATTCGTGATCATTCGTGGTAATTCGTGTAAAAAAATAGTTTTCCCTCATGTTAACGCTGAAACTCATCACCGAGCAGTACGACCGCGTCATTGCCGGATTGAATAAGAAGCATTTCGAAGGCGCCAAGGAAGCCATCGATGCCGTCATTGCCAAGGACCAGGAGCGTCGCGCCACGCAGAAGACCCTCGACGACAACCTCGCCGAGGCAAACCGTCTCTCCAAGAGCATCGGTATGCTCATGAAGAACGGACAGCGCGCCGAAGCCGATGCCGCCAAGGCTCGTGTCGCCGAACTCAAGACCATCAACAAGGAGCTCGACGACAAGAAGGCCGCATGCGAGGCCGAGATGGTTGATATGCTCTGCCAGATACCCAACATCCCCTACGACGAAGTGCCCGAAGGCACCTGCGCCGAGGACAACTGGGTGGTGAAGTCCAACCTCAAGGAGTGCGTGCTCGGCCAGGATACTGTTGGCAACTGGGACTGCAATCCCGAAGTGCCCACAGCCAAGCTGCCCCACTGGGAGCTCGCCAAGAGTCTTAACCTCATCGACTTCGACCTCGGTGTGAAGATCACCGGTGCCGGCTTCCCCGTCTATCGTGGTCTCGGAGCCCGCTTGCAGCGCGCCCTCATCAACTTCTTCCTCGTCGAAGCCGCCAAGGCCGGTTATGAGGAGATCATGCCGCCCACCGTTGTCAACAAGGAGTCGGGCTACGGTACAGGTCAGCTGCCCGACAAGGAGGGACAGATGTACCACTGCGAGATCGACGACTTCTATCTCATCCCCACCGCCGAGGTGCCTGTCACCAACATCTACCGCGATGTCATCATCGACGAGAAGGACCTCCCCATCAAGAACTGCGCCTACACCCAGTGCTTCCGTCGCGAAGCCGGCTCCTACGGCAAGGACGTGCGCGGCCTGAACCGTCTGCACGAGTTCTCGAAGATCGAGATCGTTCGCATCGACACCCCCGAGCACTCCGCCGAGTCGCATCGCGAGATGCTCGAGCACGTCGAAGGTCTGCTCAAGAAGCTCGAACTGCCCTACCGCATCCTGCGTCTCTGTGGCGGTGACCAGAGCTTCACCAGCGCCATCTGCTACGACTTCGAGGTATATTCCGAGGCTCAGAAGCGTTGGCTCGAAGTGTCATCAGTCTCCAACTTCGACACCTACCAGGCCAACCGTCTCAAGTGCCGCTATCGTCGCGCCGACAACAAGAAGGTCGAGCTCTGCCACACCCTCAACGGTTCCGCACTCGCCCTCCCGCGCATCGTAGCCGCCATCATCGAGAACTACCAGCAGCCCGACGGCTCAATAAAAGTTCCCGAAGTCCTTAAACCTTGGATGGGCGTAGATGTCATAAAGTAGAACGAAATGACATCTACCAGGGCTCTCTGAGTACTCCGATTATTCCGAGTAATCTGATTACTCCGATCACTCCGAGCCCTCCAATCCCTCCGAGCCCTCCGATCCCTCCGATAATTCCAAAATCATCATCACAATAACCCTTAAAAAACAAACAACTATGAAGAATTTAGCAAAGTACGTGCTCCTCGCTGCCATCGTCGCAGCTCCAGCATTCTCATTCGCTCAGTCTAAGAGCAACGAGCAGCTCAGCGCTCAGTACAAGTTAGAGATCGATGCCCTCCAGGCAGAGCTCAAGGCCAACAAGAAGCATCAGAAGGCCAACCCAACCGATGTAACCCTCAAGACGGTTGAGCAGGAGAAGAAAGCTCAGCTCGCTACCCTCAAGGAGAAGAAAAAGGCTGTAGATAAGTCCCTCAGCGCCGACAAGAAGAACGTGAAGGCACAGAAGGCTTCGCAGAAGGCTCAGGAGGATGCCGAGAAGGCTATCGCAAAGGCAAAGTCCGCCAATGAGGCTGCCAAGAAGGCTGTAGGCGATGCTAACCCCGACAACAAGTCTTGGGAACAACTCAGCGAACAGTACAAGCATGAGGTCGCTGCCCTCGAAGCAGAGCTCAAGGCCAACAAGAGCCGTCAGAAGGCCAACCCATCCGACGCCAACCTCAAGGCCGAAGAGCAGACCAAGAAAGCCGAGCTTGCTACCCTCAAGGAGCGCAAGAAGGCTGTAGATGCTGCCATTTCTGCCGAGAAGGCCAGCCAGAGTGCTCAGAAGAAGGCCGACAACCGTCAGGAGGATGCCGAGGACGCTCTCGAGAAGGCTAAGTCTCAGGCCAAGGCTGCCGATCGCGCCGTAGGTCGTTAATCTGTCACGTCACCATTTTATTCCTTATACAAATCACCGCTGCAACCCCTTTCGGTCGCAGCGGTTTTTTCGTCCTTTTCTTCAACACGAATTATCATAAATGACCATGAATTATCATTTGGTCAATACAACCTTATTCAAACAAATTCATGATAATTACATGGTAATTCGTGTTTTAAAATACAATAAATCCATTATTCGTCTTTTCTTCAACACGAATTATCATAAATGACCATGAATTATCATTTGGTCAATACAACCTTATTCAAACAAATTAATGATAATTACATGGTAATTCGTGTTTTATAATACTATAGGGGACAAACCAATATTTTAACGAATTTTTCTGCGGAGCGATTTTCGATTTATGAAGATGGTGCCCCGAAGGGGTGATGATAAGTTTGGAAGTGACAGCGGAAAGCTCGCTTTCAGGTGGCGCTTGCAAGCTTAGCATCAGGGCTGCTATCAAGCAGCACCATCTTCATAAATCCATTTTTCGCCCTTTAAAACTCATTGATGCTTTCGTTCATACTCTGTCGCAGCAAGGATGAAAGCGCCATAGACCTTGCCCTCAGTATATTCCGTGATGCGCGTCACATCATTGCCCAGCAGGTAATAAGCCGCCGAGCCATCACGCACGCCCCAGCTCGCGCCACCCAGTCCTGCCGAAGCGCAGTCGTCGATCAGCGTCCACGAACCATTATCCTCGCGGATGCGCAGGAACTGCTTCACCAGGCCGCGCATGGCCTTCTCCGCGCAGTCCTCATACTTCTCCTTCGACAGCAGCCCCAGGCGCATGCCCTTCAGGTAGGTGGCCGTGAAGATGCTCGAAGCCGACGACTCCAGGTAGTTCGACACCGGCTCGTAGGTCTGTCCCTGGTATTCGCTCACCGTGAACGACCCGTCGTGGGCAAGCAGCTGGTACCAGCAGCCCGTCGCCCTGTCCTGGCGGCGCATCAGCCCCTCGGCCAGCGTGTTCAGGTAGTAGAGCAGGCGTTCGCGGCAGTCGCTGCTCAGGCCGTGCAGGGTGCTCTGCGTCGGCTTCATCGTGATGCCCTCGGGGATGAACTCCAGCACATCCACCAGGGCGAGGAAGTACCAGCCGCAGGCGCGTCCCCAGTATTCCTTCGAGCGTCCCGTCTTCGGATCAGCCCAAAGCTTCGCCTTCTCGCCGCGCGGATCCGCGCTGAAGGCGTGGAAGAGCAGTTGCTCCTTCGGGTCCCACAGCTTGTGCCAGGTGATGTCGAACTGGCGGGTGATGGTCTTCCAGTCCTCCTCCGCGCCGTCGATGGTGTAGCCGTAGTGGATCATCTGGGCGAGCAGGGCAGGGCCCATGTATTGACCGTCGCACCACATCTGGTTCGGATAGACCTCCTTGTGCCACCAGCCGCCCGCGCACTCCCTGCTCAGCGAGGCAGGGATGGCGTAGTGCTCCTTCACATCCTTCAGCCCCTGTATGGCACGTTCCATCGCCATCTTCGCGTTGGCGTGCGTCTCGGGCTTCGCGATGTCGCGGAATGCGCCCGTCTCGGGGTCGGTGAGGTCGTAGAGGGCGAAGTACATCTTCGTCGCATTCAGGTCGTCGAGGCTCTTGCCCGTGGTGGGCACGCTCTCGGCGCAGCGG
This sequence comes from Bacteroidales bacterium, assembly GCA_017618715.1. Taxonomy (GTDB): domain Bacteria; phylum Bacteroidota; class Bacteroidia; order Bacteroidales; family UBA3663; genus Liminaster. Next base: position 10,266 of record JAFZTS010000086.1, read on the forward strand.
TTTGCATAGTCCTCCACGCTGTAGAACCAGCTCTTCGCAAATCCCGAGTTGCTGTTCGCCTGTGCCGCCTCGATGATGGCCTTCGCCACCAGTCCGGGCACGTAGTCGAACTTCAGGTTGTCGCCGCCCTGGTTAGGCGTCATCACCTCGCCCTGAAGGTTATACAGGTTCAGGCCCATCAGCTTCTTGTTCGCGTAGAAGTCCGCGATGCGGTATTGGATGATTGGGATGAGCAGGTTGTCACCCGGTTCCCATGTCTCGTAGCTCATGAGTTGTGCGCTCGTCACGCTCGGCATCAGCCATGCGATGCCGATAGCAAGTAGTCTGAGTATTTGTTTCGCTTTCATAAAGATGTGGTAAGATGGTTAGCGTCGAAAAGGATGCTGCAAATATACACATTATTTCCGAAATATTGGTTGTTTCCCATTCAAAATCGACAATAATCGCCTCATTTTTCATTTTTATTCGAATATCTTTTGTATTTTCAAGGAAAAGCAATAACTTTGCACGACAAAAAGCGAATACTATTCACTATAAAATATGCCATTATGAATAATCATGCCAAAATCCTCTTAGCCTCCCTGCTGCTTGCTGCAGGAGCAACGCCTGTCCTAGCCGATGCCGGCTGGGTCGGCAACAGTGCCGTTTGTATCCTCAAGAACGGCGAAACCGAAGACACCTGGTACTACGGCGACAACGAACTCGACTGGTGCAAAGGCGAAGCCTTCGATGGTGCGTATCTCGGCTCGTTCTCCGAAAGTTTCTATCTTTCCGGGCAGTGCGAAATCTGGGATAATAATAATGCGAATTGGGGTTCAAGCTCCGTCATGTATATGTATTACAAGATTGATGACGGCGAAGAGCAGGAGCTCACCTTGAATTGGTACGACTTCTACGACAACAACAATCACTTCAAGTCGGGCGGCAACAACTTCTATCGCGAACCGATTGACATTTCCAACCTTTCCGTGGGCTCGCACACCCTCGCCGTGAAGTTCGGAGGAATGGATGACAAATATGTCCCCTCCGCCGATGACTACTTCGTCGCCACCTTCCACATCTTCGAGATTAGCAATGGTGCCTATATCATCAACACCACCGATGACCTCGACCATTTCGCCGCCAGCTTGAACCGCGGTGAAATCAGCAGCGAATCCCCAGCTGAGCTGAATGCTGACCTCAAGTACAGAAGCAAGACCTTTACCCCCATCGGAACAGATGAGCATACCTACAATGCCGAATTCAATGGCAATAGCCATACCATCACCGGCATCAATATTGTGGGGCACGACAGCAATGTCGGTGTCTTCGGCTATCTCTATCAAGGTGCCTGGATACACGACCTGACGGTGCAGGGAACTGTCTCCGGCAGCGAAAATGTCGGTGGCCTCGTGGGCTACGATCATTGTGGCAGCATTACGGGTTGTACAGTCAAAATGGCAGTTTCTGGCCACAATTACGTTGGTGGCCTCGCTGGCTTTTCCGATGGCTATATCAGCGACTGCGTGATTCAAAGAACAAGGGTTTCGGGTGAAGAACAACATGTAGGCGGCATCGTAGGTTATAACCAAGGAACAGTCGAAGGCTGTGTCAGCACCGCGAGTGTCGAGGGTTCTAGCAATGTCGGCGGCATTGCGGGCACAATGGGTCCTGAAAGCTATATGCAGGGTTGCATCTGCGTCAAAGATACAGTTAGTGGAAATAGTCTAGTCGGCGCAATCATCGGCTTCGACGAAAAAGGGCCAAACTACAACCCCGACGATGAGTTTGATTATCATCTGTCGAACAACTTTTACATAGAGACTCTCAATGTCCTTGGCGTTGACGGTGCCGACGTCACCGCCCACAGCGGAGCCATGCGCGGTTATCTCTTCGACGATAAGCCGTTGGATATCGGCGAATCCAGTTCCGAATACGAACGGTCGGGAATCACCTACTTCGACAATGGCCTCTACTACCAAGACAATGGCCCCTTCTTCTTCGGGACCTACGTGATGGGCTATGTCAGCCTCTACGATTTAGGCTCTTCCAACTTCGGCATTCTGCAAGAATGGATGAACGAGCCCGAGCCTATCCGCATCAAACTTTCGGGCCGCACCCTTTACAGGGATGGCACATGGAACACCATCTTCCTGCCGTTCAACCTCGGCAGCTTCGAGGGTACTCCACTCGAAGGCGCTACGGCGATGTCGCTCTTAGATTCTTCCTTCGACCCCTCGACAGGCACACTGACACTCTACTTCGACGAAGAAATCGACGGGATTACTGCGGGCTGGCCTTTCTTCGTGAAGTGGGAGACTACGGGCAACAACATCACCGATCCGATATTCAGCAATGTCACCATCAATGAAGAATATGGAATGTCGCCAACCCCCTTTGTTACCGAATGTGTCGATTTCTATGGCACCTACGAAAAACTGACTTTTGACGAGGAACGAGAGGACATCCTCTATCTGGGAGCCAATAACCTGCTCTGTTATCCCAAACCCGATGCCGACAATCCAATAGTTACCATCGGAGCCTTCCGCGCCTATTTTAAGTTGCATGAAGGCTATACTGCAGGTGAACCTACTGACCCATCCGATTCAGCAACTCCCATCAAGTCCTTCGTCCTCAATTTCGGCGACGAAGAGACGGGTATTGAAGCGGTTCATGATTCAAGGTTCATGGTTCAGAATCCTGCATGGCACACCCTCGATGGCCGCCGTCTCAGCAGCAGCCCCTCCGCCCCAGGTCTCTATATCTCCAATGGTCGCAAGATTATGGTCAAGTGAGTCTTATATATCTCAAAACGAAAATGTCCCCTACGAACCCGTGGGGGACATCTTTTTTATAATGTTTTCGCATTTCTGAATAAGAATCACTCTGCTTCAGGTTTCCCTTTCGCTATGCGCGGCGCATTCCTGGGTGTGAGTGTTATCTGGTTGACTTGATGAAGAGTCCTTTTGCTCCTTCTTTTTGCGGGCGACCCATAAGGTCGTAGAGTTTCACTCGCTGAGGCGCAGCATCGTTGGGAACTAAGGTGATGGAGGCTTCTTCATCTACGTTTATATTGAGACGGGCAGGGGTATTGCTGCTTGTCGTGGCAATATAGCAACGGAAGGGCATCACGGTAGCTGCGTCACTTGTGGTGATACCGAATGCGTCTCCGTCACCATTCAACTTGTATTTGCCCGCTCCAATCGTTTGGGTAGTAAAACTGCCTATGACTTGCCAATTGTTATCAACATCAATGGTTTTTGGAGTAACATTGCTGCTGATAGTGACATTTGAGAGTGAAAGATTCCACTCTTCAGCTGAAGAATTGATGAAGCAAGGAGTTCCTGCTGGAATAACGGTCTCTTCGTCTTCAACTCTTGTCAAATTGATTTCTGTTGCTGTTGCCGACGACACTGTATAAATCTTACACACATCATCCCCAAAGATTGACTCCTTGATGTCGAAAGGTAGGCAGACAGAGTTCCAATTTAGAGTGTTATCACGAGAATAAGTTATTTTTGCAGTGATGTCGGAAGAGGGTGCGGTGAAGTTTACTTTGTCGGGGATGTTGGTGCTTACGTAAGTTTTCTTTTTAGACCCAGACCCTGTGATAACTTTAGCACCAAATGCAAGTTCATTAGCGGGATTAGATGTGAATTCAAATTCGCAATCATAAGAATCTGAAGGACCTTTGTAGTTATTGATTTTAATTTCTGAGATGGAATAAATGTCTGTTCCGCGATTCTTTAGAGCGGTAATAAGATAATTGAATTTTTCTTCATTGAAATATCTTTTGTATATATACCTGAAAAACATTTTTATTGTATCATCTTCTTTGGCGGTATCAAAGTATTTAAGTGTAATTGATGCTCCTACAAATGAAATTTTACCACCAGCCCAGTTAGATGGGTAGAAATTGTTTATTTTATTATTAAAGACGATAATATAATCTACGTTACAAATAGAAGTATAATTAGTGCACTGAGTACATGTCGTTAAATTATCTCCGTTTTCTACAATAATTCTCTTAATATATGGATTATCACGTATAAAGCAGCTTATACTTGTTATTGAAGAGGGTATAAAGATATCTGTTATTTCACAATCAGGAGGTATAACGGAAGATCCTGTTGGACCATCTAGCTTGGTAACTGGATAAGTTTGGTCAGAGTAATCAAGTGTTGTAGGAATTGTGAAAGATGAACCATCACCCAAGTACTGGTGTAGGCTGATAGATGTATTATTTATGAAAGAAAACAGATAGTTTCCTGATTCGTAGTAATCTACAGCTCTGGCACTCATCGCAAAAAGAACAGAGAAAAAAATAGTGATAAAACGTTTCATTTTTTTGAGGGGTTTAAAAGGTTTATAAATCATATTATTTGATTTATGTATTTGTCAAACCGAATAAGAAAAGCGAAATCTTGGGCTACCTATCTATCATCCCCACGGATCCCATTGCACTGCTTACAGGAGATGGGGAAAAGAACTTGGCGGTGAGCACCATGCGGTTTTTCGATTATTGTCATGAAGCTTGTTTTAAAATGAAAGATAGTATTTAGATTATCTCATGGAATCATAAAGACTATCGGATTCATACAGTATCAGGGGCAAAGATAGTTGATTTAGTTTACATTTCCAAGATTTATGCTAATTTTTTCAATAAATTGTGTCTTTTTCATCAAAATCACAGAAGAAATAACAAAAATTGCCACATCAAAAGATATTTGATATGGCATTTTTGCGTATAACGTCAGAATTTTTTTTATCTCTCATCCCCATCCCCATGAATACGATCGCGCTTCATGCGGGAGGCGAGCTTATCGAGATTCATCTGGCAGATTTCGTCGAGGGTGTAGCCGAGGTCGTGGGCGAGGGAGGCGGCATACCACATGACATCACCGAGCTCGAGGGCAATCTGATGGCGACGTTCGGGTGTGAAGTCGTCGTTGTTGTCGCGGATGACCTTCTTGACCTTGTCGGCCACTTCGCCGGCTTCGCCTGTGAGACCGAGGACGGGGTAGATGATGCGGCGGGAGGAGGGGTAGATGGCGGTGCGGCGGGCGCCTTCTTGATATTCGTTTACTGTCATGATTTTTAAAGGATGAATTCTTATAAAAAGATGAAAAATGGAGTAGATTGAATGGAAGCGCTTGATAGCACTTCTGCTGTTTTGCTCAGCGCTGTCAGCTATGAGCAAGCTCCTATCTACCGGCCCTAAGCCAATCAGCACCCCTTTGGGGCTTTCATTCAATCTCCTCGAAAATCGCTTCGCTGAAAAATATGAAAAAATTTTTGGAGGAGAGGGGGTTTATAGGCCGCGCTGATTTTGGATGATGGCGTCGCGGACGCGGCGGGTGAGGGTGTCGTAGGTGTCGTCGGGCTGGGGATGGATGACGGGGAGGTAATCGACGCGGATCTTGAAGGGGCGTGCCCATTTGCTGTGCTTGGGCAGGGCCTCGTAGGCTCCGTGGATGGAGCAGGGGACGATGGGGACGTTGAGCTCCTTGGAGAGGATGGCGAAGGTCTTCTTGAATTCGCCCACTTCGCCTGTCTCGGTGCGTGTGCCTTCGGGGAAGATGATGATGTTCTTGCCCTGCTTGAAGGCTTCGCCCATGCGCTGGATGGAGGTCTTGAGGTTGGTGGGCTCCATGACGATGACGTTGTGGCGCTTGGCGATGCTCTGGACGATGGGGTGCTTGACATGGCTTTCCTTGGCGAAGAAGAAGGTCTTGCGGACGTTCTTCTTGGGGGTGTGTGCCATGACGAGCATGCCGTCGAGGAACGACTGATGGTTGGCGGCGAGCATGTAGGGACCCTGCTGCGGAACGTTCTCGGGGTTGCGTCCTTCGAGACGGAAGTAGAGCTTGGCGATGAGCTTGAAGAACCAGAGGATGAGGAGGTCGTCGGCCCAGGCGTCGGGCAACTTGAGGTTGTGGGTGTCTTCGTTGAGGATCTTGTGCCAATCGATCTCCTCGACCTCGATGCGCGTCTTGTAGTCGGCGACGTGTTCGGCGAGCTGGAGGACGTTCTTGAACGAGGCGATGCGCTCGGCGGTGATCTCCATGCCGAAGGTCTGTTCGAGGAAGCCCTGCAGGCCTACCTTGTCGAGCGAGTCGAACTGCAGGTCGGTCTCGAGGTTGTCGGTGGGGCGTACGGGACACTTCTTCTCGTGACGGATGTAGTCCTTGACAATCTTGTATTCGGGGAAGGAGGGTTCGACGATGGCCTTCTTGTTGCGGTCGGTGTGTTCGCCCGATGCGACGAGGGCGGGGAGCTTGAAGCGCTGGAGCTTGTCCATCTTGGTGCGCGGCAGGTCGCCGTGATAGACAAAGAGCGACATGAGGCGCTTGTAGGGCGGCACTTCGAGGTTATAGGGTTCGAGGAGCTCGCGCTTGAGGGCCTCTTCGAGTTCCTCGTCGCTTCGCCCGTTGATCCAGGCGGGTTGCGGGACGATGATGGCCTTGAGCATATCGACGTCCTGCATGATGCCGACTTCCTTGACGATGTCGGTGTGCTGTTCGAGCTTGAACTCGATCTCGGAGGGGTTGATGTTCTTGCCGTTGGAGAGGATGATGATCTCCTTGGTGCGTCCGGTGATGTAGAGGCGTCCCTTGTCGTCGAAGCGTCCGAGGTCGCCGGTGTGGAGCCAGCCTTCTTCGTCGAATATTTCGGCGGTTTCCTTGGGGCGGTTGTAGTAGCCCTGCATGACGTTGGGGCCTTTGACGCAGATCTCGCCGTTCTTGAGGATGACCTTCTCGGAGGGCAGGGGTTTGCCGACGGAGCCCGGGACGATGTCGTCGGGACGGGTGAAGGATATCATGGGTGCGCATTCGGACATGCCGTAGCCTTCGAGGAGGTCGAGGCCGAGTGTCTTGATGTCGATGGCGATGTCGCGGTCGAGGGCTGCGCCACCTGAGACGAGGATGTCGAGGTGGCCGCCGAGTGCCTGGCGCACGGAGGTGAAGACGAGGCGGCTGAGCCAGCGCCATTGGAGCGTTCTACATATATTAAATATCACGCGCGTGAAGGCCTTGGCTTCGACCTTGGCCTTGATGCCTCGGAAGAGGGTGGTCCACAGACGGGGCACGCCGATCATGAGGCCTACCTTGCCGCGCTTGAGGGTGTCGAGGATGTCAGGACCGGTCATGGCGGGAGCGATGGCTACACCACCACCGACGGTGATGGGTGCGACGAGGCTGCCCTGGAGGGGCAGGACGTGGTGGAGGGGCAGGAGGATGATGGCGCGGCGGTCCTGGGTGTAGATGCGGACGTCCTTGGAGACGGAATCGACGTTAGCCATCATGTTGCCGAAGGAGAGCATGACGCCCTTGGGCGAGCCTGTGGTGCCTGAGGTGTAGGTGATGACGGCGGTGGCCGACGAGTCGTAGTCGATCTTGGCGGCGTGGGTGCCCTCGGGCAGTTCGGCCTGCTCGTAGTCATCGACGAGGAGGACGGGAATCTCGCGCCCCATGATTTTGAACGCCTCGCGCACGGTATCGACCTTCTTGGTGGAGGTCCAGATGTTCTCGGCCTCGCAGTCGGTGAGCATATAGGCCACTTCGTCGGGCGTGGCGGTGGCATCGACGGGCACGGCTATGCCACGGTTGAGCCAGATGCTGAAGAAGGCATAGACCCAGCCCTCGCGGTTTTCGCAGAGGATGACGGTCTTGGCACCCGGGTGGCGGGAGGTGTATTGTCCGAAGTAGGTGATGCGGCGGAGCATCTCCTTGTAACTGACGTAGCGGTCGCCGGCGATGATGGCGGTCTTGTGGAAGTCTTTAATCATTTTCTTTGCGGGTGATTTTGGCGCCGAGGGCGTTGAGGCGCTTGTCGATGTCTTCGTAGCCGCGGTCGATCTGGTTGATGTTGTCGATGCGGGAGGTGCCTTCGGCACTCATGGCGGCGATGAGGAGGGCGATGCCGGCGCGGATGTCGGGGCTGGTCATGTTGGCATGGCGCAGCTGGTACTGGTGGTCGATGCCGATGACGGTGGCGCGGTGGGGGTCGCAGAGGACGATCTGCGCGCCCATGTTGATTAGCTTATCGACGAAGAAGAGGCGCGACTCGAACATCTTCTGATGGATGAGCACCACGCCACGGGCCTGGGTGGCCGTGACGAGCAGGACGGAGAGGAGGTCGGGCGTGAGACCGGGCCAGGGGGCGTCGGCTATGGTCATGATGGACCCGTCGATGAACGAGTCGATCTGATAGTGTTCGTGGGCGGGGATATAGAGGTCGTCGCCGCGCTGCTCGACGGTGATGCCGAGGCGACGGAAGGCGTCGGGGATGATGCCGAGGTCGGGGACGGACACGTCGCGGATGGTGAGCTCGGAGCCTGTCATGGCGGCCATTCCGATGAACGAGCCCACTTCGATCATGTCGGGAAGGAGGCGATGGTCGGTGCCGTGGAGCTCGCTGACGCCCTCGATGGTGAGGAGGTTGGAGCCGATGCCCTGGATGCGGGCACCCATACGGACGAGCATACGGCAGAGCTGCTGGAGGTATGGTTCGCAGGCAGCGTTGTAGATGGTGGTTGTTCCGTGGGCGGTGACGGCGGCCATAACGATGTTGGCGGTGCCGGTGACGGAGGCTTCGTCGAGGAGCATGTAGCAACCCGAGAGGTGGCCTCGAGTGGTTTCGACGCGATAGAGGTGGCGCTCGGGGTCGTAGGTGAAGTCGGTGCCGAGGCGCTGGAGGCCGATGAAGTGGGTGTCGAGACGGCGACGGCCTATCTTGTCACCACCGGGCTGGGGCAACAGGGCGTGGCCGAAGCGTGCGACGAGGGGACCGAGCAGCATTACCGAGCCGCGCAGCGAGGTGCAGCGTTGCAGGTAATCGTCGCTTTCGAGGTAAGCAACATCAATGTGGTCGGCACGGAAGCGGAACGTTCCTTTGTCGAGATGATGGACGATGACTCCCATCTTGCGCAGCAGCTCGATGAGGTTGAGGGTGTCGAGGATCTCGGGGATGTTGGTGATGGTGACTTCCTCGCGGGTGAGCAGCACGGCACAGAGCACCTCGAGGGCCTCGTTCTTGGCTCCCTGGGGCTTGATGGCGCCACTCAAGCGGTGGCCACCTTCGATGGTGAAACTTGACATAGTTATTCTTCTTTGGTAAGGTCGAGCTTGTAGTCGTCGCGACCTCGGGGGATCCACTGCTTGGCGAGGGGATGGTGGGTGGCATAGCTGTAGCGGATGCGGTTTCGCAGGATGTCGATGGCGGTATAGATGGCCTGACGAAGGGGCACTTCGCTGGCTTCGCCGCGTCCTGCCAGTTCGTAGCTGATGCCGACGAAGGGATAGGTGAGGACGAGGGGCAGGCCGGATATGTAGCCGATGGAGTATTCGGCATCCTTGCTGCTGATGACCCGGCGGAAGGCATCGTCTTCGCCGAGGAAGCAACAGCCGTCGTAGTGGTTTTGCCAAGCGCCTTCGAGGAACGCTGCGGAGGCGAGGGGGCCGAAGGCGGTGATGCCCTGCTCGTGGAGCTCGGAGAGGTCATCGCGCAACTTTTCTTGTGCGGAAACGACGGCGATGCGCGGACGCATAAGACCGAAGTCGAAGCGCAGGCAGGCGCTGACGGCCTTGATGTCGGACTGGAAGGCTTCGGATGCGAGGCCTTCGCCCAGTTCGGTGGTGACATCGAGGGGCAGGAGGCGGACGACGCGAAGGTCGTCGTTGATGATCCAGTCGAACGAAGCGACGTTGCTGCTGAGGGCGCGACGGATGAAGTCGGTGAGGGCGTGCGAGGTATCGTCGTTGTCGAGATGGCCCGGGAGGGTTACGAGGGCGTCGATGTAGCCGTTGTCGTAGGCTTCGAGGGCAGCGGTGAGCGAGTTGGCTTCGGCCTGGACGGAGGCTTCGGTCTGCTGACCGAATTGGAGATCGGGCTCGGCATCGCTGCAGACGGGGACGAGGTTGATGCGCCCTTCGATGGCTTGGGAGGCGTCGGGAACGACGGTGATGGGTATCATGTTGATGCCCATGGCATAGGCGGTGTTGCGCACGACATGCGCGCTGCCGAAGATGACAGGCGTGCAGAACTCGAGCATCTCGGGGTCCTGCAACACCTTGAGCAGCATCTCGTAGCCGATGCCGTTGATATCACCGTGAGTGATGCCTATTTTGAAGAGGTACATTCGGAGGGGGTAAGAGGGGTAAGAGGGGTTTGAGGATGGCGGCCATGCACGGCCGCGACGGGGACAAGGGGAGTGGTGAAGGCGGCCAAGAACGGCCGCGACAGGGACAAAATGGGGGGGTGAAGAGGGGGAAGGATGGCGGCCATGCACGGCCGCGACGGGGACAAATGGGGAATTATTCGAGGGTGACTTCGATTTCGGGGATGAGCTGGTCGGAGGGGAGCTTGAGGGTGTAGAGGCTGGCTTCGAGGTTGCGGATGAGGATGCGCTTGCCGTCGTTGGGGGCATAGCAGAAACCTTCGGCAAAGACGACGCGCTTGTTGACCTCGTCGAGGCGGAGGTGGCAGATGAAGGGGCCAGCCATCATGCCGTTGCGCATACGCCACATGCCGCGCAGCTCGCCGACGTAGCGACCACCGATGTTGAGGGCCTTATATTCGGGCAGGACGACGTTGCGGTTGGTCTCCATGTGCTGGGTGGAGTCGGAACCCTGGATGTTGGCACCCATGACGGAGTCGCGCACGGCGACAGCACCTTCGAGAGTGAAGATGTTGGGGTCGGTGTAGGGCACGCTATAGACGACGAGGTAGCTTTGCTTGGCGGCAAAGTTGTCGGTACACCAGAAGAAGGTGCTGTCCTTGGCGGGCTTGCAGGTGACGTCCATCGCACGAGGGATGTAGAGCTGAGCGTTCTGGAGGCGCATGAGACGATCCTGCTGCTTGATGAGGTGCTCCTTAGTTATGATCTTGATGCGGCGGTTCATCTCGTTCTTGACAAACACCTGACGGAGCTGATCCTGTATCTGGGGCAGGTAGTCGGCCAACGACTCGATGCTTTTGGCGTGCATGCGAACGATGACCTGATGGTCGGCGTATGGGTCGCGTTCGAGGGTGACGACGGGCTGCTCACCGTTGGTGGGGTCGATATCGACGATGGCGACATTGGCGACGATGCGGATGACCTGCGAGTCGAAGTTCTTTGGGGTGAGGTGGCGCACACGGAAGTATTCGTCACCGTTGGGAGTGCCTTCCATGGGGAACTCGAAGATGGCGTGCAGGGTATCGTTGAGGGCGGTCTCCTTGAGGGCTTCGTCCATGACGAGATAGAGGTCGTAGGGCGTACCGGAGGAGTCGGGTTTGAGGACGTTTTCGATGCTCTTCTTGCAGCTGGTGAGCGAGAGGAGCGTGAGGGCGGAGAGGAGGAGAAGGAGGTGTTTCATATTTTTGGGGGGTGAGGGGTTTGAGGGGCGGCCATGCACGGCCGCGACGGGGAC
>JAFZTS010000008.1 GCA_017618715.1 Bacteroidales bacterium
GCTGATATTCTGTTTCTCTCTTACAATACTGTAGTAATCTGTATCTTTTCCCTCATTCTTGGAAAGGTAAAACTACCGAATCTTCGAATCTTTCAGATTTGGAACAAGCATGGCTATAGTATATATCTCTACCATAGCTTTGTTTTATTCATCGTGTATATATTCTTGTTATTCCTGGTTCGAGTCACCTCCTCTCGAATCATTCAGTTATCCTTGTGCGTCGTACTGATGTTCTTACTGTCAACATACATCAGTTTCCTCACCACTCGTCTTGAAGGTTATGTTATGAACCACTTGTTTTCTCAACAGCAAAAATCCAAAACCACATAAACAATAATCTCACTATCTTATACCCCACCAACCATGATCAAATCCATTCTCAAGCAATATTGGGGCTACGATGATTTCAGGCCATTACAGTCAGAAATCATCCAATCTGTCCTTGAAGGTCATGACACCTTGGGAATGATGCCTACAGGTGGAGGCAAGAGTATAACGTTTCAAGTACCTGCGATAGCTCTCGGTGGATTGACGCTCGTAGTTACGCCATTGATTTCCCTCATGAAGGACCAATGCGATCATCTTGTTGAACGAGGCATCAAGGCTGCCGCCGTCTATATGGGTATGACGCAACAGGAAATACTTGAAACCTTCGAAAGAGTTATCTCCGAGGATTACCGGTTCCTTTATATTTCTCCTGAACGTCTTGAGACGCGTCTCTTCCAAGCCAAATTACAATATATGGATGTGCGTCTCCTTGTTGTTGACGAAGCACATTGTATCTCTCAATGGGGTTATGATTTCCGTCCACCTTATCTCAAGATAGCCAATCTGCGGAAGTTGCTCTACACCATCAGGGAACAGAACAAGAAACCGTGGCTTCCTCTTAATTATTCGAGTCTTGAAAACTTTTCAAACTCATTTCACACCCCATGTCTTGCCCTTACCGCTACGGCAACGAAAGAGGTTATCGAGGATATCAAGAACAAATTGCATTTCCGCCATCCATCAAGGGTGCTAAAAACCTCATTCGAACGTCCGAATCTTACATATTCGGTCATTTATGCCGAAGACAAGATGGGCAACCTCTTGCGCATGTTGGGAGGAAAGAACGAAGGGTGTTCAGCCATCGTCTATATGCGCAGTCGCAAAAAGACAGCAGAAGTTGCAACGTATTTGACGGAGAATGGAATACCTGCCGACTATTATCATGCAGGTTTGAGACCAGAGACCAAGGTACAACGTCAAGAGTCGTGGATGGCGGGTACCCCCTCGGTAATAGTTGCCACCAATGCTTTTGGAATGGGAATCGATAAGGCCAATGTCCGCAAGGTTATTCACTTGGATCTTCCTCCTTCCATTGAGGAGTATTTTCAGGAAGCTGGTCGTGCAGGACGTGATGGCTTGCCCGCCGATGCGGTGTTGATTGTTTCCGAATACGACAAATACAAGTTGCGTAAACATTTGGACGAAGAATATCCCGAAAGGGAATACATTCGTCACGTGTATGGTCGTTTGGCATCGTTCTTCCAAGTCGCTATTGCCGCAGGTCTTTACAGCATGTTCGAATTCGACATTTATCAGTTCTGTTCTGCTTATCGACTGTCATCAATGCAGGTGCATTACGCCCTTAAGTTGCTTGACCAGGCTGAATATATAAAATATATAGAAGACCCGGACAGACATTCACGCCTGATGTTTGTCACTTCGCGCGAGTCATTGTATCATCTGAATAAATTCGATAACGAATGCCAGCGAATCATCCAAGCCCTGCTTCGTCTATATTCAGGTCTTTTTGCTGACTATGTTTATATCTCAGAAGATAATATCATGAAGTTTACAGGATTGGATCGCAACACACTCTACGAGAAGTTGCTACTCCTCTCCCGCTTCCATGTCCTTCATTATATTCCAGCTCGCCAGAAACCTGCCATCATCTATCAGACACCCCGTCTTGAAGACGAAGAGGTCAAGATTCCTCGTACTATCTATGAGGAACGCCGTGCCCGTCAAGAAGCACGTGTCGATGCCATCATTTCCTACGTCGAAAATTCCAAAGAATGCCGATTGGTACAACTCTTGAACTATTTCGACGAATCGCTGGATCATCGTTGCGGTAATTGCGATGTCTGCTTGAGCGAAAAACTAAAGGGAAATATCCATGAAGAGACAGAAATGATCCGTCAGCTCATCATTGACAAGCTGACGGCAAAGGGACCAATGCTTGTCCAGCAATTGGTGATGCAGATTGAGATGGATCCCCAAAGAGTTGGCGAAGTTCTTCATCTGATGGTTGAAAACGAAGAACTTAACCTTTCACATGGGATGTTATCTTTGAAGGGATATTAGTTCCCCCACATTATCGTGGCACTTTGTGGAGCCACATTGATCTTATTGACACTGACTTTGTCGAGCCCGTTCAGGTTAATCTTTCCAGCACTGCATACCACGGTATAGTCGTTTTGTGGAATATTTACAGAAACAGGCTTTTTATTGCTGTTCAAGACGACAATGATGTTCTTCCATTCGTCATCAACATCAGCACCAGAGATCTGATAAGCTACCACGCAATCCTTAGCTTCGATAAACTTCACGTTTTTGCGCACCAAGTCGGCCGAGCCTTGACGGAATGCCCGATGAGCTTTTCTCATAGCAATCAGTCCGCAATAATAGTCAAAGACATCGCGATATTTGGTCTTATGTGTCCAATCGATGGCGTTGATGCTATCGGGACTCTTGTAGCTGTTGTGAACTCCTTTCTTGTCACGCATCACCTCTTCACCATTGAAGATGAAAGGAATGCCCTGGCTTGTAAATACAGCCGTTTGAGCCAATTTGTCAAGGGCAATTACTTCGGCTTCGCTGGCTTTGGGAGCAGTGGCATGAAGTCTATCCACAAGGCACATATCGTCGTGACAACTGACGTAAGCGATCATCTGAGTCGGTTCCTTGGCCCAACCGTCGATGGCACCAAGAATGCCGAATTTGATATTCTCCTCATTCCCGGCCTCGCCAATAAGGAAAGCGCCCTTCTCATCGCTCCAGAAAGGACCGCGCAAAGCATCACGAAGCTCATCGCTGAATGCTGCTACACCGGGGATATGCGCCATATTGGCCTTCATGGCAAGTTTCTCCTCAGGATATGCGGGAGCCTCTGCTGCCCAACCCTCACCGTAAAGCAAAACCATGGGGTCGATAATAACAGCAGCATCGTGAATCTCGTTCATGGTCTCGATATCATGAATACCCATCAGGTCGAAGCGGAATCCGTCGATGTGGTATTCTGTCATCCAATACTGAATACTCTGCACCATATAGGTCTGCATCATTGGATGGTCGGAAGCCGTCTCATTTCCGCAGCCCGAACCATTGGCCAGACTTCCATCTTCCTTTTTACGGAAGAAATATCCAGGAGCCGTCAATTCGAAATTAGAGGTTGCTGCATCCATCACATGATTATAAACCACATCCATGATAACGCGAATACCGGCCTTATGGCAAGCCATCACCATCTGCTTGAATTCGTTAATCCTTGTTTTAGGATCGTAGGGATCGGTGCTATAACTACCGTCCGGCACATTGTAGTTCAAGGGGTCATATCCCCAGTTGTACTGATGTGTTTCGAGTGTAGTTTCATCAACCGAGGCATAGTCATAACTCGGCATGATATGGATATGAGTGATACCCAGTTCCTTCAGATGGTTGATGCCCGAGACACCAGTATTTTCGGTCAAGGAAAGATATTTACCCAAGTTCTTCAAGCCACTTGAGGGATCGGCGGTAAAGTCACGCCAATGCATCTCATAAATAACAGCATCGGCTATGCTCTTCAACTCTGGGCGTATGTCATCTTCCCAACCAGCTGGATTGGTCTCATTCATATTGATAATAGCTGCACGATGGCCATTGATACCGACAGCTTTGGCAAAGATGCCAGGACATTCTGCACGCCATGTTCCTCCCTCCTTGATGCTAAACGTATAGAAACGGCCTTTCAAGTCTTCCTTCACAATAGTTTTCCAGAGTCCTTCGGGTTGACGTTTCATCTTCAAGGTCTTGAGGGCTTCGCCACCTTCTCCAGCAGCATAGATTCGTAGGATAACACTATCAGCATTCGGACTCCACAATTGGAATGTGGATTTCTCGGCTGAATAACTTAATTCTTTGATTTCTTCCATTGGTACAGGATAATCATTGACGGACACATACTCGGGTTTGGGTACAGAACACCCTAACAGCAGTGCTGCAAAAGACAGGAATGAATAGGTTCTTTTTTTCATAGTAGATAGAATTTACGCTGCAAATATATACACAATTTATCAAAGCTCCAAATATTATTGTGAATTTCTTACAAAAACATATTAAAAACGTTATCTATAAGCATGAAACACACTTAACAACAACAAACGACCTTGTTTCATATACACTATGACCATTCTTGGCCAAGAGTGGTTATACTCGCATTAAAGAATAAACATTTTTGGCCGAAATTGGTCATTCTCCAATCGCGCCATACCTAATCTCGTCCAAGATTGGTCATCCTTCAATTGCGGCATAACCAATCTTGGCAAACTATGGTCATTCTTCAACCTTCGCATAACCAATCTTGGCCAACTTTGGTCATTCTCCCATCGCAGCATACCCAATTTTGGCCAAGATTGGTCATTCTCCTAACGAAGAATAACCTTTTTTGGCTGGGATTGGTCATACTTACAGAAGAAAAAGCACTATCTCGGCCGTCAGAATGCTTAATCCGATCGCCTCATAACCAATCCTGGCCAAGATTGGTCATTCTCCTATCGAAGAATAACCTTCCTTGGCCAAGAAAGGTCATGCAACGAATAAACTTATAGCAACCTAATGAGTCAGTTGCATAAGATGAATAATTTCCTAAAATTATAGCTTGTAAATAGTAATTCTATACCATAAATTATAAATATTTGTATTATTATTTGGAAATATCCAAAACAATCATTATCTTTGCCCCGACAATTTTATTATTTTACTTAATACCAAAATCTTTATGAAAAAGCTTTCCTTCTTCATTTCGCTTCTGCTTGGTGCAGTCGCCTTGCAAGCATCCCCAATCGATGTGCTTCCTGATGCGCAATTGACCTTCCTAAAAGACATTGAAGGCGTTATTCCTGCTGTAACAACTTCAGGTCCTCGTCGAGCCCACAAAACCTATGTGACTCCCGAAGGCACTCCCCTTGACTACACAATGAAGTACACCCAAACTACCGAATATCCTGACATTCCTGTTCAGGTTTCGTTCAGCGAGGATGGTCAGTCGGTTTATTTCAGCAACCTTTTTCCAAGCTTCCTCACTAATGAAATGGGTGCATGGACCAAGGGTGATATCCAGCCCGACAGCACCATCATCGTAAAGAAGCAGTTAATCATTGACTATGATGTCTATGGTGACGAGTCTATGTTCTACAGCCTCTATGCTGGCAGCTATGATCTCACTGCCGGCGAGATGGGTGATGCCACATTCGTACTCCATGCCGATGGTTCAATTTCGCAAAAAGATCCCGGTGAATATCTTTGGCTTGGAGCTTATCTCAACGATACATACGCCGGATACATTTCATACGGTGTCAATGTAGAGATGACTCCAATGACTGAAGTCTATGAGCCGGTTGTACTACCCGAAACTGCTACAGTCGTCGAAGCCCTCTACCAATACACCGATGCCTACAACAAGTCGCAGTTGCAGAAGGGCAAAGTGGGTGTAGATGGCGACGATATCTATTTCCAAGGCCTCACGCCCGAAATACCCGAGGCGTGGGTGAAAGGAACACGCGAAGGCAACACGGTGACCATCAAGAGTGGACAATATCTGGGCGAAGGCAAGGGATACCTGCTCGAATTGGCTTTCCTGCAGGCCAGAGCCGACTTCAGTAGCTATGAATCAGTCGATGAGATCTCCTTCAACTACGACCCCGAGACTGGCGTATATGCACAAATTCGCGAAACGGAGGATGCCGACCACTTCATGATTGTAGAACAGACCGTTTCGGGCAAGATATACCTATATAACTTCGACTTCACCATTTCGCCTTATGATGGTCCCAAGGCATCAATCCCCGAAGATCCATTCAATCTGGCGTTCTATGATTTCTGGGAGCAATCACAGAAATATGCCCTCATGTTCAGCAATACGTATTTCGGCACAGATGGCAGTTACCTCGAGCCCGAGAACCGTTACTACTACATCTACATGGATGACGAAATCATGACCTTCAACAAGGAAACATATCCCACCCTTTCTGAGGAAATGACACTCATTCCATGGGACTTAACCCTATTGAATAGCGAGGGCAACAACTACGAGATTTACAGTTCTCCCACGCAGCACTATGCTTACATCTATGAGCCGCTCTTTGAGAAGCTGGGTGTACAGTTCGTCTATTTCTTTGAGGATCTACCCTACTTCTCCAACATCGTCTATATCGATCCTGAAGGAAATGTTACCACCGTGGAAGTGGAGCAACCAAACAGTATCAGCAAGACCGACGAAAACAAAGTAACGGGTATGGAGTATTTCAACGCTGTAGGACAGCGCCAGATGTTCCAACAGAAGGGTCTCAACCTTGTACGCGTTACACTCTCAGACGGCACTCAAAAGACCTACAAGATGTACGTGAAGTAATACATTTTTCAATATTCTATCGCTTTATGGGGATTGTCTAAGGATAATCCCCTATTTTTTTGGTAAAAATTTGTTTGACACAAAAAAAATACATATATTTGCAGCGCATTACACGCCACACGTGTTCGCGCAATAAACACTACACACATTTTTACATAATGAAGCTATTAGGAAAGTTTTTCATCTTTGTAAGTCTTGTATCTGCCTGTGAAAGTCTTAATGCCGAACAGTTGGCTTTCTCTGGAGCACAAGGCTGGGGTAGATACGCCATGGGCGCTCGTATGTCTTCATCGCCTACTGTTTATCACGTCACCAATCTGGATGATTCGGGTACAGGCAGCCTGCGCGATGCAGTAAGCAAACCCAATCGTATTGTGGTCTTCGACGTCAGCGGTGTAATCAAGATTTCCAGTCGAATCGTATTTTCGAATAATCTTTATGTAGCTGGACAAACTGCACCGGGTGAGGGCGTGACAATCTATGGCGATGGCGTCTCTTTCTCGGGAGCTTCTAATATCATTTGCCGTTATCTTCGTGTACGTATGGGCCATAATGGGTCAAGTGGGAAAGATTGTGCAGGTGTGGCGAATGGTTCGAATATGATTTTCGATCATTGTTCTTTCTCTTGGGGACTGGATGAAACTTTCTCTATCAACGGTTTTGGAGCAGCTTGGAATATCACCCTACAAAACTGTATCTTTGGACAAGGCCTGATGACACATTCGGCTGGTGGATTGATGCAAGCTGATTCCATTACTCTCTATCGTAACCTGTATATTGACAACTCCACCCGCAACAACAAGGTAAAGGGAACCAACCAGTATGCCAACAATGTGGTTTATAACTGGTCAAACGGATGCTATATCATGGGTGGTGATTCAGAAGGTTCTTCTTACGTTAACATCGAGTCAAACCTTTTCATCAATGGCCCTTCAGGAGGTGGCAATTGCTTTGGCGGTGCGAATGCTAATTTCCATTGCTATGGTGTCGATAACTGGCAGGATGCCAATCGTGACGGTGTGCTTAATCCTACTGAAGTCACCAATTATTCGGCTTCCGATCATCGTACCACCGATCCATACGATTATCCCGAACTTGATCTTTATCCTGCCAATGAATTGATTGAGCGAAACATCCCCACAGTTGGAGCCTCTTTGCCTTATCGCGACCAAAGTGATTGCTATCTGATTGACGAACTGATGTCCTTCGGTCTTCTTGGTGCCTTGATTTCGAACGAAGAAACCCTGCCCATCGGAGCGCCAGATATTTGGGAATGGTTTGCAGGTACTAAACGCACTGATACAGACAACGACGGTATGCCCGACGATTGGGAACAAGCCAATGACACCGACCCTTACAAAGTGGATGCCGTTACGTTGGCTTCGAACGGATACCTAAATATCGAAAATTACATCAATTCGATTACCGTTGACGATCGCCAATTCTTCCTTCGCAAACCAATTACACTAAATGCATCATCTACTACCACTACCATGACTTTGACATGGCGTGACTATACGTATGACGAAGAAGGATTTGTCGTCGAAATCCTCAAGGACGGGAACTGGATGGAGGCTGGAAGAACTAATCCTAATGCTACCACTTACAAACTCATCGGCCTTGAACCAGGAACAAGCTATGATGTTCGTGTTCGAGCCTTTGGTCTTTACGATGGTGCTGAGGAATACTCCGATTATACGACAGGAACTTACAAGACACAACCCATAGAAGTGGGCATCGTCGATATCGATACCTTTGTGCCCGATGTAACGAATACTTTTGAGAATGTTGATGGCAAGAAGTTGCTCCTGCATAGCGATGAAAAACTTGACCTCAAACTTTCTTCGAACATCTTCCCCGAAACTGTCGTGGCCACGGGAAAAGGAACGATTAACCTTTCGGGCAATGGAGAAATCGGAGGCGAAGGCACTTCACTTAATAAGGGCGATGAAGGAACGCTGATAATCAATGGAAAGCATTCTTATACTGGAGCCACTGTTCTTCATAATGGAGTTCTTGAATTCAACTCTATCGGCAATGGTGGAGAAAAGTCTGCCATCGGAGCAAGTCAAGACTATGCCCAAAACTGGATCATGGATGGAGGAACCTATCGCTATACTGGAGCTAACAATGCCACCAATCGTTCAGCAAAACTCACCAATCCCACTACACTTGAAATACAATCCGCCACACTTACCATGAACGGCAGTATCGAAGGGGCGGGCGAACGGCAGGATTTCATCCTCGATGGCAATGGACAACTTAACGTCGGCTCAACTTCTTTTTTCAAATACAATGGAACCACTACGATCAAGGGCGGAACAATCTATTTGACCACCACTGAGATCTCGAAGGCTGGTATTGGCTCATCTTCTAAACTGATACTTGCGGGAGGTACTTTGAAGACGAAAGGCGAATCGTCAAATTACGAAACCTACTCCTTCCCTATCGAAGTGCTCGAAAACACCTACAGCGTTTTTGCACCGAATCGTAACTGCTATATGAACAACACGCTGACTGGAGCGGGCACGTTAGAGGTGCAAGTGCCCTATCTACGCGAGTATTTCAACTTCAAGACTTCTGGATTCACTGGTCGTCTTGTGGCCAATGGTATAAGCACAGATTCCGATGGAGCGCTGATGCTCAAGGAAAGCAGTTACAATATTCCTACTACCATCGTTACACTCAAAGGTAATGCAAAACTTTGTTGCTGGGCAACAACTTCCGACAACTATTTGGGCGGATTGTCAGGTGATGATGGCACTTACCTGATGTCCACCTCAAAGCAAACCGATGGCACGTCAAGCACATGGACAATTGGTTCGGCCAACTCCGATGAAACCTTCGCAGGCATCATCAACAACCGTTGTTGTGCAGCCAATCACTATGCAAAGAGTAATAATATCAATAAGGTCGGTACTGGAATTTGGCGACTTACTGGAAAGAATGTTTATGCCGGCACGACAAACGTCATGGGTGGCACATTGGCTGTGAATGGCCAACATATTGCCGACAATAACCAATATGCAAAAACACATGCAACGGCTCAAACCATATACAATGTCTATGCTGATGCCACACTTTGCGGTACTGGATCTATTCTTAAGACTTCGACCATCAATGTAGATAAAGGAGGAACTCTTCGAGCAGGCGATGATCTTATTGCAAGAAAAACCTTTGATGTGAGTGGAGCCGAAGTGACTCTCAAATCGGGTGGCATCCTTTGCATCCCCTTTTCCTATGAGAATAATGTGGCTCGAAGCAATAACTTCAAGGTAGGCACGATGAACATTGAATCCGGAGCCATCCTTCTAATTGATATGCAAGTAAGTAGCGCTGGCGTACCCAATGATACGAAGTTTGTAGTATTCTCCGATTTGAATATTATCAATGGCAAGTTTGAAACAATTCAACCAGTTGTTCCAGGTGAAGGTCAGGAATGGGATCTCACCGAACTTTACACTGATGGCGTGATATATGTTCGTGAACAAGGCTATTCGCAGCATCAACCAACTTATACAGAAGAAAACCTATTTGGTGCCTCTTGTAAGGTGGCCGATGACGGGTATTACTATTTTACAAACGAAAACAGCGAAACCACCCAAGAGTATATAGACAATGGTGTAATCAGCTTTGATGAAGCAGGAAAGGCATCTGTGGTAGATGATTACAACACCGACCTCCAGACAGGTGCCATCAAACTCAGCAAAGGAGCCGAGATAACCTTTGCAGCCAATGGCAGCGTCAATAGTTTGAAGCTGGCTTTATATCGCGCATCGGGTTCCGATTGGGGATATGTCTATGGCAGTTATGATGCCGATGAATGGACATTGCTTGCATCTTTGACTTCCGGACTTACAACGCGTCAGACAAATTACATCGATCTGACCACTGAGAAAATGTATAAGTCAGATTACCGGTATATTCGCATAACTCAACCCAATGGTGCTGCACCCACCTATCTTTGCGGCATTGCCTTGACCTATATGCAGAAGCATAATCCCGAAGAAGGAATCAGCAACATCCGCGCAGATGAATCTTCCCTCCCTTGCTTCGATTTATATGGCCGAAAGATTGGCGAAAGCCCGAAGGACCATGTCTATATCAAGGGCGGAAAAGCAATTATAGAGATGTAGATTATAGATGACATAGATACAATAGTCACTATAGTCTCTATAGTTACTATAGATAATATAGATACTATAGGCACTATCCTCAAAATTTTTCTCCCAGCAAATAAAACTAAATACTATATAAAATGAACAAAACATTGTTACTACGGAAAGAAAGCCTCACTGCGATGATGGCGCTGCCGTTGATTATGATGACCTCGTGTCAACAGGATCTGGCAGATAGCGACCATTACAAGGCACCAGACTTCCTTGTGGGCAATGCCATCGAAGTGCTGCAAAACGACGGCAACTACTCGACCTTCCTGAGAGGTGTGGAGTTGATTGGCTATAACGATGTCGTCAGTACCCAGTTGCTTACTGTCCTTGCTCCTACCGACGAGGCCTTCCAACGATTCCTATCGTCAAAAGGCTATTCGACCATCGACGAGCTATATGCTGCCGATCCCGTATTCACCAAGGAGCTGATCACCTATCATCTTATCTACTTCGCCATGGATTGGGATAAAATGGTCAACTTCCGTCCCACCGAAGGCGACGGTGCCACCGAAGCCGACAAGGCGGTCAATGCAGGCATGTACAACCGTTTCCGCACCCGTTGTCAGCGAGATATGACAACGGAGTACAACTCGGCATCTTCGGTGCGTGAAGATGTGCAAGTGGTGCATTACGACCGCTATCTTACCGTTTTCAGTGAGAAATTATTCCAAACTCTCGGTTTGGATGCAGCAACCAACTACAATTATTTCTTTCCGAACAGCACATGGAACCCCAATCATCTCAGCAACGGTTTCAATGTGATGAATGCCGCTGTGCTCGATACGGAAGCAGTGGTGACCGACAACGGCTACCTCTATCATATCGATCAGGTAATTGAACCCATCAGCACCATATACGATGAGTTGTCGAGCCGTAGCGAATACACGATGTTCAGCAAGTTCTTCAATCAATATAAATACTATCAGCAGGATGTGACCGAGTCGGAGAAGCGCGGTTTCCCCGTTTATAGCACCCATTTCAATTCCCTTCCTGATATTGCCAACGAATGGGCATCGTCGTCGTATTACAACTATACCGAAAACAGCTACATCTCATACAATGTCATTGCTCCTACCGATGCAGCCATGACAAAAATGTTCAGCGAATACTGGGAACCAGGTTGCGGCTATGCCTCCGTTGAATCTCTCAATCCACTCATTCAGCTGATCCTGTTGAACGAATGTTTTATGGAATGCGATGTCAACAACGATGGAAGCAGCTTCATTAATTATATGTGCTATCCTGCTTTCATCGACAACGGACGAGCAGTTTCCGATTTGGGCACCTCCATCGTCTTGCCTTCCACCGAATTTGACAACCGCTTGGTTTGCAATAATGGTGTCATTTTCGGAGCCTCACAGATGTCGGTACCTGGTGTGATGGGAAGCGCTGTTGGACCTGCCTTCAAGGATGTGCGCTACCTCAATTACCTCTATACATTATATGGCTCAGGCTTACTTGGGAACTATTCGAGCAACGCTACTAGCCATGTAACGCTGATTCCTGATACAGCGCAATACCGAGCTGAGCGCATGCGTCTTTTCCGCGAGACGGTCGATGGTGTGTCGGAATATACGTTGCAGCAATGGAATGACGAAGCCGGCGACTATTCCAACATGGGCGGTGGTTTGATGCGTAATATTGTCAATATGAATACTGCTGATGAAGTGAACGAATTACCTTCTTCAGGAACAGCAGTCATCGAAACCAATGTGTCGTATAACTATTGGTTCATCCGCGACGGCAAAATCACAACCAATGCTCTTTTCAACCAGCAGCTTAACCCGACTTTCACTGACGAGATCTGGTATCCTTTCCACGAAATCAAACGCGGAGGCGGAAACACGTGGAGCAATGGACGCTCCTACGCCTACAGTTATCCAGGCATTTATCAGCCGGTTACTGCTGAAAGTCTCGAAACTGAGTTATCGCAAAACAACGACCGTAATTATCCATATTATTGCTTCGCACAACTGTTGCGTCTCTCGGGCCTTGCTTCCGATGGTGCCTTTGTAACGACTGGTGCGAATACCGTCCGCATTGAACAAGACATGAACGATAACCGATTCATCGCTTTCGTTCCAACCAACGATGCCATTCGCGACAATCTCAAGACGCTCCCAGGTTGTGCCAATCTCAACATCGATGAAAACACTTACGCTATCTCTGGTCGTGCGACACAAGCGGCTTTGGCAGCATATCTGCTGAGTTATTTCATCGTGCGCGACCGCAACTCGTTCTCCTCATATCCCTACGTGGGTTCGAGCTGCAAAGGACTGTTTGAAACAGGTGGCACCTACAATCTGCAAGTCATCGACGATGGCTCATCACTTTCCATCAGGGCCACAGGTGAGGGGGCTGAAGGTGGAACGATTCCTGTTGTGAGCAATTACTATTACCTGCCATTCGCATTCAGCGACGGAGCTTTCCAGCTCGTTGATGGAGTGCTGAAGTAAGATACAATTAACAATTAATTTAAAATTAACAATGAAAGGTTAGCGATTGATCGTTAATTGTAAAAGCAAAGAAAGTTATGAATAAACTGAAAACACTTCTGATTACACTCCTCTCGCTGATGACCTCGATGGTCATGGCACAGCAGGCAAGAACGCTGACAGGTATGGTAATCGACGACATGAAGGAGCCCATTCCTGGTGCCAATATCGTTGTGTCGAATCAACAGAACCGTGCCCTAAAGGGAACTGTCACCGATATGGATGGCAACTTTGTGCTGACGATGCCTCCAGGCGACAAGCTTAACATCCAGATATCCTATATCGGCATGAAAACGCAACGCATCGAATACAAGGGACAGACAACACTGAAGATTACGATGCACGAAGACAGTCGTATGTTGGCTGGAGCCGAGGTCACCGCCCAACGTGTAGAACGTTCGGAATTGGGTGTATCCTTCCGCGAACAGACATCGGCCACCCAGAAGATCAGCATGGTAGAGATTACCGAGGTTGCTCCTGTCGCTTCCATCGAAGAAGCGCTGCAAGGACAAGCAGCCGGACTTGATATCGTGCTTGGTGGCGATCCTGGTGCCAAATCCTCCATCCGTATCCGTGGTACCAGTACGCTTTCATCAAATGCCGAACCACTTGTCGTTATTGACGGTATTCCAACTGCTACATCCTTCGGCGATGACTTCGATTTCTCGAATGCCAACGAGGATGACTTCGGCGCTCTTTTGAATATCTCGCCTTCTGACATCGAAAGTATCGAGGTGCTCAAGGATGCCGCTTCGACAGCCATTTACGGTACTTCAGGAGCAAACGGTGTACTCCTAATTACCACCAAGCAAGGCAAAACTGGAAAGACGAACTTCAGTTTCACGTCGAAGTTCTCCATCAAGGAAGAACCAGATCCTATACCATTGCTTAACGCGTCACAATATATCGCCATGATTCAGGATGCCGTGTGGAACGCTGCCAACGCCAACGGCCTTGGTAACTCTTCTGCATTGCTTGACCTGCTCTATAACCGCGACGAGCTCCTTCAGCGCCAGTCTCTCTCGGAGTTCAAGTACTATCGCGAATATGCAGTCGATACCGATTGGCTCGAAACAGTGAAACAGAACGCTTGGCAGTGGGATAACTCCTTCTCGGTTAGCGGTGGAGGTGACAAGGCGACTTACATCTTCTCGCTCGGTTACCTTGACGACGTGGGTACCACGATAGGCACCGAACAGAAACGACTGACGGCGAAGACTCGTGTCACCTACAAGTTCTCCGACAAGTTCCGCGTATATACTGACTTTAACTTTGTCAACACCGACAAGTATGCCAATTATACCGACAACGATGGCAACTTCTCGGGAGTGCGTGCCATGGCTCAAGCCAAGATGCCAAACGAGAGCCCTTACCTGATGAACGATGCAGGACCAACTGCCAGCTATTTCCAGCCATGGGACGGTTGTTTCCAAGGTACATTCAACAATGGCGGCAACTATAATCCGCTGGCCATGGCCAAGGAAAGCTATTACAATACAAATGTGCGGCAGGAGAAGATGACCATCGACTGGGAATGGCGTCCATACAACTGGCTGCGTTATGAGGGATGGGTTAGCATGGATATGAAGGCACAAGTTGTCAAGTCCTTCCTTCCACAAGTGGCTACTGGAGTGCTTTGGACAAACACCTACGCCAATCGTTCGGCTGAGAAGGTGACTGATAACTTCCTGCTGCAAACACAAAACAAACTGCAATTGATCAAGACTTTCGCCGAAAAGCACAGCATTGTTGCTACGGCACTTGTCAAGACATCGCATTCAAGTTCCAGCTCTTCGGTGAACGAGACCTATGCCAATGTATCCTCCAACCTCTCCGACCCCGTAGTAGGTTCCATCGTGGCAGCAGCTTCGAGCGGTGAGAGTCAGTCGCGCAAGGTGCAATTCACCGAATCGTTGGCGTACACTTTCGACGGACGTTATTCGGTTAATGCCAACTTTAACACCGAAGGCAACTCTGCCATGGGTAAGAATCAGCGTTTTGCAACCTTCCCGTCGATGGGCGTGGCATGGAATATCTCCGAAGAACATTGGTTCGACAACTACAAGAACATCTTTACACAAGGCAAGATACGTTATTCACTCGGTTGGTCAGGTACTGCACCTTCGAGCGGATATGTTTATATGGGTGCCTATTCAAGCTTGGGCAATTACATGGATATCAAGGCCATTTATCCCAATCGAATGCAGCTTGACAAGTTGAAATGGGAGTCGAAGCGTGAATGGGACGTTGGTATAGACCTGCGTTTCTACGATCGCTATTCGATGACTTTCGACTACTACGATAACTATGTCTCCGACTGTTTGACCAAGAAGTACAGCATCCCTTCGACCACCGGTTATGCTCAACTTGCCTACTCCAATTCAGGTAAGGTATCGAACAAAGGTTGGGAGCTGCGTTTCGACCTCGACATTGTAAAGACTCAGGATTGGAAGTTCACGATCAACTTCAACTGCGCGCGTAATATAAATAAGGTGGAAGTTGTTCCTGACAACTACAACGAAAACGTCAAGGTGGGCAACGGTTCGAACAACTACAACACATTCACCGTAGCTGGTGACCCCATTGGTTCCTTCTACGGATTCCGTTACCTCGGCGTTTATCAGAATGTCGAAGACACCTATGCACGCGACGCAGCGGGCAACATCATGACCGACTTCAATGGTGACCGCGTGACGATGATCAATTATCGCGAACGCGTCTATCCAGGCGATGCCAAGTATGAGGATATCAACCACGACGGCGTCATCGATGCCAACGATATCGTCTATCTCGGCAATTCCTATCCGACAATTACAGGTGGCGGCGGCTTCTCGCTCAAATACGGAAACACGAAAAACAACTTCGGTATGTTCTCGCTCAACCTGCTGTTGCACGGACGCTATGGCCAGAAGGTAATCAATGCTGCACGTATGAACCTCGAAAACATGCACGGAACCACCAACCAATCGACAGCTGTCCTCAACCGCTGGCGTAAGGAGGGTGACGACACCGACATTCCTCGCGCCCTATACGGCATGGGCTACAATTACCTACCTTCCGACCGCTTCGTTGAAGATGCTTCCTACATGCGCATCAAGAGTATCTCCCTCTCCTGGGCATTGCCAAAGAAGTGGCTTGCTCATATCGGCTTCAACACGGCATCTGTTTATGTTACTGGGTACGACCTCTTCACCTTCACCAGCTATTCGGGCCAAAATCCTGAGGTGAGCCTACCAAGCAAAGCCTCCGACCTCGTGAAGGACAGCTCTACAACTCCTGTTTCAAAGCGTTTCGCTTGTGGTATTAACTTGAATTTCTGAAAAAGCTATGAAACGTAATACAAATAATCGTAAGAAATACTCTATAGCTTCTATAGCATCTATAGTTTCTATAGCTACACTCTTGACCACCACCAGCTGCAACGATTGGCTCGACCTCTTGCCCAACAACGAGCAGGTGACCGACAACTACTGGCAAACCAAGGAGGATGTCGAGTCGGTAATCGCATCGGGTTACTACTATATGCGCAATGCCGTGCCGCAAATGCTCCTATGGGGCGAATTACGCGGCGGAACACTCTACAATAATTCCACCACCGATGAAGCCGGCAAGATACAGGACTTCGATGCCGTCGAAGGCAACTCGCAGGTCAAGTACGCCACCTTCTACCAAATCATCAACATGGCCAACTCTGTGCTGATGTATGCACCCTCTGTGCAGGAGAAAGACAACACCTACTACTCGTCGGTGCTCAACAGCCACCTCTGCGAAGCATACTTCCAGCGAGCCTACGCCTATTCGATCCTGGTCAAGAATTTCAAGGAGGTTCCCCTCATCCTTGAAGCATACGTCAACGACGATGCGGAGTTCAACCTTCCCAAGGCATCCGAGACGCAAATCATAGAGCAGATCAAGGCCGATTGCCTTGCTGCCCTCGCTACTGGTGCTGCCAAGTCGAATTATGAAAGCGAATGGGAAACAAAAGGTCGTGCCACCAAGTGGGCACTCTATGCCCTCCTGGCTGACATCACACTTTGGAACCATGAGTATGACCAGTGTATCCAATATTGCAATGAGCTCATCGATGCAACCGATGCTCTTCGTCCAGTATTCATCAGCGAGATGAACAACTGGTTCTCGATCTTCAATCCTGGCAATTCGAACGAGAGCATTCTCGAACTCAATTGGAGCTACTCGACAGAAGGACATAACAACAATTTTGAAAACCGCTTTGCCTGGGGCAACCTCATCAGCAGTTCGTCGGGTTCTTACAACATCTCGCCAACAGCTACTGAGAAGATGCGTCAGGAAGCTATCGATGCCTTGGCCAATCATCCCGAGCTGACTTTTAACGATCACGTTGGACGTTCCATCTTCTGTACATGGGTGCCCGGCACGAGCACAGAAGCTCCAGCACGATATACTACCAGCCAGAACTTCTTTGTTTGGAAGTATCGCGGCCAGGAACTTGCCAACATCGAAAGCGTACGTCTTTCGACTGGCAACGATGCCAACTTCATCCTCTACCGCATGGCTGACATCTATCTGATGAAGGCCGAAGCGTTGGTCATGAAGGGACAGGCATCGTGGCGTGCAGCTATTGAGCTGATCAACAAAGTGCGTCAGCGTGCTGGACTCATCGATTTCCTTGATTTGAGTTCTTCGACAGCCGATAACGAAATTGATGCCCTCGACGAACTGACTCTCCTCACCGAAGTTATCGACCAACGTGAGATGGAGTTTGTAGGCGAAGCCAAACGTTGGTATGACCTGCTTCGAATGGCACGTTATGATAGCGACTTTGCACCCACGCAAACCGTCGAGGATGCCGAAGGTATCGCTTACGGAAGCTACAAGACCGTCAGCGGCAACGACGTCTTTGCTTACAAGCAGCGCGTTATCTTGACCATCTGTGAGTACAATACACAGATCTCCAGCATCCAGCTGCAATCCGTGCTTCAAAACAGTTGGGCATGGTATCTGCCACTTCCAATAGCCGATATCGAAACCAACGATAACCTGAAGCAGAATCCCTATTACGCCACGACTAAATAAGCTACAATTATGAGAAAGACAACATATATCCTCTCAGCCGCTGCAATTGTGGCATGCCTTAGTTCATGCGACAAGGATCTTTGGGACTTCTCCGACAAGAACGAAGGTGCCTACGTCAGTCAGGAATGCAGCCCTATCTCAACCACCCTCTCGCAAGATGAGTCGTTCAGCGAATGGGTCAATGTACTGGAGTTCAGCGAACTGTATTCAACGCTCAACAGCCTCTACGATGCCAATGCCAGCTCGGTGAAGTTCACCATGTTTGCGCCCACCAATTCGGCAATGAGCAGCTTTTACTCCGCCAAGGGCGTAACGAGTATCGAAGAATTGGGCAAGACTTTTGCCCAAGCTTTGGTGCGAACCATGACTTGTGCCGAAGATTCCATCGAATTCTCCGAAAAATTCACCTCCAAGGTAACCGTGTATCAAATCACCTCGGTGGCAGGTGAAACACTCGACGTATCGGTCGATAAGGGCGAAACGGGCTACAAACTTAACGACGTCGTCCATTTCTCCTACGACCATATCGCGTGCTCCAATGGTTTCATCTATACAGCAGAAGGTGTAGTCAATCCATTGATAGAGACCGTGTGGGACAAGCTCAATGCTACCACATCGAGCTCCATCATGATATCTGCCATCAAGGAGGCAGGATACGACAAGATGCTCAATACCATTGCCGACACAGCAATAGTGCTGGGCAGCTTCAAATATACTTATCATTATTATACCCTGCTCAACGTACCTGATGCAGTTTTCCAAAAGGTTGGCATCAATAACACCTCCGACCTCAAGAACGCCATCGCGCAAAGAAACAACACTGCTGGGTTAAGCCCTGAAGCCTTACTCAAGCAATACGTCGAATATCACATCCTCGATGCCAAGTATTCGATGAATGACCTTGCTGAAATGAATGGAGATGACACGATAACCATTTCGAGCAAAACACTGGCTCCCAATCAGATCTACATGGTCACACGACACTACACGGGCGACAGCATCACGACAGAAGAAGGAAAGACAGCAGTTTATGTGTCCTATTTCAATCAGAACGACATCCCTGGTCAAACCTTCAATACGACGACGAGCGATGTGCTGGCCAAGAACGGTTATCTCCACGAGCTTACAGGTTGGATGCCCGTCTATGAACCCGCGCAAACCACCGTCGTTTGGGATTTGGCCGATTACAGCCAAGTTCGCCAGGCAGCCGGCATACATTATCGTCCCGAAGAGGTAGAGTCGTCAGAAACAAAGATTGACATCACCAAGCTCGATTGCTTCACGGTTGAAGTGCCCAACGGACGCGGAAACTCAAACTACACCGAGCTCTGTTATGTCACTTGCAAGAGCAATCTCAAGGATTGTCTCTATCACGACCGCGTGGTGCTTAATATGGGATATCTCGGTAGTGTCACAATGAAGTCGCCAACTCTCGTCAAGGGACGTTACCGCGTCACTGTGAACATGGCTTACCTCACTGAGCAGAGCATCATGCGTACCTCTTCAGGTTGCAAGGGAGGCCTCATGAAGATTCTGGTCGATTTGCCCGAAGAGTTCGATGCCACGACAGATGACGAGACGCTTTACAACAAGGCGCTTGTAGCTCCCTACACCGAAATCACCAAGTCGCTCCCAGGTGTCTATGAGGGTACGCTCTATGAAGAAATTACCTTCGACGAAACGGCCTCCCACACCTTCAAGTTCATCATCATGGACCCTGCTGCATCCACCAGCTCGAAGGTCTATCTGCAATTCGACACCATTGTTTTCACACCAATTGAAGAATAAGTATGAAAAGGTATTTGTATATAACGATAGCATCCGCGTTGGTCTTGTCTTCGTGCAATACGCTCGATGACGACAGCTACTACAAGGATTTGGAGACTGAAAACCAGAACGCCGAGGTCTTCTCGACTGACGAGACGTGTGCCGCCTACTTGCAGAACCATGCTGAATACAGCCGTATCTCTCAGCTCTTCCAAGAGCAGGGTATCTATCAGGACCTGCCTTCGTCGGGCGAACTGCACACCTTCCTCGTAGTCACCGATGCCAACTACAAGGCACCTGCTGCCGATAGCGCTGCCTACGTCGCCAAGTCACATATTACCAACATCTCGGTGGCTCCATCGAAGCTCAACGACGGCGACCGACTGCTGATGTGGCACAACAAGTACGTCACCATCTCGATGGACGAAAGTGCGTTACGTGGTAACATCATCGGACACATGCAGTTCAACAACGCCACCCTCATGGAGGTCATCAAGGCCAGCGATGGCTATATCTACGTCATCTCCGACATGATATCTACACCCACTTCGCTGCAAGATTATATCAATGGCTTAGGCGACGAATACAGCATCTTCAAGCAGATGGTTCTCTCTTCGGGTGGTCGTGAGTTCGACAAAGCCAACTCGAAAGTCATCGGTATCGACTCGAACGGCAATACCATCTACGACACAGTATGGATCTACACCAATACTTTCTTTGACGCCAAGAACTTCGACCTCTCCAGCGAAGCACTCAAGGCCACGATGCTGCTCTTCAGCAACAAGGTCATCGAAGAAGCGCTCGCCGAAGCTATGGCCAAATACGAGTCATGGGGCTACGCTGACAAGACTATCTTGATGCGTAATGGCTCAATGGACGAGGTCTTCGTAGGGTACAGTTCGTGGGAAGATATCCAGAACTGGATTCTCGAAGTTGCCTTCTTCAACAAGACCTACACCGTCGCCGACCTAACGCCAAAGACGGATGTCGAAGATCCCAGCGAGAATGACATCACTTCCATCTATTCACGCAACTGGCGTACCTCTGTCCAGCAGCTCGACCTGGCACATCCGATGAATCTTTCGAACGGCATTGCATACAACGTCGTTAAGTTCAAGATTCCCAACAACCGTCTCATCTACCGCCTGCATGAGGAATTCAGCGTCTATGACAAATGCGATGCTGACCAGAAGGCAGCCTATTTCCGCTCAGAGAATCTTACCAACTTCAAGGTAAACACAAACGAAGTGGAGCCCTGGACACCACGTTCCGGCTATTGGCCGCTACATGGCGACAGCCCTTTGCATTGCAAGGTGGCCGACAATTCCAATTCGCATCTCGAGCTTGACTTCACGCCGCTACGTTCACGCTCCAATGCCGATGGCGGCTATGATGTGTTGCCGATGCTTGTACCACCAGGCACATATCGTATGGCTATGGGCTTCAAGCAAAGCGTAGGCATGAATCCTTTCGTCATCGCCGTTTATGCTTTCGATGCTGCAGGCGACAGTGTGCTTTGTGCAGAACCTGTTTCGCTAAATCTGAACGACGGTTCAACCACCTACCACTACGATCGTGGTGCTACACTCAGCAACCGTTTGCCCGAATACTACAACGCCAATGACGAGAACAACACCGCCGGCAGCAAGAACGGCTACTATTGGACCGATGGAGGCCCTATTTATACCGAGATAACTATCCCCGACCTCAATGAAGATGGTTCGGCTCTGCGTCTGCTTTTCAAGATGACATACGAGAACGCAAATACGCAAACCACCGACCTCGTCTTTAACCATTGGTGCCTTCGTCCAACCGTAAATAACTATTAAGATGATTCATACATTCAAGATTAGTAAATTTGTATGTGCCGCCGCATTGATGCTTGCCACCAGCAGCTATGCGCAGGAGGCCACATACAGCATCAAGGGTGTCGTGCTCGACGATCACAATCGCCCCATTAGCGATGCCGTCATCACCGTACCTGGTCATGGATTGGTGCGATGTGACGAAAACGGCACCTTTGAGGTGAAGCAAGCTGAACAATGGTTGCAGTTGCGTGTCCAGGCATCGGGATTCTATACAAAGTCATTGAACGTACGTGGCAATGATGAGGACGTCAAGATCCATCTTGTTCCACAGTCACGTATCCAATACAACCAGACGCTCGTCGAAGGAATCTTCGGAACGTCAGAGGGCATCGACAACACATCGGGCCTGCAGAACTTGGCCAAGAAGGATTTCGGCCTCGGAGCTGTTACGGTCGATAAGGCATTGCAAGGCAAGTTCACAGGCTTGCAGATGACGCAGAAGTCTGGCATGACGGGCGAAGGCTCACTGCTCACCATGCGCGGTATCCGTAGCCTTGCCAGCGAAAACAATCCACTTATCGTCATCAATGGAGTTCCATATATGCCCGACATCAACGAGTCTTCGCTCGTGCAAGGCTATTCACGTTCGCTCTTCCAGGCAATGAATCCACAGGACATCGCTAACGTCACTTTGCTCACTGGCGCTCAAGCTGCCGCGTGGGGTTCACTGGGTTCCAATGGCGTGCTTCTCATCGAAACTGATGGTGCAAAGTCGAACGATCTCGACACGAAAATCACTTTTGTCGGAAGCTTCGGCATGAATTGGCAGAACCAGCGTCTGCCGCTGATGAACGCTTCGCAATATAAGGCATACATGAGCGACATTGCCATGGACTATTACAACCACGACATGGGTGCGTTCTTCTCCGATTTCGGCTTCATGGCAAGTCCTACGGCAAACAACGCCAACCTTTACCAGTTTGACACCGATTGGCAGGATGCCATCTACCGAAACTCCATGACGCACGACTATCTGTTCCGTGTTGAGGGTGGCGATGCCATTGCCAAATATGACATCTCGCTTGGTTACACAGGTGACCAAGGTGTGATGGAAAATACTTCGAGTGACCGCTTCCAAGCGCAAATCAACGCCAATATCCTCGTTGGTAAAAAGTGGAAAATCAATGCCAACATCAACATGGCATACCTCACGGGCACTTACCAGGAACAAGGATTCAGCCTTGAAACAAATCCACTGCTCGCAGCTTATCGTCGTTCACCATTGCTGAGTCCCTACCGTTCGAACAGCGTGCCCTCGGAAGACGGAACCTACGCCCTACTTTCGGCTTACAACAACTATTTCCTCGGTGCCTGCCGCAACACTGATTTCATCGTCTCGAATCCACTATCGCTCATCAACGATGCCGAGGGCAATATTCGTCAGTACGATATGAACGCTCGCGCCCAGCTCGTCTATAATGCCACCAAGGACTTGAAATTTGCCGCCACCATCGGCATCTTCTCCAACTTCGACAAAGAGAAACTCTTCGTACCAGGCAATGACAACCAAGACATCGTGCCACGCTTCGATGCTTATGGCGAAATCACCAACAGCGTGCAAGTGGGTCAATCGACAGTGCTCAATATGTTCTATGGCCTTGATGCCAACTATCGTCACACTTGGCAGCGTCGCCACACTCTTAACGTCAATGCTGCCATGCAGGTAATCACCAGCAGCCTCGAATATGACATGGCTACGGGTCGAAACACAGGCAACGACTTCTATCAGACGATGGGCTCCACACAGAGCATCGGCCGATTCTTCAGTGGCTACAACAACAAGTGGAATTGGCTCAATGGCCATATTTCAGCCGATTACACTCTGACCGACTTCTTCAACCTCGGTGTAGTAGCTGCAATGGATGGAGCATCGTCCATCGGCAAGGACGCATCGCGTTTCGAAATCTATCCCGCTGTTCATGGCAATCTCATGCTCAAAGGCTTCAGCTTCCTGCATGATGTGGATATCATCGACAAACTCGACCTCTTTGGCGACTTCTCCTATACCGGCAATTCTCGTTTCTCGTCAAAGCTTGGACAATACTATTATACTTCGCAACCCTATCAAACCATCGCGGGTATCGTGCGTGCCAATGTGCCAAATACCGAGCTAAAGGCAGAACGAGACCAAACGATGCAGGCAGGTATCGACGCGGCATTGCTGCACCATCGTCTTGCAGCACGTGCTTCATTCTATCGCACCAAGGCCACCGATGTGCTGATGCTCGGCAAGAGCTCGTCGGCGCTGGGTTCAAGTCCATATTACTGCAACGACGCAGCCATCACCAGTCATGGCTTTGAGGTTTCGCTCAATCTCGTACCCGTGCAGACACGCCACTTCAAGTGGACGGTTGGAGGTACGCTCACTACGTTGAACAACATCATCGACAAACTGGGCAACCTACAGCACAACATTACTACACTCAGCGATGGTGCTGAAATCATCACTGCTGTTGGTTACAACCCATACGCCTTCTTCGGCTACGAAACCAATGGTATTTATGCTACTACGGCAGAAGCTACAGAAAGTGGACTCACCAACAAGAACAGCGTCAGCTATCAGGCAGGCGATGTGCGCTTTGTTGACCAAAACGGTGACCACATCATCAACGACCTCGACAAGGTTGATTTAGGTTCACCTACGCCCACGCTTTTCGGTTCCATCTTCTCGACGTTCGAATACCGTGGTATAGCACTCGATTTCAGCTTCGTATATAGCCAAGGAAACAAGGCATACAACGCCGTGCGTCGTCTCTCCGAATCGAGTTCAGATTTCTCCAACCTGCAGGTTTCCGTGGTGCGTCGCTGGCAGAACGAAGGCGATATCACCGACATGCCGCGTGCTGCTTGGGGCGATGCGATCGGTAACAACGACCTATCCGACCGACACATCGAAGATGCCTCTTACATCAAACTGCGTGATGTGACCCTCTCCTATTCATGGAACAAGAAACTGTGGGGCTTCATCCAAAGCGGAACAATCTTCGTCTCCGGTCAAAACCTCCTTTGTCTCACCTCCTACAAGGGCATGGACCCAGAATTCGCCTTCTCGAACGCTGCATACATGCAGGGTGTCGATTACGGCAAGGTCGCACTTCCCAAGAGCGTCAAGATCGGTGTCAATCTCCACTTCTAACCTCCGTTCCCGCGTCCATTGTTAATGCGGCAGCCATCAATGGCTACCACCGAAACATAACAGAACCCCACAATCACGCTTTCATAACGAAACAACCCACAATGAAAAAAGCAATATTCCCCCTCTTCATAGCAGCACTCACCCTCTCCGCTTGCAGCGACTTCTTCGAACCTGAGACATCCAATGCACTCAGTGGCGACGACTACATGTCCGACCTAAACGAGATGGCAACGGGCTACCTCGGCGTGCTCACCAAGATGCAGGCAGCAGGCGACAAGGAGATCTACCTTACCGACACGCGTGCCGAGATGCTCGAGCCAACTTCTCAATCCACTGCGGAGCTCATCGCCCTCTACAACTACGAGGATGATCTCAGCGGCAACTCCTACGCCGACCCTGCACTCTACTACGATGTGGTCATCGCCTGCAACGACTACATCGAAAACATGATTGCCTTCAACAACGCCCATCCCGAGCTCATCGCACAAACCGACTATTTCCCAGGCCTTTTGGCATCGGCACTTCGTGTCAAGGTATGGGCCTACGTCACGCTTGGCGAAATCTATGGTCAGGCTCTTTGGTTCGACGACCCTATCGTCAAGATGCAGGATGTGGGCAACAATAGCGTCTTCACCTTATTACCGATGGAGCAAATATTGGAACGTTGCATCAACATCCTCGAGAACGGTTATCAAGGCTTTTCGGCCAAAGAGAACTTCTCGTGGGTGGCTTGGATCGACCCCGAAAATGTCACAAACATCGCCAACTCCGTCTATCGTTACTGGGACCAGATGACACCTCCTTACGAGGCGCTTATGGCAAAATGCCGCGTGTGGAGTGCCGCCTATAAGGAGCGTGCCGGGCAAAACGCCGAGAGCGACTACCAGGTGGTTTGCGACCAGCTCCTCCCCTTCCTCGACCAGGAATGGCGCTCCTTCCACCACTACTGGAAGCGTGCCGGCCGTACGCCTACCGTGTATAACAACATGTACAACTACGCGACACCCAACCAGGAGGAATCCGTTTCGGCCATCATCTACGACTACACGAAGAACCAGACGAATCGGCTGCTCTACCATTTCTCGAACGAATACCCCAACGCCTACCTCCTCACCACCAACGAGGCGGCACGTCTGCGTTACGAAGACAACGACTTCGACCCGCTGGGCACACAAACCATCGACCAGCGCCTCGGTCGAACCACGCGTCAGGATTACGGCACATGGTATGTCTCGAAGTTCCGCCCCGTGGGCAGCACTGTGCGCGTGAATGCCTTCCAGGACGATGTGCACGTCTATACCTTCCGCGCAGCCGAGCTCTTCCTGTGGCTCGCCGAAGCGCTCAACCACCTGCAGCGCTTTGAGGCACTCGACCGAATCATGAATCAAGGTTTCACAAGCCTTCAGTACGAGATGCTTCAGGCCATCGAGGAAGGCGTCGATTCGCTTTACACGCCCAAGGAGCTCTTCAACTACCGTGGCTTTACCACCGAATGGACATGTCCCACCTCCACCGACCGCTATGGCATGTACACCGGCTTCCGCACCTGTCTGACCCTCGCCGATGTCGACATCTGGGACGAAACGAAGCTGCAGCAGGGCTACACTCTTCAACAGATAATGCGTCACAACGACGAGCTCATCCGCAACGAGTGGGTGCTCGAATTCCCCGTCGAAGGCAAGACCTACCCCACCATGAACCGCATGGCTGAACACTACAACGACCCCACGTTCGTCTCCGACATCGTCCGCGTCAAGTACGAAGCCAACGGCATGGACGCCATGATCGCCTCCAAGATCCACGCGCAAAGCCCCATCACCGGCCTTCCCGGCTACTGGGTGCCCTGGGACCTCCAGGTGAGATGAGCTGCGATAAACACTATAATCAAGACAATTCTAGATAATCTAGAAATTCTAGAAAACCTAGAAAATCAAGTGAATATAGAAAATCACCTCATTACCCTCACCAATATGAAAGCATCACCCATCATTCTGTTGGCAACAGCCCTCATCATTTGCGCCCCCGTGAAGGCGCAGACGCCCGATACCTGCGAGGGCATTCCTCAATACGTCGAGGAGGTGCAAAAGAACTACGTCGAAACGGGCGACTACAAGAAGGCGCTCAAGGCGCTCAGGAAGCTCTCGAAGGAAAGCAAGTTGCGCGATTGCGAGTACCTGAACGAAGTGACCCCCTTGATTGACCATATCAAGGAAGTGTTTGTCTCCGATGCCTACGACAGGTACGGCAAGGACGCAAGCAACGGTGTTGCCGAAGCGCAATACAAGCTGGCAAATTGCTTTCTGAAGGGTGAAAACGGGCTGTCGCAGGACCTTGAGGAAGCCGTGCGTTGGTACAATAAGGCTGCGGAGCTCGGATATGCCCCGGCACAATACATGCTAGGCAAATGCTATAAGGAGGGCGAGTGCGGTTACCATAGCGACGATGAGACCGCATCCTGGTTCATGAAGGCTGCCGAGCAGGGCAATGCCGATGCACAATACGAGCTTGCCATGTGCTATGAGCAAGCCCGGGGCGTAAAGCAAAGCTATGGCGAAGCAGGCGAATTGCTGAAGAAGGCAGCTGAGCAAGGACATCCCGAAGCACAAAACCGCTTGGGCGAATACTATCAGTCGAGCCTTATCGGCAGGCGTGATTACAACGAGGCCGTCAAATGGTTCCGCAAGGCTGCCGAACAAGGCAATGCCAACGGTTTGTATAACCTCGGCATATGCTACAAGAACGGTCGTGGAGTGACCAAAGACCTCTCAGAATCAGTCAATTGGTTCAAAAAAGCGGGAGAACTGGGCCACGACAAGGCGCAATACGAACTGGGCTTCAGCTATAAATACGGCCAGGGGGTTGAGAAAGACCTTGAGGAGTCGGCAAGGTGGTATCGCTTGTCGGCCGAACAGGGCAATGCCGATGCTCAAAACGACCTGGGCGTGTGCTATCATACCGGGCAAGGTGTAGAGAAAAACTATGACGAAGCCGTGAAGTGGTATCGCCTGGCAGCCGAGAAGGAGAATGTCTATTCGCTGTTCAATATGGGCTTATGCTATGCAGAAGGCCTGAGTGTCGGCAAGGATCTCAACGAGGCGTTCAAGTATTACGAGAAGGCAGCAAAGTTAGGTCACGCCCGTTCGCAACTGAATCTTGGCGATTGCTATGCCAATGGCGACGGAGTAAGGGCAAACTATGACGAAGCCGTGAAATGGTACAAGAAGGCAGCTGAGCAAGACAACGAAAAGGCACAATTCAAGCTCGCCGAATGCTATCATAACGGCCAGGGAGTGGAACAAGACTATGCCATGGCTGTCAAGTGGTACAAAATGGCGGCCGAAAATGGAAATGCCGATGCCCAGAACAGTTTGGGCGATTGCTATTTCTATGGTCAAGGGGTAAAGAAAGACTATGACGATGCCGTAAAATGCTACCGTAAGGCCGCTGAACAAGGACTTGCACTCGCTCAAGTGAATTTGGGTTCCTGCTACTATAACGGCAATGGTGTTGAAAAAGACAATAAGGAGGCAGCCAAATGGTTCGAGAAGGCAGCCGATCAAGGTTCAGCTGAAGCACAATGGGCACTGGGCAGTTTATATCTGATGGGCGAAGGTGTTCCCAAAGACGATGCCATGGGCGTAAAGTGGTTGAGTAAGTCCGCCGAACAAGGAATAGCTGAAGCGCAATTTCTCCTGGCCTCATGTTATCAGGAAGGCATAGGCGTTGAAAAATCACCCGAAGTAGCTGTATATTGGCTAATGTTAGCAGCCGGGCAAGGCGAACCCAATGCCCAGAAAGCCCTCGCCTATTGCTACCAGAATGGCAATGGCGTCCAAAAAGACGAGAACGAAGCACAGAAATGGTTTGCCAGAGCCGCACAAAATGACCCGCAAGCCAAAACAGAAGCCCAAGCCAAGGACAATGAGCAGCGTCGTCTCCTGAATTACTATAAGAATCTGAAGAAGAAATAATATCCGTCAAAGCGGAATTAGTTATTTTTCAAGAAAATAACTCACAGGATTCAAAAGGATATTGAACAGCTTGATTCTTGACAAATACACGAGAACGATAGTAATGGCTGCGGAATAGAAGAACAAGAGAATGCTGTTCTGCGGCAGAATGCCTTGTCTGAAGAGATAAAGCATCAATAGAATCAAAAACGTGTGATACACGTAGATAGCCAGCGTCTTTGTCCCCCATTGGGCAAAGAGTGCAGAGGTTTTTATCAAGCATAATACCATGAAGCTGATAATCATGGCAGACATAAGAAATGCAGCCCTCGACAGACAATAGAAGATGGGAGATATGGCTGGTTTGATCCAATAGGAACACGAACCGCCTTGAATAATAGTAAAGTCGTAATTCATGCAATAATACATGAACAGGAATACCGCAAGTAAAACCGAAATCGGAATTGCTTTCGGTATCCTGCTTATGTAATGCTTGACATCAATTCTTGTAGAATAATATCCCAAAAAGAAGAATGGAAGGAATGCCATGGTCCTTTGCAAAGACAATTGTTTGTTGATGGGAAGAAAACCTCCCAATAAACTGATTGCAAAGCAAATGAGTAGAATCAGCAAAGGCTTGTTTTCACGAAGGTTTCGGGGTATATAATATAGAATCAAACGCCAACAAACCAAACTGAGCAGATACCACAATGCCCACCTCGGAATCACGATGAGCGAATAAATCAATTTGCCTGTTATGTGGAGATTCATCAAAGGGTCGATGCATTTGATGGCTTGAAAGACGATATAGGTTTCCAAGATTCGCAAAATCCCCCTTCTGAACTTCTCTTTGTCATGGACGTGCGTAAATCTTCCCGAAACAAAGATGAACAAGGGCATGTTAAACATCAATACCCAATTATATATCGCACGAAGCAAGCTGCCATTCACAGCAAATTGTTCGATCGTATGACCGAAGACCACGAAGAAAATCAATATGAATTTCAGGGTATCCCAATATAAGTCCCTTTTCATTTTCGAAGAAGTTCTGTTTGGATATCGGGTGCAAAGATAATGGATATTTCTCATTAAATTGACAAATACTTCAAAAAAATGAAAAATATGACACAAAATCGCTGAATTATAATGGAATTTCCAAAGTTTTCCCCATTTTTTGCCTGAATCTCTTGCTTTTTTGTTGCAAAAAGAATATCTTTGCAGCGAAAATGTAATACCAAAATCATTATGGGACTGTTAAAATCGCTTTTCAACGTTGCTGTCAAGGCAGCCAATGAGTACGCCAAACAAAAGGAGGAGCAACAGAAGTACCACAAGGAGGAATCGCATTACAACAGGGAGGAACGTCAGGCAACCTCCTATACTTCCAACGATGCGAACAAGTTCGAAGACGACTTCGTGGCTCCCGCCGATTGGAACGAATACTTCGAGGAGATACTCCGCACCGAGTTCCCGCAATACACCATCGAGAAACAGGTGCCTGTGACCAACCTTGCAGGCTTCGCGGCCGATTATTTCCAGCTCTACGAGACACGTCCGATGCAGGCCTACAAGGCCGAGTGGGGTCAGCCTTACACCTATGTCCTCAAGAAGGCCGGCATACCCGTCGGAGTGCTGATGACCGGTTATGGATCGTGCCACAGCCGCCAGGTGAAGTATCTGATTTCGCGCATGTATGCGAAGAAGATGGGTCTCCCCTACATCGGCTTCTATCTGGATATGCAAAACCGCCGCGAGTATGTCGTTGGCCGTATCCGTAAGTTCATGAACGCATAAATCAAGGAAAAGGGGATGCAATATTGCGCCTGCGAAGGATGCAGCGGTGCACACTGAGAAAGGGGTCTTGCAGGCGACTGCGCACCGTACCCATCCAGTATTTTCCAGAATCTGGAAATCAAAGTTTCCTCCCCTTTTCCATTTTTCTTTTCTATGTCACTCCTTGACCAACTTGCCGAACAAGGCGTATGGGAAGAGTTTCTTGCCCATCGTCTGAAGAAGGGGCGTTTGACCTGGCGCACGTTCGAAATGGCAGATGCCTATGTGGCCGAGGAGCGATATCTTCCTGTGGTGGAACGGCTGCTGCAAGGCTGCGGCATGTCGATTCCACAAAAACATCTTGTCAACAAGATGGGAAACGGCAGAAAGCGCGTGGTGTATAGCTTCAGCGACGACGAGATGAACGTACTGAAGGCCATGTCCTTTCTGCTTTATCGTTATGACTCACAACTCTCCCCCAACTGCTATTCTTTCCGTCAAGGACTGACAGCGCACGATGCCTTGCATCAGGTATTGCATACCCTTGGCGGCAGGAAGATGTGGGCTTACAAGCTCGACATCCACGACTATTTCAATTCTATTCCTATACCTCTGCTGTTGCCGATACTTCGCGAAGTCATGGCCGATGATTCGCGTTTGTATGCCTTCTTCGAACAGTTGCTCAGCGACGGACGCGCCTTGTTCAAGGGAGAAATCATTCAAGAGAATCGTGGCGTGATGGCAGGCACGCCTATCTCGCCATTCCTTGCCAACATCTACCTGATGGAGCTCGACAAGCACTTTGCCGAAGCCAAGGTTGTCTATGCACGTTACTCGGACGACATCATCCTTTTCGCTCCCGATCGTGCATCGCTCGATAGACACATTGCCACGTTGTCGGCATTTTTGGAGAAATATCAGTTGCAGGCAAATCCCGACAAGGTGAGAATCTTTTCGCCCGAGGAGGCTTTCGACTTCCTGGGCTTCAAGTGCATGGGAAGAAATATCGACATCGCCGATGCCACAAAACGAAAGATAAAGGACAAGATACGTCGCCGTACACGTTCGCTGCTGCGTTGGCGTTGCCGCAAGAATGTGCCTGCCGACGTTGCCGTGAAAGTGCTCATCAAGCAATTCAACAAGAAGTTCTACGAGAGCGAAGATCCCGAAACGCTCACCTGGTCACGTTGGTTCTTCCCCATGATCAACCGCACGGATGGCCTCAAGGAGATCGACCATTACCTGCAGGAAAACACCCGTTTCCTTGCTACAGGCAAACACAACAAGGCAAATTATCGGGTGCGTTACTCAAGTCTGAAGCT
Organism: Bacteroidales bacterium; assembly: GCA_017618715.1. Classification (GTDB taxonomy): domain Bacteria; phylum Bacteroidota; class Bacteroidia; order Bacteroidales; family UBA3663; genus Liminaster. The sequence continues at coordinate 32,191 of JAFZTS010000008.1, forward strand.
TCTCGGCTATCGAAGCCTGGTACATGAGTTCTATGCCGATAGGAAAACAACCCAATCAAAATAGTTGTGCGAACTTACTTGATCATCACGCGGCATCCCTTATGCAGATAGATGCCTGGAACGATTGGCTTTTCTGTGAGACGGCGGCCATCAAGAGTGTACCAGTAGTCGATAAGTTGATTCGACGGAGCTACGACATTATGGATGCCTTGGGGTTCGTCGTTGAAGTCTATATTGATGGCACGGATATACTTGGTGCCGCTTGTACGTCCAGCAGTGATACCGTTCTTTAGCTGGAAGTATGCATGATAAGGATTGAAGGTGATGTCGGTAATGGGGAAATAAAGAGTATTGTTGTCACCGAAATAAAGAACCGTATTGTCGTCCTGCTCAAGTGTGAACGAAGTGAACTTGCCGATGAAATCAACGTCTTTGGTTATGATAGGAGTTTCCTCTTCTTTGAGAACGACACCATTGAACGTCGGGTCATCTACGTTATTGCCATTCTCCCACTTCACAATATAGGGTTTGCCGGCGTCAAGGGAAGTCTGGTTTTCAGTAAACTTGAGTTCCAAGGTGTTATTATAGAAATCCGAGCTTTCGAGAGTCTTGACAACGGCACCTTCAAGTGGCGTGTTTTCGATGTTCTTTATGTCAAAAGGCACGCAGAGGGTGTTCCACGATCCATTCTTCCAGAATGTAGTGCCTGCAAGCGTAAAGTCTGTGGTTGGAGCAATGCCCGAAAGGGAGAAGATGGAAGCGCAAGCGCCCGATTTGAGTCGGAAACCAACGCTGCTGACCTCCTTTGTGACATCGGTGGAAATGGCTATTTCGAAGACGTTCAAGTGATTGTAACTCGAGAGAACGCCGCTTGTTGACATTCGACCAAGTTCGCTTACGGCAACATTGGCGCCTTCGGTGTTTTCCCAATCAGGCAGATAGAACAGATAGGGCGATGTGGAAGAACCATCCGAGTAGTAAATTGTGACATAAACCTTGTTGTCTCCATTCGCGCCTGTTCCGGCCAAATACAGTTTCTTGAGTTTGGTGGGCGAAGAAAGTGTGAGTGTGCCTTCGGTTTCGAAATCCGGCTTCATCACAAGGGCGTTGTTTTCGTAAACGTTCACGAAATAATCGGCGTGTTCGCTTGAAAACATGCCATCGTTATCGCAGAGTGCAGCTTCCTCACGCACGGCAGATGTGTAGAAAACGTTGTGCGCTTTATCGATGCCCGAATAGTCGCTAATGGAGATTGTTCCGCTGATATTGTCATAGTCCTCGCAAATAACGTCCATGTTGTAACCGCTATCGATGGTAAGAGGCTCGGCAACACCGATGATGTCGGGGTCTCCAAGGTCGTCGGGAGAGCCTGCAAGTTGAGTTATTTCGTAATCCATCCATGCAATACGACTCTTGGTGAAATCGATTACGGTGGAAATATCATCTTTCCAGGAAATGAAGTTATTGTCCCATGCAAGATTGTCACGCTCAACGGCCCCTTGATCAAGCATGTTTTTGAGAGAGTCACAAATGAACTCAACTCGATGATCGGTATAACTGTTTTGACGACGCTGTGCGTAACGTGCATTGAACTTGTCAATATAGACAACGTCATTCATAAGCTTATACCAGTAGAACGGGATTAACTGGGAATCATTCCACATGATGTCGTTGGCAGTATATCGCCAATCTTCACGCCATGGATCGAAATAATGACCGAAAACATGACCATAGGCGATGTTGAAGTCCCAAAGCGCAAATTTCCACTTGTCGTTACCACCTGAGATTTGAGCATGGGTTTTACTGTACTTCCACATCGGAGTACTGAGACGGTAAGCATCGATGTTGTTGCTAACCTCCTGGGCAATCTCGTAATCGATAAAGGAGTTTATGTCGATATAATCGGCGTATCGGTCCTTGTAATCGCTTGCGGCGAAGGCATCCTCCATGTCGGCAATAGCCTTATCGACAGTCTCCTCATGAGTGATACCGAGCTCTTCGAAGTCCTCATATTCGGGGTATTTGTATTCATAAGTGACGTATTTGTCCTCATAAACCTGGCCATCGCATGTTATAGGATGATATTGTGATCTATAGAATTGTTCAATTCCATCTGAAGTCTTCGGACGGTCAATCTCGACATGGAAATCGCCGGTCGGGTCATTGAATGTGAATGTATTTCCCTCGGCATCCTTTCCCTTGCCATAATCCCATAGATTCAAACGACTTGCGCCCTTCGAGACCTGTTCGCTAAGGATATAGACGCCATAATAAATGCCGTTGAAAATGACTTCGCAATACCGCATTTTCGGTGCAAAGGTATAGCCGCCTTGAGCCAACACCATTGTAAGCACGTCGCGCACGTAGCTTTTGTCCTGCCAAGGTGCAAGCAATACCCAGTCGTTGTCTTTCCCCATACCAAGAAGGCTGACCTTCTGCTTATCATCAGTGACGAGCGTAGCGTCATGTTTGAGCGTCTTGATGGATATGGGTTTTTTGGTTTGTTTATCATCACCACCGAATGAAGTGTTGCCGCGCCATTTGAGGGCAATGGGGAGATTGCATTCAATCGTTTGATTTGGATGAGCCAACGTATCTACGTAATTTGGAAGATTATCTTCAGGATTGTTAATCACAATCATGCGTCCCATTACTCGATCGTTGCGATTCAATACATTATCGGTAGAGATAATGACAATAGGTAGATTCGATTCGGTGAATGAGACATTTCTGTCACAAGGCGGATAATTATCATCGGCAAGACTGTTGCCTTGTCCGTGAACCTGAGTAAATAAAGTTGATGCAGCTATCAGCATCAAGATAAATTGCAAGTGTAAATATTTTATCATTTAAAAAGCATTAAGAAAAATAAATGGTCAATAAATATATATAAGTGGGATTTGGAAATAAACCAAATATGAATTATAATCGGGTGCAAATTTACATAAAAAATTCAATACATCCAAATAATCCTATAATTTTTACAATAAAATGAGCTATTTTTTGTTTCATCATTCAATAAAAAGTAGTGCTGTTGTAGCAATGCAGAGACTATTCCAGGCAAATGATGCTCTATTGTCGCAATACGGTACACTTTTTACCAAGCGGTGCAATGTCTTCACATGACACCCATCATCACAAAGCATCACAACAACTACTTCATCGAGCTGCCCAACGAGTTCACCGTAGATGATCTCGTGAACGTCATCAACCGGCACAACGGCATCACCAAGCCTACGCTTGCCATCCACCTGTGGAAGAAGAGCGGCCTCGTCGAGAAGGTGGGCAGGGGCAAGTATCGGAAACTCCCCATCCGTCGCACGCTCAGCAAGGAATGAACTCCATCAAGAGTGGCACCCTTCACAGGATGCCACTTATTTTTGCCCTTACTGGATTGACAATCCTTTCGTTCGAGGCCAAAACTGATAAAAACGAACAAATTCTGCAATAAATTATCACTTTTTTTCGATAAGATTTGGGAATGTCTGAAAATATACCTAAATTTGTGCCCAAATGAACACACTTTTAACCCATAACTAACATGAAGAAAACTTTACTCCTTACGATTGCTGCTGTAGCCCTTATGAGCGCTACACAGGCAAATGCTGAGTACAGGAAGTGGGACTTCACCAATTGGAGTACCGCTACCGTTAACAACCTTCAGGCCGGTGCCTTTGCCAATTGCGGCACCATCAACCCCGAATCGGGCTGGTCGGATGTCGAGAAGACCAACGGCACCGCTCCTACCGAACTTTCGGCAGGCAACTGCTTCTGGGAGGTAACTGCCCAGGGTAGCGCTGCAGGTTCCACTCTGACCGCTAACGGCGAAGCCATTGTCGAGCTCGAAGGCCTACTCTACACCAACACTTCTGCCCGTTCGCTTGCCATCGCCCTCAACTACCAGGGTCCCGTCAGCGACGGCTTCGGCCCCTATCATGGCGCAAGCTACCTGTGGTGCGGCAGCAAACAAAAGAACTATTTTGTCATCCCGAATGTTGCCGTAGGCGAAAAGATCTACATGGGCGTGGAGAGTCACAAATCGACCGAGGCACGCGGCATGGAGCTCTACGTCTATACTTCGAGCAACGCACGCGGCACCAAGATTCTGGGTGAGGACGGCGCCGAGGCTCCCGCAGTACCTATCGAATACACCGAGCAGGTTTGGCAGGTGCAGGAGGGTATTGAGGACACTCCCAACGAGGACGGCACCTACAACATCGTAATCTACAACACCAACGGCTGCCACCTCTATTATATCCAGGTGGGCGAAGACCAGGGTTCGCAGATGGAGGACAAGAAGATTGCCTACCTCTACGACAGCTCGTACAACGGCTACAAGGTTGACAATGTGCCTGCAGGATATGCCGCCGACGGTGGCCTTGAGACCGACCCCGTCTATATCACCCTGATGGATTATGACGTGACTGCCATCGACTACAACAGCGACGAGGTGAAGGCCATGACAAGCGCCGAGCTCAACGACTCGCTGATCAACTTCGACGTAGTGGTAGCCAGCGAAGCAGTTTCGAGCGGCAACACCTATGCCAAGGGCTTGATTGACATCATCAACAAGGTGCCAATGCTCAACCTTAAGTCCTTCATGTATAAGAAGGGCGTATGGGGCTGGGGTGCAGGTTCGAATCCTTCGCCCAAGGCCAACAGCATCAAGGTGGCTGAGGATTTCCTCGAAGACCCGCTCTTTGCCGATGTGACCACCATGGACGAGAACGGCGAAATACAACTCTTCAAGAGCGACCCCGCCGACATCACCGCTGGTAACCTCGTACAGGGCTATACCGTGAACGATGACGCCATCATCGCAGGCGACGACGTACTTGCCACCGTTGGCGAAGGCATCAACGCCATCCACGTTCATGGCACCAAGAACCAGTATATCCTCGTTCCATTGTCGAGCGACCACCTGATTGCCGATGGTGACTTCAACCTCACCGACGACGCGCTCACCATCGTGCGCAATGCCGTGAACATCCTGGCTGCAACCAAGAGCAAGGTTCAGAACGCTGCCATGCCAATCATTTCGCAGGAGGCCGCTGACGGCGTTACCGTTGTCAACATCACATGCGTGACCGGTGGCAGCACCATCTACTACACCACTGATGGCACCGACCCGACAACTGCAAGCACCGTATTCACCGAGCCATTCGAAGTGACTGAGGACGGACTCGTTGTGAAGGCATTTGCCACGGCATTCGGCTACAACGATTCGAACATCGCCACCGCTACCATCAGCGTGAAGACACAGGCCATTGCTCCATCGATTGACATCGAGGAAGGCGTTGGCCAAACCACCGTTACCCTCATCAGCGAGGATGGCAGCAACATCTACTTCAACTTCCAGGGTCTTACCTCTTCGGCTACTTCGCAGCTCTACACCGAGCCTATCGTGATGACCGAACCCGCTATCATCACCGTCTTTGCCGAGAGTGAAACCAAGCTCACTTCGCCAATTTACGATGCTGAAATCGAGGTAGCAGGCATCTACACCCCAATCGACACCGTGGCTCACTTCAACGCCAGCCAGGTTGACTGGTATGACAACGTCGTGATCACCGTTGGCGAGAACAGCTACAGCGCAGCTGATGCCGTTGCCGAGGGTGTTGCCAGCGGCAGCGCTTCGGCCATCTACTACTTCGGCAAGGGCTCTTGGAACTACTACACGGAAGAGGTTGACCACACCGAGATCGTCTATGACGAGGATGGCGTGACACCATTGAAGGACATGGACGGCAACGACTCAATCAAGGTTTACTACAAGGTTGATCCCGCTGCCTTCCGCACCATCACTTCGACCACCGACACCCAGTGGACCATCGAAACCGAAGGTCAGGTTGTGACCGGCGAAACCACTTTGAAGCCAGAAGTTGGCGTGGGCAATGGCGCTACCGGACGTTATGCCGAGACCGCTCTTGATGCCATTGGTGCTCCCACCACGGGCGTAGTTGACTTCGGTGGCAAGGTATCGGGCGAGCCATACACCATGCGCGTTGTCAGCAACGTGAAGTTCCCCGCACCATTCGACGTAGTGGTTTACATGGGCAACGGTTCGACAGGTTCGCCGAACATCGAGCTGCAAACATCGACCGATGGCGAGACTTGGACAGCAGTCGGACAAATGAACTACTGCACCACCCAGCGTTATTGGAAGAAGACTCGTCTGCACGTAGGCGAAGCTGGCGAATACTTCGTACGCCTCGCACAGGTTGGCGGCAGCAGCAAGGCTCAGCTTTATGACATGATGGTCATCACCACCAACGACGAACTTGGCATCGAGGAAGTCAGCACCGATAACGTTCGCGGCAAGAAGGAAATGTACGACATCTACGGTCGTCAGATAACTGCTCCCGTACAGGGTCAGATGTTCATCCTCAATGGCAAGAAGTACATCCAGAAGTAACAAAACTGAAAACTAACATTTGCAATCGCACAGGGCTTCGGCCTTGTGCGGTTGTTTTTTTATTGTTTTATTTTTTTATTTTCACAAAAAATTTGAAAAACGAAATTATTGCCCTATCTTTGCAATGCGTCAGTTCCGCAAATTGACCGATTGCGGATCAAAAGGGAATCCGTGTGAGAATCCGGAACAGTCCCGCTGCTGTATGTCATCACATACCCAAAGGCCACGCATGTCACTGTCCATGTTAACAGACGGGAAGACTGCCCTAGGGGATGACGAGTCAGAAGACCTGCTGACGCATGTCCATTTCAAAAATCCTGCGATCGACAGGAGGACGAAGTTTCTGTTAACGCAATACGAATGAATCATCTGATGCGTATCGCCCTGCTCATAACATTGAGCAGCTTCGAGCTATGTAATTTGAGCATGGCTCAGGATTCGGTGCGCGTCATCGACAACATTACCGTAAGAAGTAAGATCAGATACCATGAAACCATCGAGCCACAAACACTCAAGGGCGAGGAATTGGAGAAGGTGAACGCTCACACCGTGGCCGACGCACTTCGTTTCATGAGCGGCGTACAACTGAAGGATTACGGCGGTATCGGAGGCCTCAAGACGGTCAACCTTCGTTCGCTGGGCTCACAACACGTTGGTATATATTACGACGGCATCGAATTGGGCAATTCGCAAAATGGCGTGATTGACCTCGGACAATTCTCGCTCGACAACATCGAAGAGGTGAGCGTCTATCAAGGGCAACGTTCGGCCATCATGCAGACGGCTTCGGATTTCGCCAATGCGGGGAGCATTTATATTCGAACAACGAGTCGGCTTATAAATGGGACAATAGGCAAACTAAGCGACGGAGCATCAAGGCAACAAGTCTTCAAGACAAAACTTCAGTTGGGAGCATCTAATTTGTGCAGGCTTTCGGGGCTTTTCGAACAACGTTTGAGCGAAAAAGTAGTCATGAGTACAAATTTGGAAGTGCTTTCAACGAATGGGAAATATGACTTCAATTATCGACGTCGCAACCATGATGGTAGCATTGCCTACGACACTACGGCCACCCGACATAACGGCGACGTGCAGTCGCTTCGTGCCGAGATGAACCTGTACGGCGCATTGCACGACGGACATTGGCAAGCAAAAGCCTATACTATTCATGCCAGTCGCGGCATACCTGGAGCCATCGTCAACAACGTTTGGCGACGCGGAGAACGGCAAAGCGATAACAACACCTTCGTGCAAGGCTCTTGGCAAAAGGATTTGAACTCCATTTACACGTTACGTGCTTTGGCTAAATATGCCAATTATCGCACACATTATTTAAATAAGGATAGCACCCAGCTGATGGTTGATAACACCTATCGGCAGCAGGAGGCATATCTTGGCTTGGTGCACGTGTTTGAAATCGCTTCGTGGTGGAGTGTTTCATTAAGTGAAGATTATCGGTGGAATTATCTCGACGCTAACATGCCGCTGTTTATGCATCCTACACGTTGGTCAATACTGAGTTCTGTAGCCACGGCAATGGATTTGGACAAGTTGCAATGGCAAGGCAGCATCGTCTTTTCACATCATTTGGATAAAACCAAGACTGGAATAGCAAGGCAATCGTTTGACAACCTTACTCCTGCCCTTTTCGTCAGTTATCGCCCCATCGAATGGTTGCAGCTTTCCGGCTTTGCCAAGAAAAGCTACCGAATGCCCACCTTCAACGACCTTTATTATACCAACATCGGCAACGCCTTCCTCAAACCTGAATCGGCCATCCAATACGACCTGGGCATTCGCATCAATGGTAAAGCCATCGATGGCTTTACGAATAGAAACACTTTTGCAGAGGACAAACATGGCTCACTGTGCGGCAGCCTTGAGGCTCACGTCTATCACAACTCCGTGCATGACAAGATTGTGGCTTACCCGAAGGGGCAACAGTTCCGCTGGACGATGCTCAACCTCGGACGCGTTCATATCGACGGTATGGACGTGCAGGGAAATGCTTCGTGGCAAGTTTTAGCAGATTTGTTGTTTTCCGCAAGGCTGCAATATACCTATCAACAGGCTCGCGATGTGACCGACCGAACGACTTCCTATTACGGCGACCAGATACCTTACACCCCGTGGCACAGTGGCTCGATGACCATGATGTTCGAATATGGTGCATGGAACTTTGCCTATAATTTCATCTATACGGGCGAACGCTATTGCCAGCAGGAGAATATCCGCTATAATCATTTGGAGCCTTGGTACACCAGCGACCTGCATTTGGCATGGAGACATCGTTTTGGTGACATTCTATTCAAAGCCACCATGGAGGTCAACAATCTCCTTAACCAACAATACGACGTGATCATCAACTACCCCATGCCCGGGCGAAACCTAAATGTGACGTTATTATGCGAATTTTGAAGCTTTTGTTCTGTCTGCTTCCTTTACTATCTTCGTGTCGCGAGGACGAATACGTCACTTATATGACCAATGAGGACACAGGGGTGCCAATTGGCGAATCGGGGTTCGCTGGCCTTTACATCCTCAACGAGGGCAACATGGGAGCTAACCGCTGCACGTTGGATTTTCTCGATTTGAGTGGCAATGATTCGACGATACATTACTATCGGAACATCTATGCCGAAAGGAATCCGGGCACTGTGAAAGAGTTGGGAGATGTCGGCAACGACATCGGCATCTATGGCTCTAAACTTTGGATGGTGGTTAATTGTTCGAACAAAGTGGAGGTTTGCGAAGCTGCTACGGCCAAGCGCATCGGGCAGGCCAATATCGACAACTGCCGCTATCTGGCATTCGACAACGGATTTGCTTACGTGAGCAGTTATGCAGGGCCTGTTCAAGTGGCAGAAAATTGTTCGTTGGGACGTGTGTATAAAGTCGATACGCTAACCTTGCAGAAGGTCGATTCGGTGGTCGTCGGCTACCAACCCGAAGAGATGGCCATCGTAAATGGGAAATTGTATGTGGCTAATAGCGGCGGTTATCGTGTGCCAACTTACGATAATAGAGTGTCGGTGATTGACCTTGAGACATTTCGAGTAGTTCGCGACATCGAAGTGGATATCAACATGCACCGCCTACAAGCCGACCGTTTTGGACAGATATGGGTTTCGACACGCGGCAATTACTATGACGTTAAACCTGCACTCTATTGCATTTCGAATAACGAAGTTGCTGCTCGCCTTGATTTGACAGTCAGCGCCATGACTATTGTCGGCGATTCGTTATATTACATCGGTACAGCATTCAACTATGCTGCTGGCGGTTATATGAAAAGTTTCGGCATCGTGGATGTGAAGCGATGCGCAACGGTTGCAACAGATATTTTTGAAGCCTCCGAAATCAAATCCATAAGCTTGCCTTACGGAATTATCGTGAATCCTTTTGACAAAAGCTTCTACCTTATGGACGCCAAGAACTATGTTTCGAGCGGTGAGCTACTCCACTTCGACGCCAATGGCCACTTCCTTTGGCGTGTTGCCACTGGGGACATACCCTCGCGAGGCGCTTTTTTGAGGAAGGATGAACGAGGAGAATAATGACTATACTATTTTAGAGTAGCTATAGTAGATATTTGGATTATTAGGTTATTTGAGCAAAAATGATAACTAAATGATGAAACGCATATCAGTATTATTGCTTGCCATTGTGGCTTTAGCTGCACAAGCACAAAACAGCCCGTTCATCACGACTGTAGATGAGTATGTGCCTGCACCCGGGCAATTCATCAACACCATGCCGGTATTTGAAGAGGGGGACGACGCCGAGTCGATGGCTCGCAAATGCACCGAGCTCTTGGCCAACGATGCTGGCTTGACAGTTTGTCTGGGGGCATGGGGCGGATATATCACCTTCCACTTCGACCATTCTATTGTAAATGTAACAGGACAGATGGACCTCTACATCAAGGGAAATGCCCATGTGGGAAATTCCGAGGCAGGCATCGTCATGGTGAGTCAGGATGTAAACAGAAATGGCATGCCTGACGATACATGGTACGAATTGAGCGGAAGTGCAGATTTCGATAGCAACAATGTCGTTTATGGTTACGAAATGACCTATACGAAGTTGGGAGATTCGCTCGACGTGGCTTGGACGGATAATATGGGAGGAGAAGGCTACGTGTCGCGCAATCCTTTCCATGAGCAAGATTATTTTCCTGCTTGGTTGACTTCGCCACTCTCTTTCAAAGGCA
>JAFZTS010000087.1 GCA_017618715.1 Bacteroidales bacterium
CGGGCATCGTCGGTGAGCTGGATGCCTTCGGTCATTCGGTATTTGTTGGCCACGTCGCTTGCAAACTTGCGGAAGAGGAGATAGATGTCCTCCTGGCGTTCGCCCACGGCACCGGTGTATGCACCCTTGACGTGGCCGAAGAGTTCGGAGTCGATGGTGCCTTCGGGCAAGCCACCGCAATTGACTGCGATGCACTTCTTGAAACGTCGGCGCGAGCCGTTGTGGAGTATCTTGTAGAAGAAATCCTTGCCTGTGCCATTTTCGCCGGTCACCAGCACGGTTACGTCGTACGGCGCCGCTTGTATTGCAGCATTCAGCGCCCGCATCAATAAAGGACTTTTGCCTGTAATGTGCAGGGCGTTCATCACATTCAAAACATCTGTATTCGGCATATTTAGTATTATCTCCCTAAAAATCGGCTGCAAATATACGCATTTTTTGTAGGAAAGGCAAATTTTTCGACAATATTTTTGGTTTTGTGCGCCAAAACCTTTATCTTTGCAGCAAAAAAGTGGGTTTTTCAGGTCCCACAGGTGCTCAAAAGATGAACGAATTGACGCAATTATACAAAGACTTTTTTCATCAGGAACCAGCACGTGTACAGTTGCTCGGCGGAGCTGCCAGCAATCGTCACTATTACCGGTTATCTCATGGTCACGCTGACGGCAGCGCGACGGTTATCGGTGTGATAGGTGAGAATGCGAAGGAGAACCACGCGTTCCTCGCATTGGGTCGTCATCTCCATAAGCTGGGGCTGCCCGTCCCCAAGATCCTTGCCTCAAGCGCCGATGAGATGCGCTACCTTCAGGAGGACCTGGGCAACGTGTCACTCTACGACCTGGTGGAACAGGCGCGTCGTTCCGATTCGGAGGAGTTGCGTGCGCAAGTCACGGTTTTGCTTCACCAGGTGATGCGTGACCTGCCGAAGATTCAATTCCTCACCCTCGACGGATTTGACTTCGAGCGTGACGGATTCCGCGAGCCTCGTTTCTGCGAAACCACCATTCGCTGGGACCTGAACTACTTCAAGTACTGCTTCCTCAAGCCTTCGGGTTATCCGATGGACGAGTTGAAGCTTGAAGCCGAGTTCGACCGCCTCTGTGCGGTGCTGCTCGATTGCACCTCGAAGAACGAGCCCTGGGGCTTCCTCTATCGCGATTTCCAGTCGCGCAACGTGATGATTCGCGACGGCAAGCCCTGGTACATCGATTTCCAGGGCGGTTATGAAGGGCCTTTCTATTACGATGTGGCCTCGTTCCTTTGGCAGACGCGTGCCAATTATTCGGCCGAATTGCGCAATGAGCTTCTCCACGAATATTACCGTGGAATGCTGCACTTCTGCAAGACGATGCTGCCGCGCGTCTTCCGCCATCGCCTGCGCGTCTTCGTGTTCTTCCGCCTGCTGCAAACCCTCGGCACCTACGGCTATCGCGGCCTTTTCGAGCACAAGGCGATGTTCCAGACGCCCATCTATCGCGCGTTGCGTTCGCTGGTGAATTTGACGAAGAAGGACAGCGAACCCGCCTTTGTCGATTGTACGCTCAGCCACATTGTCGATGACGAAAGCCCAAGCATCGACCGTTTCGAGCTTGAGGACGATTGCCCGTACCTCTGCGAACTCCTGCAGAAGGTTTCACAGATGGAGCGTTTCCAGCCGATGCCCGCGTCGGGACCTCTCGTCGTTCGCGTCACGTCGTTCAGCTACAAGAAGGGCATCCCCGAGGATTTGTCGGGCAACGGCGGCGGCTTCGTGTTCGATTGCCGCGCCCCGCTCAATCCCGGGCGTTATGCGTTCTACAGGCAATTTACGGGCCTTGACGACGTGGTAATTGATTTCCTCGAAGGGCGTCGTGACGAGAAGGGCGAGGAGATACCCCCCGAGCAGCGCACGGAAGGAAATACCTCGATGCAGACGTTTGTCGAAAATGTCTATCGCCTTGTTGACCCTGCCGTCGATACCTATTTCAAGCGAGGCTTCACCAGCCTTGTCGTCAATTGCGGTTGCACGGGCGGCCAGCATCGTTCGGTATATTGTGCCCAGCATGTCGCTGAGCATATCCATCAACAATTCCCTGGTGTTCGCGTGCTCCTCACGCATCGCGAGATGCAGAAAACCCAATTGTTCTAACTGATCAAGAATCATTTGCTCTAAAATATTATAATGATAAAGAAAAACGATATAGAAGAAGAATTTGAAGACCAACGCGTCGATCATACTACCATCATGCCCATGTTTGGTGACAATATGCTTGACCTGAGCTTCGTTCACGAGAAATGCACCCCCGAACGCCTGCCCCTCGTCGCCCTTCGCAATATGGTGATGATGCCGGGCTTGACCATGCCCCTTTCGGTAGGTCGTTCGAAAAGCATTCGTGTGGTGAAGGAGGCCGAAAAGAACAAGCTGTACATCGGTGTAATCTGCCAAAAGAATACGGTTGAAGACCCCACCCGCGATGACCTGTATGACTATGGCGTCGTGTGCGAAGTGGTCAAGGAGATTGAGTTGCCCGACGGTAACCACTCGGTGATTATCCAAGGTCGCCGTGCGTTCCATCTTGACGAATTGCTCACTACTGACCCGTTCCTTACAGGCGAAGTCACCCTCCTCGACGAGGTGATGCTGCCCAAGCGCGACCGTCGCAGCAAGGCGCTGCTGAGCATCATCCGCGACGATGTCAACGCCATCAACGAGTGTCAGGACAACCCCCTTACGGGCGAGATCATGTTCGCGATGAACAACATCACCGACCCCAATTTCCTGATCAACTACCTGAGTGCCACCTTCCCCATGTCGGTGCGTTCGCATCAGCAACTGCTCGAGATACGCAGCGTCGAACAGCGCGGCACCCAGCTTGCCACCATCATCAGCAAATGCCTTGCCTACACCAAGGTCAAGAGCCAGATGCACCAACTCACGCAGGTGGAGCTCACCAGCTTGCAGCGCCAGCAGTATTTGCGCACGCAGATACATTCGATTCAAGAGGAACTTGGCGAATCGAGCCAGGAGGATGTGGACAGGCTTATCACGAAAGCCAATACGAAGCAATGGGGGACGGCCGTGCAGGAGTTGTTCCGCAAGGAGGTGAACAAGCTGCAGCGCATCAGCGAGCAGTCGCCCGACTACTATGTTCAGTACAACTATCTGCAGACGATGGTGGACCTGCCCTGGGGATACACTTCCCACGACAACCTCAATCTGAAGAACGCCCAGCGCGTGCTTGACCGCGACCACTATGGTTTGAAGATTGTCAAGGAGCGCATCCTCGAGCATTTGGCCGTGCTGAAGATGCGCGGTGACATGAAGTCGCCCATCCTCTGTTTCGTAGGCCCTCCAGGCGTGGGCAAGACTTCGCTCGGCAAGAGCATCGCCTCGGCCTTGAAGCGCGAATACGTGCGCATCTCGCTGGGCGGCCTTCACGACGAGGCGGAGATTCGCGGACATCGCCGCACCTACATCGGCGCCATGCCGGGACGCATCATTTCGGGCATCCAGAAGGCCAAGACCGACAATCCCGTCTTCGTGCTTGACGAAATCGACAAGATTGCCTCCGACTTCAAGGGCGACCCTTCGAGCGCTTTGCTTGAGGTGCTTGATCCCGAGCAGAACAAGGCTTTCCACGACAATTACCTCGATATCGATTACGACCTTTCGAAAGTCCTCTTCATCGCTACGGCCAACAGTTTGGCACCTGTCGCCGCCCCTCTGCGCGACCGCATGGAGATTATTGAGCTTTCGGGTTACGTCATGGAGGAGAAGGTCGAGATCGGCGAACGCCACCTCCTTTCGAAGCAGAAAGAGGAACATGGCCTCACGGACATCAAGTTCAACATCCCGCGCCGCACGATGGAGAACATCATCGACCAATATACGCGTGAGAGCGGCGTACGTTTGCTTGACAAGGCTTTGGCCAAGGTGATGCGCAAGATTGCCTGGCGTGTGGCTAATGATATGCCCGTGCCCGAGAAGCTGCAACCGAAGGATTTGGAGGACTTCCTCGGCAAACCCGACTATAACCCCGACAAATACGACGGCAACGACTATGCGGGTGTTGTCACCGGTCTTGCGTGGACATCGGTTGGCGGCTGCATCCTTGAGGTCGAATCGACGCTCGTGCCCGGCAAGGGCGACTTGACGCTCACCGGCCATCTCGGCGACGTGATGAAGGAGTCGGCACAACTTGCCCTGCAATGGATCAAGGCCAATTCGCTGGATTTGGGTATCGACCCCGCCATCTTCGACAAGTGGACGGCACATATCCATTGCCCCGAGGGAGCAGTGCCCAAGGACGGCCCTTCGGCAGGCATCACGATGGTGACTTCGCTCGTCTCGACGCTGACACAGCGCCGCGTACGTGCCCGTATCGCCATGACGGGAGAGATTACCCTGCGCGGCAAGGTGATTCCCATCGGCGGCGTGAAGGAAAAGATTCTGGCGGCCAAACGTGCCGGCATCACCGACGTAATCCTTTGCGTGGATAATCGCAAGGATGTCGATGACATCGAGAAGGAATACACCCAGGGCTTGACCTTCCACTATGTGCGCGACCTGCATGAGGTCCTCGACTTCGCCCTGCTCAAGGAGAAGGTGAAGCATCCGAAAAAGTTCGTTTGAGATAATGTTTTAACACGAATTATCGCGAATTATCATAAATTTTTCTGTTTGAATTCCTATTGACAACCCATATTGGTAAAATAATTCATGTTGAATTCATGATGATTCGCGTTAAGTAAAGAAGCATATAATTTTGGTTACATATTTATGATTCACGATCTTGGTATTATCATGCTTACAGCAGGCTTCACAAGCCTGGTTTGCAAGTTCCTGAAGCAGCCGGTGGTACTCGGCTACATCGTTGCAGGTTTGCTGGTGGGCCCGTATGTGTTCGGTTCGAGTTGGGTCAGTGACGAAGAGAGCGTCAAGATCTGGGGAGAGATTGGTGTCATCTTCCTGCTTTTCTCACTCGGTCTTGAGTTTTCGTACAAGAAACTCGTCCAGATGGGCACCACGGCACTCATCGGGTGCTTTACGATTGTGGTGGGCATGATGACGTGCGGATTCCTCATGGGTCGCGCCCTGGGATGGGATCAGATGAATTCGCTCTTCCTCGGCGGTATGCTCTGCATGTCTTCGACGACGATTGTCTTCAAGGCGCTCGACGACCTGGGCTTGCGTCAGCAGAAGTTCGCCAATATCTGTTTCGGTATCCTTGTGGTCGAGGACCTCTTTGCCGTTGTGCTGATGGTACTTCTGGCTTCGCTGGCCGTCAATCAGACCTTCGATGGCGCCGAAATGGCATGGCAGGTCACCAAACTGGCTGCCTATCTGCTCTTCTGGTTTGCTGCGGGCTTGTTCCTGATACCTACGCTGCTTCGCGCCTGCAAGCAGCATCTTAACGACGAGACACTTACCATCGTGTCGTTGGGCCTTTGCCTGGGCATGGTGCTGATGGCCGAAGGCGCAGGATTCAGCTCCGCGCTTGGCGCCTTCGTGATGGGCAGTATTCTTGCCGAAACCGTCGAAGCGGAAAAGATCGAGCACCTGCTTTCGCCTATCAAGAATCTGTTCGGTGCCGTCTTCTTCGTGTCGGTGGGCATGATGATTGACCCCGCTCTGCTTCTGAAGTATTGGCTCCCCATCACGCTCATCACCCTGTTGGTCATCTGCGGTCAGATTGTCTTCGCTTCGCTTGGCGTACTGCTTTCGGGACAACCGCTCAAGACGGCCATGCAAGCCGCTTTCTCGCTGACGCAGGTCGGAGAATTCGCGTTCATCATCGCCAACTTCGGTACCGATAAAGGGGTGACCGAACCCTTCCTCTATCCGGTCATTGTGGCCGTTTCGGTCATCACGACCTTCCTTACGCCTTACACCATCCGCCTTGCCGAGCCTGCCTACGAGGGATTGGACAAGATACTGCCTCGCCGTTGGAAGCTGATGCTCGACGCGTATGGTCAGGGCAGAAGTTCGCAGAAGGAAACATCGATGACGCAGAAATATCTGACCAAGACGCTGCTTTCGGTTGCCATCTATGCCATTGTTTGTGTTTTCCTCCTCACGCTTTACTTCACCTTCATCAACGAAAGGTTCATCACGCTGGTGAACGATTTCGTGGGCAGGTTCTTCGACGAGCCGCATCTTTGGGTGGGCAAGCTCTTGAGCCTCTTCTTCGTGATTGCGGCACTTTCGCCCATGATGTTCCTGATGGTCAACAAGGATAAGCGCAACACCGAGGTCAAGCAGCTTTGGGACTCGGGCAGCCTCTTCACGCGTGGTTTGCTTATAGTGTTCAATGCCTTCCGTATCGTGCTGGTACTGGCGCTCATCACTTCCTGCATCGGCAAGATTTTCGATGCCACCATCGGTATCGTGCTGGCCTTGGGTGTGGCCATCTTCTTCTTCATCACCAGGTCGTCGAAGATACAGGAACGTTCGCACATCATCGAAGAGAACTTCCTCACCAACCTTTCGGCTCGCGAATTGGCTATGCGCCAGGGCAAGAGAGCCGAGGACAAGAAAAAGAAGGAAGCGGGCTTCGTCGTGGATTTCGATGATATGCATTTCAGCGAAGTCGCTATTCCCGAAGGTTCAGCGACCTTGGGACGTTCGCTTCGTGAACTCGATTTGCGCAACAAGACCGGTGTGAGCGTGATTCGTATCATTCGCGATACGGGCAACGTCAATAACCCGAGTGCGAAAGAGACTTTCAGACCTGGCGACCGCGTGGTTGTGAACGGTTCGGTGGGCGATATCGAGCTCTTCAAGCTTTTTGTCGCTCCTGAGCAACCCCAAAGCTGATTCGCAGATAGTTACCATTTTAATTACATAGACAAGATGTTGAAGCTCCTTAAGTTTCTTGCCTGCCTCGTCGTGATTATCGTAGTGGTTCTGACAGTCATTACGTTCGGAGGGGGCCCATACATACGCAATTATCTCAACACCCACGGTGCAGAACTGCTGGGGCGTCGTGTGCAGGTAGGAAAAGTAAGGCTCAACGGATTCACGGGAAGTCTCAGCGTCGATTCGCTCTTCATCGCCGAACAAGACGATACAACGCGTTTTGTCAGCGCCAAGCAGATCAAGACGCACCTCAACGTGCCTCGTATCTTCCTGAAAACCTATATGCTTGATGAACTTGAGGCCGATGAACTCCAGGTGGACATCCTGCAGCGCGACACCGTCTTCAATTTTTCGGACATCATCGAACGCCTGGCCCTCGACGAGGAAAATGACAACCCTTTGCCCCTTGTCGTGAAGGATATCAACATCCACAACAGCTATATCCATTACAAGGATTCGTTGGTAGGTAGTGATTTCAGCCTCAATGACTTCCAGCTCTTCATCCCCGGCATCGATTTTCGCGACATCAATACTTCGGTGGGCATCAGCCTTTCGTTCACCAACGGAGGCACCTTGAAGACGAAGGTTGATTACGACGACAAGCACAAGCTCTATAGTACCGACATCAAGATTGACGGTTTCAACCTGCAAGGCCTGCTTCCCTATTTCCGCCAAACAATCTATCTCGGCGACCTCAAGGGTGTGCTGAACCTCGACCTTGTGATGCATGGCAGCGTGGCTCATTTGCTCGACTTTTCGCTCAAGGGGAAAGCGGGCATCAAGGGGCTGAATGTGCTTGACGAAGAGGGAATGACCATGGTGCGATGCGACACGGTGGATATCGATGTGCGCGATATGGACCTTCCCGCCAATCGCATCAACCTCAGCCGTGTCCACTTCGAACGCCCGTACATTCGCATACAGTACGACAAGGACAGCCTTGACAACTTCACCCGCCTCGTTCGCAAAGCCGAGCAGATTTGGGCGGAACGTGATTCCCTGCGTCTTGCCGAACAGGGCCTCGACTATTCCGAGGTGGTGCGCAATGCCGAACAGGAGAATGTGCTTGCCGAAGAATCCTCGGTCGAATTCAATGGTCGCGTTCGTCAACAGCACCTGCAGATTGACACGTTGCTCATCGACTCAGCACGATTGAGTTATCGCGACGAGTCGCTGCGTTACGATCCCTTCGTCTATGAACTCACCAATGTCAATATCAAGGCTCCCAACTTCTCGCTCCATGATGTCAATCATATCACCGCCGATGCGCAACTGGGACGCGAGGGGCACTTGAAGTTCTGGTATGATGGCCGTACGGTCGATCAGCGCGACATGCACATGGTGGTACAAGCCGAGAAAATCGACGTAAAGGACTTTTCGCCCTATACCGTGCAGATGTTCGGCAATGAGGTTTCGAGCGGTACGATGTCGGCAAATCTGATGTACGACACCAAAAACGGACGCCTTCTTGGACAGAATCACATCATCGTACGTAATCCCAAGGTCGAGAAGAAACGCCGTGGCGTGCAAGCCGAAATGAACATTCCTTTCCGTTCGGGTGTATATATCCTCACCGATAAGAATGACGTGCTTGACATCGACCTCCCCATCAGGGGCGATATCGAAGATCCAAGGTTCAGCTACAAGCGTTTGCTTTTCCGCACGATGGGCAAGTTCATCGTGAAGGTCTGCTCTTCGCCCTTCCGTCGCAACAAGAATCATGCTTCGAATGCCGACATCCTTCGCGACACCCGCAACCTCGACGACATCGATATCGATTCCATTTCTTCGGATTTGCTGCAGGAAGAGTAAGCAATTGACAATTGGGGATTAACAAATAAGAATTGTTTGCTGCTGTCAACAATTAAGAATTAACAATTATAATCTGAAATTGCAATTATTCTTCATAGGTCGAACGGTGGGGACGGTTTATCCCTCGCTCATCAACGAATATGTGCAACGGCTTGCGCATTATGTGCCTATTCAAGTTGAGGAGATTCCCGACCTCAAGAACACCAAGAACCTCACGCAGGAGCAGCAGAAGGAACGCGAAGCCGATCAGGTGCTCGAACGCCTACAACCCGGAGATGTGCTCGTCCTCCTCGACGAACGTGGCCGCGAGATGACCAGCCGCGAATTCAGCCAATGGATTGAGCAAAAGATGCTCACCACGTCGCGTCGCCTCGTCCTCCTTATCGGAGGCCCCTACGGATTCTCGCCGCGCATCTACGAAGCTGCTTCGCAGAAGATTTCCCTATCCAAGATGACCTTCTCCCATCAGATGGTACGCCTATTCCTCGTTGAGCAGCTC
Source organism: Bacteroidales bacterium (assembly GCA_017618715.1). Taxonomy (GTDB): domain Bacteria; phylum Bacteroidota; class Bacteroidia; order Bacteroidales; family UBA3663; genus Liminaster. The sequence goes on from JAFZTS010000087.1 coordinate 9,150, forward strand.
TATCGTGCCTTTACCATCCTTCGTGGCGAACCTTACCATCATGACTGAAATCTGCAAACCCCACTTTGCAGATTTTTCTTTTGTTTTCGCCACAATCGACCCACAAAACGAAATTTGACGCTAAAAAGCTGAATACTTGAACAAAAAATCCTATATTTGCAAAGTACATTGCTTAATACTATATCATTATATCATTATGAAAACACCATTCCTACTCGCATTGGCGCTCAGCAGCGCGTTCACGCTTTCGTCCCAGAAACTCATTGTGCAAGACTATCAATCCACGCCTTATTGGTATGGAGGCATCAAGGGCGGCATCCAGTGGGTGCCCACCAACTATGACTTCGGCTCGCTCATCGCACCCGCTTTCGGCGTGCAGGTGGGACGGCAGATGAACCCTATCGTGGGCATTCGTGGTGACTTCCAGGGATTGTGGTCGAAGACGGCATTCAAAAGCGCTGATGAGACCATGGATTTCAAATACTACACCATTGACGCTGACCTCACCTTCAATATTGTCAATCTTTTCCTCGAAGACACCGACCATCTGCTCGATTTCTCGCTGTTGGCGGGTGCCGGATTCAATTACTCGTGGGATGCCGATGATGCTGCCAAATATCCTATTCAGGACCGAATGATTGACAGTCATCGCAGTTTGAAGAGCTATAATATGCGACTGGGTGCCATTGTCGGCGCAAACATCAGTCGTAATTGGATTGTCGAGCTCGAATTTGATGCCAACAACCTGAAAGATCGCTTCAACAGCAAATCCAATACGCATCGCGACTGGCAACTTGCCACCTTGCTGGGCGTGAAATACTGCTGGGGTCATCCGAGCAGTTCCCGCGATGTCGATCGCTCCGAGCTTGTTTCCGACACCAAGTACTGTGATGTTTGCGGCCTTTCGTTGGCTCGTTGCCCCTGGCATGGAAATCACCCCGCTACCGATACCAAAGCCGAGCCACTGCCCGCTGTCGTTTATAACTCAGCCGATGAAGTGCATATCGAAGTTTTCTTCGACCTCGACAATGCGGAGATACGTCCGTCGGAAGATGCCAAATTGCGCGGTTTGAGCAACTTTATTCGTAACCACGAGATTGGTACCGTTCTCGTCAAAGGTTATGCCGACCGCGAAACGGGTAATCCCAATTACAACCAGCGCCTCTCCGAGCGTCGTGCACAAACCATCGTCGATGCGCTCACGGGTACATACGGTATTCCTGCTTCACGCATCGAAAGCGCTGCCTACGGCGACAAGGTGCAGCCTTTTGCCGAAAATGACCTCAACCGCGTAGTGATTATAGACATCAAGGAGGCCGAAAAGAAGTGATATAGGTGAAAAGGGGAGGGATTCCTTCGGTTTTTCTCCCCTTATATTATTTTTATAATGTTTATGATATTTCTAATCTTTATTATATCTATATAATTATGAAAAAAAGAGTTTTCTCCTGCGTGATTCTATCCGCAATGTTGTCGTTGTCTTCATGTTATCAAAACTCTGACGAAGACCTGAATGGCGATAGCAAGTATGTAACCTTCAATCTCGATTTGGCAGGGGTCGAACAAACCTCTCTGACTCGTGCTATCAATGAACCCGGAAATCTTCTGGTGATTGACAAGTTCGATGGCAAAGTCACGACGCAAATCAAGAACTCTCTTAACGCTGTCGGATTGCCTCTCGATTATGGTACGCACGATATTTATTTCGTGGCGGCTGAAAATGTTTGGACATCTTTTAGTACTGCTGATTTGACTGTCACTTGGAGTACTGATCGTACGGCTCTTAGTTATGCTTGGGCTTATCACCTTGCACTTGAAGTCGATGAGAATACAACTGTTGAAGATATTACTCTTCCTTTGGTTATAGCTAATGTGCAGGTGAAGACCTTGGACAAAATGCCCTCCAACATTTCGACTTTTAATGTCGAAGCTCCGGGATTGAGCAAGGTTTTGGATCTCAACACTATGTCGGGTGTTGTTTCGGAATCTGATATTAATTATTCGATTAATGTCGCACAATATGCAGGTTTATATACTTTTTCCACCAATTTATACACCTTCGTTCCCACATCGGGTTATGTCGGAGATATTGTTTTGACTGCTTTGGATTCGAACAACCAGGAAATTGCAGCTAAGACACTCAACGAGGTTCCTGTTCAAGCAGGATATATCAGCCTTTATTCCGGCTACTTCTTCTCCGACGGTGTTTCGTTCCCGCTCTCTTATACCGATGATTGGACTGGAACTAATAATTACGGCTATTGATTTGCTTCAATAACCCTATCGCTTCGCGAAATGATGGATTCCTGTAGAAGTATAGAAGTCCGACGCATAAGGAGAGCAAGAGTGTGATGGGGAAACGGAGCGAAAGGCTGCTGAGAGCAAGGAAATGATTGCTGCACTCGGCCACAATGATCATCAGGAGGAATCCCCGCAGGATTGGCCAAACGTCACGCAACTGCTCACGTAACCCGTAGCCGATGGGACGACCGCACACATAGAGATTGAGCGGGATGAGCAAAAACGAATACAGGGCGTAACTCCACACAAAGACTTCTACACCATAATGTAGTGCTGCGATAATGAGTAGCACCATAAGCGTGCGTCTTGCCACCTCAATCCAAAGCACCGTGCGTCCTAAGCCTTTGACAAGAAGGATGTTCTGATTGACGGCATGAAGCGGATAGAGAATGCCCACTACGCCCAACGCCATCAGGTATCGTCCCGATGTACGCCACGCGACACTTCCCATCAGTAGTTGCATGAGGTCTTCGCCCACACACATCAGTAGTGTCATGAAGAATCCGACGAAGAGGAGGGCGACGAGGATAATGCGGCGGTAAGAGGAGGTGAGGGTTGAGGGGTTCGAAAGGTTTGAAGGGTTTGAAGAGTTTGAGGGGTTCGAGCTATTGTTTATTTTGGATAGGACGGGGTAGCTGACGCTTTGAATCACTTGCGTCATGCTGGCGGATGAAACCTGGCGGATGCGGTCAGCTTGTACGTAGTAACCTGTTTGGGTAGCTCCATAGAATCGGCCGATGAGCAGCGTATAGATATTGTTGAAGAGGTTGCCGATGAGCCCCGTGATGAGCAAGTTACGTGAGAAGGCGAAGAGGCGTCGCAATTCGTCGGTGGCGAAGGTGAGCGCAGGACGGAACTTTGTGGAAAGCCAGAACCCAAGTGTTCGAAGCGCATAAGCGGCCACATTTTGCACCACAAGCGCCCAAACGCTGTGAGTGCGCCATGCCCAGAAAATGGCGACAGCGCAACTGATGAGGGATGCCACAAGCGAAATGAGACACATCTTGCGGAACTGCATTTCGCGCATATTGATGGTGGTATGAATCAAACTCAATGCACCCAAAGGGATAACCAGGAAGGTGATGCGGCTTACATCAGTGAGGATGGGTTGGTGATAGAAACGGGAAATCAGCGGAGCACACAGCCACAGAATGGCATAGATGACAATGGAGAGGATAACATTTGTCCAGAAGACTGTGCTCAGCGTACGTTGGCTGGTTTCGCGTTCGCGTATCAACGCCTGACCGAAACCCGATTCGGTGATGGTGTTGCCAATGAGCGTGAAGACGACAAGCATGCCCATCAATCCGAACATGTCGGGCGTAAGGAATCGTGCCAGTATGAAGGTACAAATGAGTTGTATGCCCATCGTACTGAATCGTTCGAGAGCATTCCAAAGCGTACCGCCTGCCATCTGATATTTGAGACCTGTATTCATTGTATTGTCTTTCGTATTGTTCCGTCGGTGTAGATCACTATCCGAATACCATTTTTTGAGCGTGTCCTGCGGCCGTAGAGGTCGAAGGAGAGGGTTTCGTGAGTTTTGAACGGTTGGGACGAGTCATCATAAACGTCGCGAATACCTGCCATTTCGCTAAGAAGTTTGGCCGAGAAGCCAAGTGAGTCAAGATCGTTGCCGAAGTCAGAGGGTAGAATGGTGAGTTTCGACTCGGTGAAACTGTAGTGTTCGAATGTACTGTCGGTACGCATCACTGTGAGTTCCCATCCATTGAGCGAATCGGTGCTGAGTGTGATAGGTCGCGAGTAGAAACAACAGCCGTCGAAATCGCCTTCGGTGAGTCGTATGCCGTTGATGCTGTCGGCTCCTTGAACAGTCATGAGATATACCCCTTCAAGGTGGAAGGTGGAGTTGAGGTTTCCATTGAGCAGCAAGGGGCGTATTTGGCAATAGGGGATGAGCCGTTGCTCGATGACGTTCACGAAGTCGCGCTGATAATCAGGGCGTTCGGTCATGTTGTCAAAGGTGGGAGCCACTTCGTCGGCTATCTCGTCGCGCATTCGCTGGATGATGGGCAAGGTGACCGAAGGCTTGCAGAAATCTCCTAAATACACCATCATGCGGTCGATGAACGTATTGCGGAACTCCGGGAAGCTGAGCAAACGAATGAACAGTTGGTGTGCCTCACGATTGTGTACCGAGACGGCATCGTCGCCGAAACAAATGAGATAGTTTAGCCAATTGGTGCGAGTGGAGGTCGTAGAGACGTAATCAAGATTGCGAAGCAGGGCGTGGAAGAGTGGCATTTCCTGCTGTTCGTCGCGCCAAAGGGTAACATTGTTGTGCGGAAAATCGTCGTTGGTGGCGAACGTTTCGGCACAGAGGTAATTGATGAAGAGCGGTATATCAATCAGGCTTGCAAATTCTTCGAAAGTGGCTTCGTCATTTGCAAGTAATTCAAGAACAGGTCGGTAACTCTCTTCTTCGGTAGTGAAACTTTTGATCAAACCGATATTATCCGGCTCTATTTCCATATTGCTTTCCACCCACGCCTTGTCGTCTGATTCGCGCAATTCGTAGATGCCCTTGTATTGGCCGTTGATATAGACGATGACCGGATGATAGGCCTGGTACTCGATTTCTTCGACATGTTGGCCGAAAAGTTCTTGCACAAATGCGTCTTCAAAACGGGTGTCGAGACAGCGATTGCCGCCATTGCGCAGAAGGAACGATCGGGCATGTTGGATTTGCGGCTTTGATGGCCAGAAGGTGCCGGTGTCGAAGCTTTCTTCGCCAAAGCGGGAGATTGCCGTGAGGACAAGGGACTTTTGCGAATACAATAACGAGCCTACACCGTGGGTATCGGCTTGGACGAATTGGGATATGAGAGGGGTTTGAAGGGTTTGAGAGGGTTGAGGGGTTTGAGGGGTTTGAGGGTCGAAATATTCGAGATGGAGGGGGCGTTCCCAATGCTTGAAGCAATTACCATCCCAATCGTTGCCCATCAAGATGCCTTCGCTTTCGCTGAAAAGGTATTCCTCGTCGGTGGTGAGTGAAACGATAGGTAAGGATGTCGAACGAGGATGTTTGATGAAGGAGCGCGTCACGGTTTGTGATGATAGGGCATGAGGGCTCATGAGACGCGCCTTCACTACGATAGTTTCATCGTCGGATAACGTGAGGACGCTATCTAATGGGAAATGTGCTGACGTGCGTGATGGGGTGCTGCCGTCGAGAGTAAAATATATATATGTGTCGGCAGGGACATCGTAATTGCTGGCTGAAATCACTATTCCGTTATCATTTTGAGCAATAACAGGAACAGGCAGAACCGTGGTTGACCCTCCGGTAATGTTTGCTTCACCGGGTGTAGTAAAGATTTTATTCTGCCAATGTGGTGTGCCATCCATAATGCGTCCATAGGAAACGTCGGGCAAGATAGCGGCAGGGTAATTTACCGAATCGACAAGGATGCCTTCGGGATTCCAAAGATAGAGAGAACCTCCATTCGCATAATCCAACAAGAAATCGGTGTGCTCCCAATGATCATCACGACCATCGCAACAGATTATTGAATATCCGCCCTTGGGAACATTCTTGATGTGGTCGAAGTTGTAGGCTGATTCGTAATCATTCTTGGTGCTTATACGCCAATTCCGAAGGTAGATTCCGATAGAAGTGGGGTTATATAGTTCGATCCAGGAATCGGGGAAGCGATGGTTGTAGAGCAACGACTCGATATTGTTGGGCATCAACTCGTTGAACATGAGATGCGGCGTGGAGAAGTAGGGCGCGAGGCGATCGTGTAGAAGAAAGGTGAAGATGGAATCGAGCACGTGATCGGAATGTCCTGTTGGATCTGACCATGGGTGGGTACCATCGGGACAGTACATCTGGTAATAGGTGATATTGCCTTCTTCATCTGTCCAACGTGGAGAATAATCGGTGCCGTAGGTGGTGTTCAGGTTTTCGATATATTCGGCGGAATTGGGTACATATCCGTCAGGCACATCGGTATAATTCCATACGTCGAGGAGCGGGAGGTCGTAATGTTCGGCAATCCATGTCGATACTTCGCTGACATAGCGGCCACGCGGCATCACCGAACAAGTGTTTTGGAAATAGCCACCGATGGCGATGATGACGTCGGGTTTTATCTCTCTGATGATGTTATAGACAAAGTTGAAGGCACCGACAAAGGTGCTGCGGTCTTCGGAATTCCAATCGACCGAATCCCTGCCCCGTTCGTATTCGGCTTGCAGCGTGTTATTGCTGTCGTTGAAGCCATGATCGATGATGATGATATCGGTGGAGTCGAGATATTCGATGATACGTTTGTCATAACTGGAGAATTTCCACACATCGAGCTGATTGCGAGTGATACGTCCCTCTTGGAGCCAGGGTTGGTAGAGCTCTTCTTTTTCTTCCGATGACATCGAAAGGGAATAACCTGTATGGTCTTCAATCTCTTCGTCGGGATTGAAAGGACGAATGGAAAGGAATGAGGCTCCAATGCTGTGGTTTCTACACGTCATGCCAAGGTTATCGCAGGCATTCTTCGGATAGGTGCAATGCGCTGGGATGGATGTGCCTACCCAAAGCACACGTTTGCCTTCGAGGATACTCTGTGTATCGGTTTGAGAGAAGGCTGCCTCAGCCGTAAGGGCTGAGGAAACGAGTGTGATCAGGCTTATGAGAAGGGTTTTCATCAAATTGCGCATTGAATATTTATTTGATAAACCATATCTTTAACGTGCCATCGGAATACTGTACGATGTTCATGCCGGATTTTAGCTTGGAACGACGTGAACCTTCGATAGAATAGACGCCTATTGGTTTGCGACCTGCTTTCTGTTCGAAGATTTTGGCCTCTTGTGGCTCATATTCGAAGAAATCGTCCTCGAGGTCGATACGTTCGCCAATCCAGTTGTCGATACGTTCGAGGCTGTCGGTGTAGCCTAATTGCAGGAAGGGAAATACTCCCTGGGTTTCGTCGGTGGCCAGCCAGATGCGTTGTGCGCGTTTGCATAGGTCATCGGGTCGATAGGTCACACTTGCATCCCAAATGGGAATGTGGTTGAAATGGTCGGTCCAATCATCGGTTTCTGCCCACCCAGGATTGGTGATTGTCTGGCTGATGCACAAACTGTTTGGCCACGCTTCCCACTCCTTTTCGAAATTGTCGAAGCCGATACGGTCGTACCACTGATGAACGAGGCTGCTGATGTTCTTCAAGCTGATGATATCATTATCCCTCAACTCGGCATATTTCTGCTTCAGTTCGTCGAAATAGTAGTCCCAGAACCACGTGGCAATGCCGCGACGAGAAATGTCGAAACGATAGTCGCTGTCGGTGTAGGAGAAACGGGCGGGAAAGAGGAACGTACCCTCCTGATAGTTGCCGAAAATACAGTCGAGGTCGTAGGGTGCGACGTACCACTTTTCGCCATCATAGGTCACCCATTGCCAGTTTTTGGTAAAGCCATCATAGTTGCTTACCACTGTACTGAAAACGAGGTAGTTGAGCATCGACTCGACATCGAAGTGAAGAGCAATCTCTTGGCGAATCTCATCATGAGATGCACCATTCTTCTTCATCGTATTGAGTTTGCTAACGAGTTGGCTAAATTTGATGACGGCTTTCTTTACGCTTGCCGAACGTTGCTTCGCTTCGCGTACATCTTTTGTATCGTCTGGGAGGTCGAAATAAGGCGAACTTTCGTCCATCAGCTCGTTTTTTTCCTCGTAAGGTTTCCCATTCATGTCGTACATGTCTTTGGGGTTTCTTACGTCAAAGCTCGACCAAATGACTGTACCGTTCCAGAAGTTATTATCGCCCATGTTGCCGTCGAGGTGAATATGCGAAACGTTATGTTTCTGCTGTGACATGTTGCGACGATGTTTCGACAGTTGCCAGACGTAGATGCCGTAGAACTGTCCGTTCAAATAGAGCATACAGGGGAAGCCATCGGGATAACAACGAGCATTCTTGTGGCCATCGACACCGGCACGTTTCCAGATACGATTGATTTCTTCAGGTTCCTGCATTTCGATTTGGTTGAAAAGCTGATATCCGATAATTCCGACACCTCGCAACCAATCGGTGTAGAATGCCTTGATGTGGAACTTGTCTTGCTCCACCCATCCGTCGAAATCGACTGTAGGTGTTACTTCTCCTATCCATTCGTCGTCAATCAGCTGAATTTGGAAATTCCTTTTCGGGAATACGGTGGATGTGGCACCTTGCACGTTGACGATGGCTCGCTTCATAAAATAGTTGCCCATCGCATCAAAGTATTCGATGGAATCCTTGAAATTTGAGGTTTTTGTGTAAGGTATTCCATACTTGGAATGGAGATTGATATAGGCTATCGCAGGTTGGGGCAGGTTGATGACGGAATCCTTACTCCAGTCTTTGGTTTGCGATGGATCATATCCCAACGATCGGATCATTTGCTCATAGTCATTCGTCTGCTCTTCGGCACGTGATGGCACATTGGCTAAGGAAAAGCAGCTGAGGAGAAAGACTATCAGAGTGACACGAAGCATGGAAAGGAGAAAGTGGGAGTAAAAGGGTGTGGATGGGAATGTTGGGAGTTATGGATTTTGTTCCATTTGCTGAGCGAGTTTGGCTTCTTCTTCGGGGAACCAGCCGCTACCCATGCTATAACCTTTCCCTACAACTTTGGCTGGATTACCCACGATGAGCAGGTTCTCGCCTTCACTGGTTAAATCGCCCGACACCTTGCTGCAACAGGATATTACTGAGCCGTTGGGAATGACGGTTCCTTTGCCGATGGTGCTGCGATTGCCGATAAAGACATTGTCGCCGATTATGACGGGGCGTTGTCGATGGCTGACGTGACCCGTTTGGAGATTGGAAAGGAAATGGAAGTCGGTATCGAACAATTGACATTCCCACGAAAAGCGTACGTCGTGCCCTAAGGTGATGCTGCGGGCGCAAACAACGCGGCACTTGCATCCGAAGAGAGCACGTTCGCCAAGCGTGAGCTCTGCTTTTGGCTGCACAGTGAGTCGTACGCCAGGATGAATCTTGGTGCGTCCGCCGAAGGTGATGTGTCCCTCGTTCGAGAAGATGATCTGATCACTATTGGTTTCCCATGGATCGATCTTGATGACGCCTATTGAAATCATGCCAGGAGTAACAGGATCGCTGATGCTTATGTGACCGACAGAACGCACCTTGACATTCCACGAGATTAGAATGGGTACACGTATGGCATGTCGCCATGGAAGCGCCTTGAAGTTGAACCACAAGGTTTTTATCCAGTTGATCTGGAAGAAGCGATACTTCATGGTGCCCAGGCCTTGACGGCGTTCGTTGTCTAAGTTTAGCATTATCGGATTAATTATTTACGCCCCAACAATTATTGTAGATTTCCAATTGCCAATTGTTAATTGTTAATTGAACTACTGTCCATCTCCTTGTTGTGCCTTGGTTACTACCTTGGCATCCTCTTGGTGCTGGTGGAGTCGCTGATGATAATAGGTATAACCTGTTAAAATGTTCTCGTATTTGGTGTTCGGGTAACCTACGGTGCCGATTACCTTCAGGATGCAGTAGATGGTGAGGAAGATGCCGAAACCTATCTTGAGTGAGCGTTGCTTGAAGCACTCGAAAAGGTCTGGCCAGATGATCCAATAACCGAAGACGAAAAGGTCGGCGAGACGTTTGCCCACTTCGCGCACCTCGCTGAAGAAGAAGTAGAAGGTGAAGAAGATGACCAAAGCATTGATGAACATGACATTGGCAGGGCGTATCGACTTGATCTTGTCCCAATAGTAGAAGATGATGATACCCGTGCCTAATCGCTCAAGTGAGCCAATGGAGATATTGAAACTCAAGGCTGCCATGTGCTGGTCTTCGAGATAAGCCTTGACCATGACGGCCAATTTGCCTCCGATGAGTTGGGCAACGATGGTGGCTCCCACCGAGAGAACTGGCACCTTGAAGAGAACAATAAGGTTGCCGATGATGAAGAGGAAGAGATATACCCAACGGTTGATGGGACGATGGAGGAAGAAGTAGAGCGGGAAGTAGATGAATGCCGACAGATGGAACATCAGTGCAGCAAAACAGACGAGGAAATAGGGGAGTGGACGCCGCTCCTGGATGTAGTGAAGTCCGTTGAGAAAGATGAGGATGGCAATAGTGTTGCGCATCAGATTGATCATCATGATCAGACCGCTCATCATCAGGAAGATGATTACACCGAGGGCTAAATTGGAACTGTAGCGTTTGAGAAAACGCATCAAAAGCACCACCTGGATGACCGTGACGACGAATTGGAAGAACAGGAATCCGTCGCCACCCGCTATCTTTCGGCAAACGTATGCAAGGATAGCGATGCCGGGTTCGAAGCGGAAAGTATGGCTTGCGAAGACGTTAAGGTGAAAGTCGTTGGTTTGCACATACTCAAACATGGCATGATAACCTGTCCAGTCATCCCCAATGTAACCTCGAAGGCCGATGAAGAGAATTAGCAGCACGCTGCAAGGCATCCACATACGTTCACGAAGCGACTGATCCAGACGGTTGTCGCTTAATGCCAATACTGCAAAGATCAGCAGGAAGATGAGGTATGGGATGGCGTAACTCATTCTTCGTCAATGGCCTTATACTGATCGATAAAGCTATGGAGATAGTCACGACCGAAGAGTATCCAGACAATAGCCAAAATGAAACCAGTGAAGGCGTACATGATTACGAGCAGGGAACGAGGCGTGCTCGATGCCTGGTTGGCTACCGAAGAATGACGGATGATGGTATAGACGGGGGTATTGGCACCGATGAGCGCCTTGGCATTCTGCTGCTGTTGCGAGAGGGCGTTATAGGTGTTGTATTTAATCTGGAACTCGTTCTGAAGTATGTCGCGTTCGATGATTACCTTCTGCTTGAACACCGAGATGTTGGCATCGGCAAAATTGGCTGCCGCACGTTGTGCATCGAGGTATTCGACGCGAGCGTCGTTGACAAGCTTGGTGGTGTAGTCGAAATCGAAACGAGCTTTCTGGGTACGATAGTTGGTGATGTAGGCCTGCAGTTTCTTTTGCACCGTATCGGCCATCGCACAGGCGACAAGCGGATCGTTGTCACAGACGGTGATGCTGATGAGGCCATTGTCCTTCGACACTTCGCACATAATGTTACGTGCCATGAGGTAGAAGATGTTCTCAAGCCGTGTGCTGAAGAATCGGGTATCGGGCAGGGTGTCGTTGATGCCGATGTTTTCGAACTCTTCGTCATCTTTGCCCATGGAGCTGATCCATTTGGAAGGGTAAGCCCAGATGGGTGTGAACTGGTCCTGGGTGAAATGTTCGAAGTAGCTTTTGACTTTGCCGTCGGAGAGTGTGACCGGACAATTCCATAAACTGACTACGAAGTCGGGGGATGTGACCACCAGAGGATACATCTCGGGGAAGATGGCATCGACGTTGTGGTTGCTCATGCGGTTGAGGTCGATGCCGAACATCGCAGTGAGCGAGCCGAATGATTCGGACACACGATTGTTGTTGGTGAGCTCAGGGGCAAGCACAACGGTCGAGTTGTAGATCTTCTCGCTGTTGAGCGCCATGAAGACACCAATAATAGCCATGACGAGTGTGATGATGATCACCAGTCGCCGCTCATGATAAAGCTTGTGTATAGCTCGGACAAAATCGAATTTCATAACTTCAAACCTTTCAAACCCTTCAAACCTTACTTAATTATGTTCACGATAAGCGCAGCGATTGTGGCAAGGGAGGAACCGATAGCAATCCATGTGCTTGCCTTGGTCGTATAGTCACGATGCACCTTGGTCGGAACAACGACTTCGCAACCTGGTTCAGGCTTTGCTCCCTTACGGACGCGCGAAACCTGACCATTCTTGTAAATGATGTAGGTCTTGCGACGTCGTCCTTCTTCGGAATAGCCACCTGCCTGATTGATGTAATACTTCACATCCTTTCCAGCTGTGTAAGTCACGGTGTTGGGGAACAATACTTCGCCGGATACCTTTACCGTGTTGTCATACTGCGGGATAAGGAGCACGTCGCCTTGACGAAGCACGAGGTCGTCGTGAGACCCAGGTTTAGCCATAGCTTTCTCAAGATCGATACCGACATTGTAGCTCGAACGCAGACGCTGTTGAAGCTGCAGCTCCTTGAGTGTGTCGAGTTCAACTCGAGCATCAGCTATTTGTTGTTGGATCTGGAACTGTTCGTCGGTAGTTAGACGTCGCAGGAGGCTTGCACCCTTGGCGTATGCAAACTGCTTCAAGCCACCAGCCTTGGTAATCAAATCGCTGATGCGTTCGTTCTGCTTTGTGAGCGCGTAAAGACCTGCATACATCACTTGACCTTGTACCTCAACATTCTGTTGGTCGTAGAACGAAGGACTGCGACGGATATAGACTTGGTCATACGGTTCAAGGAAGAACGTGCTGTTACCATTGATTTTCAGGTTCTCTTCCAGCTCGAAGGTGAAGAATTGGGCACGTATCTCGCCCTCCTCATGGGTAGCAGTGGGGTTTTGGATTTGTCGCGCAATATCGACACGAACGGTCGATGCTGATTCCAAAAGTCCTCCTGCTTGCAAGACGAGGTCCTCGATGGTCTCATTGTCGGCATATTCGTAGGTGCCGGGGTTGAAGACTTCACCATTCACCTCGATGGTACGTTTCTTGAGGGCCTCTTCGTTGCTTGGGATATAGAGGATGTCCTCACTTTCGAGAGGCATGTCAGGCACACGGCCTTCGAGAATGCCCGAGACATCGACCGAAACCAGTCGGTGCGTGCGATCGGGATTCATGCGGTACATCAGCGCGTGATGTCCAACGGCGGTTTCGGTGAGTCCATCGGCAGCTTCAATGACTTGTCGGATGGTGTTGACCTCGTCACCAATATGGAAAATGCCGGGACGGAAGGCAGCTCCGCGCACTTCAACAATGTTCTCGAAACGATCCTGGTGCTGATCAACGGTGAGCACATCGCCATCTTGCAGGAGGAATGCTCCTGATTCGGAAGCTTTTACGTTGTAGGCTGTGCTTCGCTTGCCATTCGAACGCATGATGCGAACGGCATCGGTATAGGCATTGGCAGCAAATCCACCGCAATATTTCAACAGATGCTGAACGGTCTCGCCTTCCTTCATTTCGTAGCGCATCGGACGCTTTACCGATCCATCAGCCTTGACGATATTGATGTAAGGTCCTACGATGATGACATCGTTGTCACGAAGTCGGATGTCACCCGATTGTTTGCCATTGAGAATATAATCGTAAACATCGACGGTCGAGGCTTCGCGACCTTGGCGATAGACCTTGACGTTACGGAGTGTGCCTATATCACGTATGCCGCCAGCTGAGTAGAGGGCGTGGAAAACGGTAGCAAATGCCGAGAGATGATACGTGCCGGGCACATTAACCTCGCCCATTACGTTGATCATAATTGAACGCGTCTGGCCAATGGAGACGCGTACGGTGGAGCTTTCGTACATGGCACCCACTTCTTGACGCAAAAGGCGATCGGCCTGAGCCAGAGTGAAACCGCCGATGCTGATCGGGCCATATTGATCGACTACGATTACACCTTCAGCGTTGACGGTGAGATGCAATGATACTTGCGTCGCGCCAAAGATATCGACGACAACTTCATCGCCTGGGCCTATAACATAATCTTGTGGAGCTGTGATGTTCATGTTAGGCTCGAAGGTGAGATTCTCGTTATTGAAGATGTCGTGACCAAAGATTCGCTCGGTAGGATCGACTTCTTCTTCCTCTTCGATGATGTTCCCTTCTTCATCCGTCCTTCTGCGGTTGTCATCATTCTCGATGTTGAGAACCTTTTCGATGGTGCTGGTTGCGTCTTCGCTGATGTTGCTGGCTTCGCCATTGGCTTCACGCAGGGCTGCATTGCTGGCTTGTTGCGATGTTGCTACCTGCTTCTGTGAACCCAACTGCTGGTCTCCACTTTGGTACTTGGCACGTACACGACGCAGTTGCTCCGTAGTCACACCCCATGCCATCAGTTGTTTGACAATCTCCTGCTGTGTCTTACCTTCCTCCGAAGCCTGGGTGATATACTCCAGAATCTTTTGGTCGGTGAGATTCAAGCCGATTGAAGATTGCGCCGAAAGCTGAATGAAGCCAAAAATCGACACAAGCAAGGATAGAAAGATTGTATTGCGAAGTCGTTTCATATTGTTGAATAAATGATTGTCTTATAGAAGGTCAATTCTTCGATGTTCACGATGCCATCAATAGTAAAAAATGTAATTGATGATGATGGCAGCTGTCACGCCGATGAAGTCGGCCATGAGACCATAGCCAGTGGCATAGCGGAAACGCTTGACACCAACCGAACCGAAATACACGGCAAGGATATACATCGTGGTGTCGGTAGAACCCTGAATAGTGGAGGCGACATGTCCGACGAACGAATCAACACCATAGGTTTGGAAGACATCGAGCATCATGGCTCGAGCGCCTGCACCATTGAAGGGCTTGAGCAGGGCGCACGGCAATGCAGCACAGAAATCGGTATTGATGCCAACATGTGAAAAGCACCAGCTTAGCCCGTCGGTTATATAGAGCAAAGCGCCGCATTCTCGGAAGAGGCTGATGCCCACAAATAGTGCAACCTGATAGGGAATGATGGTCACTACGGTGTGGAATCCATCTTTGGCACCATCGATGAATGCTTCGAATATCGGTACTTTCTTTTTGACTCCCACTAATAGAAATAGCAGGATTGCCGAGAAGAGCAGGACGTTGGAGAAGACACCGCTATAGAGGGTCAGTTGTTCTTTGCTCAGTGTGGAGAAGAACCATCCGATACCGCCGATAAAGGCTGCAGCTCCGATAAATGTACCGAGGATAACGGGATCGAGCAACTTGATGCGTTGTTTGATGCAGCAAAGAAGCAGTCCTCCAAAGGTGGAACAGGCCGTAGCCAGCAAAAGGGGAAGGAAGATATCAGACGGATTGGCAGCGCCGAACTGGGCGCGATACATCATGATTGAAATAGGGATGATGGTGATGCCCGAAGTATTAAGCACCAGGAACATGATCATCGCATCGGTCGCTGTATCTTTTTCCTCGTTGAGCTCCTGCAATTCCTTCATAGCCTTGAGTCCCATGGGTGTGGCAGCATTGTCCAGTCCCAGCATATTGGCAGAAACGTTCATCAGAATGCTTCCTTGAGCGGGATGACCCGCAGGAATGCCAGGGAAGATGCGGCTGAACAGTGGATTGATGAGACGCGAGAAAGCTGCTATTACGCCACCACGTTCGCCCACCTTCATTAATCCGAGCCAAAAGGTTAGGACACCAGTCAATCCAAGACATATCTCGAATGCCTTGGCCGAAGATGTGAATGTCACGGTCATCAGTCGTGACCATATTTCGGGATCGCCTCCGAAAATGGACTGGACGACAGCCATGATGAATGCTATAGCGAAGAAACCGAGCCAGATGTAATTGAGCATGTATAGGTTGGTTAAAGAGGATTTGAAGGGTTACTTTCCAGCTGCTTTCTTAAGACCTTGAATGACGGCATTGTCAAAACCTTCCTTGGTCATTTCGTTGAGACCCTTGATGGTGATTCCACCGGGTGTGCAAACTTTGTAGATTTCGGTATCTGGCATTGTGCCATTTTGTTCCAATAGATTCACAGCTCCAAGCACGGTTTGGTCAATCATCTGTTTGGCGACATGCGGATAGAAACCAAGTTCGATAGCACCCTGCATCGAGGCCTTGATGAATTGGAAAACGTAAGCGATGCCGCAAGAGGTTATAGCGGTGCCAGCTGCCATGTGAGCCTCATCGAGAATAATGGCAGTGCCGAGTTCGTCAAAAATGGCTTTGACCAAAGACTTCTGGGCTTCCTCCATGTATTCGTTGAAGCAAAGAAGCGTAGGACTTTGGCGTATGCTGATGGCGGTGTTTGGGATGGCGCGAGTCATTGGTCGTTGGTCACCTGCCATGAATGATGTTAGTTGCTGGAAAGTGACGCCTGCAGCGATGCAGATGATGATGGGGTTGGAGGCTTTTATTGCCGGATAGACCTCTTCAACCACTTGCTGTACAAGCCAGGGCTTGACACAGAAAATGACGATGGAAGCACCCTCGCAAGCCTC
This sequence comes from Bacteroidales bacterium, assembly GCA_017618715.1. Lineage (GTDB taxonomy): Bacteria > Bacteroidota > Bacteroidia > Bacteroidales > UBA3663 > Liminaster. The sequence continues at coordinate 25,550 of JAFZTS010000087.1, forward strand.
AAGATTGGTGCGAGTAGTGTGGATGCCTGGCACGTCGGATGTAAGACGATCGAGGGTCTCTTGGTTGCAATCTGACACTGTGAGGTTGTCGGCAGAAACAATCTTGCTTTTAGCAAGACCGCGAGCGATGGCGCCGCCCATATTGCCGGCACCGAGGATTGAGAGTTTCATTATTGTTTTTGTGTTAGAAGACTTTCACACGAATATATTTCTTGGGATTCTCTTTGATGGCGTTGACGAGAGAGTCAACGTCGGAGAGCGTGCGATTCAAATGATCGTGAAGATCGGTTGTGTTGAGCAATTTCCCGACGCTGTTATCATTGGCCTGCAATCGCCGAATCATTTGATTTGCCTCGTTGAGCGTCCTGTTCGCGTTGGCAAGAATCTTTTCGACTTCGGCATCCTTGAGCTGATCGGAAATGGTGTCGAGGTTGGCTGTGGTGCTCTTCACATTGTTCATGATGGCAGGCACATCATTTTTCAGCAGGCCATTCAGGGAGTTGACTGTCTGATTGAGGCGCAAGGTCATCTTGTTTATTTCAAGCAGACTTTCCTGTACCTTGCTCTCATTCACCAACACATTGATACCAGATACCAGCGTGTCCAGTTTGGGCAACAGCTCATCCACTTTAGCGATGATCGGATCGGCTTTTTCAAGTAATCCGGCATTGGTTGTCGGTGCAAAAATAGTATCCCATGTCGCATATATTTTTTCACTTTCCCCCAATTCGAGATTGATGCTTGAGGTGCCGAGCAAATCTGTGGTAACATATAGACGGCTATCGACAGGTATTCTGATGTTGTCATCATATATATTTAGAGTGACAAGGATTCTATCGCTCGCTTTGTCGTATTTCATTTCGCGGACAATACCAACTTTAAGGCCATGGAGTTTGACATGACTCGATACGGCAAGGCCTTCAACCTTGTCGCTCGAGAGATAATAGAAGTCTCCCTGTTTCAACGTATGCACGCCTTTGAGGTAGTTGACTCCCAAATAGAGGATCACGAGCGAGACAATTGCCCAGAAACCAATTTTTAATTCGTTGCTTATTTTCATCTTTTTTTGATTTTACTAATTCTTTATTCGATTGCCATTGGCATCAAATTTCACGGGGAAAGCTCCGGGGAATAATGCGGACACTTTTTTAAGGTCGGCATTCAAGCCTTTTGAAGTGGGAGAGCTGCCATAGGTGTATTTGTAAAGGTCACCTTCCTTGTAATAGGAGACTGGACTTAATCCCTTGAATTCGCTTGAGCCTTCCTTCAACAACTTGGAAGTGGAAAGGAATTGAATCTTCCATACGACACTACCTGTAGCTTGTTGCTTGGGTGTATCATTCGTTTTCTGATTATCGTTCTTGGGTTGAGGAACAGGCTTTGTTTCATCCTTGGGCTTTTGAGTAGGCTTGGCTTCTTCTTGGTTGGAGAGTTGCCTTTTGTCCCATTTTCGCTTATATTCCTTGAACCCCTGATACAAGGCACTGGCAAATGTGCTTTGAGCTTCGTCTGTGTTGATGAATCGTTCTTCTGCTACATTGCTCATATATCCGAGTTCTACGAGTATGGCAGGCATGGGAGAATAACAAAGAACAAAGAGATTTTTTGATTTCACGCCTCGACTTACAACATTCTTCGCATAGGTGGTTTTCTTGAGGCTGGCAATAAGATTGCTGTGTACGCAATTGGCAATTTCAAGGCTTTGCTTGTTATGCTTCTCACGTTGTGCCTGACACAATATCTTCGTTTCGATGTCGATATCTGTGTCGAAGTTCACTTGTCGTCCACTAATGTCGAGGTTCTCGCGCTCTTCCACCAATCTTTCTTCAACACGTCTTCTGCCACTATCCGAATTGTCTGTGCCAAAGATATAGGTTTCGAAACCACGTACCGATGCTTTCGGACAAGCATTCACATGGATCGAAATGAAAAGGTCACCCTTGTTCTTTTTCGCGATTTGTGTACGTTCAGGAAGTGAGGGGTATTTATCGGTTTTGCGGGTATAAACAACCTTAACGTCCGAATAATTCTTTTCGATGAGCCGTCCGAGTTTAAGAGCTACATTCAGTGCGATGGTCTTTTCGTCTTGTTTACATTTGCGGTGAGGTGTACCGTAATCTCCACCACCATGACCAGGGTCGATAATGATGGTGAAATTCTCCTTGGCCAAAAGTTGGTCAGGAAGTACAAAAGTGAAGAAAAATAGTATCGCTAAAAGGCGTATATGAAGATGCATATTCTTAAAAATTCATATTTTGGGTGCAAATTTACAAAAAATATTTGTAAGTTCAACAAAAATATATTATTTTTGCGCCAACTTTACTATTTTTTGGCAAATAATTCAATTATTTAAGCAAAATTCAGTTGATATGAACAAAAAATATGGTCTTTTAGGTCATCCATTGGGACATTCCTTCTCAAAAAAATTCCATAACGAGCGCTTTTCCCGCTTGGGTATAGATGCAGAATATGTGAATTACGATTTGGAGGATATCTCCAAACTTCCCGATATACTCCTGAATGAACCCACTTTGTGTGGTCTAAATGTGACGATTCCCTACAAACAGCAAATGATACGTTTCCTTGATGAGATGGATTCTGTTGCCCAAAGGATTGGCGCTGTGAATACCATTTGCATCCATAGAATTCCATTAGACGAAAGCTTGAAAAGGGTAAGCAAGATTCAAGGTCTTTGGCTCAAAGGATACAATACTGACATCATTGGTTTTCGTGACAGCATCATGCCATTGCTTCGACAAGCGGGAATTCTTGATGAAGAAGGTTGTTGCCATGATGATACAGCAGCTTTGATTTTAGGTACAGGAGGTGCTTCAAAGGCGATTAAGGTTGCACTGGAAGATATGGGTATTTCATTTACATTTGTTTCTCGTACTTCGTCTCCTGAAAGACTTACCTACGAACAATTATCCCGTGATGTTATGGCAAAGAATCGTGTAATCATTAACTGCACACCAATTGGCACATTTCCAAACATAAACGAGTGCCCGAATATTCCTTACGAATATTTGACCTCGAGTCATGTCTGCTACGACTTGGTGTATAATCCAGAGGTTACACTTTTTTTGGCGAAGGCGAAAGAAAAAGGCGCCTTCACAATGAGTGGAGGTGCCATGCTTGAAGGTCAGGCCATCGCTTCATATAATTATTGGACAGAGGAGGATTGATTTATTTCCAAGTCTGCCAATCTCCCATAATGATATCAGGGTTTTCATCCTCATCAGCGGCAAGGATGGAACCCCTCTTTTTATCTAGTTCCAGTAATATCTCTTCGATAGGCTTTGAACCTTTAGAGTTGTCTCTTTCAATGAGATCCATAATCTGCAGCAGACATGGAAGAGGAGGACGATCGGTTGGAAATTTTACATCTACATGCATCAGACAGGCACCATAAAGACCAAGGCTGAAGTTCATTTGTCGTTCGAGGTTCTCATTGCCATTCGGTATGTAAAAACCTTGTTGTTGCAGGGGTTTCAAATGATCGTGGAAGGTGGCTGCGTGGTCTTTCCCTTCGATACTGCTGAAGGATAACGACCAAAGGTTTTCTCCGGGACGTCCCAACAATGCCTCTCTTTCGAGATACACTTGGCAGTCGATGCCTAAAAAGAGATAATTCCAATAGAGCGACGCACGATAAGCCGAGATGCTTTGTTCCAATCGCACAGGACGACCCACACGACGCATTTCGCTGAAATACCACCAGCGATCAGTCATTGCATGAGCCTTGACACCAGCAAAAAGTGCCATTGCCTCCAACTTCATGAGGTTGCTCTGTTTGGCTTGCTCTTTATTCATTTTTTAATTTCGAACCCTTCAGAACCGTTCATACTATTCAAACCTCTTGAACCCTCAAACCTCTTGAACCTTCAAACCTCTCTATAGGTGGCAACAACGACCGGTCTTCTCCATCCATTCATGGGATACTTCGTACGAGGCCTTGTCATTGCACACCCAGAGTATGGGAGTATGAAGATACTTGGCACCCTTCTTAAGCATAATACCATCTAAGGTTGGGGGTGGTGCTTGTCCATCGGTCAGGATGATCAATCCATCGTAATCATGGGGTTTATGCATGATATAATCGAAGATGGGTTGGTAGCTGGTGCCTCCCCGTCCTTTAACTTGCACGATACTTTGAGCATGCTGCAAAGGTTCTATGGGGCTCATTTCTGCATCAAACTGACATAAGTCAATCTTGACAATTCCATAGCGAAACAAACGATTGATTGAGCCATAGAAATTCTCAAGCATCGATTCAGTAATACTTCCACTGGTATCGATAGCGATAAGCAGATGTGTATCAAATTGACGCATGCTTCCCATTTGCAGGAATCCAGTTCGACGATTGGGACGCATTCGAGTCAGATGGCGCTGACTGCTGAGAATAGTACTATGGAATCCCTCCCAAATATGGCGGTTGTCGATCTTGGCTTTTGTACTCGCCTTGATTTGTTCGACGATTTCTCCAGGCAGGGTTCCCCAATCGGTCGTTCGATTAATGAGTTCGTTAATTCGCAAACGCTGCATTTCATCGTCTCGCCATAGTTGCGATTTGTCCTTATCCTCAGGATTGTTGAAGGGAGAAGTGCTCGGCGTTTTCGGATTATTCTGATTATTCTGATTACTCTGAGTATTCGGATCATTCTGATTGCTTTGAGAGTCCTTCTGTTGTTCGTCCTCCTGCTTCTGACCCTGAATCTGCTTGGCATACCATTCGTAATATTGCCCCAAAGGCAAGTGATAATATCCAGGATCACGAACGGGGAGTTTCTCCTTGTGCAACATACAGTAGCCATCGCCAATGGTAATGTCAGAACCGATAGAAAGGGCTTCCTTGCTACAACCTTCGGGTTGACGTTCGTATGGATGTTTCAAGAAAAGGCGTATCATCTCTACACGCATCAGTTGTTCCACTTCGGCGAAGTTCTTACGGGAAAGTAGGAGTGGGTTGTATTCCAACCTCCCTTGACCACAGCGTATAGGACTTTCCATTCGTACATTTTCCGTCAATTGTTGTTGACAAAGCAGCGCAAAGAACGCTGGTTCCTGCAAGAACCAGTTTTCACTGATGAGTCTGAGTGTCTCGTTAACAAACATATCCTTTCGAACCTTTCTTAACCCATCGAACCCTAATAATCAATTATTTATATGTTGGCGATGAAAGTTGCGAGCTTTTGATATATTTCAGGGCAGAATGTTGTGACAAATAAGATGGCCTCTGGATAACTGCCGCTTTCGAAAAGGTTGGCCAAATGCGCGATGGCTTCTTTTTGCTCCATATTCTCGAGCAGATTGTAATATCGCAGGAGGTTGTCTGCATAACGATGCAATTGAACAACGTCCATCGATGTAGAATCATCTTTCGCCACTAAAGAAAATGCAAGCAGTTGCGAAGAGTCGGGATAAGCCACTTCGAGGTGTTGGAAGATGCTTTCGTTAATGATGGCCAGTTGATGCAAACGATAGCTTCGTAATTTGGCTTCGCAAGCATTACAGTCATTCAATACTTGTACTCCCGAAAGCATCTGGTTCCCTTGTGTGAAGGCAAAGAAACGGCTTGCGGCCTGTGCTCCGACAATACCGGCTATTAAATCCAGATCGTCTTCTCCAAGGTGACGCCTTGGACGCAATGTGCCATCGGGAGACATTTCTTGGATGATATCGCTGATGCGTTTCCAAGCGCGACGATCGGGATACTTTTCGAGTCCGGTATCTTCCCCCTCTTTCTGTTCCGGCGTTCCGTCGAGCAAAGTAGGTTCGTTTTGGATAAAGTCGATAATGCGTTGGTCAAGGTGTGTTAGTTGTGCCCAAAGCAGCCATTCCTGCACAGTAGGACAGAATTGATATACGTTGAAACGACTCACCAGAGAAGGATCAAGGTGGGTCAGTTGATATTCATCGCCCTCATTGACAGCTGAGATGATTCGGCTTCCTTCCGGTAACATGTGGCCAGCCAATCGACGATTGAGTGCAAGGTCCATGACAGTCTGTAATATCTCAGGACGTGCACGGTTTAACTCATCGAGGAACAGGACAATAGGCTTCCCATCAATGGGGAACCAATAGGGTGGAAGGAAGTCGGTTCTCTCGCCAGTCTTGGTGGGTAATCCGATCAAGTCGCCAGGATCGGACATCTGTCCAAGAAAGAGTGGCACGACACGATACCCTTTCCGTTGGTAATAGTCGGTAAGGATTTCCGACTTCCCGATACCATGACGCCCCACCAGCATAATGTTATGCGTGGCGGGGGTCACATCGAGGATATGCAAAAGTTTTTTTGTATCTATAATAATCATTGTTTCCTACTTCTTCAGCCACTTGTCCAACCAATTGAAGTAAACACGCTGCCAGAGCACAGCATTCTGTGGATGTAGTACCCAGTGACTCTCGTTGGGGAAGTAAAGGAATTCGGCAGGGATACCACGCATTCGAGCCAGGTTGAAGGCCTGCATACCTTGTGTTACGGGGATACGATAGTCATGCTCGTTGTGGATCACGAGGATTGGGGTGTCCCACTTTGTAATAGACTTGTGAGGTGAGTCGGTATAGCAGGCATTCACGCCGCCATTGCCACGTTTTGGTGTATGGCAAAGACCTTCCTGGAGACCGCTTTGTCCAAAATATGATCCACCGTAATCCCAGTCAGCAAACCACATCTCCTCGGTTTCACCGTACATCGATTCGCAGTTGAAGATGCCGCAATGTGCAATAAAGCACTTGAAACGCTTCTGATGATGTCCAGCCAGCCAATAGACGGAATAACCACCGAACGAAGCTCCCACGGCACCCAACCGTTCAGCATCACACCAAGATTCGGTCTTGACGATGTTGTCGATGGCTGTGTAATAGTCGCGCATACATTGTCCTGCAAAGTCGCCTGCAATCTGTTCGTTGAACTTCTGTCCGAAGCCTGGTACACCATGTCGATTTGGGAGGACAAGTGCATAGCCGTTGGCCTGCATGATGGCAATATTCCAACGAGTGCTCCAGAACTGACTCACTGCACTCTCGGGACCACCCTGACAATATAGGAGGGTAGGAACCTTCAGTTTCGGGTCTTTTGCAATGGCTGCATCAAATCCGGCAGGATAAGCAATCCATACGAGCATCGTATCTCCATTGGTACATTTCATCCAGCGTTTCTCGATTCGTCCCATATCTCCCAACTGTGCCAAAAGGGCATCGTTCTCATGTGTCAACTGAGTTGCTATACCATCCTTGAGCTCAAAAATTTCGTTGGGTTGATGCCAGTCGTGACGCAGGGTCAGTAGCTTGTTACCAACATAGCAAACTGCTCCAAAGTCATGGTCCGAATTGTCGCTTATGCGGCACACTTCGCCATCAAGTGTAACATTGAAAACTTGTGCCGTGCCATAACTATAGCTTACGAAGGTCAAAGACTGGCCATCGGGAGCCCAGACGTATGCTTCACAGTTGTTATCGTAATTCGCGGTGAGATCCTTGAACTTGCCGACATAGTCATTCACCTTGCTCCAATCGCCATCATTGCCCATTGGGAAATCGTCGAGGTTCATGATGCAAAGCGCATTCTTGTCGCTCTCATAACCATTGCGCGCCATGGCTTGGAAGGCAAGGAGCTTGCCATTAGGCGAGAAGGTGGGACAAGTGTCATAGCCATGATCGCCTTGATGCAAGTCGAAAGTCTGGCCGGTAACTATATCATATAGATAGAGTGAAGAACGGGTCGAGAAGGCATATCGGGTACCTACTTCCTTGCGTGTAGCATATACAATTTGAGTGCCATTGGGATGCCAAGCAAAACTCTCGATACCGCCAAAAGGCCGCATTGGACACTCGTAAGGTTCCCCTGCCATGATATCAATCATCGCTTCCTTCTTCACGCCGTTCTCGTCAAAGGGGGCGATGAACGGATGAGGACAGTTGTTCACAAAGTCATCCCAATGACGATAGTTCATATCGTCCCATAGACGTCCTGTTGTCTTGTCGAGTCCTTCAAAGAGCGTTGAGTCGATACGTGGAATCTCGAGTGGAAGAATTAGAAGCACCATTTTTTGGTCTGGGCTTAGCAGAAATCCTTCAATATCCTTATCCAAGTCGGAAATCTGCTTGCGAACCGAACCGTCGGCATTCATCTGCCACATCTGCATTGATCCACTCTCGCTGCTCAGAAAGTAGATTTTATTACCGTCTTTGCTCCAAACTGCATTTTGTTCCGACTTAGCCGTGTTGGTTATTTGCATGGGTTCGGAATTCTCTTGGGAAATGTCGAGGACGAAGAGTTCTCGATTGGTCTTGTCTTCCTTCACACTGGTATAACCTACGCCGTAAAGCACTTTGCAGCCGTCGGGTGATGCTTGCATGTCGCTGATTTTGCCGAGTTCCTGCAAGAGTTCAGGTGTCATGTGATCGGCTACGATTTGTGTTTTCCCGACAATGGGACCAGAGTCGGTTTTCGTCTCCTTGTTCGTGGTGCACGAAGCTGCCAATCCAAGTGTTGCAGCTGTTGTCATGATAAGTAGGATTTGCTTGTTCATATTATTGTTTGTTTGAAAAATTTACGTTCGGAATTGCCCAATGATTTCCAAAATTTCTGTGCCGAAAGCTTGCAGAGTGTGTTTGCCGATACCTGGGATAGTTTTCAGTTCGTTTCTGTCGGCAGGCATATAGTTTACGAGGGCGATTAGCGTAGTGTTGTGCATAATGGCGAAGGGACGTACCTTGAGTTGTTCGGCTTTTTTAATACGCCATTCACGTAGTGCTTCGTATAGCTTCGGGTTTTTGATATCGTCGCTGGCATTGACAGTAATTTTCTCAGAGGCTTTATCCTTGCTACTTTTCGTGGTCTTCTTCTTAACGACTTTGGGATTGTCTGCATTCATAACAGCAATGGCCTTGGCATTCCAATATGCATCAAGGCAGAATTTCCCAAGACAGTCGTTGAATATCTGTACTTTCAAGATATAGTCTTGCCGTAGTAGATCGAATTCTCTGCTGATTTGTTCCTCGGTCGCCTTATTGTCAATGTCTGGTAATCCTTCTTCGATAAGGCCCTGAAAGAGTTCCACGGTTCGGTTCAGGAACCATGCAAATCCCTTGTTCAGACGTTCATGTAATATGTGGTTGTCGTCAAAATTTTCCGAGAGAGATATCTGTTGATGGATGAAACCTTGGAAAATATGTCCCACATGCAGTGGGCTCTCTTTCCTCTGGGAATCTGATAAACCTTCCATCTCATCGCTGATCGACCTTAATTTGCGCACATAATTGGGATAGGGCTTGTAGAGATGTTCTTCAGCTAATCGAAGGAGGTATTTCAGTCGTGTTTGCAACGGTGTGAAGTCGAAGATGCGGAAAAGGATTTCCTCTATGCAAAGACGCTGGTCCTTGATCAATTGTTCTGCGGTTGGTTGGTTGTTTTCAATAAAATGATTGAAAGCAACTACTTGGGGATCTACGGTGATAACACTCGATGGAATATGTCGGCTCAAGACCAGTCCTTCGAGGGTTCTGCATCGTGAGAGCGCCACATAGACCTGACCAGGGCTGAATGCTCGGTCGGCTTGTATGATGGCATGGTCAAAGGTCAATCCTTGGCTCTTATGAATAGTGATTGCCCAAGCGGTCTTCAGCGGAATCTGTGTAAAGATGCCGACCACTTCTTCAGTAATTGTTCCTGTTTTTGAATTTGTTGAATACTTCGTGTTCAGCCATTCTTGTTTGGTTACAGCAATGGTTTTTGAAGCTTCAATGTTGCCTTTGTTGTCGGGATCCATCGAATCAGGGGGACATTCAACGAAGACACGTTCAGCGTCGCATTTAACAACACGTCCAATTTTCCCGTTGTAGTACTCGTGGTTCGGGTCATTCTTGCAGAACATCACTTGGGCGCCAATCTTCAACGTCAATTCTACCTCGGTTGGATATGAGAGTTCGGGAAATTCGCCCTTTATTTCGGCTTGGTATTTTACAGGCTGGGTGGGCAACTGTTGCAAGCGGGTGGTGTTGATGTCAGCTGCTTGGCGGTTATGTGTGGTCAGGGTGATATATCCATCCTCTTCTTTGGGCTGGAAATATGGATTGACACGCGAATTAAGGGTGGCGAAAGCTTCGGGTGTCATCTTGTTGTCACGCACTTGGTTGAGCAGATCGACAAAGGTTTGGTCGGCTTGGCGAAAGACTTGCTTCAACTCAATGGTAGTGTAATTGGTTTGCCTGAGAGCCTGACTGCCAAAGAAATAGGGTGATATGTAGCCGTTTTCCTTGAGTATTTGCCATTCATCCTCTCTGGCGACTGGAGCCAACTGTTGCAAGTCGCCTATCATTAAAAGCTGTACACCTCCGAAAGGAACATATCGGTTCTGATAGCGTCTCAAAACCTCATCGATGGCATCCAGTAGATCGCAACGTACCATAGAAATCTCGTCGATAACGAGCAGGTCTAGTGTGCGAAGGATGTTTATTTTTTGTTTGGAATATGAATATCTCGACTTTTTCTCACGCCCTGCAATATCCTGCCCAGGTAGGTAAAGACCAGGGGCAAGCTGGAAGAACGAGTGTATGGTCATTCCTCCAGCATTTATCGCAGCCACGCCTGTCGGGGCAACGATGATCATACGCTTGTTGATCATTGTTGCCAGCCTGCGCAGGAATGTAGTCTTCCCGGTACCGGCCTTGCCTGTCAGGAAGATGTTGCGATGTGTATATCGGGCGTATTTATACGCCATTTCCAATTCCGGATTCTGCATTAATTCAACAATTAATTGTTAATCCTTAATTGTAAATTGATATTTCAGATTCCCATCAAATCACGATAAATGTCCAGCGTGGTGCCGATCTGTTCCTTATTGGCAGTATAGTTCAATGCCACGTCACCGACATTTCGCATCAACGTGAATACGATTTCGTCGCCTTCGTTCTTCTTGTCGTGTGTCATGAGTTCGTAGAGCGCAGGATAATCATCACAAGTGATTTGGAGTGGACCATAGTTGTCTTTTACAAAATGGGCGATGTCGTAAAGAGTATGCGAAGGGAATCCCACCTGTTGGTTGCTCATGATGAGTTCGCATACGAGTCCCCAAGCTATGGCATAGCCATGAAGTACGGGATTGCCCTGTCGCATGCACCATGTTTCAAAGGCGTGACCGAACGTGTGTCCGAGGTTGAGTGCTTTGCGAAGTCCTTTTTCGTAAGGATCTTGACGGACGATCTGTTGCTTGACATTTACGCTGGTTTCCAGCAGGGGCAGCAATGATTCGGCCCCCCAATGCTCGATGTCGTAGTTCAAGAGGTCATTGAGGTAATTCTTGTCGCTCAGCAGTCCATGCTTTAGCATCTCAGCATAGCCAGAGAGGAGATTCTTATGGTCGAGTGTTTCAAAGAACTTTGTTGAAATTAGCACAGCTACGGCAGGTGCAAAGGCACCCACTTCGTTCTTCAAAGCTCCTAGATTGATGCCTGTCTTACCACCCACGGCAGCATCGACTGCACCTAATAGGGTAGTAGCCACATTGATGAACTTGATGCCTCGTTTGAATGTAGCAGCGGCAAATCCTCCAAGATCAGTGACCATGCCGCCCCCTACATTGATTAACAGGGAATGTCGAGAGGCATGACGATCCGAGAGCGCTTGCCATATTTCGGTGAGTGACTCTATGTTCTTTGCCTGATCGGTAGGCTCGATGAAGAGGGTTTCGATCTTGTGGTTTGGATGCTCCATGTCATACTCGTTCATGAATGGTGTGATGACAGGCATGCAGTATTGGAGCGTTACTGTATCGAAAAGAATATAGAGGCGATCGTGAGGGATTCGTGTGGTGAATTCCTTCAGCGCCTCACAAATATCGTTGGTAAAAAGTATCTTTTGCTCTATTTGTTCCATAGTTTTATATTATTAGGCTATAGTTCAAATATCCATTATAGATAAAATAGTCAGAATAGCCAAAATTGGCTTCTATAAACTACCTTTGGAAGACAATCCCATCTCTTTAGCCTTTTGATCCAAAAAGGTCAAAGCGGCTTCGCGGGTGTTTTCGCATTCGCCGTCGAGGATGGCATTCTTTTGAGCTTCTCTTAAGACGCCTACTTCCTTCGAAGGCGTTAACCCATAACGTTCCATAATCTCGTTGCCGTCGATAGGTGGTGTCCAGTTGCGGTAGTCATCTTTCTCTTGGATCTCCTGCATCTTTTGACGTACTATTTTGAAGTTGTCGAGGAAACGGCGCACCTTCTCTGGAATCTTCGAAGTGATATCGGCTTCACAGAGCAGCATCAGGTCATCGGTGTCTTCTCCAGCTTCGAACATAACGCGCCGAATTGCCGAATCTGTTATGCCCACGTCTGCCAGGTGAATGGGACGCATGTGTAACCCCACCAACTTCTGAACGTACTTCATTTCGGCACCCAAGGGTAGTTTCAATCGGCGCATGATGGGTAGTACCATCCGTTGACCGATGTAGTCGTGGTTGTGGAAAGTCCAGCCTAGTTTCTCGTCATACTCTTTCGCCTTTGCCTTACCCAAATCGTGGAAGAGGGCAGCCCAATGCAGCCAAAGGTTAGGCTTTCGGTTTTGTTCACGCTCCATACGGCAAACGTTGTCGAGCACGGTCAGCGTGTGCAAGAAGTTATCCTTGTGCCCGCGGCCTTCTCTACTCTCGATGCCGGCCAGCGCAGCCAGTTCGGGGAAGATGATTTGCAAGAGACCGCAGTGCCAGAGCAGTTGCCAGCCTCGAGACGGCCTCTCGCACATCTGTATCTTGTTCAGTTCTTCGATGATGCGTTCTCCGGAGATGATTTTTATACGTTCGCGGTTTCGAGCTATAGCCTCGAAGGTTTCAGGAACGATATGGAAGTTGAACCTGCATGCGAAGCGTATGGTTCGCAACATGCGCAGCGGATCGTCCGAGAAAGTAATGTCAGGGTCGAGTGGTGTGCGGCAAAGACCTGCCTTCAAGTCATCGATTCCGTGGAAAGGGTCTATCAGTTCGCCATAACGAGCTGCATTGAGGCAGATCGCAAGGTCATTGATTGTAAGGTCGCGGCGGTTTTGGTCATCTTCCAGCGTGCCGTCTTCCACCACAGGCTTGCGGCTGTCGTTTCGATAGGATTCTTTGCGAGCCCCTACAAATTCGACATTCATCAGTTCAATGACCGTACCAGTGGCGTGGTCAAATTCGGTGTGCTTCAACTGTGCGGTCCCAAAATTACGGAACGTACTCAGATGTGTACGTCGCCTACCCAGTCGTTTGTACAGACTTTCTGCAAGTTCAATGCCACTTCCGATGGTCACACAGTCAATGTCCTTCGAATCAAGACCCAAGAATAGATCGCGCACGAAGCCACCGATCACGTAGCATTCGCGTCCCAAACGGTCGGCCTCTTGGCCGATGATTCGAAAGATGCTCATTTTTTTGCGATCGGTATCATGCACTTCGAAGTCCTTTTTATCGAGGTGCATGATGATGGTTTCACGCGTTTGTTCTTTTATCATTATTTTAATTTATGTTTGCAAATCTAAGGATTTTTTCCATCATTTCAAAATAATAGACAATATTTTCCCCAAAAATATATTGAATTATGGAAAAATACCTTCATTTGTAAAATGAAATTTGATATTCTACCTTGATGTCAAGTTCTCCACCATCATAAAGGTCCAGAATATTGAATTGTACGAGTCTCGTTATTCCACCACTTTCGATTCTACAATAATACATTCGTCAGCTCAATTTCAATTGATCAATGCCAAGGATGTGTTGCATAACCTAGTGAGCTGCTTCGTTGATTATATCGACAGTACAGGTTATACTTCATAGCTAAAAAACCGACTTTACGGCTTTGACGGCAATATTAGACATGTTCATTAAGGACATGTCTGTAAAATGAGACGTTGTATGCCTTTATCCGTTGACATCCGGATTCATGATTTCGGCCCAATCGTCGGCATCAAATTCTTCCAGGTCTTCCAGACTAAAGTCGAATTCATCGACGTATTGTGGAGTATTAAAGTCGTCGATGTCTCTTCGATCCTTCTTCGTTGGTCGGCCCAATCCCTTGGCGCGATCTCTGAATCCAGTGATGCGATTCATCTCAAGCAGGTCGAGTTGTTCCTGCTTGGTAACATTCTCCATGAAACCCGGGACAAGCTTTGCACCCATACGGTTCTCAGCCAAAGCAAGTACCTTGAACGAGTAGGTGATGGGTGGTTTCTTCACGTCGATCACCTCGCCAATCTTCACGTTGCGCGAAGGCTTCACTTTTTGGCCGCCTATTGTCACGCGGCCCATCTTGATGGCATCGGCGGCTATTGTGCGTGTCTTGAAGATACGCACAGCCCATAGCCATTTGTCTATTCTTACTTCGTTACTTGCCATTGTAATGATTCATTGCGTTGGCTGGTCCTGCCAGACAAAACTCCTCGATGAACTTTGTCGTCGTCTCCAAGCGTTCACCCATCTTCTCTTCTTCCTCGGGCGGGAAATGTCCGAGCACCCAATCCACCTGTGCTCCTTTGGGGAAGTCGCCCCCAATGCCAAAACGCAGACGTGCAAAGTTCGTGCCGCCACACTTGGCGATGATGTCTTTCAGCCCGTTGTGTCCGCCGTCCGAACCTTTGGTTCGCATACGTAGAGTGCCGAATGGAAGGGCGATATCGTCGCAGACAATCAACACGTGATCCAACGTGATATCCTCGGCCTGCATCCAGTAGCGTACAGCATTGCCACTAAGGTTCATATAAGTGCTGGGCTTCAATACAAGCAGTACCTGGTTTTTCACCCGGAATTCGCAGGTTGCTCCATACCGATTCTCCTGGAATATTGCATCATGAGCAGCAGCAAGGGCATTGACCACGCGGAAGCCGATATTGTGGCGTGTGCCCCAATATTCTTCACCGATGTTCCCTAAACCGACGATCAAAAATTTCATTGAATCTCGAAAAAAAACGTCTGACCTCGCGTCTTTCAACGCTCAAGATCAGACGCATGAAAAAGGATACCTTTTGATTTACTTTGCACGTGATGCACGTGTAGCCTTTACGCTGGCAACGATGACACTCTTTGCATTGAGGAGTTCGAGGTTCTCAAACTTCAGATCACCTACGCTCAACGACTTGCCAAGCTCCAGTTCTGTAACATCGACGATAAGGCGATCGGGGATGTTCTGGTAGTTGCCTTTTACAGTAAGGGTCTTGACCTGCTTTACGAGCTTGCCACCGGCCTTAACACCAGCAGCATGTCCTTCAACCTTCACAGGGATAGCAACAACAATGTCGTCATCGGCGTTGAACTTCTGGAAGTCGAGATGGAGGATCTCTTCATTGACAGGTCCGAACTGTGCCTCCTTAAGGATAGCCTTCGTGATTGTGCCGTCGATGTCGAGGTTGACAGCATAAACATTAGAAGTGTAGAGGAGGTTACGAAGATCCTCGACCTTCACGCTGAATGATTGTGCACCTTCTTTCGAAATGAGGTTGCAGGGAATCTGTCCCTTGGCGCGGAGCTGCTTGGCAGCCTTCTTGCCAGCTTCGGCACGCTTGGTGCCAACGAGTGAATACTCTTTCATTTGTTTTGTTTAAATTAATTGTGTTACTCTTTTTGCCCTTCGAGCAAAATACCATCACACCGGTCATAACGGGTGCTTTTTATTGGAGTCTTGGCTCCCGGACATCCCGCTTGATGCTGATGTTTAAACTCAAAAGCGGCGCAAATTTAGACATTTTTACATTTTCTACCAAATTTTTCAGTCTCTTTTTCAGCAAAAATCCCCATTTTTGACAAAAAAAATAAAAAAATAGCAACCAAAATGAACAACATAACGATAAATCATTTATCTTTGCACCGATATATTTAATAAAATAAGGTATTGTAATAAAGTTTATTTAGAAATGGCAGAACAAATTGATTGGAGCAAGCTGGGCTTCGGCTATCGTAAGGCTCCCTACAATGTAAGATGCACCTATAAGGATGGTGCATGGGGTGAACTCCGTGTTAGTGAAAGTGAGGAAGTGACGATGCATATCGCCGCAACTGTACTTCATTATGGCCAGGCAGGCTTCGAGGGTCTGAAGGCTTTCCGTGGCAAGGACGGCAAGATTCGCGTCTTCCGTATGAATGAGAATGCCAAACGTCTCCAGAATACTTGCGCTACCATCCTTATGCAACCCCTTCCTGAAGGACTTTTCGAAGAGGCTGTCATCAAAGTCGTGAAGCTCAATAGCCATCTTGTTCCTCCCTACGAGACTGGATGCTCAATGTATATTCGTCCGGTGCTCTTCGGAACAGGACCAGAGATTGGTGTTGCTCCCGCCGATGAGTATGAGTTCATCATCTTTGTAATGCCTGTAGGTCCATATTTCAAGGATGGATTCAAAGCTACGCCTTGCTGCATCATGCGCGGATACGACCGTGCAGCACCGCTTGGCACTGGCCGAGTCAAGGTGGGTGGCAACTATGCAGCCAGCCTCGTATCGGGTGCCATGGCACACCACAAGGGATACAGCGCCGTCATCTATCTTGATGCTCGCAGCAAGAAGTTCATCGACGAGTGCGGTCCTGCCAACTTCTTTGGTATTGATGGCAACACCTACATCACTCCTGACTCCGAGTCTATTCTTCCTTCTATTACTAACATGTCCATCCAACAGGTGGCACGTGACTTGGGCTTGAAGGTCGAGATTCGTCCGATGCCCGTTGAGGAACTTGCTTATCTTGATGAGGCTGCCATGTGCGGCACCGCTGCCGTCATAGCGCCCATCTACCGTATTGATGACCTTGATGAGGATAAGACATATAACATTTTGCCAAGCTCTGTGCCCGGTCCTGTCTGCACCAAACTCTACGAGACCCTTCGAGGCATTCAGTATGGTGACATCGAGGACACCCACGGATGGGTAACGATTATTGAAGAATAAAAACCCTTGATTGATTTCAAACAAATAAAGGCCCTGGTTTTCGACGTCGATGGCGTATTGTCCGACAGCACAATCGCCATGGACGATGAGGGTCAGCCTTTACGTACCCTGAATGTTAAGGATGGCTATGCCATCCAATTGGCAGTCAAGCGCGGCTTAATTATTGGCATCATCACCGGCGGACGTAGCGAAAACATCCGTCGGCGCTATGAATATCTCGGCGTCAAATACATCTTCATGGGTTCGAGTTACAAGATCCATGACCTTGAAGAATTGACGCGACAGACGGGCATCCCACTTGACGAGATTCTCTATATGGGTGATGACATACCCGATTATGAGGTTATGCAACGTGTAGGTTGTCCCGTTTGTCCTGCTGACGCTGCGCCCGAGATACTTGCTATGTCTTGTTATGTCAGTCCTTGTCGTGGCGGCCATGGAGCTGCCCGCGATGTCATCCAGCAGGTGCTTGAAGCACAAGGAAAATGGATGTCTGATAAAATCGCTTTCGGATGGTAGAAAAACTCCTCTTGGCAAGCAATAGCCCTCGTCGTCGCGAACTCCTCGCCGGTCTCGACATCCCGATGGAAGTGGTACGCCTCAAGGATATCGACGAGAGGCATCCAGCCCACCTTCAAGGGGGTGACATTCCCCTGCATATCGCTCGACTTAAGATGCATGCCTACGATATGTTACTCCAGCCGGGAGAAGTGCTTATTACAGCCGACACCATCGTCTGGATTGATGGGCAAGAGTTGGGCAAACCCGTCGATGCCGATGATGCACGTAGGATGCTCCATCTGCTGAGTGGCCGCACCCATCAGGTCTATACCGCCGTATGTCTGCGCAGTGCTATCGACCACCTTGAGTTTGTCTGCGGTACTGACGTGACTTTCGACACATTGACCGATGAGCAGATAGAATACTATGTCTCCACCTATCGTCCCTTTGATAAGGCAGGTGCCTACGGCATCCAGGAATGGATAGGCTATGTGGGCTGCACACGTCTCGAAGGATCATATTTCAACGTGATGGGATTGCCCGTCCAGAAACTATATAAAAAATTACAGTTACTCAAAGTATGAAACTTAACCGTCACCTGCTTCTTGCAATCGTCTTTTGCCTTTTAATCTTCAGCGCATGCAAAAGAATAAGGCCTTATACCATCTCGGGTACTCTTGATCTTCCTGAACAGATACCTTTCGGTGACACCATCATCGACGTGCCGTCGTTTGATGGTTCATGGGTCTATCTGCTCGACTTCGAAAACCAATTGCTCGACTCTGCACAGATTATTGACAAGTCCTTCCAGTTCAAGGGCGAGGTCGATTATAAGGACCCCTATTTCGTGCAGTTTGTCAGCCAGCTCGGCAGTACGCTCATAGTCATTGAACCAGGCAATATTGAGGTGAATATCAACCCTGATATCGTGGTATCTGGCACACCGTCAAATGATGCCATGGCCGACCTCGACATGGCGCTCGAAGAACTGAATACCGAAACCAGGGATTATTATGCACAGCTTACCGACAGCATGCACATGTTAGGCGAGGAAGTGTCCGATGAAATGGATATGCAGATTGCCGAAAAGTATCGTGAGTCGATGAACCATATTCTCGACTCCATTTATCAGGCTAATCGCCACAATGTGGCAGCAGGTTACGCTGTCATCTTGCGTCATATAGATATCCAGTCAGCCGATGAGTTCGAGAAGGCCCTGGAACAATATCCCAAGTCGATCCGTGAGAACGAGCTTGTCCAAATAAACCTGCGCAATTTGCGACAGTATGAACAATGGGACGAAGATGATTCGATCACCTTTGACCCCTCCATCCTTGGTGTCGAGGAATTGGAAAATTAATGGAAAAGATCATTCTCGGTATCGACCCAGGAACGAATGTGATGGGTTACGCACTCCTTAAGGTTGAGGAGCGCAAACCCTCGTTGATAGTCATGGGAGTACTGACACTGTCTAAGATCGAAAGTCATTATCTTCGTTTGCGTCGCATCCACGAACGCACTATGCAGCTCATCAACGAGTACCACCCTGACGAGTTGGCCATCGAATCGCCTTTTGTCGGCATCAATCCCAACTCTCTCATCAAGTTATGTCGCGCCCAGGGTGTAGTCATGGCTGCAGCTGTCGAACGGGATATTCCTATTTTCGAATATCCTCCCGCCAAGGTGAAGATTTCCATTGTTGGCAATGGTAATGCCGCGAAGGAGCAGGTGGCCGAGATGGTGAAACGCGAGCTCCATCTCACCGAAGAGATGTTTGAAGGACAGAAGCTCGATGCTACCGATGCATTGGCTATAGCTCTTGCTCATCATTACGCTACCTCGCGTCAGCTTGACTCTTCTTCCAAGGGAAGTGCCAAGTCGTGGAAGGACTTTGTCGCTCACAATGCCGATCGCGTCAATGATCCATATAAAAAGAAATAATCATAAATTATTAAAATGCTAAAAGAACGACAACCCATCACGCTCGACCGTCTGATACGAGCCATCACTTTAGCAATTGTATTAATTGCTGTTCTTGCGCTCATCAACTATCTGAGTGGTGTGCTGCTGCCGTTCTTTGTGGCCTTTGGCATCGCCTATTTGCTCTATCCGCTGGTCCTCTTTGTCCAACACAAGCTCAAGTTGAAGAACCGCGTGTTGAGTATTGTCGTTACCCTTGTTTTGGTGATTGCTGTTGTGGTTGGATTCTTTTCGCTCATCGTTCCTTCATTTATAGAACAGACTGTACGACTTGAGCAGCTCATCACATCGTATTTGTCGAAAGTCGGTCAGAACAAGAGCGTACCCTCGCTGCTCGAGGAGTTTGTTTTACCCTATATTTCCGATTATGACTGGTTGACCTTGCTCGAGAACGGCAACATCATCGAAATTGTCCAGAAAGTTCTCCCTGGCGTAGGAGGTGTCTTGTCTCAAGCGTTTAGTATCATTGGCGGCCTTGTTACCATTATAATCACGCTGCTTTACTTGTTCTTCATACTTCTTGACTATGAGCAGTTGTCGCATGGGTGGCAACGTTTGTGGCCCAAGGCAAGTCGCGGACACATGCAGAATGTGGTGGGACGTATGCGCATCAACATGGGCAACTATTTCCGTGGACAGTCTCTCGTCGCTCTTTGCGTTGGCATCCTCTTCGCGATAGGCTTCAGCATTATCGATTTCCCGATGGCTATCGGCTTGGGACTATTCATTGGATTGCTCAACCTCATCCCTTATCTTCAGCTGGTTGGTATTATCCCTACCATCATGTTGGCTCTGCTTAAGGCATACGATACAGGCGGCAGTTTCTGGCTCATCCTGCTCTCAGCTTTCGCCGTATTTGCCGTCGTGCAGACCATACAGGACATGGTGCTTACTCCTCGTATAATGGGCAAGGCTATGGGGCTCAATCCTGCCATCATGCTCCTCGCTCTTTCCGTTTGGGGATCACTCCTCGGTTTTATTGGTCTCATTATCGCTCTTCCGCTTACCAATCTCATCCTCGCCTACATCAACGAATGGATTGATGAGCGAGATGCTCGCGTTCAAGATGAAGTAATCCCCGAAACGAAAGATTCCCACCAAAGGCCTCTTCTTTCGGACAAAACCGAACGAGATGAACCCAGCGAATAGTTATTTATGCGCAAATCTATTCATACATATCTACATTTAACCCAACAAAGTAACATTATGAAAAATTACATCAAAAAAACGTACATCTTGTACGCATGCATGGGCTTGATCCTTGTTTCATGTAAAAGTGATCAAAACACCAATGACCAGTCAGCTGTAGATGAAACATCTGAAGTTGCAACTGAGGTTCAAGCCGACGTAAAGAATGACGTGAAGGCCGTTGTGAAGAATGCTGCTTTCTACGAGCAGATGTTGGAAGTATTTTGCCGTCAGCACTACGACGAGCTCTTCAAGGACCTTCTCGGCTCCAAGAAGTATGTAGCCGGTTCTCTGAAAGTCGATAGTGTCGTAACTGTCGATAACAGTGGTACCCTTGTTTACGGCAAACACGATTTCGTAGGTCGTCTCGGAAAGGATAACGAAGATCGCACTTTTGTAGCTTTCGTGCAGGAAGATGATGAAAAACCCAATGAGTACACCGTAACTTTCGCAAAAGAGAAGAAGAGTCTGTCATCCCTCGCTGGCAAGAAGAACACTGAATCGCGTACTCAGGCCTTCTATTATGATGCCACAAAGAAGGATACGCAATTGTTGGACTACATGAACAATTTGAAATCCAATGAGTATTATACGCGTTTCTTGGACAAATTCTGCCAGCAGAACTATGACGAGTTGTTCAAGGACCTCATCGGTAAGAGAAAATACGTGGCAGGTTCATTAAGCGTTGATAGTGTTGTTTCCGTGAGTGATCGCGAAGTCAAGGTTTATGGAAAGCATGATTTTGAGGGCCGCACAGGAAAAGATCATAGCGATCGTCTGTTTGAAGCCAACATCTTCGAGACGAAGAACAATCCCAATGAGTACGTGGTTACCTTTAAGAAGGAAGGCAAGAAGATCATCACTGGAAAGCCATATTCCGAGTCTCGTTCCAAGACCTATATTTACGAAGAATAAGGTAAATTACACTTTTCATCTTTAAATTATCAATACTATGAACTGGATTTATGTTATTGTATTAGGCATTGTGGCCGGTTACATCGCCAGCCGCATCAAAGGTAATGGCGGCAATGGCTGCATTATCGACCTCATCCTCGGCGTAGTAGGTTCGGCCGTTGGTGGCTGGATCTTCCAACTCCTCGGCATCAGCACCCAGGGCTATGGCTGCCTTGGTCAGCTTTTAGTCGCAGTTATCGGTGCCGTTGTCGTCCTCTGGCTCTTCTCCACTTTCTTTGGGAAGAAGAAGTGACTTTGGCGAGATAGCCAGTTCTATCAGTCTATTAAAAATGAGTGACAAGCCTTATGACTTGTCACTCATTTTTTAAATTTCTCTTCCGTTTTTGTCAATCCCTCTTTGCCTTAAGCTGAGCTTCCACGGCCTTGTATCGTACCGTAAAGTTGGGATCGGTCTGGAGCATATCATCGACTTTCTTGAATGCACTGAGCACGGTTGCATGGTCTCGATTGCCAATCACTTCGCCGATGCGGACTACGGAGAGAGTTGTGAACTGGTGACAGAGGTGCATGGCTGCCTGCCTTGCCTGTACAATCTCCTTCTTGCGGCTCTTGGAGTTCAGGCTCTTCATATCGACATTGAAGCTCTGGATAACGAGGTTGATGATGTTCTCGCAAGTGATGACCTTCGACTCAATCTTGACTATCATGCGAAGTACACGTGTGGCCAACTCCTGGTCGATGGGACGATTGAAGGCTATGGAGTGGGCGAGGAGTGAGTTGATTACGCCTTCAAGGTCACGTACGTTATCGGTAGCGTTGCGTGCAATGAATTCTATTACGTCGTTGCTTATAGTAATGCCTTCCTTTTCGCATTTGCTGCGAAGGATGCCTTTGCGTAGCTCGTAGTCTGGACGTTCGATTTCGCCGATGAAACCCCACTTGAAACGAGTAAGCAGTCGCGGTACGAGGTCCTCAAGCTCGACAGGCGGGCGATCACAGGTCATGATGAGCTGCTTGCACAGTTGGTGCAAATGATTGAATATGTGGAAGAACGTATTCTGAGTGGCGATGAGGTTCTTACCTGCAAACTCTTGTATGTCATCTACGATGAGTACGTCTATGCTCTGGTAGAAGTTTATGAAGTCGTTCAGGCGGTTTTGACGTACGGCATCGGTGTATTGCACCTTGAACTGATAAGCGGTGACGTATAGCACACGCTTGGCCGGGTCGTTCTCAAGAATCTTAAGGCCGATGGCTTGGGCGAGATGAGTCTTTCCGACGCCGCTGGCTCCGAAGATGAAGAAGGGGTTAAAGGCATTCTCGCCGGGTCGGCTGCTTACGGTGATACCTGCGCTTAGTGCGAGTTCGTTTGAACGACCGGGACAGAAGCTGGCAAGGGTGCAATTGGGGTTGAGATGTGAGTCGAAAGCGGGTTCCTGCTTGGTTTCGGGTCGCGTCTGAGCATTCAGATGAATGGATGCGTTGTTGTCAGGTTGATTGTCGGTTTCCTTGGCTTTGACGACGGCTATCCTGTAGCCCAATTTGATGGTTGGACCGTAGATGCGTTGAAGGGTCTTTTTCAACAGGTCGAAGTACTGGTCTGACTCGAGTGCTTCATAGACAAAGTGTGAGGGGACGAGCAAGGTCAACTTGCCGTCCTGATAGCTGCCAGCGCGCACCGATGCAAAGAAGGCTTTGTAGGCCTCCTCGTTGTGCAGGTTCTCCCTGATGATGGCGAGGCATTGTTCCCACTGTGTCTCAAATTGAGCAGCCATTTACTTACAGTTGTTATAAAGGTTCGAAAGGATCGAAATAATCGAAAAGTTCGAAAGGGTTATATTGGGTAATGTTTGTTTATGATAGGTCAAATTGGTTGCGAAAAGGGCGAATTATCCTTATCGCGGTGCAAAGATATTGAAAAAAAAAATACCGTGCAAGAGCAAAATTTTTACGAAAAAATTTGGAAAATTCTAACTCGTTGATTTTCAATTTCCATACACCCATGCCGAAGGACATCGTGAATAGGAGGTGATGGATTACGCAAGATATTGAATTTTAAGCAGATAATAGTTGTATAAAAAAGGTCGTTTCAATAGTTATCAACATTTTTTTACCTATTTCAGTAGTATTGTTTCCTCTTGAAAAAGGGATATTTAGAGTGTTGATAACTCTGGTGTGTTCGAAAAAAATGATTTCAAATTACGTTTCGTTTACATCATCATATGAAAAACCGAAAGGTAGTAAAGTCGAGATACCATTAATGACATAAATTCCGTGCTGGGAGGGGAGTAGGATCTCGATGGGTTGGCCGTTTCGATACTCTGATTCGAGAATAACCTGACGGCAAGAGCCGCAAGGGGCGCACACATTCTTTGAAAAAATGCCGGATGCAGTTTTGCCAACTATGCACAGCTTGAGGATGCGTGCCTCGGGATAGCGGCTATTAGCATAGAAGACTGCTGTACGTTCTGCGCATAGTCCACTGGGGTAGGCAGCGTTCTCTTGATTGCTTCCAGTGATGATCTCGCCGTTGTCGAGCAGGCATGCTGCGCCAACTTTGTAGTGTGAATAGGGCGAATAGGAACGAAAAGTGGCTAATTTGGCAGCTTCTACCACATTTTTTTGCTCCAAAGTGAGCTCTGTTTCGTCTAAAATGCGTATCTTTGCAGCGATTTCCAGGGTTTTCATAGGCTTTGGTATTATTTAACACTGCAAATATATGGTAAAAAGTTCAAATATCCAAAAAAGCGACACCAATTTCTTCAAAAAAACGCTACTTTTTGTTGCAATTGTCACCCTGCTATTCATTTTTTCGCCCTCTGCGAGTGCGAAAAAGGCTAAATGTCCTCCTATGGGACCGAAGATGACTGTGGAGGAGTATTGTGAGCAATATTCGGAAATGGCGCGAAAACAGATGATCAAATATGGAGTTCCTGCGTCGATCACACTGGCCCAGGGTATCCTTGAGTCAGGTTATGGGTCAAGTTACTTGGCTGTTGTTGCCAACAACCATTTCGGAATCAAGGCCTACAGTCGCAACTGGAAAGGTCCCACGGTGCTTTGCGATGATGATGCCGAGAACGAGCCTTTTTGCAAATTCTCCAGCGTGGCTGAGGGCTTTGAGTATCATTCGACATTTCTGAAGACCAACTCGCGCTATGCTCCCCTTTTCAAATTGGACATCCGCGATTACGAGAACTGGGCACACGGTCTTAAGAATTGTGGCTATGCAACGAATCCCAAGTATGGGACACTGCTGATCAACCTGATCGAGACCTATCACCTCGACGTATATGACATACCGAACAAGAACCAGCGTGTAACAACGGCAAATCGAACGCTCTACGTGACCAGTGCGAAGCACGGACTTAAATACGTGCGTTGCTTGAAGGGCGACGATCTGGCTGCCATCGCCAAGGCCTATGGTATCAATGAACGCAAGTTGCGCCGTTATAACGAACTGACCAAGCGCTCTGTACTGAAGGAGAATGATATCATCTACTTGCAGAGCAAGCGCAGCAAGGCGGACAAGGAATTTACTGTGCACAAGGTGAAGGCAGGTGAATCGATGTGGAGCATTTCACAGTTATATGGCGTGACCATCAAGAGCCTTATGCGACGAAATAAGCTCGTTTCGGCTACCGTACATGAAGGTCAGGTATTGCGACTGAGATAGTTTGGGACGCTCTTCGACAAAAAAATGAAAAAAATATGTCTCATTATTTGCAAATTTCACAAATAATTAGTATATTTGCCCCCGAAAATCTATTACACCTTTTAAATATATATAATTATGGTTACTTGTAAACCTTATGTAGTAGGTATCGATTGCGGTGGCACTAACACCGTGATGGGTATTGTTGATAGTCGTGGCAAGGTCGTTGCCAAAGGCGCCATCAAAACCAAGCTTTATATCGACTTCGGTGACTTTATCGATGCTATTGCAAAGACACTTTCCGAGCTTTTCGAGCAGGTAGGCGGTCCTCAGATGATTACCGGTATCGGCATTGGCGCTCCGAACGGCAACTATTACACCGGCACGATTGAATATGCACCAAATCTTCCATGGAAAGGCGTTTTACCTTTGGCTGATGCGCTCTACGAACGCCTGGGTATCCCTGTAGCTGTTACGAATGATGCCAATGCCGCCGCTATCGGCGAAATGACTTACGGTGCTGCTCGCGGTATGCGTGACTTCATCGAGATTACCCTTGGCACGGGTGTCGGCTCGGGTATTGTAATCAATGGTGAACTCGTTTATGGCCATGACGGTTTTGCCGGCGAGCTTGGCCACGTTCATATCCGCCACGTGGGCAATCGTGCTTGCGGATGCGGTCAGATCGACCACCTGGAGTGCTATTGCTCGGCTACTGGCGTTGCACGCTCGGCTCGCGAATTCCTGTCTTCACGCGAAACTCCTTCTTCTCTTCGCAACCTCGTGCCTGAGGAGATCACTTCGAAGGATGTCTTCGATGCTGCACAGGCTGGCGATGCTTTGGCAAAAGAGATTTTCGATTTCACCGGTCGCATCATGGGTACGGCATTTGCTGACTTCGTATCGTTCTCGGCTCCCGAGGCCATCATCCTCTTCGGTGGTTTGGCCAATGCAGGCGATCTGCTTATGAAGCCTATCGTTAAGGCAATGGAGGAGAACCTCCTGCAGATTTGGAAGGGCAAGATCAAGATCCTTCCCTCGGGTCTCGCATCGGGCGACGCTGCCGTCCTCGGTGCATCTGCTCTCGGCTGGAAGGCCAAGGTTGAAGAATAATCCCCATCGTCCTCCTGTAGGGCGGTTCTATCAAGCCCGTCAACATTGACGGGCGCTCTTTTAATATGGCTATCGAAGTATTTGGCGCAAGAGTACACAACCTGAAGAATATCGACGTTACCATCCCCGGTCACAGCCTCTCTGTTGTGACCGGCCTTTCAGGTTCTGGAAAGTCTTCGCTTGCTTTCGATACCATTTATGCGGAGGGACAGCGTCGCTATATCGAGACGTTCTCGAGCTATGCTCGCAACTTCTTGGGAAACCTTGAGCGTCCCGACGTGGACAAGATTTCGGGTCTTTCGCCCGTAATCAGCATTGAACAAAAAACCGTCAACCACAATCCGCGCTCGACGGTTGGTACCACTACCGAGATTTACGACTTCTTGCGTTTGCTTTATGCACGCGCGGGTGAGGCATATAGTTACGAGAGCGGTGAGAAGATGGTTCGTTTCAGCGAAGACCAGATCATTGATCTCATCTTGAAGGATTATGAGGGGCGGCGCGTCTATCTGCTTGCTCCCCTTGTGAAAAACCGCAAAGGTCACTATCGCGATTTGTTCGAGAACCTGCGAAAGAAGGGTTACCTGAATGTTCGTATCGATGGCGAGATGCGCGAGATACTGCACGGACTGCAGCTCGACCGCTACAAGAACCATAGTATCGAACTGGTGGTCGATAAGATGCGTGTGGCCTCGATTGACGAACATCGTCTGAGACAGAGTGTGCGCCTTGCCATGCGACATGGCGAGGGCATGATGATGATCATGTGCGACGACGTGCCGAAATACTATTCGCGTACATTGATGGATCCTGTATCGGGTCTGTCGTACAAGGACCCTGCCCCTCATGACTTCTCGTTTAACAGCCCCATGGGTGCTTGTCCGCATTGTCATGGTCTGGGTACGGTAACGATGGTCGATCGTAGTAAGATCATCCCCGACACCTCGCTTTCGATAGCCGACGGCGGTATCGTACCATTGGGCAAGAAGAAGAAAAGCATGATCTTTTGGCAGATCGAGGCGTTGCTTGAAACGTATGACTGTACACTCGACGATCCCATCAGTTCCTTGCCTGAAGAGGCTTTGGAGGCTGTTCTGAGCGGTACAGGCCAGTCGTATCATGTGTCGGAAGAAGCGGTTGGCTATTCACTGATGACAATGCCCTACGAAGGTCTCGTGAAGTATCTGAAGGATGCAGCAGGCGACGATGCCTCGGCTAAAGAGAGGCGTTGGGCTGAGTCGTTCAGTACGGTGCAAACCTGTCCGAGCTGCAACGGCCATCGATTGAACAAGGAATCGCTTCATTACTTCATTGACGGAAAGAATATCGCCGAGGTGAGTGCCATGACGATCACCGACCTGGCTCAATGGTTCGAAACGTTGCCTGCTAAGTTGAATGATCGGCAAAAGAGTATCGCTGGAGAAATCATCAAGGAAATCTCATCACGCATCCGTTTTTTGCTTGGTGTGGGTCTCGGTTATCTCTCACTCGATCGTCCGTCGATGTCGCTGTCAGGCGGCGAATCGCAGCGCATCCGATTGGCCACACAGATAGGCTCACAGTTGGTGAATGTGCTCTATATCCTCGACGAGCCATCGATCGGCTTGCACCAACGCGATAACCAACTGTTGATACAGTCATTGAAGAAACTGCGCGATATCGGCAACACCATCATTGTGGTAGAACATGACCGCGACATGATGCTGCAAGCCGATTACCTTGTCGATATTGGTCCAGGAGCTGG
Source organism: Bacteroidales bacterium (assembly GCA_017618715.1). GTDB lineage: Bacteria > Bacteroidota > Bacteroidia > Bacteroidales > UBA3663 > Liminaster. Next base: position 53,549 of record JAFZTS010000087.1, read on the forward strand.
ACGCAAGGGCGGCAATGTAGTGTTCCAGGGAACACCCGATCAGGTGCTGAAGGAGCATACGCTGACCAGCGATTATCTGAATGGCTGTCGTCAGATTGAGATACCTGCCGCACGCAGAAAGGGCAATGGCAAGAAGCTTGTCCTCGATGGTGCTACTGGCCATAACCTGAAGGGGGAGACAGTCGAGTTCCCCTTAGGCTGTCTGATTGGCGTGACGGGCGTTTCGGGTTCGGGTAAGTCTTCGCTGGTCAATGCGACACTGCAACCTATCCTGAGCCAGAAGTTCTACCGTTCGCTCAAGCAACCGCTTGCCTACACGTCGATCAGTGGGCTCGAATACATCGACAAGGTTGTGACCGTCGATCAGTCGCCTTTGGGCCGTACGCCGCGATCGAATCCGGCGACATATACGGGGGTGTTCCAGGATATACGTAATCTTTTCTATCAGCTGCCTGAGGCACAAATGAGGGGATACAAGCCAGGACGCTTTTCGTTCAATATTGGCGGCGGACGATGTGAAGCCTGTTCGGGAAATGGCTACAAGACCATCGTGATGAACTTCCTGCCCGACGTGATGGTTCCTTGTGAGGTATGTCAGGGCAAGCGCTACAACCGCGAGACACTGGAGGTGCGCTTCAAGGGCAAGTCGATTGCCGACGTACTGGACATGACCATCAACCAGGCCGTGGAGTTCTTTGAGAATGTGCCGACCATCCTGAACAAGATCAAGGTCCTGCAGGAAGTCGGTTTGGGTTATATCAAGCTGGGACAACCCTCGACGACTTTGTCGGGTGGTGAATCTCAACGCGTGAAATTGGCTGCCGAGTTGGCCAAGAAGCAGACCGGCAAGACCATCTATATCCTCGACGAACCCACAACTGGTTTACACTTCGAGGACATACGTGTGCTGATGTCGTGCATCAACCGCCTGGTCGATAAAGGGAACACGGTCATCATCATCGAACACAATATGGACGTGATCAAGTGCTGCGACTACATCATCGACATGGGACCCGATGGCGGTTCGGCTGGCGGACATCTCATAGCCTGTGGCAGTCCCGAAAAGATTTGTCGCGATTACGATACTTGGACTACGCAGTATTTGAGGAAAGAATTAGAACATTCATAGACAATAAAATTGAAACAACATATTTATAGGTCCTTTATTAAATTTCATCTACAATGAAAAAGAAACTGAAGAAAGTACTTGTTCTTGGCTCCGGTGCCTTGAAGATTGGACAGGCCGGAGAGTTTGACTATTCAGGCAGTCAGGCACTGAAGGCTTTGCGTGAAGAGGGTATTAGTTCTGTTTTGGTAAATCCGAACATCGCTACGATCCAGACCTCGGAAGGTATTGCTGACACGGTTTATTTCCTTCCGGTCAACCCTTATTACGTGACCGAGATTATCAAGAAGGAGCGACCCGATGGCATCCTGCTGGCCTTTGGTGGACAGACTGCATTGAATTGTGGTACGGAACTCTACTTGAAGGGTGTGCTGAAGGAGTACGGTGTTGAAGTGCTTGGTACAAGCGTGGAAGCCATCATGAACACCGAGGATCGCGACCTCTTTGTGAAGGAGCTGAACAAGATCAATTTGAAGGTGCCCGTAAGCCATGCTTGCGAAACGTTGGACGAAGCTCTTGCCTCGGCCCGTAAGATCGGTTATCCCATCATGATACGTTCGGCCTATGCCTTGGGTGGCTTGGGTTCAGGTGTCTGCCCCGATGAGGCTACGTTCAAGGAGATTGCCGAGAGTGCATTTACCTTCGCTCCACAGGTTCTTGTAGAGGAATCGCTGAAAGGTTGGAAAGAGATTGAGTTTGAGTGCATACGTGATGCCAATGACCACTGCTTCACCGTTGCTTCCATGGAGAACTTCGACCCCCTTGGTATCCATACGGGCGAGTCGATTGTAGTTGCTCCCACCTGTTCGTTGACCGATGAGCAGGTGAAGATGCTTCAGGAGATTACCATCCAATGTGTCCGTCACCTCAACATTGTAGGCGAATGTAATATTCAGTTTGCTTTCAATGCGGAAACCAACGACTACCGCATCATTGAGATCAATGCACGTCTGTCGCGTTCATCTGCCTTGGCTTCGAAGGCTACAGGTTATCCGTTGGCCTTTGTTGCCGCTAAGATTGCCTTGGGCTATACCCTCGACCAGATTGGCGAGATGGGTACAACCAATTCGGCCTACGTGGCTCCTTCGCTCGACTACATGATCTGCAAGATCCCGCGTTGGGACCTCACTAAGTTCGTGGGCGTGAGCCGTAAGATCGGCTCGTCGATGAAGTCGGTGGGCGAAATTATGTCTATCGGACGTTCGTTCGAGGAGATGCTTCAGAAGGGTCTGCGTATGATCGGTCAGGGCATGCATGGCTTTGTGGGCAACGATCACACGCGCTTTGACAACCTCGACGAGGAGCTGTCGAACCCGACCGACCTGCGTATCTTTGCCATCGCCCAAGCTTTGGAGGAAGGTTACAGCATTGATCGATTGTTCGAACTCACCAAGATAGATCCTTGGTTCATCGAAAGGATGAAGAACATCGTCGATTACAAACATGTTTTGGAAGGCTACACTTCGCTCGACCAGCTGCCTGATGATGTTTTGAGGAAGGCCAAGGAACTTGGTTTCTCCGACTTCCAAATTGCACGTTTCGTGCTGAATCGTCATACCGGTAGCAATATGGAGAAGGAGGTGCTTGCCGTGCGTTCGCTGCGTAAGAAGAAGGGCATCCTTCCAGCCGTAAAACGCATCCCGACGGTAGCTTCGGAGCATCCCGACTTGACCAATTATCTCTATATGACCTACGCCGTTGAAGGTCACGATGTCAACTACTATGCGAATGAGAAGTCTGTGGTCGTGCTCGGATCGGGTGCTTACCGCATCGGTTCGTCGGTCGAGTTCGACTGGTGCTCGGTGAATGCCATCAACACTGCCCGCAAGCTGGGCTACAAGTCAATCATGATCAACTACAATCCGGAGACTGTTTCGACCGATTATGACATGTGCGACCGACTGTATTTCGACGAGTTGTCGTTCGAACGTGTGCTCGACGTAATCGACCTGGAGCAACCACGCGGCGTAATCGTCTCGGTAGGTGGACAGATACCCAACAACCTGGCCATGAAGCTCTATCGCCAGTCAGTGCCCATCCTTGGTACTTCGCCTGTCTCGATCGACCGTGCCGAGAACCGCAGCAAGTTTAGCGCTATGCTCGACAAGCTCGGTATCGACCAGCCGAAGTGGAGCGCACTGACATCAATGGACGATGTCAAGAAGTTCATTGAGGAGGTCGGCTATCCGGTGCTCGTTCGTCCATCGTACGTCCTTTCGGGTGCTGCTATGAACGTTTGCTATAACGATGACGAACTGCGTCGATTCCTGGATATGGCCAGCGAAGTGTCGAAGGAATATCCTGTAGTGGTTTCGAAGTTCATGACCGACACGAATGAGATTGAGTTCGATGCCGTGGCTCAAGAGGGAGAGATTGTGGAATATGCCATTTCGGAGCATATCGAATATGCCGGTGTACATTCCGGTGATGCCACCATGTGCTTCCCTGTGCAGAACATTTCCTTCGCCACCGTTCGACAGATCAAGAAGGTGTCGCGAGCCATTGCCAAGGAACTCAACATCTCCGGTCCGTTCAATATCCAGTATCTTGCCAAGGGTCGCGACCTGAAGGTCATCGAGTGCAACCTCCGTGCCTCGCGTTCGTTCCCCTTCGTTTCGAAGGTGCTCAAGCGCAATTTCATCGATACGGCTACACGTATCATGCTCGACGCGCCTTATCAGAAGCTCGACAAGAGCGAGTTCGATATCGACCGCATTGGTGTGAAGGCTTCTCAGTTCTCGTTCGCTCGTCTGCAGAATGCCGATCCTGTGCTTGGCGTGGATATGAGTTCAACGGGTGAAGTAGGCTGCTTGGGTGATGATTTCGACGAGGCTCTGCTCAATGCACTCATCGCCACGGGCTACAAACTGCCATCGAAGGATAAGGCCATCATGATTTCTTCGGGTGAAGCCAAGTCGAAGGTTGCTCTGCTCGATGCTGCCATCGAACTGACCAAAGCAGGATATACCATCTATGCCTCTGCTGGCACGGCTCGCTTCCTGAACGATAACGGCGCCAAGGCAACTTCTGTCTTCTGGCCTGATGAGAATCCCGATTCGGAGCTGAATGTGATGAACATGATTGCTGCTCACAAGTTCGACCTCATCATCAATATTCCCAAGAATCGCTCGAAGCGCGAGCTGACCAATGGCTATCGCATCCGTCGTGGTGCCATCGATCATAATATCCCACTCATGACCAATGCACGACTGGCAAGTGCCTTTATTGAGGCATTTACTCAGAAGTCACAGAAAGACATCCAGATCAAGAGCTGGCAGGAATATGAATAAAAGACCACAGCAATGAGCAAACTCATTATTCCTACCGATTATAAGCCTGCGCTGAACCTGAAACAGACCGAACAGGCTATTAAGAACATCAAGGATTTCTTTCTGCAAAGCCTTAGCACCGAATTGCGTCTGCGTCGTGTCACTGCTCCCTTGTTCGTCTTAAAGGGACTAGGCATGAACGATGACCTCAATGGTGTGGAGCGTGCCGTGAACTTCCCTATCAAGGACATGGAGGAGGCTCGTGCCGAGGTAGTGCATTCGTTGGCAAAATGGAAACGCAATACACTGGCCGAATACAGTATTGAAGAGGGCTTTGGCATCGTTACTGACATGAATGCCATACGTGCCGATGAAGAACTCGACAATACGCATTCACTCTATGTCGATCAGTGGGACTGGGAGCGTGTGATGCGCAAGGAGGATCGCAACGTGAAGTTCCTGAAGAAGATTGTGCGCAAGATTTATAGCGCCATCCTTCGCACGGAGTTCTACATCTGCGAGACTTATCCCACCATCAAGCCGTTCCTGCCCGAAGATATCTTCTTCATCCATGCCGAGCAGTTGCGACAGATGTACCCCGATCTTAGTCCCAAGGAACGCGAGAACATGATTTGCCGGAAACATGGTGCTGTGTTCATCATGGGCATTGGTGGTAAGTTGGCCGACGGAAAGGAGCACGATATGCGTGCGCCCGACTATGACGACTGGACTACCGAGAACGAAGAGGGTTATCTTGGACTCAACGGTGACTTGCTGGTGTGGTATCCTGTGCTGGGTGCAGCCATGGAATTGTCATCGATGGGTATCCGTGTAGATGCCGAAGCCTTGCTGCGACAGTTGAAGCTGACCAATAAGGAGGAACGGGTAAGCCTCTACTTCCATCATCGTCTGCTCGAAGGCGAATTGCCCTTATCGATAGGTGGTGGCATCGGACAAAGCCGCTTGTGTATGATTCTTCTGCACAAGGCCCATATAGGCGAGACACAGTCGAGCATCTGGCCCAGCGAGATGCGTCATACCTGTGCAGAGGCAGGAATTCCGCTCATTTGACTTATGGATGGGAAGGGAAGCTCCCTTCCCATCTTTTCCATTCACTCCATCAAATATACTGCCAAGAAAAATACGATTTAAACTATATTCCAGAAAGCACGTCTTAAAATCGAGAACAAAGAAAAACCAATATTAACCACTAAATAATTACCATTATGAAAAAGTTCTTTGTAACCCTCGCAATTACGATGCTGGTAGCATCACAGGCCTTCGCCATGTCAACCAGCAAGATTCGTGAGACCGCACGTTTCCTCAGCGACCGCATGGCTTGGGAGCTCGACATGACTCCTCAGCAGTATGACGATTGCTACGAGATCAACTATGACTTCATCTTCGCCATCAATCCTATCATGGGCGATGTGGCAAGAGGTTATCTGTCTGCCATCAATATGTACTACACCTACCTGGATTGGCGTAATGACGACATGCGTTTCATTTTGAACGCAGCTCAGTATGCTCGTTTCCTCCAGCTCGAGTACTTCTATCGTCCCGTTTATACCTATCGCGGCAGTTGGACATTTAGGGTATATCAGATCTACAACAACCCGAAGTTCTTCTACTTCGATGCACCCAGCATCTTCAGGGTTTATGCAGGTGGACACAGCCGTCATCACTTCTCGGATGGATTCTATCAGCGCGATCATCGCTACAGCCATAAGATTGAGCCCAAACCCCATCACATCCACGGCTCAACCCACGAGAAGGATCACCAGCGTCTCGACTTCGGCAACAACCATCGCGAGCAGGGTGCAAGTCATCCGATGAATGGTTACAACAATCGCAACCAGAACGATCGTGAGAAGGATCATCGTTATCAGGATCAGCGCAAGGGTCAGAACAAGAACACTCCGCAGATCAACAATCGTCCTTCAACAACGCGTGGCAGCAATGCTCCCGCTGCTCCCAATACAACCAAACCCAGCAACAGTAAGTCCAACAACAAGTCGGCAACCACTCAGCCTGGTGTAGTAAAGGGTTCAGGTCATTCGAGCTCAGGTCGTCGTTGATTCCAATTCTATAAAAAATCATCCCCCGTCACTCTTGATAATCGAATGACGGGGGATGTTTTTTTACTCTTCCTTATCGAAGATTACCTTGTCATCACTTGACAGACTTTCAGTAGAATGTCGATGGATGATGCCGAGAGCCAGGAGTTCGTGTACTATTTTGTGTTCCTTCTTCGAATGAGCATGTTTGCCATGAGCAAGCTTATAGACTTTTTCAGGCCAAACCTTGTACTTCCAGGCCAACGATGTGTAGGCCTTACGATGACGAGCGTTAAAAAATTTGAACATAATCTAATGAATTTGATATATAAATAGAATATTTGATAATCACATTAATTGAGTTTGGGACCATATTTCTCGGCCATTAGAGAGGCCATGATATAGGGACCAACACCCTTTGGATCGTTGTCGCGGATGATCTCGTTGATATAGTAGTCGTAGTCGCCGCTTCGGTAGGGTGTGCCACCGAGGCCGGCTACACCACAGATGCGCGTGAGGCTGATGGTGCCCGTGGGTTGTCCGTTTCCGTCAACGTCTTCGCAAATAAAGTTTGTGTTCAAACCTTCCCAGGTCTTGTAGCCTATTTCCCAATAGTCCTTGGGCAATACGCCAAGAAGGGCACCCTTCATGAAGGTATAGGCGAACATTGCTGTGCACGATGTCTCGTCGTAATTACCCTCGCGACCGGTTTGATCAAGCACCTGCTGCCATGCCATCGAAGGCTGCTGCAAGGGGAGGAGTGTTTCGCACAAGGGCTGGAGTAGCTGGATGATGCTGTCGCGACCGCTATAACCGTCGGGAAGGAACTCAAGCACATCGACCATGGCCATCATGTACCAACCGAGAGCACGACCCCAGACGTGTGGTGCCTGTCCTGTGACCGGATCAGCCCATTTCTGCTCGTGTTTCTCGTCCCAGGCATGTCGATAGAGTCCGTTGGCGGGATCGTAGGTGTGACGTGCTACGACCATGAACTGGTTAACCACATCGTCGTAGGCTTGTGTTTGCGCTTCGCCTGTAAGGAATCGCTTGGCATATTCGGCGTAGAAGGGTGCTTCCATGTAGATACCGTCGAGCCACATCTGCCAAGGATAGGCTTTCTTGTGCCAGAATCCGCCTTCGCTGACACGTGGATGGCTCTGCAACTGTGTATAGAGGGTGTCCAAAGCTTGACGCATTCTGGGCTCCTGCCATTTGTAGTAAGCCATCATCAGCATCTTGCCGGCGTTGATATGGTCAAGTGTATAGTTGGTCAGCTTGTAACGCTCGATGCTTCCATCCTCATGGATGATGGTATCGACATAATGTTTCACGTATTTATCCACCTCCTTGGCGAGTTCTGGATACTGCTGTTCTGCTTTCAGCATCGACTGCATCAGCAGACCGTGCGTGTAGTTCCATTTCAGCTGTGTGTTGTAGTCGATGGTTACGCAATCGGGATTACGAGCCAATTCCGAACGCACCATGCGTACGGAGTAGGGTTCAGGTTCGGCTGGTTTGCCCGTGCAGCTGTTCAGGGTCAATCCCATAACTGCAACCATTCCCAGCAGACCTAGCTTTCCAAGAGGCCTCCGTAGCCCCATAATGGTCATAAGATTTTTCTTCATAATAAATAATATATATAATAGTATTCAAATTCCTTACTCTTTACTCTTTGACAGGATTCCAATGGTCATATCCTTTCAACACTTCGGCAGCAGTAAAACGCTGGGCCTCTTTGTCTGTAAGTTGCTTCGACCAGGGGACACGTCCCTTTGGATTGGCTCCTGGTCCTTTTGAACCGTATTCGGCATAATAGGCGGTGGTGGAACCATCAAGGCCGGTTTCCTTGTCTCCCCACGTCTGCCAGCCCTGTGGCCAAACGCATTCGTCCAATGTGCAGTTGATGAAGACTGTCTGTGCATAGTGTCTCCAAGGGCGTCCCAGGTAAACTTTGGTGCCTGGAGTAGCGGTGACATGGCAATCGTTGAAGACGTAGCCATAGGTCTGTCCCTGGGGGGTAGCTGCTGCAGTCACATAACCATTGCCTACGCTGTGCAGCTCGCAACGATTGAAGTAGGCGGTGGCCCAACCGAAGATATAGTCCACGGTGCCTGTGATGTAACAGTCCTCGTAGTATTGGCGCGACTGCATGTTTTCAGGGATGCGTTGCGTCTTGGCTGCCTCTCTGGCATCATCGGTTTTGGGGTCAGACTTTCGACCGTAGGCATACAGTGTGTCCTGATGGCCGAGGAATTTGCAGCGACGGAACACAGCACAATCGCCGGCTACCAGTACTGCCACGGCCTGACCTACACCACGTCCGTTTTGGGCGAAAGATTCGTTGGAGGCAGTATTCTCGAACACTATGCCGTCAGCTTCGAAATAGGGTGCATAGATATAGGCGGTCGAACTGCCCGATGTGCCCAATCTGCGGCCTGTGATGGGGGAAACCTTATTGGCGAAATCGTCGTAGGTGATGATCACTTCGCCTTCGGTACGGGCTATCAGTGTCACGTGGCTCTTCGACTCGGGCACGACCAGTTTCTCCTTGTAGGTGCCTGGAGCGATCATGATGGTGAGCTCTTCGCTGTTGTAGTCGGGTACGGCGTTGATGGCCTCCTGCACGGTCATGTAGTCTCCCGAACCATCCTTGGCTACCACGAGGTCATATTTGCGGATATATGGCTTGAGTGTTGGAACAGCTTCACCAATCGCATCGATGGTAGCTGCACACATCTTGCGGGCTCCGCCTATGCGAAGATGGGTGTTGTCCTCACGACCTTTTGGAGCAGCAGCATACGTATTGGCGGGAAGCCAGCAGAAGAGGCTTTTCGAACCTTCGACACCTTGACTCTCGATAACCTTCTTCGAGATGGCGTTCATTTCGACAAAAGGAACTTTCATCTCCTTGGCAATACGGCGCGGGGCCTCCAGATAGTCATCGATAGTACCGTCATCGCGGACGATGACGTGGGTTTCGATCAATGTGTCACCTTCTGTCTTCAAAGTTATTCCCTTGCCGAAAAGGTCATCTTCCTCGGCTGCATTCTTGTTCTCGAAGAAACTGCGACGCGCAATGGAATTGAAGAGCACGGGAATGCCGCCTTTCTCACGGGTCTCGTTCACGAATTTGCGCAAGTTGTTGTCAAAAGAGGCAGGACTTCCCCATTGGTCGGGACAGGGAGCAGGCTCCGGTGTGCCTGGTCGTGTGCCGCGTCGCTCCGACTTTATCTTCTCATCATTGTGTCCGAACTGGATAAAGACATAATCGCCCGGCTGTATGGCATCATAAACCTTTTGCCATTCGCCTTCGAGGATGAAGGAGAGTGAGCTGCGTCCGTTGAGGGCATGATTATCCACACGGATGTCGTCGGTGAAGAAGCCCGACAACATCTGTCCCCAACCGCGTTCCTGATTGTCTCCCTCCAAGGGCTTGTTGGCCATGGTCGAGTCACCGATCATGAAGATGGTGATCGGTCGCTTGTTGTCGGCACTGGTGAGTGATAGTACAAGGATTCCTGCTGCCATACACAGCAGAAACTTCTTGGCCGACTTGATGCGCCTGTAGATCATAGTCAGTGGTCCTTTCATGTGTTATATCTATTTTAGCAATTCATTGTATCGCCGTTCGTCGGTGATGATGGCCAGCCCTTCCTTGAACAGGTCGGAGGTCTGGTTCATGATTCGACTATAGGCACCTGATTCATAAAGGTCGTTGGCCAGATAGGCTGCCACCTGTTTGCGGAACACGTCGTTGGTGTAGAGCGAATCGAGCTCATTGCTCTGGGCACTGTCGTTTCTCGCCTGTTCGATGATGCTGCCGACCATTTCGTCCGTTACCTTGAAGCCGGTCTTTTCATTCAGGAAGTCGTCAATGGTGGGATATTGCTTATGCAGTTCCCGCTGGTGGTTCTTGAAATACTGCACAACGAACTTGTTGAGCGATCCTTTGGCATTCACCGCACGATGCGCTTTCGTGTAGCTCGTCGTATCCAGTGGGACAAAGAAGTCGGGCATGATGCCGCCACCGCCATAAACGGTGCGTCCGTTGCGTGTGTGGAACTTGAGCGAATCGGCAAAGTCAATGCTGTCCGCATATTGCAGCTCGCCTTGCTTGTAACGGTTGAGCAGGTCTTCGTTGTAGCTCTTTTGGTCTCCCTTCGTGTAAGGTTTCTGTATGCAGCGTCCCGAAGGCGTGTAATAGTGCGAAATGGTCAGACGGATCATGCCTCCATTGGGCAGACGAACGGGGCTTTGGACAAGGCCCTTGCCGAACGAACGTCGTCCCACAATCACACCTCGGTCCAAGTCCTGCAGGCAGCCTGCAAGGATCTCCGATGCCGATGCGCTCTGTTCGTTGATAAGTACCACAATGCGTCCCTTGAAGTGTTCGAACATGTGACGGGTCAGGTAGTTTCGGTGGCCGTCGCTGCGTCCTTGGGTATAGACGACAAGTTCGGAAGAGGGGAGGAAGAGGTTGGCAAGATCGACGGCAGAATTCAGATAACCGCCACCGTTGTCCTGAAGGTCGATGATCAGATGCTTCATGCCCATTTGGTCCAGCTTGCCCATGGCCTTATCGACCTCTTCGGGCGTGGTTTGGGCAAAGCGCGCCAGACGGATATAACCTATACCGGGAGCTGCCATATATGACGCATCGACGCTATACACGGGAATCTTGTCGCGTTCAACCTTGAACCAAAGCAGTTGCTCTTCGCCCTGTCGCATCACGCCTAAATCGACAACCGATCCTTTCGGGCCGCGCAGTCTGCGCTGTATCTCGTTGGTGTTGAACTTCTGTCCAGCGATGGTCGAATCGCCTACCATGATAATGCGGTCGCCTGCCAGGATGCCCACTTTTTCCGATGGTCCTCCGCTCACCGTATTGATGACAAGCAGCGTGTCGTTCTCCATCTGATACCTTACGCCGATGCCTTCGAACGAGCCGCCCAGACCCTCATTCATCTGCTCCACCTCCTTGGCCGATAGGTAGGTCGAATGCGGGTCAAGCTCCTTGAGCATGGCCTTGATGGCGGTTTCGGTCAGCGCATCGATATTCACTGTATCGACATAACGGTTGTCAAGACAGAGCAATGCGCTGTTGAAGGTCTTCATGCTGTTGTATATGTCAGCCTTGGCGGGGCCGAAGGTTGTCAGCAGGAGGCAGATAAGACAGATAAGCTGTACAAGTCGCTTCATTATTTTATTTCAACAAGTATAATGGAAGAACCATTATGAAAAGATTTATCCGAAGAAAGGTTGGTTTTGTTCTTTGACCCTTTTAAGGGGTGGAAAGCCCTCGGGCATGAAGTCGGAGACATCCTTGCCGAACGAAAGGAGCTCACGTACGGTGGTCGAAGTGATGTGAGCCATGGCAGGTTCGTTGAAGAGCAGGATAGTCTCGATGCCCGTCAGGTGACGGTTCACGTCGGCTAGCGAACGTTCATACTCGAAGTCGATCACCGTACGCACGCCACGTAGGATGTGTGAGCAGCCTAATTCGTTGGCGATATCTGTGGTAAGTGTCGAATAGGAGATTACTGATACACGTGGCTCCTCTGCGTAGAAGTCACTGATCATCTTCACGCGTTCTTCAATGGTGAACATGCCGGTGTTGCCCTTCAAGCCGTTATAGCCCACAGCGATGACAATCTCCTCGCTGAAGTCGAGCGCTCTTCTCACGATGCTCTCATGTCCTTTGGTAAATGGGTCGAACGACCCGGGGAATATTAGCTTCATGACCTCCCGCCAATAATTGTTAATAGTTAACTGTTAATTGTTATTCGCTCAAGCTTCATCCAGCTCGATGACCAGATTGTTAATGATGAACTCCTGTCGTTCCATCGTGTTCTTGCCCATGTAGTATTCGAGCATCTCGTGGACGGCATCTTCCTTGCGGAGCATCACGGTGTCCAGTCGCATGTCGTCGCCGATGAAGTTCTTGAACTCGTCGGGACTGATCTCGCCCAAGCCCTTGAAACGTGTGATCTCGGCTGTCGAACCGCATTCCTTGATGGCTGCCTCACGTTCCTCATCGCTATAGCAGTAGCGGCAGATCTTCTTGTTGCGCACTCGGAAGAGCGGTGTTTGCAGGATGAACACATGTCCCTTGCGAACAAGTTCGGGGAAGAACTGCAGGAAGAAGGTCATCATCAGCAGACGGATGTGCATGCCATCCACATCGGCATCGGTGGCGATGATCACCTTGTTGTAACGCAGGCCGTCCAGACCGTCTTCGATGTTGAGCGCAGCTTGCAGGAGATTGAATTCCTCGTTCTCGTAGCAAACCTTTTTGGTCATGCCGAAACAGTTGAGCGGCTTGCCACGCAGCGAAAAGACTGCTTGCGTCTCCACATTACGGCTCTTGGTGATCGAGCCTGAGGCCGAATCACCCTCGGTGATGAAGATGCACGATTCGTCCTGCCGATCGCCCTTGGCATCATTGTAGTGGATGTGGCAGTCCCTCAATTTCCGGTTGTGGAGGCTGATCTTCTTGGCACGTTCCTTGGCCTGCTTCGACAGGCCGGCCAGCTCCTTGCGTTCACGTTCGTTCGATTGTATCTTGGTCAGCATCACCTCGGAAATCTCTGGCTCGCGGTGCATGAAGTTGTCGAGTTCGCGCTTCAGGAAGTCGCCCACGAACTTCTGGATGGTGATGTCCTCTGGATTGGGCGACATGCGTGTCGAACCCAGCTTGGTCTTCGTTTGTGCTTCGAATACGGGCTCCTGTACCTTGATGGCGATGGCGGCTACCATACCGTTGCGAATGTCACTGTATTCGAAATTCTTCTGGCTGAAGAACTCCTTGATGACGCGTGCAGTGGCTTCCTTGAACGCCGCCAGATGGGTGCCTCCAAGGCTGGTGTATTGTCCGTTGACGAACGAATAGTATTGTTCTCCGTAGCTGTTGCAATGGGTGATGACCACCTCGATATCCTCGCCCAAAAGATGTATGGGTTCATAGAGGGGCTGCATCTCCATGCGTGCATTGAGCAGGTCGGCCAATCCGTTCTTCGAGATGTATCGCTTGCCGTTCAGGACGAGGGCAAGGCCGATGTTCAGATAGCAATAGTTGTGGAGCAGTGTCTCCACAAACTCCATGCGGAACTTGTAGTTGTTGAAGATGGTATTGTCGGGTACAAACTCGATGTAGGTTCCGTTCTGTTCGTCAGTGGGCAGAATCTCGCTTTCATGTATCTTCTTTGCGGCAGCGTAGGTGATCTCCTTCTTTTCGCCATTGCGGCACGAACGTACGAAGAAGAAGCTTGAGAGGGCATTCACGGCCTTGAGGCCCACACCATTCAGACCTACGGACTTCTTGAAGACCGAGGTGTCATATTTGCCGCCTGTATTGATTTCGCTCACGCACGCATCCACTTTGCCGAGAGGTATGCCGCGACCGAAGTCTCGTACCGAGACGTGGCCCTCCTCGCTGACCTTGACATCGATCATCTTGCCGAAGCCCATGGCGTATTCGTCAATCGAATTGTCGATTACCTCCTTCAAGAGGATGTAGATGCCATCGTCGGCATGTGAGCCATCGCCTTGTTTGCCGATGTACATGCCGGGACGACGACGGATGTGTTCCGTCCATTCCAGGTGCTGGATCTTGTCATCGCTGTAGTCGGAAATGGCTTTGGCTTGGGCTAATTGCTCGTCAAGATTGGTTTGCGTATCTGCCATATATCTGTCTATCTGTCGTAGATTTCTGTCTATTTGGGCACAAAGATAGCTATTATTTTCCAAATAACCAAATTTCACGCGAAAAATCACTTCTATTTGCAATATTTTAAGTTCAATACTATATTTTTTCTCCCATTTTTTTGGAGATTACGAAGTTTTTTGTTATTTTTGCAGCGTCCATTTCGACAATTCAATTCGAAATCAGCAACCGATAATAACAAGAAAAGGAGGTGAAAATGGATTTGAGACGTGGGCTTCAATAGCCCGTCTCACAATCCGGAAAATTGCAGGTCCAATACCTGCATAAAATTGCTATCGCATAAAATCCATCCGGCCCCTTTTACACAGGTTTTCTACAGTCTAGCTTCCGCATAATCGGGACGAGCTTTATTTTATGCACGTAGTGCAATTTTATGCTGCCTATTGAAGGCAGCAATTTTCCGGCAGTTAGGCTCGGCTATTGATGCCTGAGCCGCTGCCATTTTTACCTAAATATCAATGATTGCTTGTTGTTATATAGAAGCGTCCATTTAGACAAGAGAATCAGGATTATTTCCTATAATAATTGTTATTAACCTTTTAATTTTCGTTTACTATGGCATCAGGCATTGAGCAGCTTGTGAAGCTGTTGCAGAACAATCCAGAGATCGCAAAGATGTTGGTATCATCGGTTGACATCGACACAGTCTTCAATCTCGTCAAGAGCAAAGGCGTGGATATCGCCAAGAACGAGCTCCAGGACTATATCGCCAAGAACGTCAATCTCGGCGACGTAGCAAGCTCCGTCTTGAAGAGTGGCGCAGCTGGTGACATCGCCAGCACGGTTTTGAAGAGCGGTGCCGCCGGCAGCATCCTCAAGGGCATCTTGGGTGGAAAGAAATAATCATCTTAACCTGTCCCTTTTTTCGATCTATTAATTCACATTTATAAAAATAGCACTCTTACGTGCGCGTAGGAGTGCTGTTTCTTGAGTCCCATTCTCAACAGCCGAAGGTGACATCCCCAAAATCCCTTAATATCCATCAAGTAGAACAATTGCGAAACTTGAGATATTTATTAATACCATTATGCTGAACAAATTTGTGAAAATCCTTTGCTTCGCGACAATAGTTGTTGCGTCAAGCATTCCAGCTTTTGCTGGCAAGTACCAGAACTTCAAGGTTTCGAGCTATATTCGTGCACAGGACGTGGCGCGGATGTCCGATGACAAGTTCCTCAACGCTACATGGGAGACCGTGAGCTCGCAGGTCGATCTCGACAAGATCTACCTCGAGACGCATCGTGATGCCTTCACTGTCGATGAGAAGACGATGCTGAAGGTGAAGAAGTTCTTCCTCTCGAAAGGTCTTGAGGTAGGCGGCGGCATCACCTACACCCGCTCCGAACCCACCGATTTCGAAACCTACAGTTATGCACGCGAAAATGAACGCCAGCAGGTGCGCGAAGTCGCTGAATATACGGCAAAACTCTTCGACGACTTCATCCTCGACGACTTCTTCTTCATCGACTTGAAGAACGACGACGAGATTGCGGCCAAAGGGACGAAGAGCTGGACTGAATACCGCTTGCGACTGATGGCCGATGCGGGTCGAGAATTGGTTGTCAATCCGGCCAAAGCCGTCAATCCGAAGGTTAAGGTCATCATCAAATATCCCAACTGGTACGACCATTTCCATGGCCTCGGCTTCAACTTGGAGGAGGAACCGCTTTACTTCGATGGCCTTTGGACAGGCACCGAGACGCGTGACCCGGGTTCTGCACAGCACCTGCAGAACTACCTCAGCTATAACATCATTCGTTACTTCGACAACATTGCCCCAGGTCGCAACGGTGGTGGTTGGGTTGATGCCGGCGGCATCAACATGAGCATGGACCGCTATGCCGAACAGCTCCACCTCACCATGTTGGCCAAGACTCCCGAGATCATTCTCTGGAACTACATGCAGCTGGCTGATGTGAAGATCATGCCGCAGATGATGCGCAAGCCGTGGCAGGACCTCGGTGGCAACAGCTTCCGTTATGACGAGATGGTAGCTCCGTTCCAGAAGGACGGTAAGACCATCACGCCAACTACGATGGCACGCTTCGCCAGTGTAACCCTTCGCCAGACCGACGAGCTCATGGGCAAGCTCGGCCAGCCTGTCGGACTCATTTCCTACAAGCCCTATCATTCCTCAGGCGAGGACTTCCTGCAGAACTACCTTGGCATGATCGGTCTGCCCATGGATATGTATCCCAAATGGGTAGATGGTCGTAAGCAGATATTGCTCACCGAACAGGCTGCCAGCGATCCTCAGATTGTCGAGAAGATGAAGGAACAGTTGCGCAACGGCGGCGACGTCATCATCACCACCGGTCTCCTAAAAGCCATCCGCGACAAGGTGGCCGACATCTGCGAACTCTACTGCGGCGATCTGAAGGCCATCGTCAACGACTTTGGTATGTCTGGCAAGTCCGAACGCGAGTTCATCATCCCGCAAGTGAAATACTTCACCAACGATGCCTGGGAAGTGGTTAGTGCCGGTCGTCCGCTCACGGGTGGCGTTTCGGGTTATCCCATCCTTTTGCGCGATACCTACTCGAAGGGTATGCTCTTCGTGCTCACCATTCCCGACGACTTCGGCAATCTCTACGACTATCCCGCTGGTGCGCTGAATGTCATCCGTCGTGCCATGAGCAAGGACGTGGGTGCATACATCGAAGGACCTGCCAAGGTCGCACTGTTCCCCTACGACAACCGTACACTCGTGGTCGAGAATTTCAACGACGAGGCCGTCAGCATCAATGTCGTGGTGAATGAAAAGGTCGGCAGTCTGCGTAACCTGCTCACTGGTGAGAGCTATCAGCCCAAGGAACAACAACCCGTTCCACGTTGGGGCTACAATCGTTTCTTCGGCTATGCCCAGGACGCTTCTGTTTTCAGCATCCAGCTGCCCGCACACAGCTATATTGGATTGGGATATTAAAACGTGTCATCAACTATGCACTTCAAGAGAATATTCCTCCTTGCCACCGCCCTGCTGTCCATCACATCCTCGGCACAGACCATCACGGGAAAGTATGACATCCCCAATGTGCCCGATTGGGCCAGGAATGCCGTGTTCTATCAGATCTATCCGCAGACTTTCTGCGACTCCGACGGCGATGGTATCGGTGACCTGCAGGGCATAATCAGCAAGCTCGACTATGTCAAGAGCCTCGGTGTCGATGCCATCTGGTTCAATCCCTTCTTCGACTCGCCCTTCAATGATGCCGGCTACGACATCCGCGACTATTACCGCATAGCCCCGCGCTACGGCACCAACGAGGATGCGCGTCGTCTCTTCGAGGAGGCCCACAAGCGCGGCATGCACGTCATCTTCGACTATGTCATCAGCTACACCGCCATCGATCATCCCTGGTTCATCGCTTCGCAGAAGCAGGAGCCGAACAAGTACTCCAACTACTACATCTGGACGGAGACCAACTGGGTCGATCCCCCTCGCGAGTTTGCCGGACAGTTCATCAAGGGTTATGGCCAGCGCAATGGTCAGTTCATGCGCAACTTCTACTGGTGTCAGCCGGCTCTCAACTTCGGCTTTGCCAATCCCGACCCCGAACAGAAGTGGCAGCTTCCCACCGACCATCCCGACGTCCTGGCCATGCGTGAGGACCTGAAGAACGTACTGCGCTTCTGGATGGACATGGGTGCCGACGGCTTCCGTGCCGACATGGCCGGTGCCTTGGTCAAGACTCGACGGGTGAGAGGCAACGAACAGTTCTTCAATACCAACGAGAACGCCACCAAGCTCTTCTGGCGCGAGATACGTCAGCTGCTCGAAAAGGAATACCCGCAGGGCTTTATGGTGGCCGAATGGTCCTATCCGGCCGATGCGCTCGACAACTGCTTCCACGTCGATTTCTTCCATTGGTTCAATGGTTACAACGACCTCTTCCAGAAGGAGAGCTGGCGCATCCTCAACGGCGTGAGCGAAGGTCACAGTTACTTCGATGCCGAAGGCAAAGGCGATATTCGTGCCTTCCTCGCCAGCTATATGGATCAGTATAGCAAAACGGTCGGAAAAGGATATATCAGCCTGCCATTGGGCAATCACGACAATGCCCGTCTGGGCAATCGCCGCACCGACAAGGAACTCGAGATCATCTATGCCTTCGGCTTCACGATGCCAGGTGTGCCCTTCCTCTATTATGGCAACGAGATTGGCATGAAGCAACTGCCCAACAACTGGCCGCAGGTCGAAGGTGCCTACCAGCCGCGTAATGGTGCTCGTACACCCATGCAATGGAGCAATGGCAAGAACCTCGGTTTCTCGTCAGCCGATGCCGAAAAGCTTTATCTGCCCGTTGATCCTTCGCCCGATGCTCCCAACGTGGCAGCGCAGGAGAATGACCCTCAGTCGCTGCTCAACAGGACACGTCGCCTCATCTCCCTTCACCACAGCGAGCCCGCCTTGGCCAATTATGCCGAGTTCGTGCCCATCTATCCCAATCAGGAGGCTCCATCGGTTTATCCCTTCGTCTATGCACGCGCTGCCGGCAACGACGTGGTGCTGGTGATGCTCAATCCCAAGGCAGAGGCTTCCGATGCCACATTCAAGGTCGATGTGAAGTTCAGTCGCACGAATCTCCTCGCCGGCGATAAGTTCCCCATCACCCACAACAAGAAGACAGGCGAAGTGACCATTCACATGCCTGCCACTTCCTACGCAATCATCAAACTAAAATAATATTAATAATGAAAAAGATCATTTCCATGGCATTTATTGCCACCACAATGCTGGCTATGACCGCCTGCACCAACAAGAGTGAGACAACCGACGTAGTTAACGACTTCAAGATCTGTCGTGGCACCAACGTGAGCCACTGGCTCTCGCAGAGCGAAGAGCGTGGCGAAGCACGCCGCCTCCACATTCAGGAGGACGATTTTGCCCGTCTCGATTCACTGGGCTTCGACTTCGTTCGCCTGCCCATCGACGAGGTTCAATTCTGGGACGAGGACGGCAACAAGCTGCCTGAGGCTTGGGAGTTGATGATTAACGCCATCAACTGGGCTGAGAAGCATCATCTGCGCACCATCGTCGATCTGCACATCATCCGTTCGCATTACTTCAATGCCGTGAACGAAAATGATAAGAATGCCAACACGCTCTTCACCTCCGAGGAGGCTCAGCAGGGTCTCATCAATCTCTGGTACCAGCTGTCCGATGTGCTCAAGGGCTATAGCAACGACTCCGTAGCCTACGAGTTCATGAACGAGCCCGTGGCCGACGATCATGAGCAGTGGAACGCACTCGTTGCCAAGGTTCATAAGGCATTGCGCGAACGTGAGCCACAGCGCACACTGGTCATCGGCAGCAACCGCTGGCAGGGTTACGAGACCATGAAGTACCTCAAGGTTCCCGAGGGTGACAAGAACATCATTCTTTCGTTCCACTACTACAACCCCATGATCCTTACGCATCGTGGTGCCTGGTGGACACCTCTTGGACAATATAAGGGCAAGATCACCTATCCCGGCATCATGATCACGAAGGAGGATTTCGATGCTGCTCCCGATGCCATCAAGCCCGATCTTGAGCAATATCTCACACAGGAGTGGAACATCGACAAGATTCGTGCCGATTTTGCCGATGCCATTGCAGCTGCCAAGAAGTACGACCTCCAGCTCTTCTGCGGCGAGTGGGGTGTCTATGAGCCCGTTGAGCGTGACCTCGCTTACGCTTGGACCAAGGACATGATGAAAGTGTTCACGGAGAACAACATCGCCTGGACCACTTGGTGCTACGATGCCGACTTCGGCTTCTGGGATCAGAAGAAGCATGACTTCAAGGACAAGGGCCTTGTCGATATCCTCATGGATAAGTATTGATTCCTCCTATTTTGGGTCGCTTCGCTCAAAATCTCTCAAAATCTTATCGAAAATCCATCATCAGCAACGAAAGGAAGATTGATGAATCCCTTGAAAGATTTAAAAAATGATTTTGTCAGATTTTGAGCGCAGCGACCAAATTTTTACTTTTTATTACTAAATAGCAATGAAATCAATGAAGAACTGCCGACAGAATATCTTGATAGCATGTCTTGCCTTGATGGCTCAGGCAGTCACGGCACAGACCTTCCAGCTGAACGACAATGGTTACTTCAATGCCGGTGGTACCGACGTGATGGCCTTCAGCGACTTCTATCCCGAGGGCCATCAGGGCGGTGTGTGCGTCATCATGAACGGACAGCGCATCGCCACCAATGGCGACATCCGTCTGGAAGCCACGCCGGGACAGTGGCAACCCGTGCCCAAGCAACTCGACCGCAAGGTGGCTGACGGTCGCATCACCACGACACTCTGTTACCCCGATTCCTCTCGTCATCTGACGGGCTTCAACCCGATGGTCTATCCCGATTGGCGCGTCAATTACACCGTCACCGTCGAACCCCAGGATAAGGGCATACTCGTCACCGTCGATCTCGACACTCCCGTGCCCGACTTCCTGCTCGGCAAGGTGGGCTTCAACCTCGAGTTCTTCCCGGGATTGCTGTTCGGCAAACCGTGGATGATGGATCAGCAAACGGGCATCTATCCGCAGCAGCCCAATGCGCCATTGCTCCAGCTTCCCACCAACCGTGGTCATGACGGCGACTTCTACGCTGGTCGCGGACAACTGACCGATCTGAAGCAGCTCGATGGTGAGGGCTACAGCCCGCTACGTGCCGACGACATCATTGCCGAACCCTACGCTGTGGGTCGCAAGTTCACCTCCCGTCCCGACGATCCTTCGCAGTTGCTGACCGTCGAATCGCTCACCGGTGACCTGAAGCTCTACGACGGACGCATGAACCACAACAACGGCTGGTTCGTGCTTCGCAGCGAGATTGCTCCAGGTGCCACCAAGGGCGCTGTACGTTGGCTCATCACGCCTCATGTCGATCAGCTTTGGCACTATCGTCCCGTTATCCAGACCTCTCAAGTGGGTTACCTTCCACAACAGCCCAAACGCGTGGTTATCGAAACCGATCCGCGCAGCAAGGATTTCCACGAGGCTCAGCTTGTGCACATCGACGCGAATGGGAAGGAAGTGGTTCGCTCCATCAAACCAACCGTTTGGGGCAATTTCCTGCGCTACCGATATCTTATCGCTGACTTCAGCGACTTCACCGAGCCCGGTCTCTATCAGATCCGTTACGGGACGTCTTTTTCCAGCGTCTTCCGCATTGCCGACGATGTCTATGACCGTGGCGTATGGCAACCCGTCATCGAGTATTTCCTGCCTGTGCAGATGTGTCACATGCGCGTAGCCGAGAAGTATCGCATCTGGCACGATGCCTGTCACCTCGACGATGCGCTCATGGCTCATGTGGGTAACCATATCGATGGGTATAACCAGATGCCTGGGCTCTCGAAATACAAGGAAGGCGAGATTGTGCCTGGAGTAAATATCGGTGGTTGGCACGATGCCGGCGACTTCGACCTTCGTGTTGAATCGCAGGCCGGCGAAGCCTATATCCTTGCTTTGGCCTACGAGCTTTTCCATCCCGAAATCGATGTGACTTCCATCGACCAGGAGCACCATCGCGTCGAGATACACGAACCCGACGGCAAGAACGACATCCTGCAGCAGGTCGAGAATGGTGCGCTCACCGTGGTGCGTTCCTATCAGGCATTGGGACGTCTCTATCGAGGCATCATTTGCAATTCCTTGCGTCAGTATGCCATGTTGGGCGACGCTGCAGCCATGACCGACGGTATCATCGGCAATGCCGACGATCGTTGGATCTTCACCGAGGACAACCCCATGCGTGCCATCTCCACCGCAGCACAGCTGGCTGGTGCATCCCGTGTGCTCCGTGGTTTTAACGATGAGTTGGGGGAGGAGTGCCTTGAAATTGCCAGGACTCTCTTTAACCAGACGAACCTTGAAGGTCGAATGGCCGGCATGAAGCTTCAGGCTGCCGTCGAACTCTATCTGACGACGGGAGAGAAGGAGTATCTCGACTTCATTTTCGCTAACCAGGAGATGATTACCCGAGGTGTCGGCTTCACAGGATGGTTTACAGCTCGCGTAGCCAAACAACTTGAGACCAGGAAAGACAAGCAATCGAAGGCCTTCGTGAAAGCCTACCGTGAAGCCCTTGCCGCATATAAGTTACAGCTCGACAAACAGTCGGCCGAGACACCCTACGGTGTGCCTTATCGCCCAAGCATCTGGGGAGCAGGTTGGGACATCCAGCGCTTTGGCTTCCAGTATTACTTCCTCGTAGATGCCTATCCCGAGATCTTCTCCAAAGACCCTGTCTATGATGCCCTGAACTTCGTCCTCGGTTGTCACCCGGGCAGCAACAACGCATCGTTCGCCTCCGGTGTCGGTGCTCGTTCGGCCACCGTAGCCTACGGCCTGAACCGTGCCGATTGGAGCTACATCCCCGGTGGTGTGGTTTCGGGCACCGCCCTCATCCGTCCCGACTTCCCCGAATTGCTCGAGTTCCCCTTCCTCTGGCAGCAGACCGAGTACGTGCTCGGCGGCGGCTCTTCTCATTATATGTTCCTCGTTTTAGCAGCGTCTATTTCGAAAAGTTGAAAACAAAAGCGAATAATAAC
>JAFZTS010000009.1 GCA_017618715.1 Bacteroidales bacterium
ATCTCCTTCGAAATTGCCCGTTTTGTAAAGAAAGATTAGGCTTTCTTAGAACGAAAAGTCAGTTTTTTCTTGTATTTCTGCTCCTCTGAGTATTTTAGCACAATAAAGTACGAAATTGGTCTATCTTCTGCAGAGGATGGCACAATAAAGTACGAAACTGTGCTACCGCATTTGGAGATAGCACAGAAAAGTACGAAATTGTGCTACCGCATTTGGAGATAGCACAGAAAAGTACGAAATTGTGCTACCGCATTTGGAGATGGCACAGAAAAGTACGAAATTGTGCTACCGCATTTGGAGATAGCACAGAAAAGTACGAAACTGTGCTACCGCATTTGGAGATGGCACAGAAAAGTACGAAACTGTGCTACCGCATTTGGAGATAGCACAGAAAAGTACGAAATTGTGCTACCGCGTTTGGAGATAGCACAGAAAAGTACGAAACTGTGCTACCGCGTTTGGAGATAGCTCAATAAGGTACGAAATTGTGCTATTTCCTTCCTAACGCCTTTTGTTTGTCAAAAAAAGTACTCAAATGTTGCCAATATGTTTACTTTTTATACCGATTGGTTATTTTTTCGGCCGATAATTTGGCTGTTTGCCCAAATTTGAGTAACTTTGCCGCCGTTATTTCGTGTTATTTTTAAATTTAGTCATTCTGTGACACCGTTACATTCTCATCAAAAGCCGGGTCTGGTCCTGTACAAGTGGTATATCAACCTCATCAACAGTACGCTGATGATCCGGAATCGTTACACCGTGGGCAAGGAAAATATCCCTGCGAAAGGGGAGAAGTACTTCATTGCCTGCAACCATCAGAATGCGGCAAACGATGCCATCAATATTGCCTTTGCATATCCTATCGATTATTTGCAGCACTTTGTTGTGCGAGCCAACGTCTTTTCGCTCAACCCCGCCATCACGGCTTTCCTATCGTGGTTGGGTCTGATACCCGCGTTCCGCATGGGTTGGGAAGGGGGAGAAGCGCTTGAAGAGAATTATAGTCTCTTCGACAAACTTGCCATCCGCATCAATCAGGGACGCAACGTGCTGGTGTTCCCCGAATCGGGCCACACGCAGGGTCATTATCTCGATCCGTTCTCGACAGGACTCGTCCGCATGGCGTTCCATACCGCCAAATACAACGGCTGGAAGGAGGACATCAAGATTCTGCCTACGGCGCATCATTACAGCGACTATTTCGACGTACAGACCGATTTCCTATGGATGGTGGGCGAACCTATCTCGCTACAGCCTTACTACGAAGAGTTTCAGGAACATCCCTATCGTGTGATGCGTGAGGTGACGCGACGGATGCGCACCGCCATCCAGAGCATGATGCTCGACGAAGGCGAGGATCATTATGCCGAGAAGGATTTTCTGCGCCGCTCGGCACTCAACCCCGCCACGATGAAGAATCTTCCCTTGCCTGAGAAGTTGGCCGAGGATAAGGTCTTTGTGGAGCATCTCAA
Organism: Bacteroidales bacterium; assembly: GCA_017618715.1. Taxonomy (GTDB): domain Bacteria; phylum Bacteroidota; class Bacteroidia; order Bacteroidales; family UBA3663; genus Liminaster. The sequence goes on from JAFZTS010000009.1 coordinate 1,473, forward strand.
GACGCTGATGGACAACGAGGAGCTCATCACGCTGACCGACGAACTGAAGCTACGCGAAGAGACGCTGGGTATCCAAGATACGATGATGGCTGCTCCTCCCACGTGGGCCGGGACAGTGGCATGTGGTCTGCTGTGCCTTTTGCTGCTGCCGCTTTGGATCGTGAGCCTTTGGCCCCACATCATTTGCTACAAACTGCCCCTTGTGCTGCTCAAGGAGGACAAGATGTTCACCAATTCCTATCGTGTCATCCTTTCCATCGTCATCCTTTATCCGCTTTTCGCCCTCATCACGCTGCTGGTGATGGGATTGGGCTGGGGAATGTGGTGGCAGGCCATCGTTTGGATCCTTCTTTGGATTCCGATAGGCAAGTTCTGCTGGTGGTATTCGCAGCGTGCCCACAACGTCTTCCGTGCCCTGAGTTATCTGACCCATCCTTCGGAAATCAAGGCCATCGGGCAGCTCAGAGAGCACATCAAGGAGATCATCAACATTGAAAACAGGTATAGAAAGGTAGTATAACCCTTAGTGATAACCCTTACTCATTATTAATCAATCCAATAAAAACAATTCAAACAATGGATCAGAAGATTCCTTACAAGATTTACTTGACAGAGAGCGAGATTCCCACACAGTGGTACAACGTGCGTGCCGACATGAAGGTGAAGCCCGCACCGCTCATCCACCCAGGCGATGGCCATGCGTTGACCCTCGAAGAGATGAACCCCATCTTCTGCGAAGAGCTGAACAAACAGGAGCTCGACAACGACACACAGTGGTTCGAAATCCCGAAGCCAGTGCAGGAGTTCTATCGCATGTATCGTCCTTCACCACTCGTGCGTGCCTACTTCCTTGAGAAGGCACTCGGTACGCCTGCCAAGATTTACTATAAGTTTGAGGGCAACAACACTTCGGGTTCGCACAAGCTCAATTCGTCCATCGCCCAGGCTTACTATGCCAAGGCTCAGGGCCTCAAGGGCGTGACCACCGAGACGGGTGCCGGCCAGTGGGGTACGGCTTTGAGCATGGCTTGCTCTTACTTCGGCCTCGACTGCAAGGTTTATATGGTGAAGGTGTCTTATGAGCAAAAGCCTTTCCGTCGTGAGGTGATGCGCACTTATGGCGCCAATGTGACTCCATCTCCAAGTATGACGACAGAGGTCGGCAAGAAGATTCTTGCCAATCACCCAGGCACTACCGGTTCGCTCGGCTGCGCCATCTCGGAGGCTGTTGAGACTGCTGTCAAGACTCCCGGCTATCGCTACGTGTTGGGTTCGGTGCTCAACCAGGTGCTGCTCCACCAGTCCATCATCGGCCTGGAAGTGAAGAAGGCGCTTGACAAGTATGACATCAAGCCCGACATCCTCATCGGCTGTCTCGGCGGTGGTTCGAACTTCGGCGGTTTCGCTTCTCCATTCCTTGGCGAGATGCTGCGTGGCGAGGCCAACTATCACCTCATTGGTGTAGAGCCTGCTTCATGCCCCAGCTTCACTCGCGGCAAGTTCGCTTACGACTTCTGCGACACTGGTATGATCTGCCCACTCGCCAAGATGTACACCCTTGGCTCGCAGTTCATACCATCGTCAAACCATGCCGGTGGTCTTCGTTTCCACGGCATCAGCCCCATCCTCGCACAACTCTATCACGACGGATATTTCGAGGCACGTGCCGTCGAGCAGACTGCCGTCTTCGAGGCTGCCGAGCTGTTCGCCCGCGCCGAGGGCATCCTGCCTGCTCCCGAGTCGAGCCACGCCATCCGCGTTGCCATCGACGAGGCCAACAAGTGCAAGCTCAACGGTGAAGAGAAGACTATCGTCTTCAACCTTTCCGGCACCGGCTACTTCGACCTCGTGGCTTACCAGCAGTTCAACGACGGTGTGATGACCGACGTCATCCCCAGCGACGAAGCTATCGCCGAAGGCCTTGCCAAGCTGCCTAAGGTCGGGAACGAGTAATTCTTTTTTTCTATCACGAATTTAAGATTGATAAACATGAATTATCACGAATAATCACGAATTATTATTTGGATGGCTCGTACAAACGTTATTCATTATTAATTCATGTAAATTCATGATAATTCGTGTTAAGCTTATGAAACTGCGCGCATACGTCATATTCTTGACATTACTGCTCGTCTTGATCTGCACTGGCTGTACATCGACTCGCGAAAACCGAGCGGTGTTCAGCCAGTTCGCTTATACCAAAGACTTCTGCAACGAGGAATCGCTGCCTGATACTACAGTTTTTTCCTCGCTGCCCAAGGATCCTGAGTGGTTGTTCCCCTATGGCTTTTTGCCGGGTATGAGAGTTGTCGATGAGCGTCCGGAGTCGATTGTTCATGGCCTTTCGATACCTTGTTTCAACATGTCTTCTATTGGTTTGCGGCCAGCTTGTTATGTGGGTCGTCGCATCCGGCATCGTCAGTTTGCCGTCATGATCGAGATGTTCTTTACTCCTGCCGAGGGCGATGCTGCAGGTTTGCTTATCTCACAATATTTCTTCTGTCGCATACCCACTGGCCTTGCCTTGCGTCGTATCAACGATGAAGGTTTCGATGTTCTTGCCAAGACAGAACTTCCCGACTATGTCACCCGTGTATATCTCCGTGTGGAATTCAACGAGCCCACCTGCTCCTTCTTCTATCGTTATGAAGGCAGTGGTCCCGACGATTGGACTTCAGTGGCAAATGACATAAAAATCGATTTCGACTTAGCAAAAGATAACGGCTCCACTATCATCGGATTGTATGCCGAGCATTCCAGTTCTAATTAGTGAAATATTGTCAGTTATACAATGCAATTTCTACAGAATTTAAGATATTTATAGGAATTAATTGTTAAGGAAATTGTATTTCTTCTTTTTTTTATTTACCTTTGTAACGCTCATTAAGATTTATTGAGCGTAAAGTATACTTTAATATTTTTCGTCATTTTAGTAAAGTATACTTTAAAATAATTTTGTTATTTTACAAAGAATACTTAAAAATATTGTATGAATAAGCAGATTGTCAAAACCATTATAGGCGAGAAGATGCAGGAGATAGAGAGTCTTCACTTGCTTCAAAGAGGCATGGAGTTCGAGGATAACACCAGTTATGTGCTCATTGGAATACGAAGAGCAGGTAAATCCTATACTCTTTATCAGGATATGCAAAAGCATATTATCGAGGGTAAAGCTAAGGCCGAAGATATTCTCTATATCAACTTTGAAGATGAACGAATTGCTTCAATTGAATCTGAAGAGCTGGGGCTGATACTTGATGCTTATTTCGAGATGTTTGACCAAAAGCATCCTTTGGTATATCTTGACGGAATTCAGAATGTGACTGGCTGGGAGAAGTTTGCACGTCGTTTGACTGAGTCCAAGTTCCGCGTTATGATAACTGGCAGCAATGCAAAGATGCTAAGTCATGATATAGCTACGACTTTAGGAGGTAGTTACATTGCTCGCGAAGTTTTTCCTTTTTCTTTTAGGGAATATCTAAAATCTCATGGCATTGAGCTTGAATGTAATTGGGAATACAAACCAGACAGCAGGTTGAGTGTAATTCGTCATTTTCGTGAGTATTTCTATAACGGTGGATTTGCCGAATCTTTCGATAAAACGAACAAACGCGAATGGCTGACTTCGCTCTACCAGAAAATTGTGATGGGTGATATTGTTGAACGCAATAAGGTTCGCAATTCAAGAATCCTTCGACTGCTTGCAAGGAAACTGGCCGACAGTGTAATGCAACCAACCTCATTAAAACGATTGGTAAATATAGTCAAATCGACGGGGGATACTGTTAGCCAAATGGTACTGAAAGATTATTTGGATTATATGGAGGATGCATATTTGACATTCTCTATACCCAACCTTGTTTCTCCGCTGAGTGAACAGCAGACTCTTGTGAAACGATATTTTACGGATAATGGAATCCTTAACCTTTTCCTATACAACGGGGAAACAAAACTATTGGAGAATCTGGTTGCTATCCATCTTGATCATCTTTATCGCAACACTAAAGAGGAATTAAGACTATTTTATTATAATAAAGGTATAGAAGTGGACTTTTGTATCCCAGAACAGCATTTGGCCATTCAGGTATCCTACAACATCGACGATCATGATACATACGAGCGCGAAGTCGGTAGTCTGACAAGGTTCTTGAATATTTACAAGGACTATCGGGGGGTAGTTGTCACATGGGATACAGAACGGCAGATTGAAAATGAGAATGTTCGCATTGATGTCGTTCCTTGTTGGAAGTGGCTGTTGCAATAATAGAACTATGAAAAGAATCACAATTCTCTTAGCTGCCATATCGTTCAGCGCAATGACAGCGACAGCACAAACTGAGGTCGGAAAGTTCTCACTGAAACCCGTTGCAGGTATCACCATTTTCCCTGATTTTATGCAATAAATACGCTGTACTGCATAAAATAGTAACTTTTTTGTGCAATAGGCTTGGAAAAATGAAGAAAAAGTGCCAACGCTTACTTGTCGGACGACATGTAAACGTTGGCACTTTTTGTGGGGTATGAATGGAGGAGGATTATTTCAGCATCTTCTCAGCATCCTTGAGAGCTTCTTCCATATTCTTCTGGAGACCTTCGGTGAAGTTGGTGCAGACGTAGCTGTTCTCTTTCAGATTTACCTTCGAGAGGTAGCATGCTTCGAAGCGGTCGTTGAGCAGGAAGCCCCATTCAACATTGCTGCCGCTGTCAAGTAATTTCTCCAAAGGCAGCTCTTCGAGAGCTTGTTCGCGTGTCTTTACATCAAGGTTGCTGCCGAAGCCGCGTACAACCTTGCCGTCCTGCGCCAGTTTCTTCGTCACGTTGTAGATCTTGGTGATGTAGGCGTTCCATTCTTCGGGCGTAATCTTTGAACCGTCCTTCTTGCAATAGACGGCCTTGGCATTGTTGACACCATTGCCCATGAATTTGTCCAAGCCTTCGAGTTTCTCCACGAAGTCGAAATCTGGCTTCACGTCATCTAACGTCAGCTTGCCGTCATAACGTTTCTTCCAGGTGGCTTCGCACTTTTCGGTACCGGTCATCTCCGAGAGTTTCTTCTCGGCCTGCTCCAGTTTCTGGTCAGTCTTTGCGTCTCCTGTTACTACAGGGGCTTTCTTCTCGCCGCAAGCTACGAAAATGGCGATGCTTGCAATGCACATGAGTGCTGTCAGTACTTTCTTCATAGTTTTATTGTGATAGTATTAATTGTTAAGTAAGTAACCAAAATTGACGATAATTATATGCGGCTTTTATCTAACATGAATTATCATGAATTTACATGAATTATTATTTCGTAAAATCAGATCATATACAGGCATATACTTGAAAATTTACGTTAATTCATGATAATTCGTGTTTTAAAGAAAAAATGTATAGTTAATTCTGAATAGTTACTTAATTGAATAAGTTTATTTCTTGATAAACTCTACGCGGCGGTTCTTGGCGCGACCTTCTTCGGTCTTGTTATCGGCCACTGGTTCGTGTGAGCCCTTGCCGACAGCGCGGAGATTGAAGCCATCGACGCCAAGTCCTTCGAGCGCCTTTACGACGGCTTCGGCACGTTGCTGCGAGAGTGGATCGTTCACCTTGTCGGTGCCCTGATTGTCGGTGTGTCCCTGTACCTCGAAACGCACACTTGGGTTCTTCAGCATATAGTCGGCCACTTTCTGTATCTCAGCCATCGATTCGGACTTCAGCGTTGCCTTGCCTGTTTCGAAGAGGATGTTGTTGGTCACAAACTTGCCCGTCTCGGCAATAGCCTTCTCAACTGCGGTCATGTCCGATGCGTTGCGTGCATAGAGGTCACCGCCACCCTTGGCCAGGCGTATATTGGTGATGTAGTCGATGTGATCCTCCCAGAAATCCGTTTCAACGGTGAACCAATCAGCAGCCTTTGCATTGGGTGCGTTGATGACACGTTGGCCATTGATATAGACTTTCAGCGCACGCTTATTGAATGACAAAGCAAAATGATTCCAGTCGTTTCGCTCATGATTATCCTCCAACGATTTATCGCCTTCGACCTTGTCTCCTCCTGAGGGTCTGGCGATACTCCAGCGGATATCATTATCGCCAAATCCGATGGATGTCTCGTAATTGCCGTCATCATCGGCAGTCTTCAGATGCAGCGTGTAGCCACAGCGATGTTCTTCGCCGTCGGGAACGAAATAATCAAACTCCAACGAATAAACTTCGGGCAAATATTTCCTGTTATCGCCTTGTACCAGAGGGGTGATTTGCGTGCTTGAGCCATGTTCGAACCTGATGGCCATCATTCCGTTCATCTTGGCCACCTCGGCATTGTTGTCGATCAAATCCCATTTCGAGGGAAATTCACCCATCTGCTCACCTTTCAGATTATCCTCAAAGATGACCACCGTGCCCTGCACAAAGTCACTCTTCACGGCTTCTCCCTTGGCGGTCTTTTTGGGGCTGGCGGATTCTTCCTCGTCGTTGTCGGCCTTCTCCGCTTTTTTCTCCATTTTTTGTTCTACAGCGCGCTTTCCGGCATCGACAGCCTTGTCCTTTATCTTGCCAAGCCAAGCCTGGGCGTTGGCACCAGTAATGCAAATGGCGGCCATTAAAATGATGGCCAATAATCTTCTTGTTTTCATAGTCAGACTCATGTTTAAAGATTTGTTTTGGGCAAAGATAAGCATTTAAAATGATACACATACCACCCAAATGGGGGGAATAGCGGAAAATGGGTAAAAAATCACCCATTTGGGTGGTGAAATGTGAGAAAAAATGTTTATCTTTGTGCGCGAAACGTCCTGTTTCGTCCATGCTATTTGTCTTAATGATGCCATGGAAAGAAAACGTTTTCGAACATATATGAGTAAAGTGACCATGATGAGGCGACTGGTGCTCGTGTGGCTGATGCTGCTGAGCGTTACTGCGCGTGCCGACTATTCCGACCATCGGAACCGCAAGGTGGATTCGTTGGAACAAGTGCTGCATAGCGGACAGGCGTTGAGCGACGAGCAGCGGATACTTGCCCATCGTGACTTGATGTGGGGCTACCTGCAGACCGACGGCAAACGTGCCGAGGCCAACGCGCGGCAGGTTCTTGCGTTGTCGTATGGACACGACCAGCTCAACCTTCGCACAGATGCGTTGCGTATCTTGGGAATGATTGCCTACGGAGACGAACGCTATGATGAGGCCTTGGGTTTCTATGAATGGGCGTTGGCAGTAACCGATACCATGCGCACAAGAAACAAATACAAGGAGAAGGACATCGACGACAACCTCTCGTCCATTTATGGTTCGATAGGCAATCTCTACAATATGCAGGACAAGGCGCTGCTTGCCATCGAATACTACCAGAAAGCGGCACCCATCTTCGAAAAATACGGTTGGCGTGAAAGCCTGACGATACTTCATCACAACATCGCCGAGCTTTATCAGTCGATGGGCAACAACGAGGAAGCCAGGCAGCATTACCTTTTGGCCATCGAGCAGGGTAAGGCTTCGGGTGACTCGCTGATGGTGGCCGTACCGCAGAAAGGACTTGCCAAGATCTATCTTGATGCTGACGACTATACGCAGGCCCAGCAAACCATCGAGGAGGCCTATTCCTATTTCGCTTCACATCGCGACGAAGAGCCCGATGCCAATGCTGAATTGCTCTCTGCAATGGTGAGACTGAATCTGATGGACGGGCACGAGAATCTGCCTTTGGCAAAGAAATATGCCCATCAGGCAATTTCGTATGATACTAGTGAATTGTCGAGTGAAACGCGTTATGGCGTGTATGCGGCAGCTGCGATGACCGAGATGAAGGAGGGCAAATGGAAGAATGCGCTCGATTATGCCTTGAAATCGGTCCATGAAAATGACGACGAGGCGACGCTCAGCGATGTGGGCAACTTCGAAATGCTTGCCAACATCTATATGCAGTTGGGCAATAGGGAAGAGGCATCGAGGTGCATTCGAAAGGTTCGTTCCCTGTTGGAGGGCTTCTCGACAAAGAATTACCAAAGCGGCATCTCGCAGATGGAAGTGCTCTACGATACGGAGCAGAAACAAAAGATCATCGAACAGCTGAACCGCGAGAAACAGTGGCATTTATGGGGCGGTATCCTGTTGTCGGTGCTATTGTTGCTTTTGGCTTTGGCCTTCTTCCTGCTTTGGCGTAGTGTCAAGCTACAGCGCAAGACGGCTCTTTTCAAGGCGCGCATCGATGGAGAGGTTGCCGAACGCAGCCGTATCGCTCGCGACTTGCACGATGGGCTGGGAGGGATGCTTACCATACTACGGCTCAAGGCAGAGCAGGACACACCGAAGGCCGAACTTCTGCAGTTGCTCAACGAAACGGCAACGGAACTGCGGCATGTGGCTCATCATTTGATGCCGGAACAACTTTTGAAAAACGGATTGAAGACAGCCCTGCAGGATCTGGCCCTCTCGGTGCCCGGAGGTCAGTTCAGTTACTTCGGAAATGACCATAGGCTGAACCAGGATGCCGAGGTAGTGCTCTATCGTTGTGCCTACGAGCTGGTCAACAACGCACTCAAGCATGCCAAGGCTGACCATATCGATATCCTTTTGGTGCAGGAGGACGAACGGGTTACTCTAACCGTGAGCGACAATGGAAAGGGACTGGATGCCGACAAACGGAGCGATGGCGCAGGTCTTTTGAATATCGCCGAGCGTGTTAGCCATTGTCACGGCACGTTGGATGTGGCAAGCAACGGAGACAAGGGAACAGAGATCAACATAATACTGCCAATATGAAACAATATCGCATAGATGTCAATATCGCTGACGACCACATCATGGTCTGTGAGGGTCTTGCCGAGGCCATCAATCATTATGAAGACTTCCATGTCAGCAGGAAATTCAGCACGCTTGAAGCTTGTCGGAAGTCAATCCAGGAAAACCGTCCCGACGTGCTGTTGCTCGACATTTCGATGCCCGACGGCGACGGAGTGGACTTTTGCAAGGAGGTTATTGCACAATATCCGAAGATGAAGGTCATCGCGGTCACCATTCATGACGAGTATTCGGTGATTAACAGATTACTCAATGTCGGCGTGCACGGTTATTTGCTGAAAACGTCCTCGGTGGAGCAGTTGACCGAGGCGATAAGGCGGGTGTGGCAGGGAGAACGTTATGTGAGTCCTGAGGTTGAGAACATCATCGCCCAGTCGCAGGAACGGGTGGTGTCGCTGACTGAAGTGGAGCGTAAAATCCTGCTCATGATTTGTGACGGCTTGACCAACCCGCAGATTGCCAAGAATCTTCACTTGAGTACCGAGACCATCAACTGGTACCGAAAGCGACTGCTGGCAAAATTTGGTGTAAAGAATGCCGTGGCATTGGCCACATTGGTGCAGAGAGAACGAATCTTATAAATAAAAACTCGGGGCGTGCCACACGACACGCCCCGAGTTTTGTTATGGAGAAAATGGCTCTTACTTCTTGTAATCCACGGCAGCCTGATCCACGGGGATGCAAGCCTTGTAGGTCTCAATGTACCGGTTGAAGCCTTCGACATCGGCAGGATCGGGAGCAATCTCGATGCCTGTATTGCCGGCGAAGACAACCTTCTCGAGGAAAGCTGCAAGGTTAAGCTGGTCGGGATTGTTGACCAAGAAGGAAGCAAGCAGAGCGATGCCCCAAGCGCCGCCTTCGCCCGCTGTCTCCATGACGGAGATAGGTGAGTTGAGGGCTGCAGCGAGAACTTTCTGTCCAACGCCTGGAGTCTTGAAGAGACCTCCATGACCTGTGATACGATCGACCTTGACATTCTCCTCGTTGAAGAGCACGTCATTACCAAGTTTAAGCACGGCGATGGTGGCATAAAGGTTGGCACGCATGAAGTTGGCAAGGTTGAAGCGATCGTTGGGCGAACGCATCACGAGCGGACGACCACCATCGGTGAGGCCGGCAACCGGCTCGCCTGAGATGAAGTTGTAGGAGATAACGCCGCCGCAATCCACATCGCCAGTGAGGGCGTGGTTGTAGAGCTTGCCATAAACTTCGTTCATATCAACTTTCACACCGAGCAGTTCCTGATACTCCTTGAAGAGCTTCACCCATGCGTTGATGTCTGATGTACAGTTGTTGCAGTGAACCATTGCCACGAGGTTGCCATCGGGAGTGGTGACGATATCAATCATCTCGTTGGGTTTCTTCACATCCTTTTCAAGCACGATCATCGAGAACGACGAGGTGCCTGCCGAAACGTTACCTGTGCGGACCTTGACGCTGTTTGTGGCCGTCATACCGGTGCCTGCATCGCCTTCGGGAGGACAGAGCGGGCAACCGCCCTTGAGATGGCCAGACACGTCGAGACGCTGTGCGCCATGTTCGGTGAGTACGCCTGCATCCTGTCCGGCAACGAGGCATTCGGGCAGAATATCCTCAAGCTTCCAGGGGAAACCGTATGGAGCAACGAGTTTGTTGAACTTGCGTACCATCTCGGCATTGTAGGTCTTCGTCTCGGGATCAACGGGAATCATGCCCGAAGCATCGCCGATGCCAAGCACCTTCTTGCCCGTGAGACGCCAATGGATATACCCTGCGAGCGTGGTGAGATAGGTGATGTCCTTGACATGTTCCTCACCATTGAGGATTGCCTGATAGAGATGCGAGATACTCCAACGTAGCGGGATGTTGTAGTTGAAGAGCTTGCTGAGCTCTGCCGCAGCCTTTCCTGTATTGGTGTTGCGCCAGGTGCGGAAGGGAGCGAGAATCTTCTCATCTTCCGAAGCGGGTGCCCAGCGTGTAGCCTTGCCGTTGGGGCCAAAGGCCATGTAGCCATGCATCATGGCGCTGATACCAATGGATGCGAGTTGTTCGATTTCGCAGTCGTATTCCGCCTTGACGTTGCGGCGCAGGTCAGCGTAGCAATCTTCTACACCATACCAGATAGCTTCGGTGCTATAGGTCCATAGGCCATCGACGAGCTGGTTTTCCCACTCATGACTGCCTTGAGCAATCGGCTTGTTGTCCTGGTCGATGAGGACTGCTTTGATGCGGGTCGATCCGAATTCGATACCCAGTACCGCCTTACCTGATTCGATAGTTTGTCTTGCTGTCATTGTTCTATTAACAATAAATAATTAATAATTGACAATTAACAAATAACAATTGAGAGGGTTATTTCAGCGCCTTGTTGAGCAGATAATAAACCTCGTTCATGCGGAGATCCTTCTTGAGGGATTCGAGCGTGGTGTTTTTGTCGATGTGAACATACTCGATGTCGAGCATCTCGGCATAATCCTCCCAATACTCGGGCGTGATATCATAGGACATGATGGAGTGGTGGGTGCCACCGCAGAGAATCCAACCACCGGCACCAACTTCGAAGTTAGGCTGAGGTATCCAAAGAGCGTTGGCAACGGGAAGCTTCGGGAGCGGTTTGGGCTTGATGCAATCCACGTCGTTGACGATGAGACGGAAGCGATTGCCCATATCGATAACGGTAGCTGTTACACCGTAACCTGTCTGCGAATTGAAGACGAGGCGGGCAGTCTGCTGCTTGCGAACACCGATGCCGAGGAAATGAACCTCAAGGCGGATGGGCTCGTCCTTGACAGCAATCTTCGGACATACCTCAAGCATGTGGCTCTGGAGGATAGAGCTCTTCTCGCCATCGAAGTTGAGGGTGTAGTCCTCAAGGAATGAGCATCCCTTGGGCATTCCTTGGGTCATATACCAAACGGTGCGATAGAGTGCTGCTGACTTCCAGTCGCCTTCAGCACCGAAGCCATAACCTTCTTCCATCAGACGCTGTGAAGCGAGGCCAGGAATCTGGTCGAAACCAATGAAACCTTCGGAATCGGGATCGTCCCAACTGCCGAGGTCATCGAAGTTGGTGGTAAAGCCCTTGGCACCCTTGGCCTTGAGGATAGCTCGGAGAGCGAGCTCAGCCTTGGCTGCGTTCCAGATCTTCTTCTTGCCAATCTCTTCGCCAGCTTCGCATGGAACGACGGTATATTTCTTGTTGTATTCCTCAACGAGAGCATCCACGTCAGCATCCTTGACAGCCTTCCAGTAGCCCATAAGTTCGCTGACGGTGCAATAATCGACATGATAGCCCAGAACCTGCTCGGCTGCCACCTTGTCGCCGTCGGTTACGGCTACGTTGTTCATTTGATCACCGAATCGGAGGATGAGCATGTCCTTGGCATCAGCCACGGCTGCTGCTACGCGTGCCCAGATGGCGATATGCTCCTGTACCTTCGGATCCTTCCAGTAGCCTGCAACAACTTTGCGGGGCTTGCGAAGACGAGCGCAGATGTGACCGAACTCACGGTCGCCGTGTGCCGACTGGTTGAGGTTCATGAAGTCCATGTCCATGGTGTCCCAGGGAATCTCCTGATTGTACTGGGTGTGGAGGTGGAGCATAGGTTTGTTGAGCTGCTGCAAGCCGTGAATCCACATCTTGGCAGGTGAGAAGGTGTGCATCCATGTGATGAGGCCAACGCACTTCTCGTCGTTGTTGGCAGCCTTCATGATGGCGGCTACCTCCTTGTCGGAGTTGGCTGTGCCCTTATATACAACTTTGATAGGAATGATGCCTGACTCATTGAGGCCAGCCACCATTTCCTTGGAGTGTCCATCGACGATCTTTACGGTTTCGCCACCGTAAAGCAATTGTGCTCCGGTAATCCACCAGAGTTCGAGTTTTTCAAAAGCCATTTTTTTGTGAATTAACAATTAACAATTAATCAATGCTTCTGCCCTTTTTGTCCATAATAGGCATTGGGGCCATGCTTGCGCATGTAGTGCTTCTCAATGAGGAGCGGATTCATGGTGGTATTTGGGTTGACGCTGAAGCTGATGAACGCCATCTTGGCGCACTGCTCCATCACCTTGGCATTATATACTGCATTGGCAGGTGAGGTGCCCCATGAGAATGGGCCGTGGTTCTTGACAAGCACGGCAGGAGTGTGGTCGGGATTGATGCCGAGCTGTTGGAACTTGTTGACAATGACAACACCCGTTTCTTTTTCGTATTCGGCCATTTGATGGGTAACCATGTCGTCGGTGCAAGGAATATCCTTGTAGAAATAGTCGGCATGTGTGGTGCCGATGTTAGGGATGTCGCAACCTGCCTGAGCAAAGGCAGTGGCGTAGGTGGAATGTGTGTGTACTACACCCTTGATGTTGGGGAATGCACGATAGAGTACAAGGTGTGTGGGTGTGTCGCTCGATGGATTGAGGTTTCCTTCCACAACCTTGCCGGTTTGGAGGTCAACGACAACCATGTCTTCGACTTTCATTACATCATAATCAACGCCCGATGGTTTGATGACTACGAGGCCTTTTTCACGGTCGATGCCAGATACATTGCCCCAGGTGTAGATGACGAGCCCTTGCTCGACAAGTGCCAGGTTGGCATCAAAGACTTGTTTCTTTAATTCTTCTAACATATTTAATAATAATAAGGGCGGGAAACCCGGAAGATTGTATCTCATATTTCTTCCGCGTTCCCCGCGTATTTGTTAATTACCAGAAATAGATATAGAATGCAACGGTAATGCTAAGGATAATTACGGTATGGATGACATCCCAATAATTCCAAGATGCACGTGTAGCAGCTTTCTGTTCCTCGGTAGCGGTACCAAATACCAGACCCTGGATCTTAACCGGATCGGGAGCCTTGGTGAAGAGGCTGACGATAATTACAACCAGACAGCAGAATACCAACATGCAACCGCAGAAGAACAGCCAGTTGAAGTCGTAGAATACAGTTTTGAACCAACTGTCGGCAGCATCAACAGCATTGCTGTAGTAAACCTTGGCGCCCAAACGAGTCAGACCAATAATCAGGCCTGAAAGCAAACCCCACATACCGCCCTTGGCCGAAGCACGCTTCCAGCAGATACCCAAGAGGAATGCCGAAGCAATACCAGGAGCAAGTACTGACTGAACGTCCTGCAGATAGGTGTAGAGAACGTCGCCCACCGAGCGCATCACAGGAATCCAAAGGATACCAAGTACAACGATTACCACGGTGGCAATCTGTCCAATTTGAACCAGACGTTTCTCACTGGTCTTTGGCCACATGCGCTTGTGGAAGTCGATGGTGTAGAGCATAGCCGAGCTATTGAACAACGATGCCAGCGATGACATCAGGGCTGCCAAGATACCGCAGACCACAATACCCTTCACACCAGCAGGCAGCAACTTGGCAACCAGCGTTGGGAAGGCAGCATCGGCATTGTAATTGCCATTGGCAAGGAAAGGAAGATAACCTTCACCACCGGCGGCAAGGCTCTTCTGATGCATGGCAAATGCAATCATGCCAGGAATCAGGAACAGGAAGACAGGCAGCAACTTCAGGTAAGCGCCGAAGATCGTACCACGACGAGCTTCTTTCTCGTTCTTGCCCGACAATACACGCTGAACGATGAACTGGTCGGTACACCAATACCAGAAACCGATGACAGCCGAACCAATCAAAGCACCAAGCCATGGATACTGTGGGTCGCTGTTGTCGCGCATCAGGTGAATCATCGTACCCTGTGCACCTTCATAGTTAGGTGTGACATTACAGAGACTCATCATCTGATCCCAACCACCGAGTTCTTTCAAACCAAGCACAAGGATAATCAGGGAGCCCAACAACAGAATAGGAGTCTGAAGCACCGAAGTGTAAAGCACAGACTTCATACCGCCGAAAATCGTGTAGATGGCAGTAATGACAACGAGTCCGATAGCTGCAATCCAGAAGAAATCGATGCCCCATAAATCCTTGATGCCAAATACCTGCTGGAACACGAGACCACCGGCATAAACCGTAACGGCCACTTTCGTCATCACGTAACTGATAAGGGAGATGGCGGTCAAGATAGAACGGCTGGTGCTGTTGAATCGGCGTTCCAGGAACTCGGGCATGGTATAAACCATCGAACGGGTATAGAAAGGAACGAATACCCAGCCCAAGATAAGAATCATCCATCCTTGAATCTCCCAATGGGCCATAGCCATACCGGAAGATGCACCTGAACCAGCCAGGCCAATCAAGTGTTCACTACCAATGTTAGAAGCAAAAATCGAAGCACCGATAGCAATCCAGGTTGCATCCTTGCCACCCAAGAAGTAATCGGCAGAGTTGTTGTTCTTTTGCATGGTCACCCATACTACGATACCTATCAAAAGGGCGCAGAAAATGGCAATGACCAACCAATCAAGAAATGCCATAAAAGAATTTAATTAGAATTATTATTGATAATTAGAAAAGTTAATCGACCTTGATGTCCTTATTGACGTTCTTGCTGCCCCAAAGGCTATAGAACAGGATGTAGGCAATCATCGCAATGATGAGCCAGTAGGATCCGAGATATCCGGTAGCTGGACGAACGACGTTGTCCTGGATGAATGGCATGATGCCACCACCTACTACCAT
The DNA here is from genome assembly GCA_017618715.1 of Bacteroidales bacterium. Taxonomy (GTDB): domain Bacteria; phylum Bacteroidota; class Bacteroidia; order Bacteroidales; family UBA3663; genus Liminaster. Next base: position 16,837 of record JAFZTS010000009.1, read on the forward strand.
GGCCATGAAGAGGCCCGAAGCCTTGGCTGTGTATTTGCCCAGTCCTTCAGTCGAAAGGTTGAAGATACCGCCCCACATGATAGAGGTGCAGAGACCGCAGAGGAAGATGAAGAGACAAGAGAGAGGCACTTCGCCACCGAAGAGTGAGATATTGATATTGCCTGTGAAGATGGCACAGAGCAAGAGAAGAATAGCTACCGACGAAACGGTAATCATCTGGGTGCGGGTGGAAACCTTGCCGGAAATGATAGTGGAAAGGAAACGTCCGCAGAGCATAAGGAACCAGTAGGCTGCAGCCAGTGAACCGGCAACCTTGGCAGCGCCCTCGAAAGGAAGACGGCTGATCCACATGTTCATCTCGTTAGGAATACCGATCTCGATACCTACATAGAAGAAAATAGCGATGATGCCGAGCAGGCAGTGACGGAATGCGAGAGGCGAACGCTCGTAGGTAACGTTCGAAAGGTCGCCCTGTGGCTCCTCAATCTTGACGAAGGAGATGATAATGAACGAGAGTGCAAAGATAACCATGCCGGCGATTACGAGAGGTGCAACTTCTGCCATCGTGGTCTCCTTGGTGAGAGTGCCGATGAGCACACCGACGAGCATAGGAGTAAGGGTGCCGGTGAGGGAGTTGATGGTGCCACCTGCCTGGATGAGCTGGTTACCGGTGTTGCCACCACCGCCGAGAAGGTTAAGCATGGGGTTCACCACGGTGTTGAGCATGCAGACGCAGAAGCCGCAGACCAGAGCGCCGAGGAGATAGATGAATAGGTTGAGCGAGCAAACCTGTCCGCCGATTTCGCAGACGGCCACGTCAGCGCCGACCTTGCTGGAGAGGTACTGGATGCCAAGACCGATAAAGCCCACTGCAAGTGCGATAAGGGCTGTCTTCTTGTAGCCGAATTTGATGAGCATGTTACCTGCAGGGATACCCATGAAGAGGTATGCCAGGAAGTTCATCAAGTTACCGGCCATGCCGGCCCATTCGTATGTGTAGCCCCAGATATTGCCAAATGGAGCGGCCATGTTGGTAACGAAGCTGATCATGCCGAAGATGAAGAACATCGTGATGATCGCTACCCAGTTGCGTTCTTGTTTTTGTGCCATTGTGTTTTTGTATTATTGGTTTAGTAAATTGTTGAATAGGCGTTGTTCGTATTATTTTGCTGGGGGAGGAACGGGAGCACCCTCAGGACGTGGGCCGTTAGGACGCGGGCCACCAGGACGAGGACCGCCGGGACGTGGGCCACCGGGACGCATGCCATGCTTGCGTGGACCATTGAGCATCTCGTCGGTAGTGTGGAATTCGAAGACGGTGATTGAGTTGTATTCCTCACCAGGACGAAGCACACAGTCTGTCCAATTCTTTACATTGCCCTTGTTGGGTGAATCGGGATAGCGCTGAGTTTCAAGGCAGATGCCGGTGCGCTGCTGGTACTTGATGCCTTTCTTGCCGGTAACGAAGCCATTGAGGAAGTTGCCCGAATAAACCTGAACGCCAGGTTCGGAAGTGCGCTCAACGAGAACGATGCCGCTCTTGGGACTCATCATGATGCAGCAAAGCGGGAGGTCACGCATTTCGGCACGTGGGGTCATCAGCACCCAGTTGTGGTCGTAGCCATTGCCGAACTTGATCTGCTCATCGTCAGCGTTGATGTTCTCGCCGATAAGCTTCATTCCGGGTTTGCCGCGTTCTGGCATGAAGAAGAATGGATCGCCTGGCTTAAGTTCGCGGAATTCTCCGGTTGGGATGAGATTATTATCAATCGGAGTCATCTTGTCGGCGAAAATGAGGAGCGAATCCTCGAGAATGGTGTTGTTGGGGTCACCGCTAAGGTTGAAGTATGAGTGATTGGTCATATTGATGACCGTTGGCTTATCGGTAACAGCATTGTAAAGAATTACAAGGTTGTTTTCATCGTTTAGGATATAGGTTACCTTGGCTGTCACTTGGCCGGGGAAGCCATTGTCGCCGTCAGGGCTGACAATCTGGAGGGTAATGCTGGAGCTATCGGCCTCCAAAACGTCATAAACTTGATACTGCCAGCCGGTAGGACCACCGTGCAGCGTATTGCCATGATCGTTCTTGACGAGGTCATACTTTACGCCATCGAGAGTAAACTTGCCCTTGTTGATACGGTTGGCAAAACGTCCGATGGCAGCGCCGAAGTCGGATGCTGTCTTGCCGTCGAGGTTGGCATAAGACTTCACATTGTCGAAGCCAAGCACTACGTCTTGCAGATTGCCGTCTTTATCAGGGGCCATGATGCTGACGATGCGGGCACCAAGATTGGTGATGCATACCTCCATGCCATTCTCATTGGTGAGGGTGTAGAGAGCAATAGGCTTGCCGTTGATGGTATCGACGAACTGTTCTGGATCAAGACCAGAAACTGTTAGATTGACCTCTTTTGCCTGCTGGGGAGCAGAACATGCGGCCAAAAGGAAAGGGGCGGTCACAGCAATGATTTTGCCGACCTTCATGAATTTAGATTTCATCCTTGTTAGGTTTTAATGTATTAGAAAAATTAGAGTATTTTGCAGTGCTTGGGCGTAATCGCACATATGCGCGACGAATACCGGTGCAAATATACAAAAATGTTGGGTAAGTTGGCCAAAAAATCATTTAAAAATAGCAATAATTCCCTAGTAGTAGGTATTTTTTCAGCGAAAATGTACTTTTTCCATTACAAAATTTGTTTCGAAAATGAAAAAAGGTTACCTTTGCAGCCCATATTATGATAATAGCATGTTTTTGAATTTCTTGTTTCATCGCAAAAGGGAAATGCTGCCACTGCCATACAAGCGTGAGCTGCATTGCCACATCATTCCAGGCGTTGACGATGGTTCACCTGAAATGAAATTTTCGTTGGAATATATGGAAGCCCTGCATGAATTCGGTGTCGAACGAATTATCTTCACGCCGCATCATACAGAGCCAAGCTATATGAATACCCCTTCAAAGATCATGCCATTGTTTCATGAATTGAGGGGACTTTCTGCCGAGATGCAGATTCCTATCGAATGTGAGGATTTCAGCTTTGAGTATCGTCTCGACGAGAGTTTCATCAATATGATGAACTCTGGCAAATGGGGGGAGGAGTCGTGCAAACTTCGCCCGCTCAAGGATCGCTATATACTCATTGAGAATAGTTTTCAGCAACCGTTGCTCAACCTCGATGATGTAATCTACAAGCTGCAGGACAAGGGATGGTTCCTTATCATGGCCCATCCCGAGCGCTATCATTACTATTCGAGCCGTGGATTGAAGTCGTACGAGCATCTGTTGGACCTCGGTGTGGAGCTCCAGTGTAATCTGCTCAGTTTTTCGGGTTACTATGGCGAGTCAACCCAGAAGATGGCCTACCGTCTTTTGGACGAGGGAATGATCAGCTTCCTTGGTTCGGACTTGCACAACCTCCATCACGTGCAGCTCATTCGCAAGTACCTGCAGTCGAAGGATTATGCTGAAATTCGTCAAGACCTGGTTTCGATGATCCAGAATGACAAGATTTGATGTCACAGCCAAACTCTTTGGATTCGTATCACAGAAAAATAAACGAAAGCCCCGAAGGAATCGACCTTCGGGGCTTTCGTTTGCTATGGCTGCTTGTGATGTCATTTCGCCATGATGACAAGTCCGTCATTGCTGGGCAGGGTAAGTTGTGCGATGCCCTTTTTGAGTTTCAACGGTTTCACTGAGGGGTTGTCACCACCGCTGTAAAGGGTCAGGTTGGATGCATTGAGCCAACGGAGATCAAGGTTGAGTTTGAGCATCTGGGTGTCGGCATTGATGGCGGCGAGATACCATGTGTCACCATGACGGCGCGCCATGACAAGAAACTTGCCGGGATAGCCGTCAATGAAGCGCACTTCGTCCCAAGTGGTTGGCACCTCACGCATGAAGTCCATGCTTATCTTGGGGGCATCCTCCAGGTTGTTTGGAGCAAGGGCGAAGTTTTGAATAGGGTTCTGATAAAGAATTGCGGTGGCAAGGCTGAACGTCGAAGTGGTGAGTCGAGTGTTGACATGGCGATTCTCGCGGGGCTTGTTGTCACGATTCATGTACTTGTTCTGGAACGATCCACCGAACTCCATACAGCCCACGGCATTGCGTAGCACGGGGTGGAGGGTGGCATGAGCGGCTTCGAGGTCACAGTGCATTTGACCGAAGATGAGATTTTCAGATGCCAGAACGGCTTCCGACCCCACATAGTTGGGGAACATGCGCTCCCATCCGCGAGGCAGGGTGCAGCCGTGGAAGATGACCATCAACCCATTGTCGTCGGCATCGCTCAAGATCTCCTCATAAAGGCGCATGGTTTCCTGCTTGTCTCCTCCGAAGAAATCGACCTTGATGCCTTTGACGCCTACGCTGTGGAGCCACTTCATTTCTCTCTTGCGAACAATACTGTTGTCCATGCGGCTGATCGGCCCTTGGACAATGTCATTCCAATAGCCACTGGAACTGTACCAAATGAAGACATCGACATTCTTTGAATTGGCATATTTGATGAGTTTCTCGATGCTCTTGTCGGGATTCTTGGCCGTTCCATCGGTTTCCTTGCCGATGTTGGTATCCCACCAGTTATCGACGAGAACATATTCATATCCCATGGCTTGGGCCAGATCAACGTATTTGCAGAGGTCATCAAAGTTGATTGAATCATCCTGCCAAAGGATCCAGCTCCATGTGCCGCGGCCATACTTATAGATGTGGTCGGTCTGATAAATGGGTTTGACGTTGTCCCAGGGTGCTGTAGTTTCGGCGATGGGTTTGAGGGTACGACCCAAGGTGATGGTACGCCAAGGTGTAACACCGGGGAGGGCAATAGCTGCGTCTGCCGTGCCGATGCCATTGTTTTCTTCGGGCATCGGGTACGCTATCTTATATGTATTAGGAGAAGGTTGGCTGCTGCCTTTGTCCAAGGGATTCGATTGGGCATCGCTGAGGTGTGAAGCACAGTAATGGCTGTCAACTCCTGTTTCGCTGACCATCACCCACAGTTCATCAGCACGGTTCTCGAAGATGCCGCTTTCGTGGAAGAGGCAGGGGAATGTGTATCCGTGTCCGAATTGTGAAACTTGAGACATCGGCGCATCCCAGCAGTAGAGTTCCTCATAGCTTGGCTTTGTGCGCTTCCAACCAATCATCGCATCGCTCTGCGGTGTAAGAAAGGTTGTGGTGCCATCGGGGAAACTGAAACTGGTGGCCTCGCTGGTTACGCGTACTGATCCCGTCTCGCCCTGTTTGGGAAGCAGATAGCGGAAAGCGATATCATTGTTGCTCACACGAAATTCCACTTGCAGCTCCTGTCCTTTAGAGGTTGCCAGGGTGGCAAGCAGCCTATTGGCCACATAGTGGATATCGCTCTTCTTGGAACGATCCATCTTGTAGTGCTCGTCAATCTTTGAAGTCTCGACATTCTTGATGCTGAGATCTTGGGTGAAGTCCTGTTCGTTGGTCGTTAGGCCGAGCAAGGAATTGTTGATGGCATTCAACCCATCGTAAGTCACGCAATAGAAGGGTTGTCCGTTGCTGACGTTGAGTTTCACTTCGAGTTTGCCATCAGGACTGCTGACCGTGGCATTGTCGTTGGCTAAAAGGGGCAGGGTGATGAATGCTGCCAATAGAAGGATTTGTGTCTTCATCTTTGTATGGGTCTATTAGGAGGTTCTATCAAATAATGTGCTGCAAATATAGTGATTTTTCGAAAAGTTGACAAGAATAGTTGCAAAAAAGTTTGATTTGTAACGAATCATATATTCATTTGAAGGAAAAATGAAGGAACTTGTTTGCAAAATTGAATAAAATAGTTATCTTTGCCCCATCGATGAAGACACCAATCCAATACTAACACATTTAATATCTATTTCTCATGAAGAAATTTATCATTTCGCTGGCAGCTGTTCTGTTGCTGCCTCTTTCGGTCTTGGCACAAGACGTTCAGCTCAACGTTCATCCCGATCAGGCCAAGAATGTAATTCCCAAGGAGATTTATGGTCAGTTTGCCGAACACCTCGGTCGCTGCATTTATGGCGGTCTTTGGGTAGGTCCGGATTCCAACATTCCGAATGTGCAGGGCTATCGCAAGGACGTATTCGAAGCTCTCAAGGCGCTGGAGGTGCCTGTGATGCGTTGGCCAGGCGGTTGTTTTGCCGACGAATATCATTGGATGGACGGCATTGGTCCGCAGGAGAATCGTCCACGTTTGGTTAACAACAACTGGGGTGGTACTGTGGAAGACAACTCATTCGGCACCCACGAGTTCCTCAACCTCTGTGAAATGCTCGGCTGCGAGCCATATATTTCGGGCAACGTGGGCTCAGGCTCTGTCGAAGAGATGGCCAAGTGGGTGGAGTATATGACCTCGGACACCAATTCGACGATGGCCGAACTTCGTCGCAAGAACGGCCGTGACAAAGCTTGGAAGGTGAAGTACTTCGGTGTCGGCAATGAGTCGTGGGGATGTGGCGGACAGATGTCGCCTGAGTATTATTCCGACCTTTATCGTCGCTATTCCATCTATGCACGCAACTATGGAGACAATCGTCTCTATCGTGTCGCCTCGGGTGCCAATTCTACAGACAACAATTGGACCGATGTCTGCATGCGCAAGATTGGTCATTCGATGGACGGTATCTCGGTTCACTTCTATGCTGTGCGCGACTGGGGCACCGAGAATGATCCCGAAACCGGCATCCCGATGGGCAAGAAAGGCTGGGCGCTCACTTTCACCGACCAGGAGTACTATAACATCGTGTCGAAGGCTTTGCAGATCGAGGATTGCGTAGTTGATCACATGCGTGTGATGGATCGTTACGATCCGCAGAAGCGCATAGGCCTGCTCGTTGACGAATGGGGCACATGGTACAATGTTGAGAAGGGCACCAACCCTGGTTGGCTCTATCAGCAGAGCACCGTGCGCGATGCCATAGTGGCAGCTTCGTCGCTCGACATCTTCCACAAATATACAGATCGTATCAAGATGGCCAACATTGCACAGATTGTCAACGTGTTGCAATCCATGATTCTCACCAACGAGAAGAACCCAATGGATCCCTGTGTGCTCACTCCAACCTACCATGTATTCAAGATGTATAATGTCCACAAGGAGGCCACCTACGTTCCTTCTGAACTCGTCTGCAACTACATCAGTGTGAATGCCCGCGAGCAAATCCCGACGGTGAGCCGCACCGTATCTCGCGACAAGAATGGCATACTGCATATCTCTCTCACCAACATGGATCTCAGTAACCAGCATGTCGTGGCTGTGAACATCGATGGGATGAAGGTGAAGAGTGCCGAGGGTGAAATCATTACTGCCGACGACGTTCATGCCTATAATGACTTCGGCCGAGCCGATCAGGTGAAGCCCGTTGCATTCAAGGGTGCAAAGGTTGATAAGAAGGGCCAGTTGCTCGTGACTCTTCCTGCCCACAGCGTCGTGACACTTACCATCAAGTAATCCTACTTTTTCAATAAAAAAAGCGGTCGCAAGCCATTTGGCCTGCGACCGTTTAATTAAATAGGGGCGATTACCTTATATATACCTTCTTGACGCTGCCATCCGGCAATCGAATAATATTGACACCATGCTGCAATGCGTCATGGCGATTACCATTCAGATCGTAGATGTCAGTTGGCGTGGTTTCGTGGTCGATAGAGATGTCTTCCAATCCTTCGCTTTGACCAAAGCTGGCATTGATGGCGATACGACTGGCAGAAGCCGGCATGGTAAAGTGACAAGTACTGCCATCAAAGTGCTGTGGTGTGGACGACGAGCCATCATAGGTCACCACGGTCCATCCTGTCACGATACGCGAGCCGATGGGGTTCCCGTCCTCGTCAAGGGTGGGTGAGCCCTCGATGGTCACTTCGCGGGAAGGGAAGTATTTGCCGTCGAAACGCCCTTTCGAGAGTGGGATGCCGTTGAAGGTGATGGTGAGGTCGGCCAACGTCGTGTCGGCCATCAGCTTGTTGATATCGGTGACGATGGGTGTGCCCAAAGAATAGTAATCGGCCACCTGGGAATAGAAACTCGATGTGCGTCCCTTCAGCCAGTTCTTCGCACTCGTTATCTCTCCATCGTAATTGGGCCACCATTGGTTGATAAGCTTGCGATGGATAGGGTATTCGGTTTTGATCAGTTTGTACATCGGCTCCCACACCTCCCACGTACCTTCCAGGTTGAGAAAGTCACCCATATAGATGGCGCAGCGGTCGGTGAAAGCGTGCATGAAGTCTTCGTTCTCCATGAGTCGCCTGAACAGAAGCGTGTGATTGTAGCTGTTTGCTCCCCAGTTATGGCTGTAGTCATAAGTCGGATTGTAAAGCCACTTGAAAATCTGGTAACTGGAATTGCCTTGTCCATAAAGGCCCATCACATAATCTGCATCCTTGGCCACGAATCGCCAACGTCCGCCTTCTTCGCGTGGTCGCCACATCATGAAGTTGTTGCCGGGGAAGTCGAAATTGTTGTAATAGAGGTTCATGACCATGAGGTCGATGTACTCGTTGATGTCCATGAGATTCTCATATTCTTCCAACGTATGGCCTTGTTCGTTGTAGAAGCTTACAAAGGCGTTGTAGTTATCCCATGTGCCCTCTTTGAGTTCCTTCCAGTTCTCCACCATGTCGATGTCCTCCAATCCGTCGTAGTTGGTATAGATGTTCGACGCGTTGCTGCGTTCGCGGATGTTGAGGATTCCCTTGTAGGTGCCGTTCAGGAAAAAGATGGCGGGTTGCCAGGCCTGCCAGTCGAGGTCGCCATGCGATGCCATAGTGCGTTGGCAGATGGCATCGCGCATATACAGGTAGTCGAAGTCATTGCCTGCATTCCGAAGCATGATCGATTTGTATTTTTTAAGTCCTGGTCGCTGGTCGGGGAAGAACTCATACTTGAGATGCTTCTCGCCAAAGCGCTTGTTGGCATAGACCGCAAGAGTTTTGAGCATGTGGCCTCGTGAGGCGGCTCCGGCAACGCGTGTTTCGCACAACTGGTTAAGTTGGCTGGCGCTGTCAGCCTCGGTGAAGAACTCGAAGTTGATGGGTCGCCGCCAATCGTATTCATAGTTCCTCTTCGAACTGCTGTATGAGCCATTGACGTAGATGCCGATCTTCGAATCGTTGAAATACTTGTTGTTGGTGACTATCGAAACGACGGGCAAAGTCATCTCGCGCCCCATAAAGATGTATGACTGGGTTGTGGAACGCGGGGATAGATAACCTTGGCAGAAAAGTTTGGCGCGGATGACGCGAGTCGATGAGAATCGGATAGGGGAGGTGTAGGGCTGACTTTCCGTTGTGGGCTCACTGCCATCGGTCGTATAGCGTATCTCAGTTCCTTCGGGTGTTCCTTCTGGGAGCAAGAGGGTCAGTTCGATAGTCTGCGAACTGGTCATCACATGGCCTGGCTCGCTGAAAACGGGTTCGCCCAAAATCTCCGTGCAGATTTGGCCGCAGTTTTCAGCCGAAGGAGTGGGCGTATATTGATAGCCCCAAACATCCGAGCCAGAGGTCTCACGACCGTAAGAGATGTTGGGGGCAGGTTGTTTCTTTTCGATGAACACCGAATCGACAATCTCGCCCTCTTGTCCAAATAGATATACGCTGGCCCCCTTGCCCGAATCGATGCGGAAGGAGGTATGCATGCCTGTCGCCTCCTTGTCGCAATAGACCAGGACATAACCATGCGAGACAAGGCCGCGCATGGGTAACTGATAGGCATCACTGCCGTCTCGCAGCGTGCCGAGGGAATAGTTCGAGAGCATGGCTGTCGAGCTCGATGCCATGTTGTAGAGTTCCACCCATGAGTCGGGGAACTCGTTGAGGTCATCCATTGTACAGTCGATGTTCGACTGCATGACTTCGTTGATGATTACCTGCGCTGCCAGGAAGGGGCATAGCAGTAAAGAGAATAGAATTGTTGAGAGACGTTTCATCAAAGCAATAAGTAAAAGGTGAAAGGGAGTCTTTCCGGCTCCCTTTCAATCGATATGGATGTAAGGCGTTCACTTGCCAGAAGATATCAGAGACAAGCCTTCCAACGCTCGTAAGCCTCCTTGTAGGCTGCGACATCTTCAACGGGCTTCTCGGTAGCGATGTGCTTCAAGGTCTTGAACGCATCGTCGCTGTCCTTGTAGATGCCTGCACCGATACCTGCGCCGTAAGCTGCACCCACCGAGCCATCGGTCTCGTAGAGTTCGATCGAAGCACCCGTCACGGCTGCCAATGTGCGACGGAAGAGGGGCGAAAGGAAGAGGTTGGCGTGGCCGGCCTTGATGGTCTTGATATCCATGCCCATGCCTGCCATGATCTCCATGCCGTAGGCAAATGAGAATGCAATGCCTTCCTGGGCGGCACGAATGATGTGTGCCTTCTTGTGGATGTTGAAGTTGATGCCGTGGATGCTTGCACCACGGTTGACGTTCTGGAGTACGCGTTCTGCGCCGTTGCCGAATGGGATGACGCTGAGGCCTTCTGCACCTACGGGCACACTCTCGGCCAGGTCGTTCATCTCTCCGTAGCTGATTCCTTCTGGGGCGATGGTACGCTTTACCCAGGCATTGAGGATGCCGGTACCGTTGATGCAGAGGAGTACGCCCAGACGAGTGTCGGGTTGGTTGTGATTGACATGTGCAAAGGTGTTGACACGGCTGAGCGGATCATAGTTGACTTCGCCGAGAACGCCATAGACAACGCCTGAAGTGCCGCCGGTAGCTGCCACTTCGCCTGGCTTCATTACGTTGAGCGAGAGGGCATTGTTCGGCTGGTCACCGCCACGATAGCTGATTGGTGTGCCTTCGGGCAATCCCAGTTCGTCGGAAATAGCCTTGCAGACACGGCTCTGAATAGAGAAGGTCGGCACTATTTCTGCGATGTATGACTCGGGGAAGCCGAAATAGTTCATCACATCCTTCGAAACCTCATTGTTCTTGAAGTCCCAGAACATGCCTTCCGAAAGTCCGGAGATAGTGGTTTTCTTGTCACCGCCCGAGAGTCGCATGGCGATATAGTCGCCTGGAAGCATGATCTTGTAGATTTTCTCAAAAAGTTCCGGCTCGTTCTCCTTCACCCATGCCAACTTGGCGGCTGTGAAGTTGCCGGGGCTGTTGAGCAAATGATTGAGGCACTTGTCGCCGCCGATAGCTTCGAAAGCGGCATTGCCGTAGGGTACTGCACGGCCATCACACCAGATGATGGCGGGGCGCAGCGGCTTGCCGTCCTTGTCAACACAAACCAAACCGTGCATCTGGTACGAGATGCCGATAGCCTTGACGTCTTTGAGCGAAGATACGGCGGCAGCCTTTGCAGCTACACGCTTGGTGGCCTGGACGAGTTCGTCCCACCACATTTCGGGTTCCTGTTCAGCCCATCCTGCTTGCTTGGCAAGGATAGGGGCTTCGGCATCAGGGTACTGTGCACTTGCTACGGTCTGACCGGTCTGGGCATCAACGAGGGAGGCCTTTACTGACGAAGTACCAATGTCATATCCTAATAGTAGATTCATAAGTTGAGGTATTATTATTAATTATTGGGTTAATTGCGCGAAGATAATATAAAGATTTTAAGGGAACTCACCTGCGGCTTTGAAGCCGAAGGAAGTGATGGAAATGCTTTACTGCTTGAAACGATAGAAGCGTGCGGCTCTATGACTCACGTTTTGCTCCCATTCGTTGAGGGGAACAATGTAAGGTTTGTTCATCACGAGCTTGGCGAAGTTGCGGACGTCAATCTTCTTGCCGCTCACTTGTTCATGCAGTCGGCGCAATTGTGCAGCCGTAAACTTTGCCGGCATCATCTCGAAGAGCATCTGGGGTTGCTGGCCTGCCATCCGGTAGAGTTCCTGCAGCGTGTCCTGAATGATGATATTGTGATCGAAGGCAAGTTGCGGAAGGTCTTGTACCGGATACCAAGCCTTGTCGGGAAACGATTCCATTGCGTTTCTCTCATTGCGATGAGTCGTGCGGCTGCTGATCCTCATGAGTGACAGGTAGGAAATGGTGACGATACGGCCGATCTTCTGCTTGATGGCATTCTCAAGCCAAAGAACGTCCTTCGGATTGGAGGTGCGGGAAGGGGAGCCGTAGGCACGGAATTGCTTGAAGAGAGGATGATGTTTGCCAGTTACGTTGGTGATGATGTCAAGGGCCGCTTCGTCCAGATCTTCGTCCGTGTGCAAGAGGCGCCCAGGGAGCTTGAGGTTGTTGTATTGCTCTTCGGGCACCTCATTGCCACGTCGGGAGAGGAGTACCTGAAGCGATTCGCCATCGAAGCCAAGTATCACGCAGTCAACCGAGACGTGCGGGTCGAAATTCAGAGCATCCTGGTCCATGTTGTTCGGTGGATTGGAATTAGATAATGTAAATCGAGCGTAAATCTGTAAAAGTATTACTTGTTCAATGTAGATTTGCGATGCAAAGATAGTGTCTTTTTTACTTTCTTCCAAATTTTTTCGGTATTTTTTTTGATACATCCATCCAAGGGTTATCATTTTCTGTACAATAAGCGATATATATTGTATTATAAAGTATTGAAAGCAAACAGCTGTAGGTATAGCGTAACATATACAATAAGCAACAATGTTAAAAATCATTAACTCTGGTTTTCCCCATCTTTTTGGTTGTAATTTCTGACCAAAGGCTTCGATGTTATTGTTCGTGGCCATGGGTGAGCGGTTGTCTTATTCCTTTGGAATATGAAGAGCCTCCTCATGAATCGCGGATAATGTCTGAATTGTACAATAAGTATTCAGCTGGGGAATTGTCTGTGTTAGGCTATGGCATGCTTTCCTATATAATATTTAAAATGTATAAAGGAAAATTAACTTTCATTCAGCCTAATTAAACTTTAGTTGTTTTTGCCTGTTTTCTTGCTCAAATATTGCATTTCAATTGTCCGAAAACTGTATCATCCCCCCAATTTTGTTACAAAAATCCGTCTGTAGCGTCCAATTTGAGAAAAATAAAGCAAGAATTTGGAATTACGAAAAAAATGCGCTATGTTTGCAGTCGAATTCTTGCACCAATTATGTGCTTGTTGCAGGATTCTACCTATATCTAAAGTGTTATTCTGAACTTACAACCACTTTTACAATTACATACAATTACATCTAAAAACATTTTTTATGAAAATCACCTGTCAATCTTTGTTCGGGAATCGAGCATGCAACATGTTGTATGCACTCGTATTGCTCGTGATGTTCCCAGTGATGGTCATTGCACAGAATGTGACTATTCGGGGACAAGTGTTGGATGACCTGGGAGAGCCCGTCACTGGCGCTAACGTCGTTCAGGCTGGAACGACCAACGGTACCATTACGGATCTCAATGGTAACTTCTCCATCAATGTGCCTGCCGGCGCAAAGCTGCACTTCTCGTTCATCGGCTACCTCTCACAGGAGCTTCCTGCCCAGAACGGCATGAAGGTCACTCTTGAGGAGGACCGCCGCGCCCTTGAGGACGTAGTAGTCGTAGGTTATGGTACAATGAAGAAGAGCGACATCTCTGGATCGGTTGCTACCGTTGACCAGGACGCCGTTATGAAGCGTGTGCCTCAGAACATTGGCCAGGCCCTCCAGGGCGCTGCTGCCGGTGTGATGGTTACACAGCAGGACGGTTCTCCTGAAGGACGTGCCGCTATCCGCATCCGTGGTGTAGGTACCATCAATGGCGATGCATCTCCTCTCTACGATGTCGATGGTGTTCAGGTTGGCAACAGCGCCGACTTCGTGAACCCTGCCGACATCGAGCGCATTGAGGTTTTGAAGGATGCCTCCGCAACCGCTATCTACGGTTCTGCTGGTGCCAACGGCGTTGTCATGATCACCACCAAGCATGGTCAGAGAGGTGTCACCAACATCAACATCACCGCTGACTGGGGTCTGCAGACACTGCCTTATACCCTCGACGTGCTGAATCTGAACGACTATGCAACTGCTATTAAGGAAGCCAAGAGCAACGATGGCGCTATGTTCATCAACCAGCTCTGGAACAACCCCAACGGTGCTAAGGAAATCGACTGGCAGAAGGAAATGACCCGTGCTGCCCTGAAGCAGGCCTATGGCGTTTCGGTAAACGGCGGTAACGACAAGACTCTGTACAACATCTCGTTCGGTTACAACAACATCGACGGTCTGGTTATCAATACCAACTATCAGCGCTTCACCACACGTGCGAACGTATCTTCTAAGGTGAACAAGTTCCTCGAGGTTGGTGGCGACATCAACTACACCCACAGCCAGAGCCACGGTTCAAATGCCGGTATGGGTAACAACCAGAACCTTTCTTCTCTCCGTGACTTCGCTTCGATGACTCCTACTCTCGACTACTACGATCAGAACGATCCTTCCAAGTCGATGATTCACGTGAACCTTGTTAACCCCGACGGAACATACGGCGCAGGTTACCTGATGACTCCTAACGGATGGGAAGGCAATACTTCGATTGCTGCCAACCCCTACGCTACTCAGATGCAGAACAACGAGCGCGGCCGCAATGGTTTCGACCGTATCCAGACAACCGCTTTCGTTGACCTCACCTTCCTTGAGACCTCTCATCACAAGCTCGACGTTCGCAGCCAGGGTACTTCTACCTACTGGGGCAACAACAGCTCTGACTACACAGGTGGTCGTACACGTTACAATCAGATCAATGGCGTTTGGACTGAGGTTCTTCTGCCTTCAGGCTCTGACCAGAACTATTCGTTCTCTTTGAACAACAGCCACGGCTATAGCCTCGGCATCCAGACCTACCTCACCTATAATCTCAACTATGAGATGCACAACTTGACCGTAATGGCCGGTAATGAGGTTGGCAAGTCTTGGGGCCAGTGGCTCGGCGGCAGCGCCCGTCAGTTCCCCTCGGTAATGAACCGTAACTTCGGTCTGACTGAGGATATCAACTCCAAGAGTGTGAACGGTGGTTACAATGCCGACACCCACACCATCTCTTACTTCGCACGTGCTACCTATAATCTCTTGGACCGTTACATCCTGACTGGTACAATCCGTCGAGATGGTAGCTCCAACTTCGGTGAGGGTAACCGTTGGGGTACCTTCCCATCTGCAGCCGGTGCATGGCGTATCAGCGAGGAGCCATTCTTGAAGGACAACGAATTTGTTGACAACCTGAAGCTCCGTGTAGGTTGGGGTCAGACCGGTAACGCCGGTGGCGTAGCTGGCAAGGCTATCGCAGCCCTGAAGGGTGACGGTGCTTACAGCTTCTATCCCGAGGGTGGTGCCTCTGGTTTCACTGGCAACCGTAATCGTGAGACCGGTTGGTATGCTGGTTTGGTTGACACCAACCTGAAGTGGGAGACCACCGAGATGACCAACATCGGTATCGACTTCGCATTCCTCAACAACTGGGATATCACTCTTGATTACTTCATCAAGAACACCAAGGACCTCCTCCTTTATCAGCAGATTCGTCCAACCGCTGGTTTCACCCAGGTTTATACCAACTATGGTGAGATTGAGAACAAGGGCTTCGAGTTCGCTGTTGGTTATCACAAGCAGTTCACCAAGAACTTTGGCTTCAATGCTCGTCTGACCGGTTCTACTTTGAAGAACAAGGTGAAGAAGATGGGTGATCCTCTCTACAACACCTGCTCCGGCAACTCCGGCACAATCGACGGCTCTCAGGTAGGTGCTATCGACGGCAACGGCGACTGGAACAACCACTCTATCTGTATGGAGGGCGAGGCTGTAGGTTCATTCTATGGCTATGTAACCGACGGCATCATCAAGGACGAGGCCGACTTGGCCGCTTATCTTGCAAGTCTTGGAGGCTCAGGCTCAGGCCAGCCTAACGATGAAATGACCAAGGTTGACACCGACCACCCATTGGCAGTTGGCGATATGAAGTTCAAGGACCTCAATGGTGACGGTGCTATCAACTCTGATGACCGCAAGATCCTCGGCAATGGCTTCCCGGCACTTAACTACGGTTTGACCCTCGGCGCAACCTATAGGGATTTCGACTTCAGCCTCTATATGTATGGCGTATTCGGACAGGACGTTTTGTCTTACTCTGCAATGAAGATGAGCTCTATGCGTCAGCTTGACGACCAGTGCACACCTAACATCCTGAAGGAGTCTTACGACGAAGCCTTCCGCAATGGTAAGGGTTCTCTGCCTCGTCTGTCAATCATCGACTCCAACCGTAACTACCGTGTCAGCGACATGTGGGTGAAGAACGGTGATTTCCTCCGTATTGCTAACCTCCAGGTAGGTTACAACCTGCCAAAGAGCATTGCAAAGAACCTCTTTGTTCAGAAGTGCCGTGTTTATGTTGGTGTTACCAACCTCCTCACCATCTCTGGCTACAACAAGTATGGCGATCCTGAGTGCGGTAGCGGTTCTGTTCTCTATACTGGTCTCGATACCGGTCGTTATCCTCAGCCTCGTACCTACATGGCTGGTCTCAACGTAACATTCTAATTATAGTTGATTGTTAGAATTAGAAATCATTTTATAAGTATATAGATATGAAAACAAGATATTTCATTATCGGAAGCGCACTGTGCATGGGTTTTGGTCTGACATCCTGCGACAATGACGAGTTCCTGGACGTCGATCACTACGACATCATCGCCAGCGATGCGATGTACGAGACTGATGCCAATGCCAAGAAGGGCTTGAATGGTGTCTATGATATGGTATTCCCGAATGACGATTATGATGGTGACTGGGGCTTCAAGCCAAACCTGTTCACAGGTTGCCACCCAACAATCGACACCCAGGCAACTGGTTGGGATAAGAACTGGAACGTACAGGCCTGGAACTCCGGCTCAAGCGAGCTCCTCAGCGGTTGGAAGCACGTTTATGCAGGTATCTGCCGTGCCAACGACTATCTGGCTGGCCTCGATGCAGCTGAAGGTTTGACACCTGCTGTTAAAACTAACCTCGACGGACAGGGTCGTGCCCTCCGTGCATTCTTCTATCACTGGCTGGCTACCTCTTTCGGTCGTGTACCAATGCTGGCTACTGGTGAGAACTATTCCAACACTCCTCAGAAGGCTCGTGCTGAGAGCTATGCTGAGATGTGGGACTTCATCATCGCTGACCTGAAGGTGGCTGTTGACGAACTCGACTGGAAGCCCATGGACGGACAGTATGGTCGTTGCACCAAGGGTATGGCTCTGGCTTACCTTGGAGATGCATACATGTGGAAGGCTTATCGTCTGACCGATGGCGCTAACGGTATCACTGCTGTTGGCGAGGCTCCAACAACAGCTCAGGAGTGCTATACTCTCGCTGCTGACTGCTTCAAGAAGATCCTTGATAGCGGCACTTACAAGCTCAACGAGTCGTTCACCACTCTTTGGGATCCCGCTTCTGCTTGGGGACCTGAGACCATCTGGTGCGAGCAGCTCGACGAGGGCAACAACTGGGGCAAGTGGGATAACCTCACCTCCAAGCTGATGCTCAAGTGGTACACCGCATGTCCTGAGAACGGCGGTTGGGGTTCACTCTACCTCTCTTGGGAGTGGTACTCTTGCTACGAGAAGGGTGACAAGCGTCGTGCTGGTTCCTGCTACACTGGTGCAGTTCCTCAGATCGATCCCGAGAATCCTGCCTACGATCCTCAGTATGCCGATTGGATTGAGCCCGCTATCTACGGTGTCAACCCATACCTCCAGGAAGTTCTTGGTAAGGGCCAGTCTGGTACCACCACCAAGCAGTTCCACTTCAACAACGGCGAATGGGCACCTGCTATCTGGAGCTCGAAGATGTGGCGTACCGCTTCTGCCAACTATAAGGGCTGGGCTGACGGTCACTGGAGCCCAACTCCAATCTACTGGAAGCGTCTTCCTAACGTAATGCTTGACTATGCTGAGTGCTGCTTCCGTCTCGGTAACGAGGCTGAGGGTTGGAACCAGATCAACAAGCTGCGTGAGCGTGCATTCGGTAAGTATGAGGCCGGCAACGAGCAGGCTCTGACCGACAAGTATCTGCCTTACTACAACTGGTTTGCTGATTGGGTAGGCCGTGCTGAGGGTGAAAACCAGGATGGTGGTCCATTCTACAAGAACCGCACCGAGTATCCAATCCCATTCGGTAGCAATGATGAGCTTCGTCCGGATGCCAAGACCTACTACACCCAGTATGCTTCCCAGAAGGGCTTCAAGTCTGAGGTTTGGAAGGTGGCTGTCAACACCGAGCGTCGTAAGGAGTTCAACTGCGAGTGGTGTCTCCGTCCCGACCTGCAGAAGTCTAACTTCATGGCCGACCATGTGGCTACCAACTATCCAAAGCGTAGCGTAGAGGATCTGAAGGATGTGCCCTGGACCAATCGTGACTACGAGTACAACGACCTGAAGATGGATATGCCGATTCCTGAGGACGAGATCCTCAAGAACCCACTCTGCGACCAGAATCCTGCTTACGTTGGAAATAACTAATGATGTTGTGGGTTTATAGAAGTATAATCCTACCCACATCAGAAACTATTACGAGTGCTGCGTCGGTAGATGCAGCACTCAATTTCTATTTTTACTCCCAAAAACGAATCACTTCACGATGAAACGACTTTTTCTTGTCCCAGGGTTATGGAGCCTGCTGATGGCGTTGTGCCTCTTGTGCTGCGCCTGTCAGCGCACGCCCCGGCTGGCCGACGGTACCCCCGAGGAGCACGAGTACGACCAGCTCCTGCAGCAGAAACAATGGGCGAAGATTGTCGAGAAGAACCGTCTCACACCCACCGCGTCCGAAGCCTGCTACAATGTCGTGCGCGTTGCTTCGTGGCATCTGGGCAAGTGCAGTCGTGCCGAACTCGACAAGTGTCTTGAGGATTCCCACGGCGTGTTGGGCAGCGAAACCGCCGCGCTGATGATGAGCGACATCTACCTGCAGCTCGGCATGGTCAACATGGCCCGTCGCGCCGCCTTCGATGCGATGGTCGCCATGCGCAGCGAGACGCCCGACAGCCGCGCCCTGAAACGCCTCACCGAAGTCGCCATCATCACCCGCGAATACGATCTTGCCATGAAATACCTGAAGGTCGGCGAGGCTTACAAGGATTGCCGTCCATGGACCAAACAGCTTCGTCCCCTGGTCGAGCATCCCGAGCAGATAGTCAATTACCCCTCTTATCAAAAACTTCGTGAGATCCATGATAGCCAAAAAGACGAGTTTTTCCTTTAGCCTGCTGCTCACCATAGCTGTTCTGGCCGCTTGCTCCGGCCCGCAGGATGCCGCCCTTGTCGATACCTTGCCCGACATTTATCCCGACTATGTCGATGTCACCATCCCCGTAGGCATCGCTCCCCTTAACTTTGCCATGGCCGACGACAGCTTTACCGCCCTCGATGTCGAGGTGAACGGCATTGAGGGAGGCAAACTCCATTCCAAGGGAGAATGCACCGATTTCGATCTCGCGTCTTGGCACGCTTTGGTAAAGCAGAACCGTGGTTCTCAACTCATCGTCTCCGTTTGTGCCAAGCGTGACGGACAGTGGAAGCGCTTCCCCAGCTTCCCGATCCATGTTTCCGAGGCCGACCTGCCCGACTGGGGCATCACTTATCGCCGCATCGCCCCTGGCTACGAGATGTTCGGACTCATGGGTATCTATGAGCGCGAGTTGGGCACCTTTGAGGAAAAGTCTCTCATCGACAACCATGCCAACGAAGGCATGTGTATCAACTGTCACACGTCCAACCGTGCCAATCCCGACCAGCATGTTTTCCATATCAGAGGTGAGCATGGCGCGACATTGATCCACACCAACGGTAGGGACGAGCTGCTCAAGGCCGTCAACGACTCGTTGGGCGGCACCATGGTCTATCCCTACTGGCATCCCGGTGGACGCTATTGCGCTTTCTCTACAAACAAGACCTCACAGATGTTCCACACCACAAAGGAGAATGTGGTCGAGGTCTATGACTCCTCCTCCGATGTGTTCGTCTATGACACCGAAAACCATCAGATCGTCGGCGACACACTCATCATGAAGAGACTATGGGCCGAGAACTGTCCGGCCTTCTCGCCCGATGGCCGATGGCTCTATTTCGTCACCGCTCGCCGTCAGATCTATCCCACCGACTACGACAAGGAGCGCTACAGCCTTTGTCGCGTAAGTTTCGACCCCGCCACCGGTCATATCGGCCAGAAGGTCGATACGCTCGTCAATGCTGCTGCCGAAGGGAAGGGCGTCAGCTGGCCCCGTCCTTCCTACGACGGACGTTATCTGATGTACACCCAAGCCGACTATGGCTATTTCACCATCTGGCATCCCGAATGTGACCTCTGGCTCCTCGATTTGCAGACCGGACAGCGTCAGCCGCTCACCGCAGTCAACAGCGACCGTGCCGACAGCTTCCACAACTGGAGCAGCGATGGCGGATGGTTCCTCTTCACCAGCCGTCGTGACGACGGACGTTACTCCCGCATCTATCTGTCCTCGATTGGCCAGGACGGACAGGCCACCAAGCCTTTCCTTTTGCCGCAGCGCGACCCCAAGCGTTTCTACACGCAGTCGCTCTATTCCTACAACACACCCGATTTCACCATCCGCCCTGTGGGTAACGATTCCCAAGCCCAGATCCGCGCGCTGAAGAGCGATGAGCGCATCCCCACCGAGATGGTGAAGAATTAAGGGACAGCTCACCACATCAACCCGAAGGATTTTCTGCACGAAGTGCATTTTTCTGCTGCCATTGAGGCAGCACATTTTCCGGCCAAGTCTCCGCTATTGGAGCGAGAGACGAGGTCATTTTCACCAAAATATCAATGAAAACATTTGTTGTTATATAGAAGCGACCATTTCGATAGAAAGAAAACAAAGACGAGTTATAACAAGTAAAAGGAGGTGAAAATGGCAGACAACCTCGGCCCCAATGGCCTGGTTGTTTCTGCCGGAAAATGAGCAGGTTCAATACCTGCAAAAAATTGCTGCGCAGAAAATCCATCTGGTCACCAAATAATTGACACAATGTCACCAAATCTCCGCTATTGGAGCGAGAGACGAGGCCATTTTCACAAGAATACGTGTATAACTCTTAATGATATAAATAAATCCTAATCTACTATAATTATGTTACTCTCACGCCAAATACTACCAGAACAC
>JAFZTS010000010.1 GCA_017618715.1 Bacteroidales bacterium
AGAAGACTGCTGTAGGTAAACCATATATTGAGGTTGTAGGTGTAGATGCCAAGAACGGTAAGGAGTCCAAGCTTTCCGACTATCTCGGCAAGGGTAAGCCAGTCATCGTCGATTTCTGGGCATCGTGGTGTGGTCCCTGCCGTAGCGAAATCAACAACTATCTGTCGAAGTATGCCAAAGAGTACAAGAACAAGGTCAACTTCTTAGGAATAGCAGTTTCGGAAAACAGTATTGAAGATACGCAAAAGGCAATGAGCGAACTTCCCATCTCTTGGCCAGTGATCTATACAGGCGGTCGTAGTGAAGACTCTCCAGTCAATACTTACGGCATTTCGGGCATCCCGCACATCATGCTTCTTGCTCCCGATGGCACTATCCTTGCCCGCAACATCCGTGGCACACAGATCAAGGAAGCCATCGACAAGGCTCTTGCAAAGAAATAAGTGATTATCTTATCTGTTCTGATTTTAAATCTTTCCTTCTCTACATATCATTCCCATCCGGCAACACCCCGTCGGATGGGTTTTTCTATCTTTATCAATCAGAATCTGTCATATATAGTTTACAAAATACAACCTTAACTAAATTATTTAGTTGAAAAATATCATTATTAACTAAAATTATTCGTTCAAAACTAAATTATTTAGTTCATTTGCATCGTCAAACAGAAAGAAACAACTGTTTCCTTGTCAAACAGCATAAACAAACGAGCAAAAATGAAACAAGAACTCACCGCGAAAGAGGAAGAGGCCATGAACATCTTCTGGCAGCATGGACCTCAGTTCGTCAAAGAGATGATTGTCTTCTACGATGATCCCAAACCGCATATCAATACGTTATCTACCGTGGTACGTACGCTCGAAGAGAAGGGTTACGTAGCACACAAAAGCATCGGCACATCTTATCAGTACTATGCCGTGATTAGCGATGAGCAATACCACAAACGCACGCTTTCGTCAGTCATCAGCCGCTACTTCCGTGGGTCGTACGTCAATGCCATCTCCGCGCTGGTCACCGAAGAGAAGGTGTCGGTCGAGGAGCTCAAGGAATTGATTGATCAGGTGGAGAAAAGTAATAAAGGCTAATCCTCAAACTCTCAATCCTCAAACCCTCAAACTCCAACAAGAACACTATGGGAACATTCTTCGTATATATCCTCAAGACGGCATTCTTCCTGATTGTCTATTATCTGTTCTACAAGCTGCTGTTGAGCCGCGAAACCTTCCATCGTTTTAATCGCGTTGCACTGGTCAGCCTGCTGTTGCTGAGCTTCATCCTTCCATTGATAGAATCCTTCTTGCATGTTGGAAACGACAATGGGGTAGGACTTGTAGAGATTGGCGAACTAATGGCCATGGGCACTTTGGTCGTGGATGGAGAAGCTACAGCCATGCACACCTCGCACCTGGTGATTGCTGTGTTGATGCTCGTCTATCTGCTCGGCATCGTGTTCTTCACACTACGCAGTCTTATTTCCTACATCAGCTTGGCGAGAATGCTGCGAAAAGGGGAGAAGCAAACGCTCGAAGATGGAAATACGCTGCTGCTGCACGACGACAAGAATGCACCATTCAGCTGGATGCATTACATTGTGGTCAATAAGGAAGACATGAACGAAAGCGGTGATGCTATCATCAAACACGAATTGGGACATATCCGCAATCACCACACGCTCGACCTCATCCTCACCGAAGTTGCACTCATCCTGCAATGGTTCAACCCTGCCATTTGGCTCATGCGTCGCGAACTGCAGGCCATTCACGAATATGAGGCCGATGAAGCAGTATTGGATCAAGGCATAGATGCAAAATCATATCAACTCCTACTAATTAAAAAAGCTGCTGGTAGCCGACTGCAATCAATTACCAACAGCTTGCACCAAAGTTCAATTAAAAAACGTATCACTATGATGCTAAAGAAAAAATCAAATCCGTGGGCACGTGCCAAGTATCTGCTTGCACTGCCAGTGGCTGCCCTCAGTGTAGCCGTGTTGTCAACACCAAAAGCATCGGCTCTCTCTAATGAGATTTCCGAGTGCAAAGTTAGTGAGTTTTTCGCAAACAACCAAATTCCTGGCGAAGAAAATGCTCCACAAGCTGCAATTACCATCCGAAATGACGATTTGAACGATATCGTTTTCATCGTAGATGGCAAAAGAGTGACAAGCATCGACCATCTCAACCCCGAGTCGATTAAGAGTATCGAGGTCTTGAAGGACGAAGCCTCCATTGCCAAATACGCTGACAAATATGATGTCGGCAATGCCAAAGGTGTAATCATCGTCACTTCAAAGAACCCTGCCCCAACTGCCACAGGCAAGTTAGTCTATTTTGAGGACCCCAAACAAGCCACAGGCGCTTTTGTAGTCGATATTGCCTATGACAAGGTAGATGAAATGCCTGAGTATCCCGGCGGCCCGAACGCCATGATGCAGTTCATCATGCAAAACATCAAATATCCCGAACAGATGAAGAACGACAGCATCGAAGGTCGGGTAGTGCTCTCGTTCGTCGTACAGAAGGATGGCAGTATCACAAATGTCGAAGAGCTGCAATCTCCTCATCCTGTCCTCACCGACGAGGCCATGCGCATCGTGAAGGCCATGCCTAATTGGAAGCCAGGCAAGGTGAACGGCCAAGCTGTCCCAGTGAAGTTCACTTTGCCACTTTCGTTCAAACTGACGCACGAACACAAGGAGTCCAAATAAGGTCAAGTCGAATGAAAAAGAAACGGGGGAATGAAAATTTCCTCCGTTTTTCTTTGTAGATTCAAAATAAGAGTGTATCTTTGCGGCGCTAAAAAATCAAATAAACTACTATTGTTAATCAAAATTTACTAATTCAAAAGTCATCAAAATGAAGAAATCAATCTTGAGAATATCTATTGCTGCATCAACGATTGTCGCTTCGCTGCTCGTCACAACACTCTCGGCACAAAGTATTGAGCAGTCTATGCGTCCCTGGGATGCAGGAAAACTTACTTGGGATGAATTCCTGGGCGAAGCAAAAGGTGACACCGCCATCAATATGTTTTCATGGAATACAGAGTATAGCCAAGGCAAGCAGAAGATAGGCAACACCACCTATACCTATCCCAAGTTCACCACCTACTTCGACCAGACGGAGTCGTGGACCTTACCGCAGTTCAAGACTGATGCCATGCTCCAGTACAATCAGCTGCTGTTCGATATGCTGGAACTCTACAGCCGTCGTGCTACCATCGAACTGAACAAGAATACCGATTACACTTACCAACAGCTGCGTTCATTCTATCGCCGCCAGTTCGACAAGCGTGCCAGGGAGATCAAGGAAGAAACCCGCAATGGCACAGATGGAACAAAATTGCCCTATTATGCTGCCGACATTGCCCTCGACCTTGAGCGCACATATTTCGATCCCGCACAAGTTCTCGACAATACCACTCAGCATTTCTCTGGCGAATTCTACGTTGGCGCCAGTTCGCATTTCCCGATCTCCGACTATTACGAGAATTCCTTTGGTGTCAACATGGGCTTTGGCTTGGGATGGAAACGGCACCTATGGGGAATGGATTTGGCGTTTGGATTCAGCGGCGATGCCAAGCAGGATGTCTGGACTCATAACGGATGGATCTATGAGGGAGAATCGCTCAACATCTATCAGGTCTATCTGACCTACGCCTATCTTGCAGCACAAAACACCAGCTTCCAGACATTCCCCTTCGTCGGTGTCGGCATGAATGGCTTTACCCATCCGCTCGGCAAGGATTACGACGGAGACGATCCCGAGAAGGATGGTTTCTCGCTTTGCGCGGGTATGATGTTCGACATCTTCCTCAATCGTCGCGTCAACATCAATTCAGCATTCTCGAACGACCTGGCTGATGTGGGTTATCGTGCCATCCGCCTCAAGCCCTATTTCAGCATGACCTACTACAACGATATTGGATGGACTCCCGC
Source organism: Bacteroidales bacterium (assembly GCA_017618715.1). Taxonomy (GTDB): domain Bacteria; phylum Bacteroidota; class Bacteroidia; order Bacteroidales; family UBA3663; genus Liminaster. The sequence continues at coordinate 3,938 of JAFZTS010000010.1, forward strand.
CCTCAATCTCATCATCTCGTTCAACTGGGGCGGTTACACTTTGCACTAACGATTATGTGTCTCAAAGATTCACTGACTGACACGTATATTTTGTTAGCAATATAATAAAATACCCTCTCGACGAATCGTGTCGAGTGGGTATTTTATACATATATCAATAACCGGGATTCTGCACTATATTAGGATTGAGGATAAGTACGTCGCCGGTGATAGGGAAGACAGTGGTATATCCTGTGTTGTCAACGACAGCATTCACGCGATTGTCATAGATCTCAGTGAACTTACCGAAGCGAATGAGATCATTGCGACGCCAGCCTTCCCACATCAGCTCAAGCAGACGTTCGGTGAGCAGGTTATCCAACGTGGCCTCACGTGGTTTTTCATGCACACGGCTGCGAATGAGATCCATCTCCTCCTGTCCGCTGCCACCATTGCGCACCTTGGCTTCTGCCTGCATAAGCAGCACGTCGGCATAGCGGAAGAGCACGATGTCGTTGTTCTGTAGCGTGCCATCCTCACTGGCTGTGAAGTCGGTCTCATACTTTGCCATGCGTGCACCACCATTTCGCTCATAAATGCTGCCTGTCAGATTCTCGGTCACTTCCAACGGATGATACACAAGGACATTGCCGTAGCCGTCGTTGACCTTCTGACCTTTGACTAACACGGTGTCGGAGTGGAAGTTGAAATAGTATCGTGAATCGATTTCATCAGGATTACGCTTGCTTGGATTATCTTCAGTGATACCGTAGGCATTCATGGTACTGATTGTTGCACAAGTACCATTCTCGGTACCCCAACCGATTGCTCCACCATGCGCGGCATGTAGGCTACGGAAGATATAATGGAAGCGATTGTTGTAGAGGGTATTGTCCATAGGAATTACGAAGATGTTCTCCTTCGAGACTTCGTTGTGAATAGTGAAATTCGTGGTGTAACTCTCCTCCAAGCGATACCCCATGTCATATAACTTCTGGCAATAATACACCACAGTTTCCCATGCATTGAGATCATGATCATCGATTAAAAAGGTGATTGAACGGCCATCGGGACGAATACCATCGGTCCAGTCATCGTCGCTATAGACCTCGGCATTAAGGGCAAGTTTTGCCAAGAGGAAATACGCTACAGGACGGGTAAAGCGCCCGTAATAGTTACCCAATTCATTGCTACGTTCTTTCTTCAGGTAAGGAGCCACCTCCTGTAATTCATTGAAGATAAAGCGATAGACTTCACCTCGCTTGCTCTGTTTGATGTCATTAACAGGTGTATTGTAGTCGGTCACCAAAGGGATATTGCCGAACATATCCATCGTATAGAAATAGAACATGGCACGCAGACCACGGACTTCGGCCGTAAAGGCTTCATATTGTTCGTTGGTCAACACGAGGCGATAGCGATAGCGGTCGATGAAATAGAGCGAACGATTGCAACGGGAGATGACTTCGTAGAGATATTTCCATGTGGCGCTCAACTCGCCGTCCGATGCCGTCCACTTGTGGTTGTAGAGACGATTCCAGAAGCCGCCATCATCCCAGTCGGCTCCACGCACGGGCATCATCTGCTCATCGGTAGTGATAGAGTTCCAATCGTAAACGCCACGTATAGTTCCTTGCAGCCCATGGCTGGGACTGCTACCACCGATATAATTATATAGGTCACCCACCAGGTCACGTTCGATGTAAGCAGCCGAGGTGTATGCATCAGCTTCTTCGACCTGTCCCTTGGGATATTCTTCGAGGCATGAAGTTAGTGTCATACCTGCCATCAAGGTTCCGAAAAGTAATATATATCTGTTCATGGGAGTCATGAGGTTTGAAGGGTTTGAAGATTTGAGGGGTTTGAGGTCATATTTAGAACTGAATGCTGAAAGCCAAACTATAGGAACGGAAAGGAGGATAACTGCGTTTGTCGTCGATACCCATCGTGTTGTTGACAGCGAAGCTGTTGATCATAGGCGTGAGTCCGCTGTATCCGGTGATGGTAGCGAGGTTATTGATTGAGAATGAGATTCGCATCGAATTGATTTGATTGGTAACGAGGTCGATAGGAATGTTCCAACCCACAGTCAAATAGTCGAAATTGAGGTAATCGCCATTCTCCAGCCAATAATCGGTAGCGGTCTGGTCATAGATGTTATACTTGGGTGCATCGGTCAGTACATTGTAGTCGGGGAAGCCTCGCATGTTCATATACGAAAGGCTTGTCCCATTGTAGATCTTGTGGCCAAAAGCACCGTTCATCTGCAACGAAATGTCGAAGTCATAGTAACGGAAGCTGATGTTCGAACCCAAGGTCCATTTCGGTGTGGCCTGTCCTGCAATATAACGGTCGCCACCATCCTCGATATTGATCAACCCATTGCCGTCGAGATCCTCTATGGCATAAGTGGTGGTGCCGTCGTCCTTTGTTACCAATCCCGAACAGTGGGGCAGATAGAAGACGCCCAGCGGCTGTCCGACAATCTGATAGACGATATTGTTGTTGCCACCATGGAAGCCTGCACCATTCAAGCTCGCGATGCTTGCCATATCGGGAGCCGAAAAATACGTTCCATTGTAATTACCGCTCAGCGAGATGAGCTTGTTCTTCTGATACGACATGTTCAAATTGATGTTGAGTTCCATGTCGCGCTTATGAATAGGCGTGTAGCCGATACCCATCTCGAAGCCCTGATTGCTCATGCGTCCCAAGTTGGCAAGCATCTTGTCGAAGGTGTAAGGCGGCACAGGCACATCGTAGAGATAAAGCATGTCGTGTGTTTTCGAATGGTAGTATTCCGCTGTCATCACCACCTTGTTGTCAAAGAATCCCACGTCAGCACCGACATTGACCGAACTGCGGCGCTCCCAATGCAAGTCGGGATTGGGGTTGGTCTTTGGTGTGTAGGTCACTGTAGCATTGCCGTACCAGGGCACAAGTCCAGTAGGATAAAGCAAGGCCAAGGTGTTGTATGCTGTGATACCACCCAGATTACCCGAGAAACCCGAACCTGCACGCAACTTCAACTGGCTGAGCCAATCGAAGTCTTCGAAGAAAGGCTCCTTGAGCAAATCCCATGTGGCCGATAGAGAAGGGAACAATCCCCACTTATGGTCATCGGCAAACATCGAACTGCCATCGGTACGAGCATTCACTGTGAAAGTATATTTGTCCATCAAACTATATTCCACCTGAGCCAGAAACGATAGCAATGCCACATTGACGTAGTTGCTTCCCGTGGCTCCGTATTGACGCATGCTGCCGGCAGCGAGATTGTCGTTGGTCACCGAATTGTGGCTCAATCCCCTTACCGTCACATTGAAGCCCGACGAAGTGGTGGATTGGTATTCGCTCATAACCTTCACATCGAGGTGATGTACGTCCCATTCATGACACCAATCGGCTGCGATGTTACCGAGCCATGCTTCCGTCTTGATCTCAGCACGATCGGCTTGTCCATGTGCCCACACCCATGTCGGCTTGAACTGCGAGTTCTCTGAAGATTTGAACGAATAGGAGCCGAACGCTGTCAGGTTCCATTCCTTGTTGATGCGATAGTTCAGTTTGAGGTGGGTGTTGAAGGTCAAGATCCTCTCCTGATCCTCCTCCGCAAGGAGAGCGATAGGGTTGTTTATCTGCGTGGCATTGACGTTCAAGTCCCAGCCTCCGCTGCTGTTCTTTCCGTTGGGATAGGTGGGGTTTTGCGTTGCAGCCGAATAGAATAGTTTCTGTTCGTCGAAGATGTCTTCATTGCGCTGACTACTGCCCACTACGCCGAGGTCGATGGTCAGATGGTCGTCGAAAGCTTTTTGCGAAAGGTCGAGCTTTGCAGCAAAACTACGGTAGTCATTGTTCTTGATCACTGTGTTTTCGCCCATGTAGGCCAACGATGCACGATATTGTTGTTTGTCGCTGCCACCACTGAAAGCTATATGATGGTTCTGTGCAAAGCCTGTGCGTTGAAGTGCCTTTTGAAAGTCGGTTTCGTTGCCTCCGTCCACATATAACTTGCCCAATTGTCGGGCTGTGGCTACATAGGATTGGGCATCGAGCATGTCGAGCTGGCGGTAGGCGGCCTCAATGCCGAAGCTTGCATCGTAAGAGATTTGGAAATGTGTGCCCTGGCCTTTCTTTGTGGTTACCTGTATTACACCCGAAGCACCCTGCGAGCCGTAAGGCGCAGTTTCGGCCGCGTTCTTGAGGATGGTGAAACTTTCGATATCGGCAGGATAGATGCCCGAGAGGGTCGAAAGGTTGCTATATACGCCATCGATGATTACCAATGGCTCGTTGCCACCGGTCAATGAGGTTGTTCCACGCAGACGCACGCTGTTCAACATCGCCATACGGTTGGCACCGGTAGCCTGCACATTCAAGCCTGCAGCCTGTCCTGTCAACGCCTGCAGCGAATTGGTCATCAAGCCACGGTTAATCCTCTTCTGGTCGATGACTACTGTCGAACCGCCGATGTGGTGTGTACTGTCTTTCGACAAAACAAAACTACGTTTTTGTGCCTCCAGCCCAGTAGTAACTATCATGGACAAGAGAAGACATAAGGTAATCTTTCGTTCAGAAATGGTTTTCATAATAAATGTTTAGTTAGGTTTTCGACGCAAAGATAAGAACATATATTCATATTACCAAATTTTCAACCTCTTTTTTCCAAAATTGAAATGAAAATACCATGAATCGGTGAAAAAACCGATTCATGGTAACTAATGGAATTAAAGATATATCATATGTTTCGAACTACTAAAAACAGAATGTAGCCGAAAATAAAGAGGACGATAATGAGACCAAGAGCTTGGATAAAGAGATTCTGCCGCTCCTGTAGCTTGGTAAGCTGCTGCTCCTTGTTATGGCGTGCAGCACGACGATCGCTGCTGTAGTAATAACAGAGCGCGGCAAAGAACACCTCCACGAACACGAAGAACCAAAGGTTGGGTTTCGATTCGAAGGATTGAGTGCCGTTCGCATAAACTTGCTTCAACAGTTTCTCGGGAAGAGCAGGGTAGAAGGCAAGCAACCCCACCACGTTGAACGCGATGATGCCAATCGTGACACGCAAGATGGTTTGCTTGACTTTCTTATATTTCAACGACTGCTCGGGTGTTACAAGGTTTGTCATAAATCATAAAAATTTGGGTGCAAAGATACACACTAATCTCAACATTTCCAAATTTCTTTTCAATTTTTATGTCATTCCACCTGAATACAGATACTCCCTATTCCTAAACTATCGATGTATGGTTAAAAAATCGGCTTGATCATTTAAACTATATTAAATATAGGAGTCAAAAATATTGTAAGAAATCTATCCCCTCAGCAGAAACCAAAACACCGAATCTATGAAAACGACGCGTTTACTTATCTCATTTCTTCTATTGTTGTGTACCTCGCTTAGTGCCCGCGACCGAGTACAGGACCGTTTCTCGTGGCAGAACAAGATTATGCCGCAAGAAAAGGTGCACCTTATGACCGACCGAAACATCTACATCGGAGGCGATACCATCTGGCTACGACCTTTCATCGTCGATGGCCTAACAATGAAGCCCGCCCTCTTCAGCCGATTCCTCTATGTCGAGCTTCTGAGCCAAACCGACAGCCTCGTCTATCGCGCCAAACTACACCAGCAGCCCGAACGCGATGACAACACCATGCGCGGTTACATCCCACTCGACATCACCATGCCTACAGGCATCTATACCCTTGTGGCCTATACACGATGGATGCTCAATGGTGACGAGCAACACTTCTTCAAGCGCAACGTGCAGGTAATCAATGCACGCGATCTCGACAACGGCGTACTGCCTGCCTTGTTGACCAAGACCACCAACGAAGACGCATATCACTCCATCGACAAGACCGAATTACTCAAGGCCGATTACAATCCTCATGTCTATCGACCGGAAATAAAGACCGAAAAAGAGAGCTATGGGCAGAGAGACTTTGTGGAAGTAAGATTCCAGGCTCCAGCCAATACCGTGCTTGCAGCTTCGGTGACCGACGACTCGGCAGCACCCATCGACCCAAGCAATGCTATCCATTACGAACTATTTGGCCAAACCTTCCTCCACAATATCAAGGACATGGAGGCAGGGAAAGTGATATACCCCAAACTGCAACCCGAAGAATTCGAAATCATCACCGGACGCGTCAAGAGCACCATGCGCGGACGCATTAAGCCAGGTATCGAAGTGAGCCTTATTGCACCGGCACAAGGCTTTGTCGATGAGCAGGTGACCGACGAACAGGGCATGTTCACCTTCGATGGCTTCGACCTGCCCGATGGCACAAAGTTCTTCCTTCGTTCGCACGACGAGGCTGGCAAGGATGTGGGTGAGATAGAACTCCTTCCCGAACTATTCGCCAAGGATGTGCATCACCTCGAAGCTGCACAGTCGGAGGCAGCAGCAAGCACCTTCTATAGCGACCTCAAGACGCGAATGAAATACAACAACGGCCAATGGGAGGTACTTTTGAACGAAATCGATGTCGTGGGCCGCACCCGTGAGCAGATTGATCTTGCAGGCAAGAATGCCTATACGCGCCTTGATCATAGCAAGGTAGCCGAATACAAGGACTACACCTTCGAGACACTTCTCAATGCCATACCTGGAGTCACGATTCGCGACAACCAGCCATATTTCCGCAACGCACCACTACTCATCATGATTGACGATGGACTTCTCCAACCATCTTTCAGCATGAAGATGACCGAATACCTCAACCAAATCTGCCCACCCTATTACGTTGATTACATTGATGTTGTGAACACAACCATGTTGCCCACTGTACCGAGGGTAATCGGACCCTTCGGAGGAGCAGCGGGAGGTCAGGACAGGTATCTGCGCACCAACAATTATTGCCTCCGCATCTTTACACTGAAGGAGATTCCCAACGTCGGCCAGGAATCACTCGTGAAGGAGTTCACGCCACTCGGACATCAGCATCCCCGCGAGTTCAACAACGGCATCTATCAAGGCCCCACCACACCGAACGGCACCGATCAGCGCGTCACGCTCTATTGGAATCCGCATCTCGTTGTCGATGCCGATGGCCAATGTACTTTCCGATTCTGGACAAACGATGCGCAAGGCACCACCTATACCATCCGCGTCGAGGGTGTGTCGGAAGACGGAAACATCATCTCTTCGCAGAAGACCATAAGGATTAATTGACAATCACGTTTTCCAAATTCCATTCTTTTTTAGACAATTCCGTAATTTTTCATATTGATTACGGGTATTGTCAAAAAAAACTTCATATCTTTGTGAACAAATTGAAATGTATTTACTGAACCTTCTATGCATATTCACTTCAGTAGCTCTATTGACCTATATAATTATCTTTCAATATTATCATTTTATACACGTGTGAATCACATGAAAAAATTAATCGGAATTCTGTCGGCCGTGTTATTGCTGTCGCAGATTACTGCCAGTGCGCAAGTGGCAGTACAATTCAAGGTGGCAACCCTCAACGTAGATGGTTTGCCACAGAAAATCTTGTTCATCCAAACCAATCCTGATGGCCCGGGAGCTGATGGCTCGTCACGCATCGGAAAGTATCTCAACCAAAAGGGTTACGACATCGTATGCTTGCAAGAGGACTTCAACTTCCACGGCATTATCGAACCATGGCTCGAGGATGATTATCAGCTTGACACCTGGAGCGGACCCGTTGGCACCGATGTGCCTGGGAAGTCTATTGACTACATGCACCTGCAGAATCTGCGCTTCGATTGCGATGGACTGGGAACCATCTGGAAGAACAACATCACACTCACCAACTCCGAGCGCGTGAGCTGGGATGCGTCCTTCGGCAAGTTCAGCCATGCCAACGATGAAATGGTCACCAAAGGTTTCCGCCGTTATGAACTGACGATGCCCTTTGGTATTGACATCATTCTCTACAACATGCACATGGATGCTGGGGATGACCCCGACGAGATGGCTGGCAATGACACCAAGGATCGCGAAGCACGTCAGTCGCAGTGGCTTCAGCTGAAGGAGGATGTGCTGGCTCACCTCAACGACCGCCCCATCCTGATCATGGGTGATCTGAATAGCTACTATTGCCGCGACTTGATTCAAAGGAACTTCATCAACGGGATTTCGGATACGGGCATCGGAACTGCTTCGGACGTATATGTCGAACTGATGAAGGATGGTATTTATCCCGAGGCTATCGACGGCATCGTTTATCGTGATGAAGAAGACAAACTCTACGACGGTCAGGGTAATACCCTCGAACCCGAAGAGCTCGACAAGATCATCTATATCAATCCTTCGGAGGGCACGCAGATCAAACCCGTTGCATACCAAGTGGACAAAGAAGGTTACACGTATAACGGCAAGCCCCTTGGCGACCACTATCCGGTAATTGCGACCTTCGAGGTGATGGTGAAGAACTATACAGGCATCGAATCACTCGTGCCCACCGACACCGACGAGCCATCCTATTACAACTTGAGCGGTCAGCGCGTCTATCAGCCTGCCAACGGACTGTTCATCGAGAAATCCGGAAAGAATACCACCAAACGAATTATCAAATAAATTATAGCGATGAAAAAAATATTAATGTTCCTCGTGGCAGCAACAACTGCCATTCAGACGACGACAGCTCAACCATACTCCTACAACATCGTTTCCGAAGCCGACACGCTCATCAAAACCGTGGCTGGAGGAATCACAATCGACTCGCGTAACGTTCGTCGCTATGTGTATGAATATGAATCAAAGGATGCCGATGGCAAGCCAGCTACAGTCAGCGGTGTCATCATGATTCCTTCGAACGTCATGGATGGCGAGGCACCTTGCGATGGTGTCATGCTTTTCAATCGTGCCACATTGAGCAGCCCCGAAGCCGCTCCATCGGTAGCCGAAGACGGACTCATCAACGGACTATTGGCCAACCCGCTCAATCCTAACTACATCCTGATCATGAGCGACTTTATCGGATATGGCTCAGCGATAGAGTATCCGATGTTCTATCATAGTGGTGACGTCAATGCACGCAATTCTCTCGATGGTCTTTTGGCTGCACGTCAGCTTCTCGACGACAGAGGGATATCGCAAGGCAAATACCTGTTCAACCTCGGTTTCTCGCAGGGTGGTTCGGAAACCCTCTACGTTGCCAAACTGCGTGATATGGAATATAAGGACAAGGGCGTCACTTTCACCAAGACCTTTGCCGGTGGTGGTCCAACTGACTACGTGAAGGCATACAAGGAATATGTGACCAAGGATTGGTGTGAGGATGTGAAAGATGTCGTGATGATGCTGACATCGGCCATCGTGAACCTGCACATTGACATTGAGTATAGCGATATCTTCAAAGAGCCATTGGCCTCGAAGATTCCCGAACTTGTTGAACGCAAGTCAAAAGCTATTTTCAACGAGATAGGCATTAGCATGAAGGATTCGTTGAGCCACCTCATCCAACCGGCTTACATGGATGCGTATTCCGACGAAGCCAAGGCGTTCATGGCCAGGCTCGAAGAAATCAATCTGATGAACGGATGGGAACCCGACCTCACACAGAAATACTTCATTGAGCATAGCCGCCACGACAACTTTGTTCCCGTTCAGTGCGTTAGGGCTATCATCCCATGGATGAGAGAAAAGGGATTCCAGCAGAGTATCGTACCGGGCAAGACCAACCTTCAGACCAACATGATGGTATTCAAACTCGACCACACCCTTTCGGCTATTGTCTGGCTGATACAGACCGTCGCTGCCATTCAGTTCTGGCCTGTGGTTTACTACGAGGGTGAGCAGAACCGCTACTATCATGACGTGGTTCACGACATGAACCTTATGAAGGTGATCAAATACCTGGAAAGCTGGGGCATCGACCTGCGTAAGCTCACATCCAAAGAGCCGCTGTTTGCCAAACAATTGAGCGATGGCATCGAAAACGGCGATCTTGATGCCGACGGAAGTGTAAGGCAATTGGCTAAACAGGCTAATTTCTTCGAGATTCTGGAACAGGTATCAGGCTATCTTGCCAAGGTAGATCTCACGTTGACTGATGTCCTCGAAATGCTGGACGATTCGGGTGTCACCATCCTGGACATTATGGAAGTGGTGGAATACATCCAATCGACACCTGCTCCCGAAAACAATGAAAATCCGATGCTCATGTCCCAGATGTCCGACACTCCTCTGTACCTGCTGAACTACTACGAACAGACTTTGGCAAGTTGGTTCATGCTGGCAGGCTTCAATGTAGAATACGAGACTTGGGGTTGGTAATTTCCTATCAACAAATACCATCACCTCATCACAAAAGAGGCTCGCGAGTTTGACACTCACGAGTCTCTATTTTTGCTTGAATACAGGATTATTACAGCCCGATTCATTGGGCTTTTGCCGCAGCTTTGGCATCTTCTTCTGCTTTGGCCTTTTTAAGTTCATCGTACTCGCCAGACTCTATTGCCTTCTTGGCAGGTTTGAAACCACTACGAATCTTGTCGAACATCTTCTCGGGTTTCTTTTTATAGAGTTTGATATACTCCTCGAAGGCTTCGATTTCTTCAGTCAGCCCCTTCTCCTTGTTAACTTCATAGTAGTTGAGCAAATCGGTATAGGCCGTTACATACTGCTCTTCAGGATCTACCGGATTGTGGGTCAAGGCATATTTGTTGCATGCTGCCATATAGGCAATCACGAACGCGTAGTTCTTATCGTTATTGAGCCATTTGGTTTCGGGTTCCCCCAAAAACACATCTACATCGGGTGCATTGGCTGCCCAATTGAAAATATACCGAGCTGCCTGTGACATCTTCGGAGCATCGAGATAATGGTTGAGGAAATAAAGGCTGCAATAGTAGGCGTCCTCGTTGTGCTCGCGGCACTTTTCGGGAGTATTGAAATCCACCAGAGGGGGCACATATCCACGCTTCCTTTCCTCCTGCAACTGTTCAAGGAGCGCATCCGTTTCTTCGGCCTTCTCTTTGTTTCCAGCCTCGGTATAGTACCTCTTCATGTATTTCAGCTCATTGAGGTAATGATCGGAATGATTGCCTTCGTCATTCTCGATTACGCTGAGGGCATGTTCCTGTAAGGGCACCGCCTCATAGACCTTGCCCAGAATAGACTTGATTTCGGCAGCATGGGCAAGAACGCCTCCCATCTCCTTGTCGTTCACAAAGAACTTGCTATGGATGCGCACAGCCTCGTCGCTGTACTTCTCGGCGTTCTTGTAATCTTCAACATTGGTGTAATAGAGTGCAACGTTGTCGATGAGATTGGCATACTTGACATTCTCTTTGCTGCATTTCTCGCCATACAGCTCCGCGGACTTCAAGCCATACTCCAACGCCTTCTTGTTGGCTCCCTGCCGGAAATAGCAGCGGCTAATGAAGGCAAGTTCATTCACACAAATCGTATCATCGGCACCGAATGTCTTCTGCAGCAGATCCAACTCCTTCAGTGCGGCATCCAAAGCTTCATTGTATTCCTTATTGTAGAAATGGAAAAGGCCAAGACTGTCCAGCTCCAATATCCTATCCACAACAACTTTGTTGTCAAGGACGGCAAGTCTTTCCCTAATGTTCTGGGTCTGTGAGTACCCAACAGTTGTGGTAATCGCCAACAGTAAAATGAATATTAACCGTTTCATAAATTAAAGTGTTTTGGTTAGTAATTGCATGGCAAAGATAGATAGTTTCTCAGATACTACCAAATATTATAGAGTATTTTTTCAAAAATAACCCAATAAATGACCAATCGACTCAAGGAATGATGCATTTCATCGGTAAAAACAAGTCGTTCGTCGATAATGTGTATTTTTTCTCCTCAAAAATTTGGAACATATCTCCCAATTCCTTATTTTTGCAACGGAAAACTAACTTAATTACTTACAATTATGAATTACATCAAATCATTACTCACTATCGCCGCCCTGTCGATGGCGACATTTGCCATGGCGCAATCGGAATCGATTGAACAGTTTTACGACCGATACGACAAAATCACGAACGCTGAAGAACCTGACACAACAGAAATACGTGTCCTTATCGAAGATTGGGAAAAGGCTTCACTAAACGAAGCAGATCTCTATTTGCTCAAATACTATTACGAATACACGAAAGTTCTAAGCCAGGATGTAAAGGAATTGACCTATTCAACACAAAAAATTGGAGATTACGGAGCAATAGTATTTGAAAAGGATATCAAGCTAAGTGCATTCGATACAGCCATTCAAATTCTGGACGATGGTATTGACAAATATCCTAACCGACTGGATTTCAGACTCTACCGTGCCTATGTGCAATTTAAGACACATGAGAACGACAAGGCGCTCGAGACACTTTTTCAGATTATTTCTTACTCCAAAGAAATAAATGAGAATTGGCTCGAAGACCACAACCAACCAATTGAAGGAGGATATGAGGTATTCGAAGGATACATGAACGAGGGGTTTGGATTCTTTTGGGAATCTAAAGATTTTTCGAATGCTATGGCATACTCCGACAGCCTCTTGGCTGCCTATCCTCAGTCCTTCCCCTTCCGTGTCAATCATGCAGCCATAAATGCTGCTGTAGGCAACTATGATCAAGCTATCGACGAGTTCCTTTCGCTCGAGAAAGAGGATCCCAAGAACGAATATTGTATCTTCTGTTTGGCACAATTGTACGCCGACACCGGCAACGAAGAGAAGACTAAGGAATACTGCGATAAGGCCATTGCCCTCAATGAAGAGAATGCTCCAAAAGCGGAAAGTATCATGAAGAGATTCGAAACCATCAAAGTGGATTTTGATGAAATTAAAGAATACATGAAAGATCATGAAGCGGATTATCGAGCTATCGAGAAAAAGTTTGTCGCTGGAGATCCCGATATGAGCTTGCATGATCTCAGCATCCTTTACTATGGACACGCGCTGACACCGGAATGCACTAGTACCATTTTGTGGAACATCAACGCCGACAGCCTCCTTCAAAATGAGAAATATGAAGAACTGCTCAAAGTCTGCGAAGAAACGCTTGAAAAACATCCTGCAAGCCTTGCCGCAAACTTATTTGCTTCAATGTGTTCAGAACATCTAAATAATCCCAATGAGGACCTATACTATCTAAGATGTAGGCAACTTGGACGCATGATTTATTTGGGAGCAGGCCGTATGCACGAATTCTTAGATGAAGACAATACAGAATCAAAAGAAGAAGTTGAAACGAACGAAACCGACAGTAAAGAAAGGAACCCAAGGATATTCAAGATCCTATGGCGTGCCGACGAGAATGCTTTCGTAGATTATATGCTTTCTGACAAAGACAAAAAAGAAGGACTATTTTTCTCCGAACCTGTTTACTTCCTTGAGAAGGATTTCAAGTGACGACTTTTCAATAGTGTAAAACTTATAAGCTCTAATAGACACAGATATTATGTCAGGAAAAAACATAATCCTCATATTAGTCCTCCTTATCTGCTATATCGCTTATGGCACCATTCCTCGTGTCTATACGCGAAGGAAAAAGATGAAAGGGGTACGAATCAAGAACGGGCGAGTCTTCGGTGTCGATATGTCTTGTGCCGAAAGCACACAACTCCGCCTCCCGTTGCACAGATTTTTGAGGAGGAATGTCGAATTGCTCATGATAGGCATTGTCTCTTCAGTCTCTCTCATCGCTATTATTCTCACTCATTCATATATTAACAAGGTATGGAACGGTTGCTTGCCATTTTTATGCGTCTCACTTTACGGCATCTATGGCTGTATCATTTCCATCGTTAATTATCCCAAGATATGGTTCGATATGGAAGGTATACATATGTCAGAGAGGATACCCGAAAACAAGGATTTCGTAGCAAAAGACGCGCTGATTGCAATTTCTACCCTCTTCGTAACCATCTGTTCGTGGGGCATCTATATGCAAGTCTTTCAGCTGAAAACTATCCCAGCTTGGCCATTAGTTTGTCTCGTTCTATACTTAGCCGTTACCTATTTCCTATATACACATCGGAAAGAGAATCAGACCTTGGTAAAGAAAAACGATCAACTATTATACGACCGGTTGGAAAATGGTTTCCTGCTCAATGACATCGAATGGAAGGATATTGAGAGGATTGAATACAATGCCCAAAGACATGCATATTGGGAGTATCGATTGCCTATTTACAGAATTGATTATAGGTGGCAGCTCGACGTGATTTTCAAAGAAAAGAAATATGATTCCATATCGTTGGCCTTGAACGATGGTTTGAGTCTCTGTGAAAATGTGATTACTCTCTATCGATACGACCATCGTATCTTCCTCCCTTTGGCCATACTCTGCAAGGCGCATGGAGTCAGTTTTATTTGCACAGCGAAAAGACTATAAACATCACTTCACGAGTAACAAGCGCCCGTTGCTAACATGCACTCCGCGCTGCTCAGGACGAACCCTCCTTCCCATCAGATCATAAGCAATGCCATCGGGGGAGGAGTCAACATGAACCTTTTGTATCGCATCGTCGCCCTTCACTCGCATGACGATGATGCCTTGCACATGAAGGGAGCCAGTAGCTGTGTTGGTAAGTTGCACATACTTTGAAGGCGTTTCGAACATGATACTGAACTGCAATACGCCCTTGCTACCGCTGTATTCGGTAAACTCCGTGAAGTTAGTGCCATCGTCACTTACGAGCAACTTGCCCTTGAACGAACCTGTACGCGCCAGGTAATAATCGACCGAAGTGATGCCATCGGGACAATAGACGGTCATCGTGCCCGTGCCTTTGGCAAGTTGAATGGAACCCACCTTATCGGAATAGACCGTGCCGTCACTACCTGCTACGTTCGAAGTGGTTTGGAATTTGCTGTCGGCATCCAACATGATAATACCCGACGACAAGTAAGCATTTACAGTCTCTTCATTGTCGGCATTGAACCAGAAGTAATCGTAAGTGCCGTCTCCCTTGTCGCTGGCGATATAAGCTTCACCTTCAGCGGGTGGGGTAGTGCCTCCACCTCCTGCCCATGAGGGAACGTATGCATCATTATCGGCTTGATCCATGCCTACACCATCGCCACCATTGACATTCTCAGCTGCGCCACCATTGCGAATAGTTGTACCATCGGCAAAGCCCACCAACGTGCTTTGGTAATTGAGCAAAGCTGTCTTTAGATCTGCGATAACATCGTAGTTCTCATCCTGCTTCGAGTTACGGAACGTCCACTTGAAATCCCCATGATTCATGCGACCAGCACCCAACGTTCCACGAACAATGGCGGGGACATCAGCAGGAGCGTCCATCTTATTTTCGATATAGGTGGTACGTGCTGACGCATCAGCCTCATTGTTATAGGAAGAACCTCCCGTATAAGCTTTGGCATTGACTTCTTCTTCTCGATTGGAGGCGAGCACAGCATCCCATCGCCCGTTAGTTTGGCTGCCATCGTAGTACTGAACTTTTCGGGGATTGACGATCTCGTTGTTGAAGGCCTTGATTACACCGCCATTCTCTCCCGAAAACGTACCACTTCCTTCCGCATCGGTTCCCTGCTTCGAAATGAGCATCGGGTACTTACAATTGCGGAAATAGTTGTTTTCGACAAAGGCCGAACCGCCCATCGTCATGCCCACACCGTACTTCGACACGCCATCGAAATAGTTGTTATAGACATGGAAGAACATGGTGCGAATACGAGGATGACGGGAGTCGCTATGATCGAACCAATTGTGATGATAGGTGTGCCAGCAGGCCGTCGTTTCGCTCTTCATGCCGCCGAGGCTCGACTTGCCAGTATCGAAGAAATGATTGTAGGAAACGGTGATGTTCTTCGATTCACCCTTGATATCCACGGTGCCATCGCCTTTTGCCTGATCGGCATCGCTGCCCGGCTTGCCGTAGAAGAAGTCGTTGTTGTGTATCCAGACGTTGGAATTGCCCGTGTCGAGCGAGATGGCATCATCCATGCACCACATGATACCGAGGTTTCGAACCTCCGTGCCATGACAATTGCGTACCAGCATACCGAAGCCATGGAACGCAGCATCGTCGCCAACACCCTCGATAGTGATGGGCATATCGCTGTATTCATTCTTGCCCTTCACCTGCAGGCCTTCGCTCGAAGAGTCGAAGCGATCCATATCTTCGGCCTTGACGGTTCCAATCACACGAATGACAAGAGGCGTAGTCTCGTAGCCCTTCTGGTAATAGTAGATGATATCCTGCAAACCTGTAGCTGTGGTATATTTCGAAGTTGCCGTCTTGACATCGGTGCTCACTGTCTTCGCATTGTCTGCCCAAACATAGATTACCTTGGCGCCTTCCTTCAACGTGCCATCATTCTTGTAAGCACCAATCCCCTCATTCATCCCCACATGTGCAAAGCCTGAACGATCATGAGCAGCGACCATAAAGGGTTCGGTAACTACACTGGCCTTATCGCTCATCGATCCAACAGGAACAATCATGAACTGATACTCTCCTTCAGCCAATCCCACGGCATCGGCACGATAAAAGGAGGGATATTGGCGCACAAGCTCCTTATCGAGTTGCGTCCAGTCCTCTGCCGCCTTCGCCTTCACATAAACTTCGTAGTTCACCGCATCGCTCGGGCCCGTCCATGTCACGTAGCCCGATTCGAACCATCCGCCCACCTGCTGAATATCAACTCTGGCTTGAGCTGATGCAAAAAGGCAAAGCGCAAAAAGAATAGTGAGTTTACTTTTCATTTATTTTCTCAATAACCAATATAGTTACTATAGTTAATATAGTGACTATAATCGCATAAAAAGTCTCTTACTTCTTCCAAGCGCCGACCACATCGCCGACATACTGATAGTGAACACCTGCGGGGAAGTTGGCATACATCTCGCGTGGCACATCGTTTCGGAAAAGACTTGGCTGGAACTGACCGCCGTACATGATGGCGCACTCAAGCACCATATCTGCCTCCTCGTAATAAGGAGTACCGTTTTTCGTATATGCCACATGCAAGCCGAGCGCAGCGGCCTTGTCGCCATCGCGTCCACTATTGCGTCCCATATAGTCATAGACTTTCATATCGGGAAAGTGCATCACAGTGAAATAACGATAGTTCTCCATAAATTCCCAAGTATAGCGACCAGGTGCCACATAAACCGTCACCACAGGGCGTTGCATTCCCCAAATGTTGCCCATGGCACCCCAACCGATGGTCATCGCATTGCTCTTTTTCGAATCGCCCGCACAGAGCAGCAACTGGTTTCCAAAGATCTTGAACGGGTTGCACTCAAAATCCTCCATCACGTCGAAGGGCTGCAGCGTGTTGGAAGAGGTTGAAAGCATTGAGGCGTTATTATCATTGGCTCTGCCCGTTTTATTGACAGATACTATGGTGATACACATCACCATAAGCGTGAGGGAAACGAGTCCCAACAGGACGAGAATTAGATTTCTTTTCATTGATAAATAAATAGTATTATCGGAGTACTCAGAGTATTCTGATTACTCGGAATACTCCGATAACTTAGATAATTCTTAACTTAAATGTTCGGTTCGTCCCAAATCTTGGTGGAAGTGCAGTTGACGCTCTGGGTCTGCATGCCCACCTTGAGGATAAACTCACCAGCTTCGAGTGTCCACTTGCCATCATCATTGACGAAAGCAAGGTCCTTGGCAGGGAGTTTGAAGGTTACAGTGGCAGTCTCTCCTGGATTCAGATCCACCTTGTCGAAGCAACGGAGGCGCTTGTTATCAGGCACGATGCTTGCCATCACATCGCTTGAGTAGAGGAGGACAGGCTCCTTGCCAGCCACCGATCCCGTATTCTTCACATCGACCGTGACAGTGAGCACATCGTTCTCGTTGAAGTCAGTCTTATCCACCTTCAGGTTGTTGTACTCGAACGTAGTGTAGCTCAAACCATAACCGAATGGCCATTGCAGCGACACCTTAGCATCGTAGTTGTAGGCACCTGCCATGGTTCCCACCTCTTCGCTCACCTTATAGTCGTAATTGGCAAGCGAATTAATTTCACGCGGATAAGTGTAAGGAAGTTTTGCCGAGAAGTTGGCATCACCAGACATCAGGTTAGCAAGAGCATCAGCACCATAGTTTCCTGGGAGCAGAATGTCAATCACACCCTTTGCCAATGGCTCAATGTCAGCCACCAGGCGTGGACGGCCTTCGTTCAACACAAGGATGATCGGCTTGCCAGTCTTTGCCAAAGCTTTCACAAGGTTGCGCTGGTTCTCGCTCAACCAAAGGTCGGTAAGATTGCCAGGAGTTTCGCAATAACTGTTTTCGCCGATGCAAGCCACGATGACATCAACGCCACGTGCAGCAGCTACAGCCTTCTCAATGCGTGGTGGAAGTTCAGCATAGTAGGCACCAGCCTCGTTGTATTCGACACCCTTCTCGAGGACGACGTTCTTCGCACCGAACTTGTTGCAGAATGCCTCATAGATGGTATTGTACTTCTCGGCCATTTCCTCGATATTCGAACCCTGCCAGGTATAACTCCATCCGCCATTGAGGCAACGCATCTGGTTGGCATTGGGACCAGTGAGCAGAATACGCACACCCTTCTTGAGTGGAAGGATGCCGTCTTCGTTCTTGAGCAGAATTTCACCTTCTTCAGCCGAACGCAGAGCCTTCTCAGCAAACTCGTCACAGCCGAACTTCTCATAGCCTTCGCCACCGGTGTTGGGATTCTCGAACAGTCCTAGACGATACTTCACGCGAAGCACGCGACGGGCAGCATCGTCGATACGCGACATAGGCACCTTACCTTCCTCAACCAATTCTTTAAGCAGGACGCAGAACTCCACGCTATAGGGGTCCATGCTCATATCGATACCAGCGTTGATGGCGATGCGGATAGCATCCTTCTTGTCGGTGGCAACCTTCTCGCGCTGATGGAGGTTGTTGATGTCAGCCCAGTCGGTCACGATCATACCGTCCCATTGTAAGTCTTCCTTCAACCATTGGGTAAGATACTTGTAGCTGGCATGAACAGGCACGCCATTGATCGATGCCGAGTTCACCATGATGGTCAAGGCACCCGCCTTGATGGCATTCTTGAAGGGCTCGAAATACTTCTCACGAAGCATGGCAGGGGAGAGGTAAGCCGGAGTACGGTCCTTGCCGGTAAAGGGAGCACCGTAAGCGAAGTAATGCTTCACGCTCGTTGCCACATGATACTTGCCGAGGTGATTGGGGTCGTCGCCCTGATAGCCAGCAATCTCGGCCTCAACCATACGCGAATTGACGATGGCATCCTCGCCAAAGCTTTCCCAGATACGCGACCAGCGCGGGTCACGACCAAGGTCAAGCACAGGATTATAAACCCAAGGACAATTGGCAGCACGGCTTTCGTAGGCGGTAATTTCGGCCATCTCCTTGGCCAAAGCGATATTGAACGAAGCGCCCAGGTTGATAGGCTGGGGGAAGAGGGTACCGCCCTGCACATAGGTCACGCCGTGGTTGTTGTCAAGACCATAGATGTCGGGGATGCCGAGGTACTCCATCGACTTCTCCTGAATCTGCGGAATCCAGCGCTGCCATTGCTCTATGGTACCTGCCTTGCCAGGGGCATTGAGCACCGAGCCCACCTTCCACTTGCTGATGGTGGTGTCGAGCACAGTCTCGTTGAGTTCCCACGAGCGCTTGGTGTCGTGCGTGTAGATGTCGATGCCATAGCCGCCGATTTTCTGCATGATCTCTTCGTCACTAAGCTTGACCATTTCATCAACAGCCTTGGCATCCTGCCCAAACTGCAACAACGTACGGCGAAGCTTCTCGCGATCGACTTTTGCATTCTCGAAACGCATGCCACCCAATACGTCGAGGTTCAATTCGAGCATCTGACCAATCTTTTCATCGAGCGTCATCGTAGCAAGTTTCTTCTCAATCTGTGCTTCGAGCGCTGCATCACGTGGTATAGCCGGATTCGTCGTTTGCTGCTTGTTACAAGCAGTTGCAATCACAGCCAAGGAAAGTGTCAATAGAATTGTCTTTTTCATTTGGGTTAGTGTTGGTTTAATTGTGAATTATTTATTGAAAATTGAAATTATAAATATCTACGCCGCAAAGTTAAGTAAAATACTTCAAACCACAAAGTATTTCGGTCGAAAAACGTAAATTTGTGAATAAAAATTTTGTCATGTCAAATATTATCTATATTTTTGCACACCTCAAAACCCAAAAACCACGACACCTCAACTTATGCCCGCACCTGATATATGGTCTGATGCCCCTTATGGCAACTACCCTTATCCCTTGGATTCGTTACTCGCTGGTTCCGACTCGCTGCAGCAAGCCGAAACTTTGCGTATGTTGCGTGATGTATATTTTTCCAATGTAGGAACTACGCAAGGGGCCAATCAATTCATCAACCTCTGCAATCGCGCATCCGAAAGCTGGATGCCCTCGATGTTTTCGTCCGAAAGCCTTGCGCTCAAGATCTTACTCCTAGGACTATTGGCAATTAGCTGTCTGCTTATGTTCCCAAAGTTCAGAAGCAAACTGAAGCTGCATCGGGGTGTGCATCTGTCCATCATTGCCTGCCTTGCAATCCTGCTGCTTGTCGTTCCTCTTGGTCTGGATTATTATGTACCCATCTGCCTTACATTTCTTGGCGTAGGAATCTTGATCGTATTGGTCTATAGCTTTGTACGAATGTCGGGTAGCAACTCGAGCCCATGGCCGAAGATCATTCTCGTGGCAGCAGTTATAGCGAGTGCCTTCCTCAACCTTACCCAACCCATCCCGTCCTTCCCCGAGGTTATGCGGGGTGACAATCCTGTCGATACATTCTTCTGGGTAGTGTGCAGCGCCTTCCTGCTTTTTACAGTTATTGCCTATATTTTTACATGGGAGAAGGTCTTCGAATCCAGAAAAGCCGCGTCATACTCTGAAAAGAAGAACCTCGACAAACAAAAACTGGCATTATGGGCATTGTGTACGTGGTGCTTTGCCTTCCTAATCTATTTCATCGGAAGCTATTCGAGCGGCACACAACGCTCACTACTCACTAGCCTGTTCCGTCCCGCCCTTTCTGCCTGCAAAATCTTCCTGCTTGCCGACAGCGTTTCGGAAATCTCGTTGGCGCTTTGCCGTAGTGGCTTATTCATGGGTTTGCTAACGTTGGCACGATTGTCTGGTTTCCTGGTTTCGGCCCAATTGATTATCAGCCTACTTGGCGAACGTGTCAAGGCATCTATCCGAATGCGCTTTGCCCATTGCATCGACAGTCCTCTATACGTATTCCTCGGCATCAATCCAGCCTCCGTACAAGTAGCCAAAACTATCGACCTCAAGACGTCACAAACTCAAGGCTCGACAACTTCAAAACCCCTCATCGTCTTTGTCGATACGGCTGAAAACGACATTTCCACGTCGCGCACCACTTTCGGTTTCGGAAACTTCGTCTCGTTCTTCACGCACAGGCACGAAGCTTTTGAGGCTGTAGCCGCTGCCGACCGGCGTGAGCTCCCTGCCCTGATCACCATCGCCTCGACGAAGCTGGAGGATTTGTCCGATGACTGCAATTCACTTTCCGCTATTGCGCTAAGTAACTTGGAGCGACTCATCGGGGAAGCGTCGCAGGTGGAATTCTTCTTCCTTACAGACAACGAGAAGGCGAACATTACGGGTGCGAAACGCCTTACCGACATGCTCGACAAAAGCTGCAAGAGCAAATACGTTATCTATTCCCACCAACGACGTAACAGCATGAGTCAATTGCTGCAGTTCGACGATATACGCATCGAAACCGTCGATTCGGCACAGTTGACCATCGACCAACTGAAGAACGAACCGGCTGGACTTCTCACCGACCTTGTAGATTTCGACGAGAAAGGCTGCTGCACATCCACACTCCGCTCCCTTGTCATCGGCATGGGCGATACGGGTGAGGAGGCCGTGCGTTATCTTTATGAATACGGAGCCTTCGTCAATAACGAGGAACGACGCAGCGACTTCGAATGCTATGTCGTCGATAGCAAGATGAAGGATCTGGAAGGTAGCCTATATACCCGAATCCCCGAACTCGAAAACACCGAAGACAAGCGCGAACCCAATGTGCGTGCCAAGTTGATGCAGCAGAAGGAGGGAAGCACGGAGTTCTGGAACTGGCTTGACAACCACATTGCCTCGCTGCAGTTCATCTTGATTTCGGCAGGCGATGCCGAAGCGCAAACCACGCTGGCTAACGAAATCTATAACCTCGCCGTTAGGCATCGTCCCAAACAGCCTCAGTTCCCACTAAGGATATTCATTTGCGCAACGTCCAACAGTTCAAGCGAGCTTCATTTGATGGCCGAGACTTACCGCAAGTTGAACGATTATGGGAATGTGGAACTCATCCCACTTGGAACGGCCGACAAGATCTTTACCTACGAGAATATCACCAAGAGGAATGAAAGGATACGTGCCGAACAGTATTACAACGCATATCAGAAAGCAACCGCGCAACTTTCTGACGACCAAATCACATGGTCACAACGTCGCGCAAATGCTGTAGCCGACGGCTCGCTCGCCTCCATCCTTGAATTCCTTCGCATGGAGTCGCAGGACATCAGCAACGAGTATCATCGTCGCACGAAAATCTCTATTATCCAACGAGCCCTCAGCAAGGCTCCCTTGCGAAACGACGGACATCAATATACCATTCAGGACCTCTTCGAGGCATTGCCGGAATCATTGACATCCGACACCGTCCTCAAGCATCTAACCGATGACGATTATCTTGACACCTTGATCCACAATATTGCCGTGCTTGAACATGTGCGCTGGAATGCAAGTCATGAGATCCAAGGGTTCCAACGCGATGCCGAAGTGCCGAGGCAATTGCGCTCACTGCTCCGTAAGCATCGTTGCTTGGACGATTGGAGCAATCTGTCCTACTACACCAAGTTATTTGATTTTGCCGTAGTCATTACAACCCTCAAAATTGAAAAGGATGAAAAATAATAAGTACGTTCCCCAGCCAATCGACACCTCGGGTGTCGAACTTCCTGCCGAATTGATGGCCTTGGCCGACGTAATTGCACGCAATGTGCATGAGGTCTGGGCCCAATCGCGTATCAAGGAAGGCTGGACCTATAGCAAGAAACGCAACGACGACAAGAAACAGACACCCTGTCTGGTCGATTATGACGAACTGAGCGACGAAGAGAAGGCCTACGATTTGAACACAGCTTTCGAAACACTCCGTCTTATCACCAAATTGGGATTTAAGATAACTAAAGGCGAATAACCACTATTGCCATTAAATCAGTTTTCATTATGGGCGAAAAGATATTCATCAGTTACAAACGTATAGATAAGCAGATTGTTCTTCCCATCGTTGAGGAAATCAAGCAGCGAACAGGCGCCGATTGCTGGATAGACATGGAAGGGATAGAAAGCGGCGACCAGTTCGAGCGCGTCATCATCCGTGCCATCAAGGATTGCGAAATCCTCGTCTTCATGATGACAAGCAATTCGATTGCTCCCCTCATCGATCCGAAGACGGGTCAACCCGATTACAATACCCCTTCGTGGACCGAAAGGGAAGTGAAATTTGCCTTAGACCGCAAAAAACGTGTCATCCCCCTCAGTCTCGATGGCACCATGGTCTCCGATTGCGATTGGCTGGCGTTCAATTGCAGCGGCATCGACTGTATCGATAATAACAATAAGGATCAGCGGGATAAATTCTTTCGCAATATCACCAAATGGCTGAAGAAAAAGGAAGTCCCCGAGGTGAAGCCTGCCCCGAAGGCGGAAGAGAAACCGGCGCCAAAAGTGGAGGAGAAGCCAACACCCAAGGTCGAAGAGAAACCAACGTCAAAGGTGGAGGAGAAGCCAACACCCAAGGTCGAAGTGAAACCCACGCCAAAGGTAGAGGAGAATCCGACACCCAAGGTCGAAGTGAAACCCACGCTTAAAGTAGAAGAGAAACCAACACCCAAGGTCGAAGTGAAACCCACTCCTAAAGTGGAGGAGAAACCAACACCCAAGGTCGAAGTGAAACCCACTCCTAAAGTAGAGGAGAAGAAACCGGAACCCGTATCACCTCCAGTTGAACCGACGAAACCCAAGCTCAAGCCAATTCATATAGCCATTATCGCAGCCATCGTAGGTGCTATATCAGCGATAGCGTTCTGGCCAAAAAGCAATACCGAAAAGCCATCTACACCTCCAGTAGTCGTCGCCACCGAACCCGTTTCGGACAATGCGCCTACCACAGCACCGGCTGAACCCCAGAACACAGCGCCTGCAGAGAAAGAGGTTACCACAAACAATCAGCCTCAACCCTCATCAACCACGAAGCCGGCATCTACACAACCCGCCGCAACTTCGAAAACTTCATCAAGCTCGCAACCCTCACAAGGCAAGACCTCCGAGGAAGCTATACCTACGGTAAATGGCGATCCAACCGAACTTGACAACCTTGGCGTAAAATATCTGTTTGGCGATGGTGTCAAAAAAGATCCCAAACAAGCCGTCATCTATTTCCAAAGTGCAGCCAAGCAAGGGTTAGCCAGTGCACAAAGCCATTTAGGCAGTTGCTATTATACCGGCACAGGCGTCGGTCAAAACTACAAGCAGGCTTTCGAATGGTTCAAGAAAGCAGCTGGCAAGGGAGATGTCACCGCCCAGGATAATTTGGGAAGTTGCTATCTGCTTGGCCATGGAACCGCTCAAAACTACTCAGCCGCAGTCGAATGGTATCAGAAAGCCGCCGACAAAGGCAACGCCAGCGCCCAAGCACATCTCGGTAGTTGTTACCTCTACGGACAAGGTGTTACGGCCGACAAAGACAAGGCAATCTTCTGGTACGAGAAAGCGGCTGCACAAGGAAACAGTACCGCAAAAAAGAATCTGGATAAACTCAAGTCATCCAACTGATTCTATAATATCAAACACTACTGTCCAACAAAAGTTGGAAAATTGACTTTGTAAATACTTAATATCCAAAAGAAAATAGGCCGAAATATCAACCGGAGGATTTGAAATTGCATTCAAATGTCTATCTTTGCACCCAATTAGCAAAATGAAAGCAA
>JAFZTS010000011.1 GCA_017618715.1 Bacteroidales bacterium
GATTTGGTGATACTGTCCGTTGTAGATATATTGGATCGCGTCATAGCCTTCGCCATAGAGTGGGGGGAAGAGGAAGATGACGATGCTGAGGAAGAGTCCGCCGATGATCCATTTCTGCCAAGGGTTTTTGATTCTTTTGAAAAAGTCTTCGGCAACGAACGTGGTGCGGGTGAAATAGAGCGATGTGAAGCCGCAGAAGATGCCGAGCAAGATGACGTAAGGAAGACGCTCGATGGAGAAGTCCATCGTCTCGGTGAAGTAGAAGAGTGCGCGCGAACCTTCGACGATATAGGCTACTGATGCTGCTGTCACTGCCGAGATTAGCAGGGGCATGATGGAATAGGCGGTGAGGTCGAGCATCAATACTTCAACAGTGAACAGCAGTCCGGCGATAGGAGCCTTGAAGATTCCGGCGATGCCTGCAGTTGCGCCGCAACCCAACAGAATCATCAGTGTGTGCTGGTCCATGCGGAAGAGTCGTCCCAGATTGGAACCTATGGCAGAACCCGTGAGGACGATAGGCGCCTCGGCACCTACTGATCCGCCAAAGCCGATGGTTACCGACGAGGCGATAACCGAGGTGTACATGTTGTGCGCCTTGATGATCGACTTGCGCTGCGAGATGGCATAGAGGATCTTGGTCACACCGTGTCCGATGTCATCACGCACGAGATACCGAACAAAAAGTCCTGCTATGAGGATGCCGACCACAGGATAGAGCAGGTAAAGGTAGTTGGCGCCATCGACCACGAAATACATTGTGAGAAGGTGCTGGAAGGTGTGGATGAGCCATTTTAGAACTATTGCAGCGACAGCTCCCGCCAGTCCTGTGAAGAAAGCGAGAACGAGCACGAACTGTTGCTCGGTGAGATGCCTCTCTCGCCAAGTAACGATACGTTCGACCAGTCTATGCAATAATCCAAACATGATGTATATTATATCCCCTTCCCCGTGAGAACAGTACGAACGGTGTAGCCCAGGATCTTGAGATCGACGGCAATGGAGCAGTTGTTGACATACATGAGGTCATAGCGCATGCGTTCGACCATCTGGAAGATGGTGGATGCATAGCCGTATTTGACCATACCCCATGAGGTGATGCCGGGACGTACTTGCAATAGTTTCGAATAATAGGGAGCTATATCCATGATCTGGCGGATATAGTAGTCGCGCTCGGGACGGGGGCCTACGAGACTCATGTCGCCCTTCAGTACGTTCCAGAATTGCGGCAGTTCGTCGATGCGATACTTGCGCAGATAGCGTCCCACCTTGGTTATGCGTCGGTCCATGGTCGAAGAGAGGCGCGGGCCGTCTTTTTCAGCATCGGTACGCATGGAGCGGAACTTGTAGATATTGAAAGGTTTTCCGGATCGTCCGATGCGTTCCTGGCTGAAGAACACGGAACCCGGGGAGTCATGACGGATGATGATGGCCACGATGAGAAAGAGCGGCAAAAGGAGGATAAGCGCCAAGGCGGAGCTGACAACGTCGGCCAAGCGCTTGAGGTTGCGCTTAAACGGACTGAGCAGATCGGTGCTGTATTGAATCATGGGCAGCGTGGTCAGCGAATCGGTGTGGACCTGTCCGTTGAGAATCTCCTCGTTGCTGGCTTTCATGCGGATAGGCAGCTCAAGGGGCAAGAGCTCATAGACCCGATGATTGATGATGCGGGCGTCGTGCTTGTCGGGAGCGAGGAGGAACGCTTCAATATGGTTTTCGTCAACCACGTTGCGAATCTCCTCGAAGCTGGCTGTTTCGGGTACTGTCTTGATGATAAGGTAGCCGTTCTGTCGTTTTTCAGCCTTGAGTTCGCGTTGCAGCAACTGGGACGCCTTGCCTTCGCCGATGAGCAAGGTTCGAAGTCCGAGTTTGCCGCTTTGGATCTGCCCGTTGACGTGATGCGTGATGAAATAGCGCACCAGATAGACCGGAACAAAGATGCAGCCGAACAGCGTCAGCAGAATCTGAAGATACGTCTTGGGCGAAATGTGGACAATCTTCAGTACGGCGATATCTTCATCGTTGATGAAAGGCACATCGTCGATAACCATGGCGAAGAATGCCACCAGCGTGCCGAAGACGATGGACCAGAAAGTCACTTGCAGTTCGTCGGTCTGCGACTTGAAATAGGGATTCTGATAGTATCCCGAGAAGGCGTAGAGGGCAAGCCATGCCAACGGACCAAGCAGGAGGTTGAGCTCAACCTGCGGCAACGTAAGATATTCGCGCAGCGTGGGAACGGTCAGGAATCCAGTGATGTCAAAACGATAAATATAGAAGCTCAACCAGCCGGCTGCAGTAGCCAGCAGGTCGCCTACGATATACTTGATGCGTTGTGCGTTTTGATTCACTTGTATTATCGGATTCTTCGAATGCTCCGGATTCTTCGGGAGCTTCGTGGTTTCGAGCCTTGTTACCTGATCACCTTGATTTCGCCACCATCGCCCACCTTGATGATGCCGGAAGGTGCAGGATTGCTCGTTTCGTTTTGACGAAGAGGGATGATATAGTCAACAGCCTGCTTGATTTCGTCGCTGATGTCGGCAAAGCATCGCGCGGTAGGCTGTCCACTGATATTGGCGCTGGTGCTCACCAGAGGTCGCTTGAGGCGAGCGCACAAGGTATGACTGACGGGTTCATTGGTGATACGCATACCCATGGTGCCATCGTCGGCAATGAGTTCGGGTGCCACGTTGCGTGCACGCGGCAGGATGAGGGTCAAGGGCTTGTCGGCCACTTCCCAGAGGTCCCAGGCTATCTCGGGGACGCGCGAGAAATAGTAATCAACACGACCCACGGCATCGACCAGCGAGAGCATGGCTTTCGAATCGGCGCGGCGCTTGATCTCGAAGATTCTTCGGACGGCCTCGCTGTTGGTGGCATCACACCCGAGCCCCCACACGGTATCGGTGGGATAAAGGATGACGCCTCCTCGGTAGAGAACCTTCAAGGCTTCGTCAATCGCTTGCTTGAACTTTTGCTTTTCTTCTTCGTTCATGTGGCAAAGGTACGAAAAAAATCCTTAACGTATTCACTTTTGATGCAAAAAGTGGCTGTTGGCCTCCATTTTTGGAGATTTTTCCACTATTCTTACTGTTTTTGAGGATGATTTACGGCTTTCTTTGGAGTGGGGGTGGACAAACTTCGAGCATATAGATGGCATCGAGAGCCCATGTGGATATGCCATTGGTCGAGAACTGTGTGGGCGACTGTATGCCTCGTTCGTATTCCTCCATCGTGTTCTGATAGAGTTCGGCACGGGGAACTGTCGTTGGTTCAAGTGCTGAGCGCCAATGGGCATACGCGGCCAGACGTGCCATCGGATAACCGTTGCGTTTGCCTTTGATGGCGCGCTGACGATACTCGGCGCAGTAGTTGAGCCAGGTCTTTCGCCAAGCATCGGGCACCTCGTCGATGAGCAGGAGCTCGCCCATGAATTCGGAGCCGCCCATCAGGGAAAGCAGATGGTTGGTGTTTTCCATCTTCGGGTCTCCTTCCCAACTCAGTCGCCCGGTGGCCGGGTCGTAGCCCAAAGCTTTCGATCCACTGAATATTCCCAGGGGCAACTGACTGATACTTTCCATGCCGGTGAGCATCTTCTGCCAGTAGTGCGTATTCCGTGTGCGTTCATATTCGGTCATCCAGTTGGCGGCGTATGCTATCCAGTCGGGGCCGATACGCAGTCGGGCAGGGGCAGTGCAGGGATACATGCCACGCGGTTCGGCCAGACGCATCGGGTCGATGCGGTAGAGTAGCGTGTCGAGGTCACGCTGGGCCGACATGAGTTCGCCCAGACGCTCGTCGCCTCCACTTAAATAATAATAGAAGCGATTCCATAGCGCTTGGCTGATACGTGCTTCTTTCGACCCGCAGCCCCAGTGACTGACGTTATGACGCGAGCCGAGGCCCTTGAACGGACCGTCGTGATAGACATCCACCTCGCTGGTGTGGCGTGTCATCGCTACAGCCAGTCGCCATAGGTCGGCACGACCGGTGCGCAGGAAGTTATACCAAAGCATCATGTTCGAAGCCAGCTCCGTATTGTCCCAGGCAAAGCCGCCGATGTCGTAACGCCATTCCTGACGCTCGTTGTCGAAGGCGTGCATCACGTCGCCGTAATTCCAGAAGCCATACCAGTGGCGTCGCTCCACTTCACCCACATAAAAGTCGGACCAATAGGTCAACTGCTGCTCGATATCTTCGTACATCGGGTCGGGAAGACTCCATACGCCAAAGGCACGTTGTGCATGGAGATATTGGGGTGTGCAGACAAGCTGCGGTTCCTGGGTAAGGGTATGGAAGAGGGAAGTGAGCGTCTCGTCTCCCGAGTATCCCAAGGTGGGACACAACTTCACGACAGAGGTGCGTCCAATCCCTTCGGGCGTGCTCATGCCTTCCTGGATATCTTCATACGATGCATCAAGGCCATGGGCCTCGACATCGTAATGACGCATATCCATCGGTTCGGCTTCGGGACTCCAAAGATAGAGCGAGACAGTCGCAAGAGCTTGTGTGGCCCCTTCGATGAGGAGCGTAGAAGGATAGCTCTGCCAGAAGTCGTGCATGGCCATGGCAAGTCCATGGCCGGCCTCTCCGATGAAACATCCTCCCGTGCTGCGACGACCGGTCAGTGTGCCTATCCATGGCGTCAATGGAGATGGTTTGGCGCTCTTGCGAATCGAGAAGCCTTCATCGAGGAGTTGCGAGAGGCGGTAGCGGTCCCATGTCGCCCAATCCTTGAGGTAGGCTTGATTTCGTGTATCGAAGGCTTCGGGTTCGGGCAGGGGCTTGCCGAGCATCTGCTGGTGATACAATTCCTCGGGCCCTCGTCCGTTGCCGTCGAGCGAAAGGCTGCGACGACCTGTGACCGGCTGCACGGGTTCGTGCCACAACTTGCCATCGTCGAGCGTGAAGGCCACATGGCGATTGTAGGCCTGCTGCTTCAGGGGAACGTCTGCACGGATGCAAAGGCTTTGGGGCGGAACCTGCTTTTCGTCGCGATTATATACAAGGGAATGGACCACGCGCAGAATAGGGCTTCCCGCATTGATATAGAGTCGCACGACATAAGGGAGACCATCGGCCGTTCCGCAGCATTTTACCACCATCTGCCGGTCACTCTGGCGCTCGATGCAGAGACTATCCATCCGGCCATCCTTCTCGTCAGCACAGACGCGCAGACGCTGGTACGACAGGATGCCCTTGTATTGCAGACTGTCGAGCAAACAGGTCGCTCCGGGAGTGGTGGGCAGGAAGATGAGATTGTCTCCGTTTCGGACGATATATTGGTCTGCCGTTTTGCGAATCTCCAGTCCATATTGGGTGACATCCTTCTGCCTGGCTCTTTTCCTTGCCTTGATTTCGTTGGCCGACAGTTGTCGCAGGGAATAGCTCTCTGCATTGGCGGCAAGGCCTGCAAAGCCCGCCCATTTCAGCGAGCCATCGGGCCAATAGGCCAGCGGATAGCATTCGATGTATTGTCCGTTGAGGTTGAACTGGTCGTCAGGCTGCACTTTCCCCCTTTCGAACGGAACGCCGAAACGAACGGCTATCGTGTCGTCAACGGGACGCTCGATCCAGTGCAAGGTGATGCCGGTGGAGGGTTCTTCGGATAGAGGCTCTGTGCGGCATGAGAAATTGGCGAGGCGCAAGCGGCTCCAGGTGGTCCGCCCTCCGAACCAACCGCTTGTCAAAGGACTTGGGTCGCGGAAATCCACAAGACACTCTCCGTCGATGAAGTAACGGATGCGGATACCGTTGGCTTCGATACGGATATGGCGCCACTTGTTCGGTATATTCAGATGAGCCTCATCGGTATATTCCTGAAGGATTTCCGGGACGGGGTGCGGGCTTTCTTCCCCTTGATATCGGCGAAAGCGGGTTGTCTTGTTATAGTTGCCGCCATAGCCTAAATAATATAGCTGCATGGTGTAGCAATTCTTGAAGACACCCTGTCTTTGCTTGAGCCTTGTGAACACCGAACCATCCTTCACCGCCGGGTCGGATGCCATCCAGAAGCAGTTGAGGTCGCTCACGCGGTCTTCTGCCCTGCCCTCGTCCATGAGGCACGCATCATATTCGATGACCGTCTGCCCCTCCATCCTTTCATTGCGCCATATTGTCATCCCTTTGGGCGCGATCACTTCGAGCGTGTCACCGAGGAACGTGATGCGGTAGTCGGGTGACTCGCTTTCGATGGTCCAATGGGAAGCGAAAGTCTTGCTGTCGAGACAGGACGACATCGTGTCGTTCCCCGCGAGAAGACAGGAGGGGAGCAACGCGAGGATAAACGGATGAATACGGTTGATGAGGCGCATAAGGGGAGGGTAAAGAGGGTTAAGAAAACAACCCCCGCCACAGAATCTGAAGCGGGGGCATATTGAAATCCGAAAGGGGATTAGAGGTTGGGATTGATCTTGTTCCACTCGGTGATCGGAGGAACAATATCGAGGGTCACGAGCTCGTCACGCATCTTGCAGAGATGTTCGTAAGAGGCATCGAGGCTGGCCATCTCCTCAGGAGTGCCAACTGGGCATACGTAGGTGCAGCCACGCTCGTCCATGGTGGTGTCCATGGCCATCATGATGTGGTTGTACTTGGCATCGTTGCAATAGGTGCCGGCAGGCCAACGGAATGGTTCGCCGCCCATCACCGAACGAATCATCTCGACAGCGCAATACGAGGGGCTCTGGAATGAGCTGCGGCCACGGAGCTCGATGATCTTGGCGCCACCCTTGGTGACAGCCTTCTTCATCTCTTGCCACTCCTCATTCGGGAACTCGGGTGTGCCGACGATATCGGAAAGGGTGCGATCGCCAACCTTCACCTGGCTGCCGAATACTGCCATCTGCTCGCCGTGGCCACCGAAGGTGCGGCAACCGCTGATGCTGGACTGGAGTACGCGGAACTTCTTGGCCAGTGCACTCTGCAGACGGGTTGAATCAAGGGCAGCAAGGGTGGTGACCTGAGTGGGCTTCAAGCCGGAATAGAGAAGAGTTACAAGACCGGTGAGGTCAGCTGGGTTGAAGATGATAACAACATGTTTTACATCGGGGCAATATTCCTGGATGTCCTCGCCAAGACCGCGTGCGATCTCGCAATTGCCCTTCAGGAGGTCCTCGCGGGTCATGCCAGCCTTACGTGGAGCGCCACCGGAAGAGATGATGTACTTGGCATCGGTGAAAGCCTCCTTCACGTCGGTGGTCCAGGTGATGTTGGCACCCTCGAAACCGCAGTGGAACATTTCCTCGGCTACGCCCTCAAGACCTGGAGCGTAAACATCATAAAGGCAAATGTTGGGAGTAAGCCTCATGGTGAGGGCGGTCTGTACCATGTTGGAACCGATCATACCGGCGGCACCAACAATCACGAGTTTGTCGTTAGTCAAATAAGTTGTCATTGCTTTTATTTTTTAATGATAATCGAAATATTGTATTGTTTCTTGTAACTGGTGAAATATAATTACGTTGCAAATTTACAATTTTAAAATGTAATAGGCACAGAAAAAGCAAAATAATGAACTTTCGAGGCTCATTATTTTGCTATAAAAGTCTGCTTTGAAACCTATATTTGGCATTTTTTAGAGCACAACATGCCCCTGTTGCCGCCTTTGATTAGGCGGAAAACTATTTCCCTGCCTGGACATTTACGATGACGCGCGAATTGCTCGGGTCGTTGCTGATGATGGTGAGATGCTGGTTGATGCTGCGCTTGTTGGTCTTCGCCGGATTGAATGTGACGCGTATCTTTGTGGCTTCGCCAGGCTTCAATGCAGTCTTTTCAATCGAGGTTTGGAACGCCTCGGTATCGTCATTCTGTACCTTGCGTATCTGGAGCGTTTCCTTGCCGGTGTTGCGAACCGTCAGCTCGCGTGTCCGGCTGCCACTGCCCTTCTCGAAATCAAGGATGGTGTTTGACACCTCGATTTCAGGAGCATTCTGGCGCTGTGCCTTGGTGAGTTTGCTGAAGTCTTCCCAGATGTCGGCCAGCAGCGTGATGCGGTTGTTCTTCATACGCGTCTCCTGTCCCTTGACAAATATCTCAAACGCGTCAGTGCGAGGGCCCCAGTCCTTTGCCTTTTCGGTCTCGAAGGTCACCAGTACGCGGCCTTGTTGTTTGGGCTCGATGACGGCAGGGTCGCAGTCGATGTGGATGTGGTTGGGCACATTGCGGTAGGTGAGCGTCATGGGTGTATCGCCCTCGTTATAGACAGCGAGGGTGCGGGTGCGATTGTTGCGCCCTGGATAGACGTCGAAGAAGTTGAGCGAAAGGGTCTTGACGCGAAGTCCTCCACCAAGTTCCTCGGTAAACGTCTCGCGCACGCTGGTGGAACTGATGACGTTGCCGGTGATGGTGAGCAACACCTTCTCGTTCTTCGCATCGTTGGAATAGACCATGATGCTCTTGTCGAAAGGCCCGGGACGACCTTTGGCATGATAGGTGACGATAATCTCTCCCTTCTCGCCAGGGCGCAGCGGCTTCTTGGGATGCTCGGGTGTGGTGCATCCGCAGGTTGCCGTGGCTCGGGTGATGAGCAGGGGGGAGTCACCTGCATTGGTGAATTCGAACTTGGCCGTGACGTCTCCGTCTTTCTCTTGGATGGTGCCGAAGTCGTGTGTGGTGGTAGTGAACTTGATCTTCGTATCGGCCCACAGGATAGTGTGCGATGTGAAGAGGATGAACAGAAGGGTAAGGATTTTTCGCATTTTGATTGATAAATATTATTGTCTGATCGCATCGAGGATGAAGTCGATGGCTGCCGGCAGTCCGTCTTCGCTCTTGCCGCCTGCCTGGGCGAAGTGTGGCTGTCCGCCGCCGCCACCGCTGATGAGTCTGGCAGCACCTTTCACCAATTGGCCGGCATTGAGATTGCCCTGCTTCACGATATCGTCGCTGATGGCCACGGTGAGCAGAGGCTTGGTCTGGTAGCTGGTGCCGGCCACGATGATGGTGTTCTGGTTCTCCTGGCGCAACTGGAAGGCGATGTTCTTGATCGAGTCAGGCTCCATCGGACAATGGATCTTGATCACACGCATGCCGTTGATGTCGATGGCACCCTCAGCGTACTTCTGCTTCATCTGCTGCTCCTGCTGCTTCTTGAATTCAGCAATCTGATGCTTGATGAAACTGTCTTCTTCGAGCTGGTGCTTGATGGCGCTGACGAGGTTGGGTGCATTGTTGAACATCTCCTTCAGGCTGCGTATCATATCCTGCATGTTGTCGAGCGTGTCTTCGACAGCCTTGCCGGTGATGGCCTCGATACGGCGCACGCCGGCAGCGACCGATGACTCCGACACAATACGTATCATGCCGATGCGTCCGGTGTTGTTGATGTGTGTGCCACCGCAGAGCTCGACGCTGGGGCCGAACTTCACGACGCGCACTTCGTCGCCGTATTTCTCGCCGAAGAGGGCGATGGCGCCCATCTGGCGGGCTTCGTTGATGGGCATGTGGCGATGCTCCTCTATGGCGATGCCTTCGCGCACCATCTTGTTGGCCAGATGTTCCACCTCACGTATCTCGGCATCGGGTACCTTTTGGAAGTGGCTGAAGTCGAAGCGGAGACTCTCGCTGCTCACGTAGGAGCCCTTCTGCTCGACGTGGGTGCCGAGCACTTTGCGCAAACAGTAGTCGAGGATGTGGGTGGCGGTATGGTTGCACTCGATGGCGATGCGCGACTCTTCATCGACCTTGGCGACAACGGGAGCGGTGATGTCGGAGGGCAGTTTTTCAACGATGTGAACGGCCAGGTTGTTTTCTCGCTTGGTGTCGATGACCTTGATGGTCTCGCCTTCGCCAAAGACAAGCACGCCCTTGTCGCCCACTTGTCCGCCCATCTCTCCGTAGAACGGTGTCTTTTCGAGCACGAGCTGGTAGAAGGTCTTGTTCTTCTGCTTGATGCTGCGGTAGCGCAAAACCTCGGTCTCGGCCTCCAAGAAGTCATACCCCACGAAGTCGGTGGTGCCGGCATGGAGTTCCACCCAGTCTCCGTTTTCAACGGCAGCAGCATTGCGGGCACGTTCTTTCTGTGCCTGCATATTTGCCTTGAAGCCCTCCTCATCGATGGTCAAGCCGTTTTCGCGAGCGATGAGTTCGGTGAGATCGAGGGGGAAACCGTAGGTGTCGAAGAGCGTGAAGGCTTCCTTGCCGTCGATGACGGTCTTGTCGGAGGCCTTCGTGTCGGCCATGATGCTTTCGAGGCGCTTGATGCCGCCTGCCAGCGTGCGCAGGAAGCTGTCTTCCTCTTCCTTGATCACCTTCACGATGAGTTCGTTTTGGGCTTTCAGCTCGGGATACGCGTCGCCCATGGTTTCGATGAGAACGGGGAGAAGTTTGTAGAGGAAGGCTTCCTTTTGACCAAGATAGGTGTAGGCATAACGTACGGCACGACGCAGGATGCGGCGGATGACGTAGCCGGCCTTGGCATTGGAGGGCAGCTGTCCGTCGGTGATGGCGAACGCAATGGTGCGGATGTGGTCGGCGATGACACGCATGGCCACATCGGTCTTCTCGTTCTCGCCGTAACTGTGTCCGCTGAGGGCACCGATTACCTGGATGATGGGCTGGAAGACATCGGTGTCGTAGTTCGAGGTCTTGCCCTGCAGGGTGCGTACCAGGCGTTCAAAGCCCATGCCGGTGTCGATTACGTGGGCAGGAAGCCTTTCAAGGCTGCCGTCGGCCTTGCGGTTGTACTGCATGAATACAAGGTTCCAGATCTCAATCACCTGGGGGTGATCCTTGTTGACGAGCTCGCGACCTGGTGTCTGTGCCTTCTCGGCCTCCGAGCGGCTGTCGTAGTGAATCTCCGAGCAGGGGCCGCAGGGACCCGTGTCGCCCATCTCCCAGAAGTTGTCGTGCTTGTTGCCATTGAGGATGTGGTCGGTGGGGAGGAAACGCTCCCAGATGGTGGCAGCTTCGTTGTCGCGCTCCAACCCTTCCTCCTTCGAGCCTTCGAAGACGGTGGCATACAGATTCTTCGGGTCAAGGTGCAGCTTATCGACGAGATATTCCCAAGCCCATGAGATGGCTTCTTCCTTGAAATAATCGCCGAACGACCAGTTGCCGAGCATCTCGAACA
>JAFZTS010000012.1 GCA_017618715.1 Bacteroidales bacterium
AAAAAGACCTTTATTCAAAGAAACTGGCCAGCAGAAAAGGTTCTGCTGACCAGAAAAAATATATAGAATTATGTGTAATTAATTGCTTTTACCAACGGGAGATGAACTGCGGATTGATGTTGAGCGAAATCCAAGCCCAGTCCTGCCACTTCGAATGATCGCCACCCTTCACGCGGTCCATCGTATCGGTGCCGAACATGGTGGAGTAGCCAATCATCATCGTGACACTCTTCATCAGGTTGATGTTGATCTGAAGATCGATTTCCGAACCGAGAGTCTTGCCGTCGGTGACGAGAATGTCGCTTGCCGTCAGGAAATAGTGATAGGCCAGTTGCATCGCCGTGTTCTTCGAAGCCTTGTAATCGACACTGAGTTGAATGTCCTGGAGTCCGGGAGCCAATCCGTTGAGGTAACTCGAAGCATAGAAATAATCCATGGCACCATAGAACTTGTGATGGGTGCCGAAAAGCGGATTGAAGGCACGTGTCTTCGTCGGATCAGCCTTATATATTTCGAAATCACCTGAACGCGAACTGGTCGCCCACTGATAATCCTCGCCGTCCATGAAGTCGAAGCCGAAGGTGGCCTTCCATGCAGGATTGAAGTTGTAACCTGCCTTCACACTGGCCATGAGTGACGAAATATCAAGATCGGATGCCGTCTTGCCTGTCTGATAGTAAAAAGAAGCGACAAGGTCCCAATTGTTTGGCTGAGCGGTGAAGTGGAAGCCCGACGTCTGCATGTAACGCGTCTTGGCATCACCCCAGACACCACCTTCCTGACCAAGGTTCATGAAGAGGAGCGAGAGTGTCATCGGGCGATTGAACTGATGATTGTACCACAGGGTCTGCATACTCTTGTAGGGCTGACCACCAGCTGCATAATAGGTTCCGCTGTTGATCTTCTCTTCATTCTGGTTGAAAGCGAGAATGAGATGCAACTTGTCGGCATTCTTCTCGTAAGCCAACTTGAAGGCATCGTGCGAGCGGCCTGCCACATTCCAATCGAGATCACCGAGGAGGCGCTCGTCATCGTAAACCAACGGCTGTCGGCCAATCTGGGCATATACATTGCCGTGCTTCAACTTTGCCCAAGCCTCATTCAGATCGTAACGTCCGTCCCTGTTGACCTGGGGATCCTGACCCCAGACACCGACCTGTTGCCCCGAAATTTTCAATTCGAGGTTATTTTCACGAACATAACTGATCGACAAACGTGTACGGTCATTGATGAAGGATGTGTAATCGGCACCCTCACCACGAGGGTAGATGGAACCATTGCGATATTCGGCACGAGTGCGAAGCTGAGCCGACATACTGAGCTGATTCTCCTGAGCTTGCATGGACATTGTGGCCATAGCAAGACCTAAAACAAAAAGTAATTTCTTCATAATACAAAAAAGTAGTTTCATAAAAAATTATAAGTGAATAAAAAACTAGAAAAAGATCACGAACTGTGATTCTATATATCTACATATAGCCTTGGAGCCCTACACGTCACGTGTAGGCTCCAAGGTTTATCAAATTAAAAAAGCGTTCTTATCGAAGAACCTTCCGGCCATTCAGGATATAGAGGCCCGACTTCGGTGCCTTTACCCTGCGACCTTGCAGGTCATAGATGACATGTTCGGAAGCATCAACACTGATGGTATTGATACCACCCGGCACATCTTCGAAATTGATAGGCAAAGATGGAGCAGCTACACCTTCGAGGACGAGATATGCATCGCCGGCCTTGACAACATCCGTGTTGTTGGCAACGAATGTACCGTTTTGATAAGTGTAGGCATTGCTGATAGTGGAAAGGTCGGTATCGGCAAGGGCAGCCACGAGCAGGTTGCCGGTGACATCGGCCGAAACAGGGTCTTTGGTGGACTTGAATACCAAGGTCGATTCGCCTTCGACAAGCAAGCCATTGCCAGCCTCGACAACACCCTGGACGACAGCAGCGACAAGCTTTTGAGCATCATTGTCATCACTAACGACCTTATATGCCTTTGGCGATGGAATCTCCACCTCTTCAAAGTTGCCATCGACAACAACGATGCCATCGAGATCGATGTCCCTCGACGAAGAGAAGCCCTGAACACTACGCTCGCCAAATGTCTTGAACGTATTGATCTGCGTGAATTTGCTCCAACCATCGGCCTTGGAATAGGCAGCCTCAGTGCCAGCCGGAACGATGACCTGAACCGTGTTATTCAATCCCGCAAAAGTGCCCGAACTCAAGCCTGAGAAACTTGAAGGATTCTTCCTGGCCTTCGAAACAATAGTCGAGAGTTCGTCACATCCAGTGAAGCAAGCCATACCCATAGTAGTGACACTCTCGGGAAGGATAAGACGTGTGACAGCAGTTCTTGACATACTACCATCGCCAATCACCTTCAACGAGTCAGGAAGATTATTGACCACACCATGTGCCGAAGGATACGTGTTCAAGGTCTTGCCCTCGTTGGAGAACAGCATACCGTCGTGGGCCGAATATTTTGCATTGGCGGCATCCACCTGGATATCGGCAAGGTTGCGGCAACCAGCGAAGGCACCTTGTCCGATGCTCTTGACCAAAGCAGGAAGGCTGATAGTGGTGAGGCTCGTACAATCCTCGAAGCTATGTTCGCCAATCGTGGTCAGTGTAGCAGGAAGGACGACGCTCAGAACATCGGCACAACCATAGAACACATTGTTATCGAGGCTCGTCACCGCAAATTTCCTATCAGCTGATACGACAGTGTCGGGAATGACGATATGACCGGCATATTCTTCGCTGCCACCGACAAGTTTGGCCTCTTGCGTTTCGGGGTTAAGCTTGAATCGGAGACCATCGACCTCCAAGTCGCCGGAATTGATGCCGATGGTGCAACTACCGAAGATACACTTGCCATAAGGATCCGATCCGAAGCTGACAGTCCATTTGCCACTTGCAGAGGGACGGAATGAGTACTGCACGCGAAGAGTGTCATGGGCAGGCACCGTGAAACCTTCGAAAGAAGAATACCTCGAATTCGGAGTTTTGCCTTCCCCTCGATTAGAGAACAGATAGATGGGGCCATAGTACTCCTGATCGGTATCGTTTTGGAAAGTAACGGTGAAATTCTGCAGTTGGTTGTAGAACAGACTGCCTTCGAAATGGTAATTGACGGTCTGCATCTTGTTCCAAACGGTATGGAACTCCATGGAACCATCCTCACCTACCATGACATCGGCATAAGGATAGGGGTTATAGGTCCAAACGCTGTCGCCTGAAATACGATAGATGGGCACAAGCCGATGGAAGCCGGCATCAACACCTGAAACGCGGAACTCCATATCCTCCTCGCCCCAGGACTGACGGATTTTTTCCTTGCGCAACGTCTTGTCAAGTGGAGACATGCCGTCATCGATGAGCTCTCCCAATCCGAATTCGAATTCATTTGAGCCTTCAACGAGGCTGTAATACTCGAGAAGCACCCCTTGGTCAGTAACACCGACAATATTCATCGAAAGTGAGCCGAGGGCTGGTGGAGTCTGTCGTCCAGGCTGAAGGAAAATAACATCCTGGTCGAAGCTGAAGCCATCCTCCGAACTGCTAGAACCAATGCTGGTATTGTTGTAAGGATTGAGCACAGAAAGGAGGAAATAGTTATCATCCTGGCCACCCCATCCCCAGTTGATATGGAAATAGTGGTCTTTATCGTATCCATCGACGACAAAGCTGTGTCCGCCACCCGTTGACATGCCATTGAAAATCACGGGGCAACCCTTAGCGAGCTGCTGATAGATGGAGTCCTCAAAAGCTACGAGCGGATAGTTCTTGCGATAAAGATGCGTAACCTGATAGTCGAAATATTCGCTGAGGGCAGGTGACATATCGGAACTATATGCACCAGAGCCAAAGAAGTCATAGTCCATCTTGATGCTTCGTCCCACATAACTCATCAGTTCAGCCACGGCCTGACGTGACTCGGAGCTCGATGTGTGCTTATATGTGTCGAGCATCGCGTCCCAGTTGAATTCGGTGCCTTCGGGAACAGCGCTCAGGTAGAAATTCCTTGAAGCAGAACGATAGGCTGGAATCTCGGCAGTCGTCGCTGCCGGCCACTTGTGATGATACATGACCTGAGCCGTGGAAGTAGCGGCACAACCCGTAGGGCAACCATTTGGACAAAGATCATTGTAGGGAGCATCCTGGTCCCAACGACTGCTCACCAATGGCTCGATGGCTTCATAATCTGCTTCACCGGCACGGCGAGGGGCACGCTGCACTTCAGTGATATCGGCATCGTCGAGATATTGGATTTCGTCAGCATAGGTCTGGAGGAACGCCTTGACATGCTGCGGCAACTTAGCTTCATCGAAAGTACCCTTATACGAATATCCAATGACCTCGGTCGTACGGTCATCGCCTGACACGATAACGTAACCCCGGTTATTGGGAGCGTTGAACACATAATAATATGCAGACTCTTCGTCAACCTGTCCTTGACGCTTTGCCTTGAAGACCATCTCCGGGATTTGGGATGACATACCCTTGGCATGCATGAACTGGATAGCTACCTCTTTCGCCTGATTACGGGTAATAGGGGCTGCACTGACCGACGTGGAAATAAGCGCCAGAATAGTGGCGGTAGTAAGGGATTTTTTAAACATAATAGTTGAATTTAGAGCGCAAAAATAAGGAAAAAACCACCATTTTGCAAGTTTAAAAGGAAAAATTATAAAAACGACTCAATATTTGTTATTATTCTTGTCATGATTCATTCATTTGGGAAGTAAAAGTACCAAAAAACACCCTAACAAGCCGCGAAATCCGGACGAACCAGTATATCTTCGACGGGAACCTTCTTCCAAGAGAATTCGGGTACAAGTTGAAGGGCTGACACGGGTTCCGGGCAATCGATGATACCGGCATAATAGGCCAATTGGCCAAGCACCGATTCCGGGGAATGACCCGACTTGCGTATCTCACCCAGGTCAAGACTTTTGTCACGCTTGCAGAGACGTTGTCCGGCTTCGTTACAGAGGAGAGGAAGATGGCAGAAAGTGGGAACTTCGAACCCAAACAGACGATACAGGTAGATCTGCTGGGGAG
Organism: Bacteroidales bacterium; assembly: GCA_017618715.1. Taxonomy (GTDB): domain Bacteria; phylum Bacteroidota; class Bacteroidia; order Bacteroidales; family UBA3663; genus Liminaster. Next base: position 5,068 of record JAFZTS010000012.1, read on the forward strand.
CGGAAAGCAGCAGGTCGCGTCCGCGCACTACTTCGGTGATACCCATCAAGGCATCATCGACTACGACAGCCAGCTGATAGGCCCATGCCCCGTCGGCACGCCGCAAGACGAAGTCCCCGCAATGACGGGCAAGGTTGACTGATTGCGGGCCATAATGTGCATCGACGAAATGGATATCCTCGTCGGGAACGATGATACGCGTAGCAGGTTTTCGTCCCGATGGATGCGAGGCTTCGTTGCTCCAAGCCTGAAGGAGATTTTTCGGTCGGCATGTGCCGGCATACACTACGCGACCATCGGCTTCGTGCGGGGCTTGCGTCGCCATGATGTCGGCACGGGTGCAATAGCAAGGGTAAGTCAAACCCTTTTCCCTTAATATATTTAAATAATGTGTATAAATTGCACTCCGCTCACTCTGGATGAAATATTCGTCCCAGTCCAGACCCAGCCATTTCAAGTCATCCTCGATTTGCTCAGCAAACGAACGGCGTGAACGCTGGGGGTCGATATCCTCGATGCGCAACACCCATGCACCACCCTGACTCCTGACCGACAGCCAGGAGAGCAATGCCGAATAAACGTTGCCCAAATGCATTCTTCCCGTCGGCGAAGGGGCAAATCTACCTTTCATGGGCACAAAGATACTACTTTTTTTATTCCATTGGACAATTTTATGCAATAAAATGCAAAATTCTTCGTTTTATGGTTGGCGTTTATTTCGAGAAACCAACAAAAAGACATGCAGAAAGCATCGCAAAGCATATATATTCGGCAAAAAACCGCAGTCATACTGTGTGCCATCGTCATGCTTCTTTCTGCATCTACGCTCTTTGCACAGCAGGACACCAACGAGAGCATGTATTGGGCCACCCCCACGCTCTACAACCCAGCCACGGCAGGAAGCGACTCCGCCCTCCACATCACTGCCTTCGACCGTATGCAATGGGTGGGGGTCAAGGATGCTCCACAGACGTTCTTCGTCTCGGCCGATCTTCCCATCATGCTGGGACGCAAGCGCACAGGCGCAGGAGTCACCATCCTGAATGACCAGGCGGGACTCTTCACCACAACCTTCGTCAGCCTGCAGTTCAACTACAGCTTCAAGCTATGGGGCGGACGACTGGTCGCTGGCTTTCAGCCGGGTTTTGTGAACCAGACCTTTGCCGGCGGCGAGGTTTATATCCCCTCGGGCGAAGCCTGGGATGCGGCCGATGATGCCATTCCTACGGGAGATGTTTCGGGCATGACGTTCGACCCATCGGCCGGCATCTATTACGAACGAGGCTGGTTTTATGGAGGATTCAGCGGCATGCATCTGATGGGAAGTGAGATAGAATTGGCCGATTATGCCTTTTTTGAGCTCTCTCCTACTTTTTATTTTCATGCTGGAGGCAATATTCCTTTAAAACATACGTTATTCATATTGCAGCCCTCGCTACTGGTGAAATCAACGTTCCAGTTCACCCAGTACGATTTCACGGTTCGTACCACCTACAACCAGAAATTCTGGGGAGGTCTCTCCTACCGTCCGGGCGATGCTGTCGTCGTCATGGTGGGTGCCGATGTCAACCACGTGCGATTGGGATATGCCTACGACATCCCCATCTCGCAGATAGGCTTTGCAGGAGGCGGTTCGCACGAGATTCTGGCGACCTACACGATGCATATCGACCTCGACAAGACCAAGTCGAGAGGCACGAAATCCATCAGAATACTATAAATCCAAACGAAAAACTATAAATACATCTATATGAAAAGAATAATTCCGGCAATCATCGTGGCCGTTATCGGCTGCACCTTGCTGACCAGCTGCATGAAGTCAATGGGTGGACAAGGCGGCGAGGTCACTGGTGTGCGCGGGCGTTCATGGAATGAACCCCAGCCCTATGGCATGGTGCTCGTTAAACGTGGCTCGATGGAAGTGGGCGCACAAAACCAGGATTCACTTTGGGGTGACCTTTTGGATGCCAAAGGCATTTCGGTCGATGCATTCTGGATGGATGAGAAAGAAGTGTCGAACGCCATGTATCGCCAGTTTGTGCATTACGTGCGCGACTCCATCATCCGTGAGCGTCTGGCCGACCCTGCCTACGGAGGCAATGAGGATTACAAGATTGAGGAAGACAAGTACGGCGAGCCCGTCAAGCCTCACCTCAACTGGTCGAAGCCCATCCCCTGGCGCAAACCCAACGAAGACGAAGAGCGTGCCATCGAGAGCGTTTATCGCGTGGATCCGATCACGGGAAAGAAGATGCTCGATGCCCATCAGATGAATTACCGCTACGAGATCTTCGATTACAACTCGTACGCCCAGCGTCGCTATCGCCTCAACCCCGAACTGCGTGACCTCAATACCGATCATGCTGTGGATTATGATGCTGAGGTACTCATTTCGAAAGACACCGCCTTCATCGACGATGACGGCAATATCGTACGCTCTACCATCGTACGACCGCTCTCCTCTGAGTGGGACTTCCTCAACACCTACATCGTCAACATCTATCCCGACACCACCGTCTGGGTCAATGACTTTGCCAATGCCTTCACCGACCAGTATGCACGCTATTACTTCTCATCACCCATCTACGACGATTATCCCGTCGTGGGCGTGAGCTGGGAGCAGGCCAATGCCTTCTGCCGTTGGCGCACCGAGTATCTCGTGTCGAGCCATGGTATGCGCGGCATTCAAGTAGAACCCTATCGTTTGCCCACCGAGGCCGAATGGGAATATGCAGCACGAGCAGGAAATAACGACCAGACATTCTCATGGAGGACCGACATGCCCCATACCGACAAGGGTTGCTACAACGGCAACTTCAAACCAGGCAACGGTGACTACAGTCGCGACGGATACATCATCACCTCGCCCGTAGGAGCCTATCCAAGCAACGACTTCGGCCTTTACGACATGTCGGGTAACGTGGCAGAATGGACTTCGACAGCATGGACCGAATCGGGCGTACACAGCGCCAGCGATATCAACCCCGATTACCAGTACAACGCCGCCAAGGAGGATCCTTACCGCATGAAGCGCAAAGTGATACGCGGCGGTTCGTGGAAAGATGCCGAGCACTACGTCCGTGGAGATGTCCGCTCGTGGGAATACCAGAACGAGCACCGCTCATTCATCGGCTTCCGCTGTGTCCGCACCTACCTCGGCAACAACAAGACCAACGTCAAGAGCAACAGCAAGACCAAAGCCCCAAAACAACCCAAACAAAAGAAAGAACGCGGCGGCAGCAGCGGCAGCCGCTCAGTAAGAAGAAGATAACCAACCATCTAGAACCTCTAGAATATCTAGAATCTCTAGAATATCTAGAACATCTAGAACATCTAGAAAGTCCAGAAAAAAACCAAATAACCCCCAACCAATATGAACTTCCGCAATATCCTTCATATTCTCCAGGTCTTCAAGGGCGAGAAGGGACAGAAGCGATTCAACTATCTCTACTCCATCGGTGCCTCTATCGTTATCCTTGGCGCACTCTTCAAGCTAACCCACGTTCCCGGTGCCGACCTCATGCTTATCATCGGTATGGGAACCGAGGCCGTCATCTTCTTCCTCTCGGCATTCGACACTCCTGCACGCGATTACAAATGGGAGAAGGTCTATCCTGAACTCGATATCCCCAACAAGGAGGAAGCGGCTCGCGAACGCCTCGACCGTATGAAAGACGGAACTCCCGAGTCTCGCCGACGCAGCAGTGAAACCGGTACAGGCAGTGGTGCAAATGTCACCATCATCGGTGGTGGAATGCCAGCAGGTGGAACCATCGTCGTAGGTGGCGGTTCTCCAGCAACGGGTGGCGCTACTGTCATTGGCGGCAATACCGGTGCAGTAGGTGGAACAGCTCCTCTCGTTGCCTCGGGCAATGTCGGCGTGACACCCGAACAAGCCGATCAGGTCACCGAAGCCACCGAGAAGTATGTGAAGCAACTTAACGAAATCAGCGTGGCCCTCAGCAAACTGCAGGAGACGATGGCTGCCCTCGATACCACTACAAGTTATGCCGAACAGATGGCTACACTCAACCGTAACATACAAGGTCTCAACACCATCTACGAGATACAGCTCAAGAGCGTCAGCTCGCAGCTCGGCACCATCGAGATGGTCAACCAAGGCCTCAACAACATTCGTGCACTCTACGAGAGCGGACAGAACGATTCGTTCCGTATCCGTCAGGAGACCGATCAGATGACACGCAACCTGCAGCAGCTCAACGAGGTCTATGCCCGCATGTTGCAGGCTATGACCGTAGGCTATGGTCTTCAAGCACAAGCACAGCAATCCATGCAGCAGCCCGCGATGCCCTATCAGCCACAGCAACCCCAGCAGCCGCTCTATGGACAGCAGCCACAGCAACCAGGATTCAATCAGCAGCGTTAACCCTTCGAACCCCTCGAACCCCTCGAACCTTTCAAACCTTTCAAACCCCTCATAAATGAGTGCCAATAACAGCAAACTGTCGCCCCGTCAGAAGATGATCAACCTGATGTACATCGTCTTCCTGGCTATGGTGGCCATGAACGTATCAGGCGATGTCCTCGAAGGCTTCAAGCATGTCGAGGATGCGCTCGATGCCAGTAATGCCGGAGCGCAGTCTCGCAATCAGAAACTATACCAAGAGTTCGACCTCGCCCGAGAGAAGAACCCCGAGAAAGTGTCACGCTGGCACGACCATGCTCAGGAGGTTCGCTTGAGTGCCGAACAGCTTGTCAACTTCATCGACTCGCTCAAGCTCGAGATCGTTCGCTATGCCGATGGCAAAGACGGCGATCCCAGCAACATCGAGAACCGCGAGAACCTTGAAGCTGTCAACCAAGTCATGCTTTCGCCAATCAAAGGAGAGGGTGCCATACTGCGCAAACGACTCGAAGCCTACAAGGAACAACTTGTCGCCTTCCTCCCCGAAGCTGACGCACGTGTCGTAGCCAACTACCTCGACACGTCGAAGACAGGCTCCACCTTCGCAAGCTGGGAAGACCAGATGTTCGAGAACATCCCCGTCGCTGCCGCCGTCACCATCCTTGCCAAGATACAAGGCGACGTACGCAATGCCGAAGGACAGGCTGTCGAAAGCCTCATGCAGAGCATCGACCGTGGTGATGTGCGTGTCAATCAGGTCAGTGCATTCGTGATCCCAAATTCACGCAATGTGATGCGCGGTTCCGTATATGAAGCGCAGATCGTCATGGCTGCCGTCGATACCACCCAAACACCCAATATCTATATCGGCGACAAACTCTACAATCCTGCCAAACAGGGCTACTATAGTGTGACTGCCGGACGCGAAGGCATCCAGACCCTGCAAGGATACCTCGAAGTCGATAAACCTGATGGAACGACCGAGAAACTGCCTTTCGAATCGACCTATTTTGTCAGCGAACCCGTTGCTACCGTTTCGAACACGATGATGAACGTGATGTATGCCGGCATCGACAACCCGCTGTCAATCTCCGTTCCTGGTGTAGCAGCCGGACAGGTCAGCGCATCGATGACCAATGGTACACTCTCGCGCACGGCATCAGGTTGGGTAGCCAAGCCCAGGACCGTCGATCAGGATGCCGTCATCACCGTGACAGCCAATCAGAACGGACGCACCATGACCGTCAGTCAAACATCCTTCCGCGTACGCCGTCTGCCCGATCCCACACCTTATCTTTTGTGCAAGGATGCCGCAGGCAATTCGGTGCGATATAAAGGTGGTTCGCCCATCTCGAAACAGGCATTGCTCAATGCAGGAGGTATCCATGCCGCCATCGACGATGGTCTGCTCAACGTCGAGTTCACCGTCAAGTCGTTCCGTATCGACATCTTCGACTCAATGGGCAACGACATTCCCGAGGACAGCCAGACGTCGGCCTACTCCGAACGCCAGCGCACGGCTATCAGCCGCCTGCAACGTGGCAAGAAGTTCTTCATCACCCGCGTCAAGGCGGTCGGTCCCGACGGTATCGAACGTACCCTTTCGCCCATCGAAGTCGTCGTCAATTGATTGACTATTTTCGACTACTCAAAATTGTTATTTGTCAATTGTTAATTATATATTAATAATGAAACATATCATCCGTCTGATCATGCTCACACTCATGCTGGGCATCGTCATGCCAGAAGCCACGGCACAGGTCAGCGTGCGTCGTTCCAGCAGTTCTCGCAGCTCGTCCGCTTCGACACCGAAGAAGAAGGACAAGAACGATGACAAGAGAAAAGGAAAGGACGCAACTGCCAAACCCACCGAGATCCAAGGGTCTGTAGTGCCTTCCACACCCCCGACATCGAACGAGAGACAAACACCGACCGCAGTACGTCGCGCCGATGGCCCTATGCAGGATGGTGCAGCCTCTCCGGCCCGTGTGACTCCCACCCGCAAGGTGCAGAAGAAGGAAGCAGCCCCCATCGTCGATGGCAACAGCCAGCGTCAGCAGTCGTTTGCCGAGTATCAGCGCAAGGAGGATGGCTTCATGCCCTGGCAGCATATCGTCTATCGCGAACTCGACATGGAGAACCCCATCAATGCCTCGCTCTACTATCCCGAGGAACCGATGGACGGTCTGACCAACCTCTTCCGCGTTATCCTCGACGGTATCTGCACCAATCGCTTGAACGCCTATGAATACCTGGATGGACGTGAAATCTTCAACGAGAAATACGAGGTAAAGACCAAGGACATTCTCGACAAGTTCCAGATCCTTTATCAAGAGAAACCGGCCGTGGGACAAAACGGCAAGCCCACCTACATCGTTGAAGAGATGGATGTGCCCTGCAACGAAGTGCTGAGCTATTTCATCAAGGAACGCTGGGAATTCAATCAGAAGACCTCGAAATACGGCCCTCGCATTCTCGCCATCTGCCCTGTAATGCACCGTATGGGTGATTACGGCGTAGGACAAGTGGTCAAGTATCCCATGTTCTGGCTCAACTACGAAGACCTTCGTCCCCTGCTTCGCGACCATCTCATCATGAGCGACGGTATGAACAATACCCCGCGCTTCACCATGGAGGAGTTCTTCACCCTCGAACAGTACAAGGGCGACATCTACAAGGTGCAGAACACTCGCGGCCTTTCGCTGATGCAGCAATATCCCGATGCCGATACCCTCAAGATGATGCGCGCTAAGATCGAGGCCGAGCTTCGCGGATTCGGCGGCAGCATCTGGGTAGATGAAGAGGACGAAGCCGACCTTGCCGCCCAGGACAGCATCCGTGCTGCTCGTCGAGCCGAACGTCGTGCCAAGCGTGGTGAACCGGCAACCGCCTCGACAGGCGACGGCAAGAAGAATCGCCGAACGAAGGCCGAGGTCGATATGGCGGCCGTCGAGGAAGCCAAGGAAGCCAAGGAGGACGACATCGACAGCCGCATAGAATCGACAGGCAAAGCACATTCCGCACGTCGTTCAGCGCGTCGATAAAGACTATTCAAGCCCCGCCGGCATCGGTGGGGTGATGTCGTATATAGAGCAAATGTAAATACTATAAATAAATCACTATGTCAGAACAAATCAAGACACTTCGCGACTCAGCCGCCCTGCGTTGGACGGCGCTCCTCCTGTTGGCACTGGCCATGTTCTGTGCCTACATCTTCATGGACATCCTTTCGCCCATCAAGGACCTCATGCTCTCCGAGCGTGGTTGGGATTCCACGGCGTTCGGTACCATGCAAGGCTCGGAAACCTTCCTCAATGTCTTTGTCTTCTTCCTCATCTTCGCAGGCATCATCCTCGACAAGATGGGCGTACGTTTCACGGCCGTGCTCTCGGGTGCTGTCATGTTGACGGGTGCCCTCATCAAGTACTATGCCGTCAGCCAAAGTTTCATAGGCAGTGGACTTGAAACATGGTTTACCAACAACCTCAACCACATCCCCATCTTCGAACAGCTGGGTGTCTCGCCCTTCTACGAGGGTATGCCGGCTTCGGCCAAGGTTGCCGCCTGCGGATTCATGATCTTCGGTTGCGGAGCCGAGATGGGAGGCATCACCGTGTCGCGTGGTATCGTCAAGTGGTTCAAGGGTCGCGAAATGGCCTTGGCCATGGGTTCCGAGATGGCTCTCGCCCGTCTGGGCGTTGCCACCTGTATGATTTTCTCGCCCTTCTTCGCCAAACTGGGCGGACACATCGACGTGTCGCGTTCCGTAGCCTTTGGCGTAGTGCTCCTTTGCATCGCCCTCATCATGTTCGTTGTCTATTTCTTCATGGACAAGAAGCTCGACGCACAAACCGGCGAAGCTGAAGAGAAGGACGATCCGTTCAAGGTGAGCGACATCGGCAAGATCCTCAGCAGCATGGGCTTCTGGCTCGTCTCCCTGCTCTGCGTGCTCTATTATTCTGCCATCTTCCCGTTCCAGAAGTATGCAGTCAACATGCTGCAGTGCAACCTGACCTTCTCCGAAATTCCAGCCGATTCGTTCTGGGCATCCACCTCAGTGACCATCGTACAGTACATTGTCATGCTTATCGTGGCAGCCACGGCCTTCATGTTCAACTTTATGAAGAACAAGAACACGAAGTACGGTGTGCTCTGCATCTCCATCATCGCGCTCATCAGCTATTGCTACATGGGCTATATGCGTCAGTCGGCCGAGTCCATCTTTGCCGTGTTCCCGCTGCTTGCCGTGGGCATCACCCCCATCCTTGGCAAATATGTTGATTACAAGGGCAAGGCAGCCTCGATGCTCGTTCTCGGTTCGCTGCTCCTCATCGCCTGCCACCTCACCTTCGCCTTCATCCTGCCACAATTCAAGGGCAACCAGGTGGGTGGTGTCATCGTAGCCTATCTGACCATCCTCGTCCTCGGCTCGTCATTCTCGCTGGTTCCCGCTTCGCTGTGGCCCTCTGTGCCGAAACTTGTTGAACCCAAGATCATCGGTTCGGCCTACGCGCTCATCTTCTGGATCCAGAACATCGGCCTGTGGCTCTTCCCGCTCCTCATCGGCAAGGTGCTCGATATGACCAACGAGGGAGTAACCGACCCAACCAAGTACGACTACACCTGGCCGCTCATCATGCTGGCTTGCTTAGGCGTGGCCGCCCTCATCATCGGCCTCATCCTGAAGGCTGTGGACAAGAAGAAAGGCCTCGGCCTCGAATTGCCCAATGTGAAAGCATGACGTTTTGCGCCATCCATATCCGCATACTGACGCTGCTGTGGCTCTTTGTCATGGCAGCGCCATCTGTATCCGCATCCACCCCACCCGACAGCATATCGGCGAGTTGTCCCATCGAGAAAATCGAAGTTCACCGACTGCCCGACCTCAACGTGCCGCGTGCCGGCCATAACGTCTTCTGCGCCAATGGCGAAATCATTGTTGTGGGCGGGCATACCGACGGTTTCATCCCTACGGCCACGGCCGAGTACTATAAGGAGGGTGCATGGCACCTAGTGAACACCGTTTATGAACACGACGACAGCTTTGCAGTGGTGCTTTCGTCGGGCAAGGTGCTTATTGCCGGTGGGCATGAGAAACATTTGGGTATCGGACAGACCTTCGTAGCCGAGATGTACGATCCTGTCACCCACACCTTCGAAGGGTTCGGATGCATGGATAGCAAGCGCAGTCTGGCCAGCGGCACCGAGATCGACAATGGACGTGTAGTGATTGCGGGCAACCATTATGCCGACGATGCCATCGAATGTTTCGACGGCGATAAGAATTTCGCTCCCGTGAAGAATGTTACCATTGGGCGAAACTACCCCTACATCCTTCGCATTGCCAACGATGATGCAATCATCTTCGGTGCATACAACACGAAATACGAGCATATCTCCGAGATGTGGGTCGATCGTGTGAAGAGTGAGTCCTTTCGCGTACCATTGTTGGACATGTGGCATCCGCTCCCCCTTACTGGTAACGACCCAAGCGATATCAGCTCCATCGGCGATGTGCAGAAGGGTGACTATTCCTATCTCCTTGCCGCAAAGAACGACGACGGACAATTGGCTATCGTTCTGGTTCAAGACACGATATTCTCGCTCCTGCCCACCAATGTCGCCATTCCCACCGAAAGCCAGTGGGGGAAAGTCACCTATTACAGTGCACTTTTCTCCGATAGGAACGCACACAAGGCATACGTTTTGGGCTACGATACCGACCTTCGCTGCTATGTGCTCTGTATCGATTACAGTACCGTCCCAAGGGGTGGAAAGGCTGCCCTATCGTTGCGCTATACCGACCCGCTGCCCGACATGGGCTTCGACAAGCCGATGCTGACATCCGACGGCGACATCATACTGTCAGGAGGCATCCACGACTCCAATTTCCATCCGCTTCGCTCCGTATTCCTGCTCTCTCTAAGCGGTAAATGGCAAGATTCGGCGACATCACACTCGTTCTGGTCGCATATCTTGCCGTGGATAACTTTGTTGCTCATCTTCGCCTTGGTTTGTGCCATCTCCGTTAGTTATCGTCGCCGAAAAGGTTTACAAGCCCAGCCTTCCGAATCCGAAGACGATACCTCATCCATCGACTATGCCAAAAGGCTGATGCAATCCATCGACCACGCCATGATCGAGAAGCAGCTGTTCCTAAACAGCGAACTGAAACTGACTGACGTAGCTGTCGAACTGGATATGACACCCCGCAATCTCGCCGAATGCATCAAAGTCAGTGAGGGAAGTTCTTTCGCACAATACGTCAACAAATATCGTGTTGAATATGCCAAACGCCTGCTTCTCGAACAGCCTGAGAAGAAACTTACCAATGTGGCCATCGAATCTGGTTTCGCCAATGAGACCTCTTTCTTCCGCACCTTCAAATCCATTACAGGAACGACACCACGCGAATGGTTGGCTTTAAAAAATTAGAAAAAGTCCTTTTTACTTGTATTTACACCAAAAAGACTAACAATTTCTGCATTGTTAGTCTTTTTTCATTTTTTGTAAGTCTAATTTCCAAATAATTCAGTATTTTTGCACCATAGAAATCTATCCTAACAATCCATTTACCAAAACAACACGCCTATGAAAACCCGAAACATTTACCTCTTATTGTCAGCGTTATTGACGCTTGTAATGCCGGCCATCTCCAATGCACAGACACTGCAGGATGGCGACCAAAAGACCGGGCATTTCACCGACACGCAACGTGTGACATGGTACACCCTCAATGTCACCACCGAGGGCGAAGTGACCATCACCGCACGTCCCGTCAGCAACGTCCGCATCGATGGTCTCGATATCTACGCCTACGTAAATGGCGAGAACAAATATCGCACAAATGCAAGTTCCGTCGATGGCGTCCGCACTCTCATCTGCTCCGATCTTGGCATCGGCACCTACAAAATCAAAGTATCCGGTGCACCCACAGGATCAGCCACTAGTGGCACCTACCAGATTTCTTGCTCATTCGTAGAGCCTGCAATCAAAAGTGACCCTGAGCCCAACAACACCTGGCGTGAGGCCTCACTCATCAACGACGGCGTGGCACAGCAGGGCCGTTTGGGCTATGACTTCTACAATTCGCGCGACAATGTGGACTGGTTCTGTCTCGTAGTCAAGGAGGACGGAAAACTCACCTTCGAGACCAAGAGCGATCAATCCTTGCGATTGGGTAATCTGACCCTTTATACGCTCAAGGCCGATGGCACAGATGTCAATTACCGCACCAACAAGGATATGGACGGTTACAACAAGGACACCACCCTCGTTTTCGAGATTCCTAACGTCTCTGCAGGAACCTATTACATCAAGCAAGATCAGTATCGTGGCTATGGTGGTTACCAGCTTACCTATTACTTCACCTCCCACAGCGAAGAAGCCGACCCCGAACCCAACGATGAATGGGCTAAAGCCATCGAGTTGAAGGCCGGACCTTCCGTAACAGGTCAATTGGGTTATGACTACCAAAACTCCACCGATACGAAGGATTGGTATCGCATCGAAGTGCCCGACGAGGGAGCTGTGACACTGACTACTTCTTCCGAAACCACCCTGCGTCTCGGACATCTGACGCTCTACACTCTCAAGGCCGACGGTTCGAATGTCGATTACCGCACCAACAAGGACATGGACGGCTACAACAAGGACACCACCATCGTCTTCACTATTGTCGATTGCGCACCAGGCAGCTATTACCTTCGTCTGGAGCACTATCGCGGCTATGGTACCTATTCCATCAAATACACCTTCAACGCCAACAGCTATCCTAAGGATCCCGAGCCCAACAACACATGGTCAGATGCATCCGAGATTGCACAAGGCGCAACCATTCAGGGACGATTGGGCTATTACTACCACAATGACACCGATGCCGCCGACTGGTACAAGATTGTAGTGCCAGACGAAGGAACAGTGCGATTCACCACCTCCTCTGAAACCACCCTGCGTCTCAACCATCTGACGCTCTACACACTCAAGGCCGACGGCACGAACGTCGATTACCGCACCAACAAGGATATGGACGGCTACAACAAGGATACCACCATCGTCTTCTCCATCGTCGATTGTGCTCCAGGCACCTACTACCTGCGTCAAGATCACTATCGCGGCTATGGTGGCTACAAGCTGAAGTACGAGTTCATCCCCAATGCCTACGGTGCGGATGCAAAAGAAAACGACACGTGGGACGGAGCTACCGAACTGACGAGTGGCACGACCGCTCAAGGCCGTTTGGGTTACTTCTACCACAATGATACCGATGCCGCCGACTGGTACATGTTCGAAGTGCCCGCCGATGGTCAGGCTGTATTCACTACCAACACCGAAACCACCCTGCGTCTCGGCCATCTAACGCTCTACACTCTCAAGGCCGACGGCACGAACGTCGATTACCGCACCAACAAAGATATGGACGGCTATGAGAAAGACACCACCGTCATATTCACCGTGTCCGACCTTGCCCCAGGCATTTACTACCTGCGTCTGGATCGCTATCGCGGCTACGGTGGCTATTCCTTCACTTATCGCTTCAACAAGAACCCTTATTGGCGCGAGAAGATCGACAACGACAACTTCAATGGACGAGTAACCCTTGAGAAGGGCAAGACTGTCTATACCACGTTGGGATATAACTATCACTCCAGCACGAATAGCACCGACTGGTACGACCTCGGCACCTATCATAGAGATGTAATTGATGTCACCATCTGTCCCGACACCACAGGCACCCTCAACATAGGCATCGTCGATTGGTACAAGTGGGACGGAACCTACAACGACAATGGAACTCCACATACTACATGGCTCAAGGGCGATCGTGTAGAACGCAGTCGTATCACTACATCCTATTATAACAATACTGACGACGAGACACACCTCATCCTCAAGGTGAACCGTCAATCCGGCTATGGCGGCTACAGTATCGTGTTGGGCGAAGACGAAGAGGAAATGGCAGCCAAGGGCCCACTTTATGCTTACTACGCCGGTCTGCACATCATCGTAGGTGGTCGCAACACTGTGCGCAAGGGTGTGGCTTGCTACAACCCCATCACCATCTGCAACACCAGCGACTGGCCAACCATGCCAACCGCACTTGTTCTCGCTGCCACCGACGACATCCACATCATCGGCTTCGAGATGCAAAGCGACATCGGCAAGATCTACCTGCCTGCCGACAGCGTACTCATCGAGGGCGAGGATTGTGAGAATACCGCCGTCTTCATCGTGCCGCGCCTCGATCCATGGCAATTCTATACATTCACGCTCGTCAGCGAAGGTTTAGGCGACATCAACTTCATACCCATCCGTCCGGATGAAGATCCTGCCGAGCGGGTGCGTGCCTTCGAACCCATTACCGCGTCCGTTGTATTAGCCTTTGTGGTCGATTGTGCATGGGACATCGTGCAAGACCAGCTCGGTATCGACCACTTCATCTCACGTACTGCAGGAGAGGTACTTGCTCTCAACGAGCATGAGGAACAACAGTACCGCAAGTTCCTCAACCTCACCTACGAACAGTATCATGGCGAGCAGCCCGGCGTGGCAGCCTATACCGCCAAGTCGGTCATCAAGACCGCTTGTGTAAAGGGCATCGAAAAGATACCAGTCATCGGCTCTGTCATCAAGGCAGTGGGCAGCGCCATCGAAATCATGCAGAACATCGTGCCCAACCTACGTCGCCGTCTCTGGTACTGGATCTACAAGGATCTGGGTTACATCAAGGACGACCTCGAAGTGAAGGATGGCAAACGAGCCATCAATGGTGTTGTAAGCTCGTGGGACCCCAACGAGATGGTAGGCCCACAGGGTGTAGGCGACCGTCATTACATCGCTGGCGAACAGACCATCAGCTACACCATCATGTTCGAGAACAAGGCTGAAGCCGGTGACGCCGCCTATCGTGTGCGCATCAGTGATGTGCTCGACGAACAGGTATTCGACCTGAGCTCCGTGAAGTTCGGTCCCACCAGCCACGACGGTGTGGGCTACAACTGGAAGATGACGCGCGACGGCAACCACCTGTCGTGGGACATTGAAGGCATTGAACTGCCACCTAACGTCAACGCCCCCGAAGGCGAAGGCTACGTAACCTTCTCGGTTGACCTCAAGCCTAATCTGCCCGATGGCACCGTCATCCGCAACAAGGCCGAGATTATCTTCGACAAGAACTACCCGATCGAAACCAACGAGTACATCAATACGCTTGACCTCACGGCTCCTGTCACAACGATGAGTCGCGCCAAGTACGATTGGACGAACCATTTTATCGCCATCGAGTGCAACTCCTACGATGCAGCCTCTGGTGTCGATAGCTACCAGCTCTTCGTCTCGAAGGATGGCGGCGACTACACCTTCGAAGGACAGTTCCCCGACCTGGTATTCTATAACATACCAGCTGGCGACGGCTCAACCTACAGCTTCTATGTCCTCGCCACCGACCGTGTGGGCAATGCCGAAGTCGTTATTCCCGATGCACTGCCTTATGAGAACACTGAAGGCATCCGCATCATCCGTCCCGATGACCCGTCTATGATGCATCGCATCTACACCATCGACGGCAAGTATATGGGTGACGACAGAAGTATCCTGCCCACTGGCATCTACATCCAGGGTGGCAAGAAACTAATCGTGAAATAAACCTATCATCATACCATAAAAACATGGGGGATGTGCCTTGCGAGGTACATCCCCTTTTTGTCGGCTCTAACTGTCATATATGGTGTTTCCACCAAAGTTTGTAAGGAAACGTTGTCAAAATATTCTTATATTCGCAGAATTTGCGTATATTTGCAGCATCCATTTCGATAGAAACGAAAACAAAGACGAGTTATAACAAGAGTGGTCGCATAGCTCAAAATTATAGAAAAATATAATCAAAAAAATTATAAGAAAATCGGGACGTTATTTATTTTGAATTCGGACATTCATCTTTTGATAATTTTTTAAATCAATTTTCTTATAATTTTGAGTGAAACGACCCCTTAAAAATATTTGTTATATAGAAGTCAATGAAAGGAATGGTTCGCCCCTTCCTTTGTCCCTGTCGCGGCCGTTTATGGCCGCCCCTCCATAACCCATAACCCCTAACCAATAACCCATAACCCTTCACCTCCCCATGGCATTCGCAAAATGGATAGGCGCCTTCCTCGGCCTGCTCTCTGGAGGCCCCTTTGGAGCCATCGCCGGATACGCGCTTGGCTACGTCTTCGATGACCTCATCAGCAATCGTACGGATCTCACGACACAGGAATTCGAACAAAGTCGGACAAACAACAACCGCACCCGTCGCACCACCTACACCCAACGTGGCACGCAGCAGGAAGGCGAACGCAACAGCTACCTCTTCTCGCTGCTCCTTCTGTCATCGCACATCATCATGGCCGACCAGAAGATCATGCATTCCGAGATGGAATACGTGCGTCGCACCCTACGCAACAACTTCGGAACCGCCGCTGAAACACAAGGCAACGAAATCCTGCTCCGCCTGTTTGAAAAACATAAGTCGATGGGCACGGCAATGTGGACCCAGCAGATCCGTCAATGCTGCTATCAGATGACAGGGGCCATGTCGGTCGAGGAACGTCTGCAACTGATAGCCTTCCTTTGCGAAATCTCTAAGGCCGACGGCACAGTAGCCCAGGTCGAAGTTGATCGAATTCGCGACATTGCCACATGGCTCGGCGTCAACCCCGACGAAGTTGACAAGCTTCTCCATCTCGGAAGCAACAAGCTCGAAGATGCCTACAAGGTACTCGGCGTAGAGCCTACCGCCACCGACGACGAGGTGAAGAAAGCTTATCGCCAGATGGCCTTGCAATACCACCCCGACAAGGTGGCTACCCTCGGTGAGGATGTCAAGGCTGCCGCCGAAAAGAAGTTCAAGGAAATCAACGCCGCCAAAGAGCTCATCTGGGCAGCCCGTGGCCTATAGTCTGCTTCACCCGCAGTCATCATGTGTAAGTGAGGCAGCCGTTCTTGGCTGCCCCTCCCCTACATCCCCTCATTCATGATTCCCGCGTCGGTGTTCTCGTCGGCAGCCGAGCCAGGCTGCACCACCAGCACACCATCATGGAACCAATATTCGCCCACCAGCTGGCCCTGTTCGTCAAAATGACGGGCGGGGCCTTCTGCTATGCGTCCGCACAAGGGGCGATGTCCGTCGCGCGGCGTGGCCCAGATGTTCCATGTGCTCTCTACGCGCTTCTTTCCGTTCGGCCAATACTGTGTCCACACGGCCGTATGCGAGGCTGGATCCACCGTCCAACCCTCCCCCAAATCATCGGGACGGAACGTATCGGCTGTAAGGTCGCCCTCCGAACTCCAGAACCAGGCCTCGTTGAATTCTATCTCAAGTCCAGGATAATTGGTGGTGGTAAGCACATGGATCATCCCGTTATCCGACTGTCGCACGGTGACGTACCCCAACGAGGGATGTTCCACGCGATGGTGCTGCGGCAAGGTGCCCGGCAATATCTTGAACGTCCACGTCTTGCCATTGTCCTTAGAAACACCTGCCACGCACTCGTTGCCCTGCTTCCAGCCCGCAGGTGGCGCAATCTTCTTCTTGTGCATATACGAATCGGTCACCAACAGCAGGTCACCGCTCTGCAAACGAATCATGTTCGGTCGTTGTGCCGTGCCCAGTGGAGGAATCACTCCTGGCGTGGCCTTCTCCCATGTTGCACCCCAGTCGTGCGAGATGTTCTGCGGGTTCCAGCCCTCGACGTCGTTGTTCTTGCCGCCGATGCTCAGCAATGTCCCGTGGTCATCGAGAGGCACGATGCTCGAATGACGGCAGTCGGTACGTCCTCCCATGTCGTGCCAGGTCTTCCCATTGTCACTGCTGCGCCAAAGGAAGCTTTGCGAACCCTTCGCGTCCATAGCGATATAGAGGTTGCCATCCGGATCACGGAAGGCGTTGCTGATGGGCTGTGCCGTGTAGTCCTCGGCAGGTTTGTCCAATCGGGGCACATTATATGTCCACGTGGCTCCATTGTCATCGCTGTAGCACACGCGGAAAGGCACCATGTCGGTCATTCCTCGTCCACCACCGAAGAACCAGATCCGTTGGCCGTCACGATAGAGCAAGGCCGACTGGTCATTGCCGCCCTTCGTGTCAAAAAGGAGCTCAGGCATGTCCCAATAGTCATTGCCCGCCCTTCTTCGACATTGCACGAAGGTTGTCGAGGTGTCGGCCTCAGCCTTTCCCATAGGCGTACTGAAATAGATAGCCAGCAGGTCACCGTTGGGCAAAGCCTCAAGCGCTGCCGAATGCATGTGATGATACACGCCTTCATCCAGTCCCACCAACGCGCCCTGTTCTGTAGGCGTATAGGCCGAAGGGATAGGCAAGGCCATGCGAATCTGATAATAAGGTTTGTCGAGGCTCGGACCAACCTTCGCCAATGCATTGTCCTGACGCACATGTTGCTGCGTTTGCGGCACGAATGCACGCTCTTTCATGACGTACGTAATCTTGTTTCCAGCAGGGTCACATACGCTCATGTTGTCACCCGCCGTGAACTGCGAAGCCACGACGGTCAACGTATCGTCACGTAGCGCACCGTCCTCGGCAATTGCGTCGTATGCCATCATCGATGCCATGACGCCAACGATTAAGAAATGTCTCGTTTTCATAATGTTTTCCTGTATAAGTGGTTCACGCTGCAAAAATAAGTGATTTCCACGACATATCCAAATGTTGCGGCAAAAAAGAGAGCAAATATTTGGAGATGCATCGAGAAATGCGTATCTTTGCCGCATGAGAATAGTCGAAATCTGTGCGGGCGACATCCAAAGCGCCCAAGCTGCTGTGCTGGGCGGTGCCCAACGCATCGAACTCTGTTCGGCCCTACCCCTCGATGGGCTCACTCCCTCCGCAGGACTCATCCAAGCTGCACGTAGTCTGGAGGGCATCAAGCTCCACGTCCTCATCCGTCCACGTGAAGGGGATTTTGTCTATGATGCTACGGAAACCGAAATCATGCTCCACGACATCAGCCTTGCCAAACAATTAGGTGCTGATGGCGTGGTGATTGGCGCATTGACCCCCGATGGAGACATCGACATCCCGACCTGTCGTCGCCTTATCGCAGCCGCCGAGGGGATGCAAGTAACCTTCCATCGCGCCTTTGACCGATGCGCCGACCCACATCGTGCCCTCGAAGAAATCATCGCACTGGGCTGCTCACGCCTCCTCACCTCCGGACAAGCTCCCACAGCCGAAGCGGGCATCCCCTTACTTCGCGAACTTGTCCATCAGGCCAACGGTCGCATCATCATCATGCCAGGTGCCGGTGTCACTCCCGCCGATGCCCGACGTATCCTCGACGAAACCGGTGCCACCGAGATCCACGGCTCTTTCCGCTCGCTCCATAACGGACGGCTCATCACCGATGCCCAATTGGTGCGCAAGGTCTTCACCGCCCTCAACCGTCCCCATTAGTCCTCGTCAGCAACCATGTGTGGTTGCTCCCTTTCTTCCCCATCACCAATGAAACCCCTCCTCATAGCCACCGCCCTGCTCGCCCTCTCCGCCTGCACCACCGTTCCCCATCAAACCACACGTGACGAAGCACTCGACTTCCTCTATGCCTCCATGCCCTTGCCCGACAGCGTCGATTACAGTCGCGACTTCTGGCTTGCCAACATCGACTGCGCCCTACGCGCACGCAACGAGATGCCATGGGGCAAGACTATCCCCGAGCGCGAGTGGCGACACTTCGTCCTCCCCGTGCGCGTTAACAACGAGAACCTCGACACCTGCCGCATGGTCTTCTATCGCCAGCTCAAGGACCGCGTCAAAGACCTCTCGATGGCAGATGCCATCCTCGAAGTGAATCATTGGTGCCATGAGCGCGTCACCTACCAACCCACCGACGAACGAACCTCGTCTCCCTTGGCCACCATCCGCACGGCTTACGGTCGCTGTGGTGAGGAATCGACCTTCCTCGTAGCAGCCTTGCGTAGCGTCGGAATCCCTGCACGCCAAGTTTATACGCCACGCTGGGCACATACCGACGACAACCATGCCTGGGTCGAAGCATGGGCCGATGGCCGTTGGCATTTCCTCGGAGCCTGCGAACCCGAACCCGTCCTCGATCTCGGTTGGTTCAATGCGCCCGCTTCCCGCGCGATGCTGATGCACACCAAGGTCTTCGGTCAATACGACGGTCCCGAAGAAGTCATGCAGCGCAACGCCTGTTTCACCGAGATCGATGTCACCAATGGATATGCACTCGTAGCTCGCAGTTACGTGCAGGTGCTCGACAACGAGGGCAACCCCGTAGCCGATGCTACGGTGGAATTCAAGATCTACAACTATGCCGAGTTCTACACCGTCGCCCGTCGTCAGACCGACCACAACGGCCTAACCTCCATGCAGGCAGGTCTTGGCGACCTCATCTGCTGGGCCAGCAAGGATTATCTCTATGGTTTCAACAAGATACACATCGGGGACAACGACACGCTTCGCCTAACCCTCAATCACTATCCAGGCGAACGTTATAGCCTCGACTTCGATATCGTCCCTCCCGTTCAAAACAACACCTTGCCAGAAGTCACAACCGAGCAACGTGAGTTCAACAACCAACGCCTCGCCTACGAGGATTCGCTGCGCAATGCATACGTCTCCACCTTCCCTGTCACCGACGACCCGCTCATCCTCGCCTCGCGCGGCAATCATGAAGTGATTCGCAGCTTCCTCGAAGCTCCCACCGTTGATGGCAAGGACGTACCCGTCGCTATTCGCCGAAAGCTCCTCTCCACCCTTTCCGACAAGGATCTCCATGACATTACCCCAGATGTGCTCGAAGATGCCTTCTTCGGAATAAACCCGGATAAGCCAGAAGCCATCGATGGCTTCTACATGCAGTATGTCGTCTGCCCCCGCGTTCTCAACGAGGGACTTCGCCCCTACAAAGCCTTTTTCGCAAACGAAATAACCGAACAACAAAAGGCCGAATGGCACGACAATCCGACAAAGCTCGTCGCCTGGATCAGCGAAAACATCCAGCTCGACACCCTTCGCAATCCTCAGAATCTGCGCATGTCTCCCATCGAAGCATGGAGGAATCGCCAGACCGATGCCACCTCGCGCGACATCCTCTTCGTCGCCCTCGCCCGCACTTGCTTCATCCCCGCTCGCATCGACCCCGTGACCCGCAAAGTGCAAATCGCTGCACTTTCCGACCACCAATGGAAGGATGTGCTCTTCAATTTCTCGGATTACTCAGAGTCCTCAGATTACTCCGATCACTCCGATTACTCAGATTACTCAGACTACTCCGATCACTCCGACCACTCCGAGTCCCCCACCCTCTCTCTATCCTATTCCCCCTCCCTCCGAGGAAAAGGGCGGAGTGGGGCCTCTCCCAAATACTACATCCACTTTACCCTTTCAAAAATCCAGAACGGCACAGCCACCCTTCTTAACTACGGAGAAGACAACACCTACGAAACCCTCTTCGGCAATAAGAAGACGCAAGCCCTCGACCCTGGTGACTATCTCCTTATTACAGGCACACGCATGGCCAACGGCTCCGTCCTCGTCCATGTCGAAGTGGCTCCTATCGAACAAGGACAGACCACCCGTCTGCCCCTCGTGCTCCGACAGGCCGAAACGGGACTGCAAGTCATCGGCAGCTTCAACAGCGAGAACCTATATAACGACCAGAAGCAAGGCCCGAAAACCTTGCTCTCCTCCACAGGACGCGGTTATTACATCCTCGGCATCATCGCACCAGGCAACGAGCCCACCAATCATGCGTTGCGCGACATCGCCCAATACAAGGAGGCCATCGACAAATGGGGCGGCACCCTCATCCTTCTCTTCCGCAACGAACAGGAGGCCAACAGATTCAATCTCGCTGATTATCCCCTTCTCCCCAACAAAACTGTTATTGGCACTGACATCGACGGAAAGATCCTCAGCGAATTATGCAATGAATTGCACCTGAAAGGCACTCCACCCATCTTCATCATCGCCGACACCTTCAACCGCGTCGTCTTCCTCTCCGAAGGTTACACCATCGGCCTGGGCGAACAGCTCAGTCGAGCCATCTCCTCGTTGTAGAACAGATATCCTCTATTGAAAACAGTCATTGGTGTATAAATATGGGAGGAAGCACTATGTCGGCCGACAGAGTGCTTCTTCAATCGTAGCAAGCATTATGTCGCGCGTCAGAGTGCTTCTTCAATCGTAGCAAGCATTATGTCGCGCGTCAGAGTGCTTCTTCCACCGTAGCAAGCATTATGTCGCGCGTCAGAGTGCTCTTTCCAATCGTAGCAAGCATTATGTCGCGCGTCAGAGTGCTTCTTCCATCGTAGCAAGCATTATGTCGCGCGTCATAGTACTACTTCCAATCGTAGCAAGCATTATGTCGCGCGTTAGAGTGCTTCTTCCATCGTAGGAAGCACTATGTCGGCCGACATAGTGCTCCATGCTATAAAAGAGAGAAGTTTATCATTTTTATCGTTACAGTTGTGTATGCGATTGGTAATTTTCCTCCAATAATACTAATTTTTTCTCAAAAGATTTGGTGAATTATTGAAAACTCTTTATCTTTGCGCATGTTTTAGATAATTAGAACAAAACGAAAGATTTATGAACGATAAGAAAAACAGAATTCTGAAGGCTAAATCATTAGCGATCATCTGTCTCATGTGCAGTTTGTTGTGTAGCTGCTTCGATATAAAGGACGAAGGCAGGCATCCCTCTACGCCTTGGGTACCGCTATCGCAAGACGCGGAGGAAAGCATCGTGAACGACTATGCTGCTGCTCTCGACGAGTTTGCCAGAATTATGCCAATATTCGGACGAGATACCGAAGCACTTTGGGTAGCTGACACCGTTCATTCGATGGCAAAGACCGTAAAAATGAGCCATTCCCTGTTCACGAAAAAATATGCCACCATCAGCCAGATGCAGAACTATCTCGGCTACGGAATGGCATATCGTACCGCAATCACAGCAAAAGCCAAGGATGCCGAACTGGCCGATTATGCACTTCGCATCATCCCTCACTGCGATTCAATCTACACAAGGTTGAAGGAAACGAAGTTTCAGAACGTGACATTGCTGTCCCTCTTCAATATCCTGTCCATACAGAACATGCAGCTATTCACCACACTCACCCGCATCAACAATGATCTGGAGATGGACAAGGAAATCAACTACACAATGTACGCGCTCAGTGTTGTCGATAGCCTCTCTCGAATTAAGGACTATTCCGACAAGGACATCTACAAGATTTCGGCCATCATGGAATCCACCTCATATTTCCAGATGATTTGTCCATTGCTGAAGCTCTTTGCAGGGTCAAAGGAGAAATACAATTCGAATATGGTTATGGTAGATAACGCAGCCCTGCACTTCGATTTTCGATCAAAACCATTGCTCGAAGACCTAAGTGCAGGGAGAAAAGTATCTGTCATGGATGATGACAAATTCGAAGAATGGATGCTTGATGCCACCGCTCACAAGGTCAAGCTCCTCAAACTACTGACCAAGTACGTGAGGGAATGGAATCCCAATCGTGAATAAATGAATCAATTACTCAAGACCTGGCCATGTGCCACGGATGGGCTTGCAGGAGGTATAGGTGGCAGGGCAACCGTTCACCTGATATAGCTCGGCATCAAATTGCTTGAAGACCTGAACGCCACGTTCCTGTGTGTCCCAACCCTCAGCGCGGATCTGCAGCTGGTAGAATGTTCCGTTATACATATCCGATTCCTCATCCTTCCTCGCTACCGCATGTTCGATGCAAACGGTATAGGGACGATTGGGTGTATAGGCATTCTTGTTATTAGCGCCTTGAAGCAAAGCGGCAGGCAGATAACGCTGGCAATAGGGATCATTCGGATGACTGAACTTATCCTTGATAATTCGTAACATCTCACTCTTCGCCGTAAATGAGCAGAATGTGGCAATGCACTTCTCCCCTTCCTGTGGGTTTCTTGCATAGATCTCCATTGCCATGGGGATGAGAGCAGGCACCGTGTATTCGCTCTTTCCCAGCAAATCACGATAGACCTTCGTGAATTCCTCCACGTCGGAAGGAATATTGGTGAAGGAAACGAGGACCGAATTGCCACTCTGTCTTACAGAATAGTTATGCCCGTTGATTGTGACGGACGTTTGATTTGGTAGATTCATAATGTCCAAATTTTATTTTGGTTTTAGTAAATAGTAAAAATGTGCGCCGCAAATATCATCATTATTCCTGACTTTTCCAAGAAAAACGGATGAAAAATGACAGTATCAAACACAAAAGCCGTATTGGGAAGCCATCTTTTATACAAGTCGTGCTACTTTCCAAAGAAGCTATCCATTTTATCTATGGTCTCAGGGCTGGCGACTTCATATGCTTGCCCAATAGTAATTGTCGCCTTCTGCCAGTCAGTGTGACGTTCTTTGATATACTGTTTTATTGCAGCGTGATATTGTTCCGCTTCAATTTGACTTAACCCTTGTTCGTATTCAGCCCCAGAAGTTGCGATTTCATAATATCCGTCAAGATTACCTGCTAGACCATATTTAATTAAATTATCAACCATATATACAGCGACCTCTTCTAGTTTTTCCCCAGTAAGATCTATCGGTTTTACGATTTCTGTACTTTGAAAATTTGTTCCCTGTTTTGATTTCGTAGCAATAAAGACACCAACGACCAAGATTAGAGCTATTGCCCATAATCCATACTTAATTCTTTTATCCATGTAATAATTGTTTAGTTTAAAATATTGTCGATAATTAATACTGAAATGAAGTCTAAATGTTCTTTCTGTTTCAAGTAGAATTAGTGCTTCTTTTCTTTGATTCTATCATACCCATACAAACCTAATAAAATGGCTCCCAGGAAAACGGAAAAAACAAGGAAATCTGGCCCTAATAACCCCATCGGGAAATAAAACGTTGTCCAAAGAGCGACGTACCATACTACCCAATAGAAAATGTTTGACTTCCTTTTAGAATGGAAAAGTTTAGTTCGGTTCCATACTAGCCAACCCACTAATGCCGGCAATAAAAAAGAATATACAAAAAACTCCGAGCCATCATATACATAAACAGGATCCTGTCCGTTAATACCACTAAAGATATTTCTATATGGATATAACCAATCAGTAGGATAAATTCCTTTATCATGCCCCCAGTAGTCGTCTGTATTTATGTTGCTATCATTAAAATAATTACTATAAGCATGTTTAGCTTTATAATATAGAAGACACTGAATAAAGAACCAGATTATATACAAACAGAAGAAGCGAGAATGTATAAATTTGGCACAAGTCTTACTCAAATTTTGCCCATAATTTGATTTGTGCGAATGTGGAACTCGCAACATAAGATTCTGTCCGCAATAAGGACAGAATTTAGAGTCATCTCTTATTACTTTACCACAATATCTACAATACATACAATTTTACCATTTAGTTTCTTGTTATTTTTGACGGCTTTGGTTGTGGAGTGACCTTAGCTTTTGTTTGTGTAGTAGGCTTTTTTGAATTTTTGCTCTGAGTATTTCCTGTGCCGAGTGAACCACGGAAGCCATCGTATTGAAGTTGACGTTTGAAATCTTGTAATTCATTGTATAACTTGCTTATTGTCAATTTTGTCGCATAGAAATAGGTTTTTCTATGATTTCACTTCTTCCGTTGTATGTCTTGGTTATACCAGAATTATTTCTAAAATATAGAAAAGAATTCGACTTATCATATGCCTCAGTCTGCTCAATATCTGTCGTTGATAAGGGGATGATAAGTTTATATTTTCCTGGAGCAGTGTTGCCACCTCCACAATCAGGCTTGAATCCCTCTACATAAGTTATTACCAAATTTGGATACACATACGAGATATTCCACGATTTGGTGTAGTAACCGTTATTATAGAAATGCGCATCATATACTCCTTGAGATTTTCTCTCAAAATTCTTAAACGTATTGTTTAACTCATTGAAACTGTTTCGCAAAGCCGTACTTTGCGCATTACAAGTAAATGACGAAATTATTATCGTTATGAACAAAATTATTCTTTTCATTTTGGTAAATTATTAAAGTCCTTCTTCTCTTTGGCCACTATCTTTGTCATAATAAGTTAATTGAACAAAATAGTCATCTCCATCATATTCCGGCACAGAATATCTTAATTTCAACTCAGTATGCTTATCACTATAGTAATAGCAGTTGCTAAATTTCTCATATTTCACAGCATCATGAGGGTAGTTTTTACCTTCAAAAAGATCCCTAAAGTTTCTATAGCCGTCATCACGATTGGACTTCGTATCATATGATTTTCTAAAATAGACTTGAAATAATTGCCCATTATAAAAATCGAATCTAAGTCTATCATAAAAATAATTACCGTAATT
This sequence comes from Bacteroidales bacterium, assembly GCA_017618715.1. Taxonomy (GTDB): domain Bacteria; phylum Bacteroidota; class Bacteroidia; order Bacteroidales; family UBA3663; genus Liminaster. Next base: position 30,811 of record JAFZTS010000012.1, read on the forward strand.
TACTCTTCCCAGCACAATCGATGAGGTATCTGACAAACTATCGTTAATACAATTTCCATATTTACTATTAACAACTTTATAAACTTCAGAATATGAATCTCCAAAGCTGCAGTTACAAAATACACGGTTGATGATTGGCAAATTAGCTGCCGCCTCTTCTTCTATTTTTTTCTGCTCTAGCTTTTTTTCCTTACTATATTTGTCATATTTCCCCATAACCCAATAACCTCCGGAACAAATAACTAGGAAGGCGAGTATCGAAAGCGCAACTTTCTTACTTATTTTATAAATGTATGCAGCCCCCCATACAATGGCGGGGATAAGAATTGCATAGAATATAAACTCACCTTTACCATATGCACAAAAATCAGAGAAGTCTGTATCAACAAACCATATGTTCTCATCGACATCACCCTCTTCTAATGGAGATGCAAACAACATGGCTAGATGAATCAAACACCAGATGCCAGTTAAAATCAGCCCGACCTTTTGATTAGGGGAAAGCGACACTTGTTTTTCAGTGCAACTTTCCTTTACAGGAGTATCAAAACTCTCGGATTTATCAATCCTTTGAGTGGCACCGCAATGAGTGCAGAACTCTGAATCTGCATCAATCTGTTTACCGCATCTTATGCAATACACAGTTTTTTCTTGAGTAACCATAATGTATTAATTTATAATTTTACCACAATATTTACAATAATTAGCTCCTGCGTAATCAATTTTCTTACCGCAGTGCCGACAGAAACACATCTTGATCGAAGACTCTTTAACTTCTGAAATGTTGGAGTCTTGTGGCTCCTTAATTGCTTGTTCTTTCGTATACTCTATGAATTGTTCTTCTGAGATAGACGCATTTTGCTCTTGGTTTTTCTCAGCTGAGTTTTCGCAGGATGATTCTCTAATCTCTTCTGGCATATATCGACTGATGTTTTCAGTTGTTTTTATTTCATTTGAAAAATCAATCTTAGTTAAATCCTGTTCTAATGAAACTGTCGGAATAACAGCCTCTTTGGAAGTTTTAGAAATATAGTAGACCATTACACAGTATAAAATAGGTATAACCCATTCCTGCAAATCAAAATAGTGAAAATCTGTAGCAGAGCAAAAGAGTCCGAACAAAAATACGCCACATAGAAATTTCATTATTTTTTTCCATAAAGTCGTATTTGAAGACTTAAAGCAGAAACAGTATGCTGCAAGTCCTAATCCAGTGAAAATGTTATTAAACATCATGATAGCCTGAATCTGAAGAGAAGTTGGATATCCCCATACAATTTTGCTAGAGGATGGTCTAACTGATGCCGTGTATGAGAAAGTTATAGGTTCAGAAGGATATTCCATCTGAGTTAACAGATAGATGCCAGAGAACGCAGCAATCACGCAAACAAGGAGAGATAATCCTCCTAGGACTTTTAGTACAACATGCTTCTGTTTGGTCGTTTCACAATTCTTGTAAATGGCCATTTTAAGCATGGTTCTAACATAGACTATGCCGACAATAACAATCAGCAGTAATCTCATAATTAATTGTTCTTTCAGCATAACTTATTGAGATAAAAGATAATAAGGAACTTTACAATATTTCTTTAAAATTTCATACGGAATAGTAACTTCTACCATATTTCCACTTTGGCGACCTTTAAGTTTTACTACCATATTCGAATGCGACATTACTATTAAACCGAAAAGCTCCATAACATCTGCATCAGATGTCATTTCTTTTGCATATTCTTCTTGCGCTTTTTCATAAGCGAAGTCTTCTTCAAATAAAGAAAGATCATAAACATTCTCATCGACTTCATATACAAATATGATGTCATCTCCAGTATGAGCAATAGATTGTGGCAAGCAACTTTCATCTAAATCACTGAGGAAACTGTTTAATGCTACTGATTTAACATCAGACCGCAAATCCTCAAGACGAACAGGCAAATTTATACTTGCGATTTCTATCTGCATGTCTATTGTCGTTCTAAGAGCTGTTGTTGGGCTCTGCTTGCACGATATCACGAAATCATAAATGTCTTTTCCAGTAAATTTCCATGATGTGACGTCTCTACCGGGAGTAAATACTTTAAATTCGATATTAAGTTGCTTTGTTTTTAATACGGATGCGAACTTTGCTCCCATATTATTTTGACCATTCATGATGACGAATGTGTATTTTAGCAAATCGCCAAATTCGTCATAATGGGTGTCATAGAGCTCCTTGGTTTCAATCTCACCGAACACACTCATTACATAGGTAATAGTGTGATTGCCATATTTCATACTATCAAGAGTGCCTATTGTGCCAATTTGCCTAGGAAGGTCTAAATTATTACGCTCAATAACTCGTCTCAACTCCATTTCCTCGTTTAATGTAAGTGGAGGTTTGGGCACACTAATGGCATAAAATAATCCGCATATAACAATAGCAGATACTACCCATAGGATATATTTGAACGTTTTAACCATACAAACTAATATTGGGCATCGACTTTACCTGTTCCGTCACATTCCGGACATTCAACTCTCACTTCGCCTTCGCCGTCACATTCCGAGCATTCTATTCTGCCAACTCCATAACATTCTGAACAATCTTTGTAACCACGCCCAAAACAAGACGCACATTCAGCCTTACCATTGCCAAAACACATAGAACACTGTGTATAGCCAGTTCCGCCGCATGAAAAACAATGATTGTCATCACTATCATATCCTCGACCCAAACACATACCACATTCTATGCGCCCTGTTCCGCGACACGTTATGCAATCGTTGTCTCCTTCACCAAGGCACCAAGTGCATCTTGTCCTTCCTGAGCCATAACACTCAGAGCAATCGGTGTAACAAACACCATCGCATTCAGAGCAGGTTTGAATGATGATACCTTCTCCATCACATTCAAAGCATGTTTGCGTGATGATGCCTTCTCCATTACATTCAGAGCATATTTCCATATCACCAGAATCACCTTGGGAACTCTTGTGATTTTGGGGGTCAGAGCATAATATTACTCCAAGAATACACACTATGGTGATACCAGCAATGATAAAGATTCTATGTTTTAATCTGCCTTTATCACTACTTTTCTTCAACCCTATTTGTTTCTCCCCACAATATGGACAGAAGGTAGAGTCAGGCTTTATTTGTTTCCCGCACTTTTTGCATAAAATATTATTCAATTGCTTGTCCATTACTCTTTGAATTACAATACAAGCGTTGTATTGTTTGTTGTCCATCAATATCCAGTAGAAAATAATTAAGACTCCAAGTCAATTTATACTTCGTGAGGACGAATTAATTCATTGATATCAACATTCATAAGTTTTGATATCTTGATGAGCATTTCAAGATTGAGCGGGGCATTGTTCTGTACCAATTTTTGAGATCGTTGCCTGCTCAACCCCAAGTTGCTCTGATAGCCACTTGTCGGTTAAGTTCTTTTCGAAAATAATCACCCAAAACCTATTCAAATTCTTTTGTCCCATACTTAAACTTTTTGCTGCAAATATACAAATTTAATTCGAAATAATTATCCAAATTAGAAAATTTCTTCCCAAAAAAGGCATACATTTTATTTTTTTGGGGCAAATTGACACAACAAGATGACCTGTACAATGTAATCTGTATGTGATAATACAGAAATCTAATTCAAATTAGAAAAATATGAATGTAATTGTTTGCTGACACTCGTTACGAAAATGTACTATTTGTACACAAGCGATGCAATCTCGCGACGATATGATATTACTTACTACAAAGCAGTGCATTTTTTTGTTTTCGACTCGTCGAAATGGACGCTGCACCAAAGGGAGAATAAAAAGTATCGCAAGTGATTACGAGCATTTCAGATGCTTCACTTGCGATACTTCTGTTTCGAAGAAATTGGAAGGGATTACTTCAAATAGTAATCGATGGTGGTGACGACGCGAACTTTGCGCTTGTGAGGCATAACGTCGTCGCTCTCAATCTCGAACTGGCCCTGACGGGCGGTGCAGATGCTACCGAGCTTTGCTCCGGCGTCTTCGGCGAACTTCTGAGCCACGATGCGGGCGTTCTTCGTAGCTTCCTCCACCATTTCAGGTTTCAAGCCATTCAGTCCCGTATATTCGTAGCTGCAATAGCTGTTGTCGAGGATGACACCCTGCTTCAGCAGATCGAGCTGCTTCATACGGAGATTCATGATCTTCTCGACGTCGGAGGAAACGATGGTCAAACGGCCTGTAACGACGAAGCGGTCGATGAGTCCCTTCTTCTCGTTCCAGTTGTACCACGACGAACGGTCTTCAGCCGATGGAACATCACGGAAGATCTCTTCATCCTTCACACCATTGGCCTTGAGGAAGCGGATGAGCTTCTCCTGCTTTGGCTCAAGACTCTCATAGAGGAACTCGAGTGCGTTGCCGGTGACGTTGAACGACAGCGACCAGGTCACTTTGTCAGCTATCACTTCGCGCTCGGAAAGGCCCTTGACGGTAACATGACGATCCTTGTTGGCAAAATGTTCGATGCCAAGATAGATGAAGTAGCCCGACAGTGCCACTCCGATACCGAGGATCAATGCCCAAACATAGTTTTTCATAATTGTTTTTATTTGTGGTTTATTGTGATTCTATATAACACTTTTATGTGTTTATTTCTTTGAATTCTTGTGAAAATGGCAGACAACCGCGGCCTCAAAATCTGACAAAATAAATTCTAAAATCTTATAATGGTTTCATCAATGTTTCCTTCATGATGGATTTTCGATAAGATTTTGAGAGATTTTGAGCGTAGCGACCACTCATGTTATTATCCGCTTCTGTTTTCGACGAATCGAAATGGATGCTGCAAAGATAGGGGTTTTCGACAAAATATGCAAGAGATTGGATGGAAAAATGTACGAATATCATTCACCTTTGTACGAAAACCGCTTCGTGCCACCTCGTGATTAGCAAATAATGAGGGATAGCTGTCCCTAAATCACCATTTCGCAAACAAAAGCGACAATACAGCAGATGGCGGCCACGGGGAAAAGTCCCCATCCGAACCAAGCGGCAACGATGCCGAAAAGCAGCGCAATGAATCCTCCCCAAGGCGAAGAGGTCGCCTGCATGATGGCAGGGAAAGTCATCACCGCCAACGTGACATAAGGAACATAATAGAGGAAGCTACGCAGGAAGGGATTGGTAATCTTCTTGCGAATCAGCGTCATCGGCAGGACACGTATCAGATTGGTCACCACCACCATGATGACCAGATAGATGATCAGGCTATGCTTCATCGGACTCCACCTCCACTTTTATGGGTTTGAGATAGGCAGCAACGGCTGCAATGAGGATGGTGAGCACGATGGTGCGTGTGCCGGCACTCATTTCGCGCACCGAAGGCAACACCGAACAAAGCCAGCTCAACAGGAAACTTGTAAAGACGGCTATGCCCACGGCATGATCTTGCTTCGACGGTGGAATGATGATGGCGATGAACATGCCATAGAGGGCCACACTGAGTGCTGCAACAACGTGGGGAGGAAGAATCTCGCCAGCCACGATGCCCACAGCTGTTCCCGATGCCCACATCGTGGTTGATACTATCATCGCACCGAAAGGATAGGCGGGCGGCAGATTGCCGCGATAAGCTATCGAGATGCCGAAGATTTCGTCGGTCACGCAACAGGCTACGAGGATGCGCTTGAGCAGAGAGACATTCGACGCGAACTTCTGCGTCAAGGCTGTGCTCATCAGAAGGTAGCGCAGGTTGGTGACCAAACACATGGCCACGACTTCGACGTAAGATGCACCGATGGCAATAAGCGAATAAACGCCATATTCGCCCGCCGATGCACGTGTGAGGAAACTGCCTAAGAATCCCATCCACGCACTCAGCCCTGCCTTGGCGGCGATGATTCCCAACGAAAAGGACACAGCGAAGTACCCCATACCAATGGGGAAACCATCGCGCATACCATGCAGGAAGATGCTTCGGGTAGTGGTACGCATAGCCTAAAAGATGGACTTGATCTTCGTGTTGTCGAGCACACGATTGAAAAAGTCATTGACGGGCTTGCCGATGCGGAAACCTTCGACAACACGCTCCACAAGATATGGAGCCAATACTTCGGACTCGGACAAATCTCGGTAGAGGTCCCAATCCTTCATGCGTATCAGGTCTTCAAAGGGGCTGTTCCTCCACTCCTTCGGCAAAACTTTGAGTCTTTCTTCCGACCAGAACACGTAACCGAAACGACGCACCTCCTCTGCCTCCACTGCATCGCGCAGTTCCTGACCTTCGTCAAAGATGGCCTGGCGAATGATCTTTGCAGCCGCTGTAGGAGGACAATGCACGCCGACATCAATCATCGAGTTTTCGGAGTATTCGCCATCCTCGTTCCTGGGCTGCAAGTGGAAGTAATAGCCTCCACCCACACACTTCTTGCCCCCAGGGACAAGATAGAGGCCGAAATGCGTCTTGTACGGGCTCTTGTCCCACGAGAAGCGCGTGTCGCGTGCAAAGCGAAAGATGCACTGCTTGGGGTCAAGCCCGCGCAGCAAGGGGTCAATCTGCGCCATCTGGCCCATGATATCTACGCTGAGCGCATAGAACGTGTCGCGCGCCCGTTCGTACTTCGGTCTATTGGCGTGCATCCACTCCACGTTGTTGTTATACTTGATTTCACGAAGGAAATCAAAGATTTGTTGTATGTCGTATTGTGCCATGATTATCTTTCTTTTTTATCACGAATTTGGGAATTTGAGATATTTTTTACGATGCTATTTGTTCGATGGTTCGGGGAAAATGGGTATCAAAGAATATCTTGTATTTCATGCAACGAATGCACCTCAAAGTTGACGGGTTCGGAGGGATGGAACGTGCGGGGATTGCGATTGAAGAACATCACATCGAGGCCGTATGCCTTGGCACCGAGGATGTCGGTGTCGAAGGTGTCGCCAATCATCAAGGTAGTTTCGACCTTGGCACCCGTCTTTTCCATGGCGTAGTCGAAATAGGCGCGAAGGGGCTTGTTGGCTCCGGCATCTTCGCTCAGGATAACATTATCGAAGAACTCCTCCATCTTCGATGCCCGCAATTTGCGATACTGCACCTCATGGAACCCATTGCTGCAAAGGTGCAGTCCATAGCCTTTCGCTCGAAGATATTTCATCAGGTCATGTGCGCCTTCGACAACTCCGGGCTTGTCGGCACAAAGGTCGAGAAAGTGGTCGCTGACCTCCAAACAGTATTCTGCAGTTGGAGCGAAAGGCACGCCAGGGCTTTCGAAACCACAAGACAGGGGCCTGCGGAAACGTTCGACGATAAGATAGGGGCGATCAATCTCTCCACGCGCATACTGACCCCACAGTTCCACATTGGTTTGCCAATAGGGAACAGTGAAATCCTCCAAACGACGGAAATAACGACCAAGGTTGAAATCGTCGAACAATTCGGCCAAGGCAAGCTTGGCATTGCCGTGGGTGTCGTAAAGCGTGTCGTCGAAATCGATGAACAAGTCCTTATACATGGTTCGAAGGGTTTGAGGGGTTCGAAAAGCTGTTAAAACGGGGCAAAGATACAAACAATCTGCAACTTCTCCAAATTATTCGGGATATTATTGTAACAAAATTCTACCTAATATGTTCATTTGTGCCAAATAATTTGTATCATTGAAAAATAATCAGTATCTTTGTCGGCGATATATATAGTTTCGATAGACTGTTTAATTTCTAAATATTTATTAACTATGAAAAAAACCCTTCTTCTATTCACCTCCCTACTCCTGCTCTCGGCTTGCGGCAGCAAGCAGGAAGCAAGACAAGATTTGGTGCTGAATGACCTCGAGTATTTCGAACGTCCAGGCATCAACGTGTTGGTCTATAGTAACAACTTCAATGGTGGGTTCAACGATGAGAAGAACTCCGGCATCGAAATCATCCATCATGGTGTGCGCACCGTGCAAGGTGGAGCCGTGCGTCTGAACAAGACGCCCGAGCAATGGGACCTTGTGCCCAAGACGACCAGCCGCAATGTGAACCGCGAGGCAGGTCAGATTGAGGTAGGTCTGCGTTATGATGACTATGACTTCGACAGCCGCATCGTCGTGACAGGTCAAGGCGATGCCGTTGAGATTGCCGTTTGGCTCGACAAGCCCGTGCCCGAAGCCTTGGCTGGTGAGGCGGGATTGAACATCGAGTTCCTGCCTTCGCAGTATTGGCTCAAGACCTATCTGATGGATGGCCGATTGAACCGCTTCCCGCGCTATGCCGCCAGCCAGACAGTGACACGGCCCAATGCCGAGAAACCCCGTCAGTTCAAGGGATTCAAGACCTACGACGACCGTGGCACCGACCGTTTCGTCGATCCTACTCCACTCGAAAGCGGACACGAGATCATCCTGGCTCCCGATGCTCCCGAAAGGATGATCAAGGTGACGAGCAACGATGCCGAACTCAGCTTGTATGACGGACGCGTGCTGGCACAGAACGGTTGGTACGTGCTCCGCAGCGTGCTGCCCACCGGCAAGACGGGCAAGGTGGTGAGCTGGCGCGTCGAGCCACATGCCATCCCCGGATGGATACGTGAACCGAACATCGGCTTCAGCCAGGTGGGATACCTACCTGAACAACCCAAGGTGGCAGTGATCGAACTCGACAAGCGCGACAAGGTGCAGAGCGAGGCTTCGATTGTCCGCATCAAGACCGATGGCACCACCGAAACCGTTTATCGCGGCCCAGTAACGACTTGGGGTGACTACTTTAAATATAAATATGTGAAGTTTGACTTCTCAAGCGTCACCGAACCCGGCATCTACTACATCCAGTACGGTGACACCAAGACGGGTAACTTCATCATCGACAAGAGCGTCTATGACAAGATCACCGATGCCACTACCGACGTGTGGATTCCCATCCACATGAACCATATGATGGTGAACGAAGGCTATCGCATCTGGCACGGCGAACCATTCAAGGAAGGTTATCTGCAGGCTCCTCCAAGTGACCACTTCGACCTCCATTCGCAAGGTCCGACCACCGACACCAAGTACAAGCCCCTGCAACTCATCCCAGGATTGAACATTGGCGGCTTCTTCGATGCAGGTGACTTCGACATCGAGACAGGTTCGAACATCAACGTGGTGCAGAACCTGGTACGTATCTGGGAACTCTTCCCCAGTGACCGTGACGAGACGTTCGTGAGTCAGCAGCAGCGCTATGTGGATCTGCATCGTCCCGATGGCGTGCCCGATATCCTGCAATTCATCGAGCATGGCACCCTGAACCTCGTGGCACAGGCTGAACGCATCGGTCACATGTCGCAAACCCTTTCGAACTCCGTGCTCGACAACTACCATCACCTCGGCGATGCTGCATCGATTACCGATGGTCTGCATTATGACCCGAAGTTGAAGCCCTATCAGGTTTCGATGGACGGCAAGCGGAGCGGCACACCCGATGATATGTGGGCCTTCACGACACGCGATCCAGCCCTCGACTTCCGCGCTGCCACCATGTTTGCAGCAGCCAGCCGCGTCCTCGAAGGATATAACGACAACCTCTCACGCCGTGCCCTCATCCAATCCAAGCGTTTGATGGCCGAAGCCACCAAACTGCTGCATGAGGCCGACCTCGGAGCAAACCTGCAGCTTTATGGAGCTACAGGCGAAGCACAATATCTGGAAAGATTCAAGTCGGGCATCTGGAAATCGCTCGACAAGCGGCTCAACTTCACATTGCAGACCGCCCTCGATGCCGTGCCCTATATGGATGATGCCTATCGTGAGCAACTGCGTCCTTACGTCGAGAAATATCGTGCATTCGTCGATAGCCTCGACATCGATAACCCCTATGGTGTACCCATCGGACTGGGCAACTGGGCAGCTGGCGGCGGTGTAGTGCAGTTTGGCGCCACCCTCTGTTTCGCCAACAAGTACTATCCCGACATCATCGACAAGTCACAGCTCTATCGTGCCGCAAATTGGATCTTCGGCTGTCATCCCTACCACAACTACTCGCTCGTGGCTGCTGTGGGTGCAGCACGACCCAAAGCCGTGTTCTATGGCAACAACCGCGCCGACTTCTCGTTCATCCCAGGCAACATGGCACCAGGCGTGCTCTTCCGCAAGCCCGACCATTTCGAGAACTTCGACGATTGGCCGTTCCTGTGGGGACAGAACGAGGGCACCATTGCCGGAAATACACAATACGTGATCTTCGGCTTGGCCTTCAAGGATAGAGTCAAACAGTAAAAAACTTGTTGCCAGCGAAATCCTGGTGTTCGCCGTGATGAATGTAGCCCAACTGGTCACAAACCAGTTGGGTTTTTCCTATTCTCATGCCAATGTTGTAATGTGAGTGTCCAAAGATCCAATATTTGATGGGACTTTGTGCGATATAGGGCGCCAGTTCGACGGCGAAAGCTCCGCTATACGACTTGCTGGCAAACTCGGGATAAAGAAGCTGGAAGGTGGGCACATGATGCGAAGCCACGACGATATGCTTTGCAGTACTCTCGCTGACGGCACGTTGCAAGAATGCCAGACATCGCTCATGTTCCACGTTGAAACGCGGCCACGTCAGACTCTCCTCACCCGAACGGATGCGATGGAAATCGGTCACGCCAAACTGCGTATATCGTCCATTTTCGGGAGCAACCCTTGACCAAAGCGTTGTCGCTATCAGGTCGATGTCTTCACCCAGACGAATCATGCAGTTGTAATAGCAATGCACATTGTTACGAATGGGCAACACCCAGCCTTCGTGCAGCGTGTCGATGTCGAAGAACTGATAGAACTCATGATTGCCCGGCACGACAATCACCTGCTGATAGTGTTCGGAAGCCCAATCCCAAAACGGATGAGACGTATAGGTTGCGTCAACACCCAAATAGCCAATATCGCCGGCAAGCACAAGCACCTCGCCCATCACTTGGATGGGATGCTGGATCAAGTATTCACCGTTCCTCTTGTATTCGAGATGCAGGTCGGAGGCGTATTGGATTCTCATGGGTAACTGTCTTCGATTTGTGGTGCAAAGATAGGGGTTTTTCGTGAAAAAAGCAAATATTGCATAGATATTTGTGAATTGATAATTGTTAATTGAGAAATAATCAGTATCTTTGCAGCGTGATGGCAGAGAATTTGGTCAAAAGGCTCATCTACCCGACAGCAAATCTTAGCGAGACAAAGTTGCGCGCAATGTTTGCCGACCGTTGGGTAGTGATTACCGGTGCTTCGCGCGGCATCGGCGAGGCTTTGACGTGCCGCCTTTTAGATGCCCATGCCAACCTTTTCCTCATTGCGCGAAGCGAGGAGCGACTACAGGCACTTTGCAACAAGGCACGAGAAGCGGGATGCGAGGCATCGTACTGCGCGATGGATCTGCGTGACAGGGAAAAACTCGACGAACTTTGCGAAAACCTGAAACGCACCTTGCCGCGCGTGGATTATCTTTTCTGCAATGCAGGCAAGTCCATTCACCGCGACATCGTCTATGCCACGGACAGGATGCATGACTACGACCGAACAATGGACTTGAATTACCGTGCCCATGTGGCGCTTTCCATGGCTTTGATTCCCAAGCTCAGCGAAAGCAAGGGACACATCATCTATACATCGTCGGTCAGCACCCTCTATCCTCCCGCACCAGGTTGGTCGGCCTACCATGCCTCGAAATGTGCAGCCAATACCTGGTGCGAAACGGCTCGTGTAGAGTTGAAGAAGAAGAATATCACCATACAGATTGCCTACATGCCGCTCGTCCACACCGCAATGTCGGAAGCTACTCCCTCCTATCGCAATCTCCCTGCTTATACGGCAGACGAAGCAGCCGACCAACTGCTCAAGCTGAGCATGACGAACCGTTTCACGTACAAGCCGTGGTGGGCACACTTTTCTTCACCTGTTGCCAAACTTTTCTCGCCCATCGTCAAGCTGTTCTATTGACATGCAAAGATCTCTGCTGCATACGCTCAAAACATTACACTTCATCACACCCCGTGGCATCATCCGCTGGGTGCGATGCTTTGCCAGTGAAGGGATAACCCTGATGGCGATGCTGAAGTTTTCGGCCACCTATTATCCCGAGCGTTGCGCATTGGTCTCCGACACCTTACGCCTCAATTACAGCCAGCTCTATCAATATGCACAACAATTGGCACACCTATTATATTCAGATTATGGATTGAACAAAGGGGATGTTGTGGGCGTGTTGTGCAGGAATCATGTAATATCGCTGCTCCTCCTGCCCGCCTTGTCACGACTGGGTGTGCATGTGCGCTTGCTCAACACCGACCTGGGCGAACAGCAGGTCGAAGGACTTGTGCGAGAAGGCAAATACAAATTGCTCGTCTTTGACGAAGAGATACAGGAGAAATGTGTGTCTGTGTGTCTGCCTTGCCGGACCATCAGTACCGAGACTTTGTTCAACCAGGTATTTGCAGAGCATAAGGATTCCGACAATGACCTTCCGCGCATCTTCCAAGGACCCGAAATCACGGTGATGACAGGCGGAACAAGCGGGAAATATACCGAAGCATCGCGTCACCCCTCAGTGACGCAGTTCCTTTGTCCCTTCTTTGCCCTGTTGAAGGATATCGGCATAGGGGAATATGAGAGTGTCTGCCTCGCCTTGCCTTTCTATCACGGCTTCGGTCTGACCACACTCATCGTGTCGCTGCTGATGGGAAAGAAAATATGCCTGATGCGGCATTTCGAGACCGATCAGGCATTGGAGATCATTCAGGACGAAAAGGTGGAGGTCTTCCCCATCGTTCCAGTGTTATTGGCCAGAATCTGGCAGCAGGACGATGCGCGAGAGAAACTGAGAAGTCTGCGATGCATCATCAGCGGAGGCGACCGTCTCGACCGGAAACTGATCGAGGAAACGCAACGACAATTGGGCAACGTGCTCTATAACCTTTACGGCACTTCGGAAGCCGGCTTCGTGATGCTGGCTACGCCTGAAGACCTGTCAAGACATGAAGAGACGACTTTGGGCAAACCGATTCATGGTGTAAAATGTGCCGTCAGGGACAAAGATAAGGATGGTATCGGTACCTTGTGGATTCGTTCCCGTTGGGCGATGACGGGCCAAAGCAACCGATGGCAGAACACCGGCGATCGCGTCTGGTGCGATGCCGAAGGCTATTATTTCCATCGCGGGCGAGCAGACCAGCTGATTGTTTGTGGCGGAGAAAATGCCTATCCCGACAACGTAATGCGGGCACTCAGCCTTCATCCCGATGTCGTGACATCGCACGTCTATGCTGTGCCTGACCACGAATTCGGGAATGTGCTGAATGCCCGGATTGAATTGCGCAAGGATGCTTCCCTGACGTCTGCCGAAATCATCGAATGGCTCAGACCACGAATCACACGAGCCGAGATGCCGCATAAGATCACCTTTGGCCCGATAGAAACGCTCTCGTCAGGAAAACAATCTTTTTCTTATCACGAATTAGAGCCTAAATAACTATCGGGATTTCTGGATCGAAGCGATCCATATACTTCACCTTGAAAAGATTGATACGATGCAAACGGTCAATCTTTGCCTTGGTGGCAGGATCAGGCTCGATACCCTCGCGAATATACTTGTCAAGGGTGGCATAGGTGAAGCCCAGCTTCACTTCGTCGGGAGAACTGTGCGGCAGTCCATCGTCGGGAACCTTATCGACCCATTCAAGAGGCAAGCCAAGTACGCGGCCAATCTGCAGAATCTCAGTCACCGTAAGGAACGACAACGGGCTGAAGTCTCCCGCATTGTCACCATAACGCGTTGCGTAGCCAATCCAATCCTCCGACAGATTACAAGTATTGACCACACGTCCGTTGTTGGTCTGTGCGATGGCGTAGAGCGTCACCATGCGGACACGTGGCGGAACGTTCTGCTTGGTTTGCACGGTCCAATCTTCGATGACCGATTCATTCTCCTCAAGCTTGAGGCTGTTGACAGCTTTGGTGATGGCACCGATGGGAGCCACACAATAGCGAATGCCGATGTAACGCGAGATGCGATCGGCATCGTTGATGGCCTGGCCGTTGTCAGGCATGGCTACGCCGATGACACGATCCTTGCCGAGCGCCTCGGCACAAAGAGCAGCAGCCACCGTCGAGTCCTTACCACCCGACATGCCCAACACGGCATTGCAGCCCGGGCCATTCTGCTCAAACCATTCTCTAATCCACTGGATGACCTCTGCGGTCACTCTTTTTGCATCAAATTCTTTCATAGTATTTATCTATTTAAGATTATAGTAACTATAGTGACTATAGGAACTATAAAAAACCATATCCCTTAGAACGTATAAGAACAACCCACGATCAAGCAGCGCGAATTTGGCTTGGTGACCGTTGTCATATCGTAGTCAGTATTGGTGAGTATCTGCTTGCGGTCGGGCTGCAGGATGTCCTGGACGAAAGCATACATCGCCCACTGGCCAATCTGCTTCACGGCACGGAACGACCAATAGAAGTTCGACTGGTTGTAGTAGTAGCGATGCGTCTCGCGTCCCGTATAGAGCAGCACGGTGGCCAACGTCCAATCCCTTGGCAGCTGGAACTGCGGACGAGCCTTGAAGCTGTAGGACCACGCACGGTCGGACGACACCTTTTCGCCATCGTAATCGAGACGCTGACTATGGAAGCCCATTGTCATCGAGAAGAGTCCGTAACGCACCTCTCCCTCGGCGGCATAACGCAAGTAGCTGTAACGTGCATCGTTGATCCATGTCTTCACCGAACGCTGCGAAACCTCGTCGAAGGACGAGATCTGCGAGATGTCATCGGTGATGCGCTTATAGGCAAGGCTGTGGGTGAGAGTCCAATGTTCGCCCGAATAGGTGTAGCTGCCTTTTACCTGGCTGTTCTTCGAAGGACCAAGATTCGAGTTACCGACTACCATCACGCCAATGCTGCTGCCGATGTGGACAAAGGGATAGAGCTGCGTATAGGTAGGACGTGAGATGTCGCGGTCGAAGCTCAGCACGAACTTGTTCTTCGCATTCATCTTCATGGTCGCCTTGGCGGAAAGCATCCAGTCGTTGTAGGTCTTGTCATGACTGGCCGTCTGGTGATCATCAATGTCGTTGATGAAGTTCTCGTATTTAAATGTCGCATCGAGAGTCAGCCATGCATGGGAATAGTTGGCAGAAAGCGAAGTCAATGAGGAATAAGTATTGAAATTGAACTCCGTCTCCGAGTCGGTGATACGCATATCCTCGATCGTATATTTCTCTTCGATACCGAACTTGAATCCATTGCGCGCCTTCGACTGGAATCGCACCATGGCATACGGGTCAAAGTTATAGAGCGTCTGGTTTTGCTCACGCAGCGACGACTCCGAATGAGCAGCCCAGGTGTCGGACTCCACATCGGTGGGCTTGTAGTTGTACTTGAGGTTCAAACGGGTCGTCAGTCGGCCCAAATCGTCGAAGTCGCGGATATACTGCAAGAGGCCGCCCAACTTGAGGTCACGGTTGGAGCGACGCTGCTCCTCGTAGTTCGACTCCTGTTCGGTGCCGTCAGCCTCGTGTCCGTTCTTGATGGTACTCTCTGACACGCGATTGTGGTCGAAACTTTCGAGGATGCCAATGGTGAAGATCTGTCCCTTGGTGGGTGCATAGTCAAGACGAGTCGAGAAGTCCTGCTTCTCGTACTTGGTCAGGATGTTCGAACTGGTCAGACGATCGGCTCCACTTGTGAAGTCGGTGTTGACATTCTTTTCGGTATTCAGTTCGCTGAAATCGACCGAAAGCTGGCTCGTCAAGAGCAGTTTATCTGTCAGATAGGTGACATAACCCGAAGGCATGGCGCGACCGTTACTGCTGGCGCCAAGATAAGCACCACCATACACGTGGGACGAGTCGGGTTTATGTTCCAGTTCGTCGCCTACATCGTAAGCATCCATGATACGTTTGGCGATGCGCTGGAACTCATCGGTATCCTGTGCCCAAACGCTCATAATAAGTGCCTCAAAAAGAAGCACTACAAACAATGATTTCTTCTTCATTACAATATTGTTTCTTCGTTTTTGCGGTGCAAAGATAACATTTATTTCCAATCAATCCAAAAAAATCAATGAAAAAATGTTGGACGCTGTCAAGAAGCCCGTTCCGTTATTTCAAGACCCACACAATAAAACCGCATATCTGACGTTATATAATCATCTAACTCACAATACCTGAAACAATCATGATACGACAACTAAGCATGACCGCTGTCCTGCTGGCAGGATGCAGCCTCGCGATGGCCCAAACAGCCTTCACCTTCGACAAGCCCCTCTATGGAGCCGCCTACTACAGCGAATACACCCCGACAGACCGACTTGATGAAGACATCCGTCTGATGAAGGAGGCCGGTCTCACCGTGGTACGCGTCGGCGAATCGACGTGGTCGCTCTTCGAACCACAGGACGGACAGTTCGAATTCGCTTGGATGGACCGCATCCTCGACAAGATGCACGAAGCCGGCATCAAAGTCATCCTCGGCACACCGACCTACTCCATTCCATCATGGCTGGCAGCAGAGCATCCCGAAGTGTTGTCGCACACCATCGACGACCGACAGAGTTACTACGGCATCCGCCAGAACATGGACCTCAAGAACCAGACCTATCTGCGCTATTGCGAACGCATCATCCGTGAGATGATGGAGCATTTCGCGCAACATCCCGCCATCATCGGCTATCAGGTGGATAATGAGGTGGAGGCACGCAATATCGACAATCCCGACTACTTCGAAGGCTTCCGCGACTACATCAAAAGAGAGTTCAAGGGCGACCTCAAGGAGCTGAATCGTCGCTGGGGCCTCAACTACTGGGGCATGAACATCAACAAGTGGGAGGACTTCTACGACCGCAAGGGCGTGACCAACCCTTCGTACAAGGTTTGGTGGGAACGCTGGAACCGAAAAGTTACCGCCGACTTCCTCAACTGGCAGATAGACATTGTCGATGAATACCGCCGCCCCGACCAGTTCATCATCCATTGTTTCATGCCCAGCTTCGCCAACATCGACCAAGTGGAAGCCTTCCGACAGATGGAATACCCCGCCATCAACGTCTATTACAACATGCAGGACCAGCAGGATGGTGCTTGGATTGGCTATGCATGTGACTATATGCGTCCCATTTCGCGTCACCATAATTTCCTCATCACCGAGACCAATGCGCAGGGCACCGGATGGTCAAGCCGCGACCAATGGCCTCCCTACGATGGTCAACTGCGTCAGAACATGTATGCCTTCCTCTCGGGAGGCGCCAATATGGTGGAATACTGGCATTGGGCTACGCTCCACTATGGACAGGAGACTTACTGGCGCGGTATCCTCGGACATGAGGGAACACCCAATCGCGTGTATGCCGAATTCCAGCGTGGAGCTGCCGAACTTGACAAGGTGGGCGACCATCTGGTGAGCGCACAGAAGCAGAACCGTGTGGCTCTTCTTTTCAGCCACGACTCGAAGCACGCCCTCGACTTCATGCCCTACACAAACCGTGACCAATACAAGGACTTCCTCCTCTACGATGCCCTCTATCGCCAGAACATCGAATGCGACATCCTGCCCGTGGACAAGCCCTCGATGCAGGACTTCTCGCAATACGATATGCTGGTCATCCCCTCGCTCTATGTGGCCACCGACGAACTGCTACAGAAGATCAGCGACTTCGTACATGAAGGCGGCGAGGTGGTGATGCTCTACAAGAGCGGATACACCGACTTCGACAACGCCGTGCGAACCAGCGTCGCTCCAGGCCCATTGGCCAAAGCCTGTGGATTCACCTATCAGGAATACTCCTCCATCAACCGGCTGCCACTTCGCCCCAATGACCTTGGTGCTGACGACAACACCGTCAGCACGTGGATGGAATTCCTGCAACTCACCTCAGCTCAGCCACTCGCAACCGTCGAACATCCCTTTTTCGGCAAATGGCCATGCATCACCGAAAACAGCTTCGGCAAAGGACACCTCATCTACATCGGTACCCTCCCCAGCACCGAACTGTTGCAAAAGCTCCTCGCACGTGCTGCCGATCGCAAGCAGATACTGACGAAAGAAAGGCAATACCAGTTCCCCGTCATCCTTCGTTCCGCCACCAATCGTTTCGGCAAGAGGATTCACTACCTTTTCAACTATTCCTACGAGCAAAAGACCATCGCCTATCCCTACCCCTCCAGCCATTCCCTGCTCGATAACCAATCACTTAAAACCAATGCTCCTGTCACCATCGAGCCTTGGGGAGTAGTCATCGGAGAAGAGTGATTTGTTAAAAAATCTCAAAAATATGACGAAATTTGGAAAATAATTTGGTTTATAAAATAAACTTCTTTATCTTTGCAGCGTGATTCGAATCCAAATGGTCAAGATCAGGCTTTCTGCAGGAGCTTGATGGAGACCAGAGAACAACAACAAACGTTCATTATTTATTTAAAAAAGGATTACAATGGAAGAAAAGAACAATATGACTGCTGAGCGCAGTCTGGAAATCATCACGAAACAGATCGAGCAAAGCCGCCAAGCTGTGGCCAAGGACACTGGAATATCGCTCTATGTAGCAGGTCTTTGCCTGATTGCTATGTCCCTCCTCATTGGATTATGTATCTTTTTTACAAACAATATGGCTTTCTACCTTTTATATATAGCTTCGCCAATCCCGATCTACTTTGCCGACCGCTATGCCAAAAGGAACAAGCCAAAAGTTCCAGCTAGTTTTGTTGGGCAGATGGTTGATAAGACATGGCAGACATTCGGCATCTTCGCAGTCCTGTTCTTTGTGTTTGTCACTCTTTACAACCTATTAATGGGACATACGGAAAGCCCTGATGTTTATATGCGTCTGATGATTCACCCTTTCCGTATCATACTTCTGCTCTTCGGCATGGCCATCACCATCAATGGTTATACACTCAAGAGTCGCTGGATGGTGTGGTGTGGCATCATTGGAGGCATCGGAGGCTTCATCTGGGAGTCGTTCTATGTGACACAGACCATCGTGGGCAGGTTCTTCAGTTCTTACATCAACGAAAACTACTGTGGAATTGTTAATGGATTAATACCTGGCATCATCATCGCACTCCTCGCTTTCATTGGGATAATGCTCCCGGGAATGATGCTTAAAAAACAGAGCTTATGATGTTCCCGACGTTAGACCCATTGCTGCACTCCGAGCTGCGACTGGCCATCATGTCGTTGCTCATCAGTGACGTAGAAGCCGAGTTCCCCTACATCAAGGAGCAGACGGGCGCTACGGCAGGCAACCTGAGTGTGCAGATAGATAAGCTGGCGGCGGCAGATTATATCAAAGTGGAGAAATCGTTCAAGGGAAAGAAACCATGCACCATCTGCCGCATCACGCCCACCGGCCTCAAGGCCTTCGAGGACTACGTGAAAGCCTTGAAGAGCTATCTTGATGTGAAATAGGATCAACCCTTATCATGTATTACAACCACAGCTGCATAGCCGATTCCATGCAGCTGTGGTTGTCAATATCCTCCAAAACAAATGATTATTCTCGACCGTGATAGGATGGATGTTCGTTATCTGGATTGACAATGAGTTTTTCGACGACAAGCTCAGGATCAATCATCACCACCTTTAGTGTATGTTTGCCTACCGAAGGGATTTCTATGTCGATGCTTAGCCAACGCAAATTGTCAAACACCTCACTTCGCATACGCTGACGATAACCCGACAGATAAATGTCTGCTGCCGGTTCTGGTAATGGTTTCATCACTTTCGACCGCCGGATATTCTCCTCAGTATATTCATTAAAAGTATCGACGTAACCCTGTCGAGCATCAACAGTCTGCATAGTTCCATTGTCAACACGAATTCCGATGCGAAGACCTCGGGAAGGATTAACATCATTGGTAGGCAAAATGCCAAGTGCCAACTTGTTTTGTCCTACATTCGAAAAGTCAATATCGTATTCCAAGGTCGGTCCATCCCCATTGGGACAACTTTGTGCGGTGACCGGCCAGATGCCCATATCTCCCTTGCCTCGTCCAAGACCTGGCAAGAAGATCCAGCCGCAATCCTTTCCTCCAGTCTTACGGTCATAATCATGTGCCATGATAGCCGTCTCGTCAGGAACTACAAACTCAGTATTATCACAAGCATCCATCGGACGCGGAAGGACGTTTCTGTCGGGCATAAACCATTGTCTATAGCCGATATGCTTGTCGAGCATCATTCCTTTCCATTTTCCTCCCGCTATCTCTTCATTGTATTTCTGTGCCATGAGGCTATCGCGCTCGAACAATTGCTGCATCATAACGGTGTCGCCCAATGTGGCAGCCAGATAGATCTTTGCGACACCTGCCGAGGCAACAGCGGGATATTCGACAAGCTGATAGAAGGCATCGACTGCCTCTTTAGGCATCTGCTGACTAAGAGACAGTGTCTGTCGTTCAAGCAAATCCCATTGATGCATCATCCTCTGGGCTTCTCCAGTCTGTGCGCTGTATATACCCACTCTCTGAACCTCCGGCTTACGTTCGAGATTCATCTTAGAGTATTCGGTGACGATATGAGCAATCTCCTCAGCATGATCGCTGCCAAAAATCTTTGACGCCCAAGCATTCATCCACGCTTCACAGTCAGTAGGTCCAATGGCATCAGGATCCCATGCATAATGCATAATGAAATCAATCGGCATCTCCTTGGGTTTAAGATCTCCAACATTGATAATCCAGATTCTATCTATGCCCGTCTGATATGCCAAATTGAGTTGCTCCCGCATCTTGGCTACAGTGGTTGTGTTGACCCAACGATCATTCCATGGGCCTCCGTTCATATCAATATGATAATAAAGCCCCATACCACCCTTGCGCTGACGCTCCTTTTCCGGTCCTGTACGACGCACATATCCCCAGTTGTTGTCACAGAAGAGCAACGTGACATCATCGGGCACTGTTAAGCCAGCATCATAATAGCGCTGCACTTCGGTGAATATTGCCCACAGTTGAGGCACCTCTTGAGCTGGGCAACCATAGACACGCTCGATGATTTCCCGTTGTCCATCCACCACGCGGCGTAATGTCTGCATGTTTTCCTCGTCATCACCCTTGCCCATAGCCACGTCGCCATCGCCTCGCATTCCGATGGTGATGAGATTATCATACTGCTTATTTCGCTTCAACCCTTCCTCGAAGAACTTGTCCAGATTTGCCTTGTTCGTGGCATAATCCCACGCTCCGATGGAATCCCTCCGACAGACATATTCCCTATGGGCACGCATCATCGGTTCGTGATGAGATGTTCCCATCACAATACCGTATCTGTCTGCCACTTCAGGAGAAAGCGGATCATCCTCATTGAATCGACTATTCCACATGGCAGGCCATAGATAGTTGGCCTTCAAGCGGAGCAAAAGTTCAAACATGTGACTATACATCTCGGAATTGATGCCACCGAATTGATTAGTAGCCCATGTGCCAAAAGATGGCCACTCGTCATTTATAAAGATGCCGCGATATTTTACCTTTGGCGAAGGTTGCACCATTCGTCTATCTTCGTACGTCAGGCGATCCTTATGCACAACAGGAACATCGGCCCACCAGTACCAGGGCGACACACCAATATGCTCCGAGATGGTATAGATGCCATATATGGTACCACGGCGATCACTACCGGCGATGACAAGATTTCCATCCACTTGCTCAATGACATACGACTCCCATTGACCTTTCACTTCTTTTACATCCAACTTGCCTATTTGAATCAAGGAATCTACAAGTGGACTATGTCCTATTGTACCAACGACAATACATCCATCGCCATCCAGCGTATGTGCCAAAGTAGGCCGTACTCCAACGACGCGTTCCACATCGTCACACAAATCTCCTGCTGCACGAGTTACCCCCTGCCAATCATCTTCAGACACAACTACAGGAGCAACCTTCTGACCATCTGCAATGACAAACGGATGCGAATTACAGCTACAGAAGAGACAAGCCACAGAAAGTATAATTAGTATATTTTTCATTGATCTTTGTTTATTTTTTTAAAAGGTTCTATACTCAAACCAATCGATATCCACCACACCTTCATTATCCGTATGCTGGCACTGTGCAAAAGCGCCCAACATCACTCCTGTAAATCCGCCAATCACTTCGGTTGACAGATAGCGGAAATCCATCTTGGCCAATGTCTCGAAGTCATGCCCGTCAGTCGAAACCTGCAAGAAATAATAATCTTTGTCCGACGAGATTCGCAGATAGGTCTTATTGCCGGCCAATGTTATCTCTTTCTCGATATGGGACAATTCTCCCAAACGTATATTTGACTTGACATAGAGCTTTCCTTCCCTTCTTTCAATAACTACATCATAATGATTCAAGGGAGCGGCATAAGCTGTGATTCCTGCCTGCATTCCTTCTGTCATGTGCTTCGCATCAAACAGGGCCGTAGCCTCGAACCTCAATTCCGTCTGTCGTCTTGCCACAAAGGTAGGAGACGACGCCGCATCGAGCGTCAGTGTAGAGGGCTTGAGTCGCAGCCACCCCTTGCGCTCGGTCAATGAATAATTGCTAAGCTGCACATTGCCAATACTGTGCCATCCCATAGGCATGCCTAAAGACTGATAGCTATCAGCTGGTACATCGCGACGCACGTAGTTGAATTCCTCTCGCTCAGGGTCGTTCGGCATCGGCACTTGCGGCAACGTCTTGCACTTCATATCGATGCTCAACGTGCCATTGCCATTCACTACTGGCCAGGCGTTCTCGTCCCAGCGGACAGGAGCCAGCATCGTCTCACGTCCCATCACATGCAGCAGGTAACCACTGGTGCGGTAACCCAGACAAATCATCCACCACGAAGAATCAGTAGCCTGTACCAAATCGGCATGTCCCAAACCCTGAATAGGATTGTCCTGCATCTCCATGCTGAAATGAGAGAGTATCGGGTTGGCTCGGTTAGACTCATAAGGTCCAAACAATGAACGGCTACGCAGTATGTTTACTTGATGGCCATGTTCCGTACCTCCCTCAGCCAGCAACATGTAGTACCAGCCATCTTTCTTATAGATATGCGGTCCCTCAGGATATCGGCCACCCAAACCTGTTCCCAAATGGTGAATCTCTCCTATCTGCTTACCGGTCTCTACGTCAATCTCACATATCTTGATATCACCCTGTTTCCAAAGAAAATAACACTTGTCACCTTCGAAATACAAGGTAGGATCACAACTGCCTATCGCAAAGTCTATGACAATTGGGTCTGACCACTCTCCCGCAGGATCATCGGTCCATACATAGAAATGCCGACGTGACGGAAAAATGGTTGTGACCATATAGAACCGACCTTCATGATAACGTATGGTTGTAGCATAAACACCACCATTGGTCCACCCCAGCTGTGGATTTGCCTGACCATCCAACCCCGACAGGTCCAACTGCGAAGGACGTGTCAGACAATTACCTACCTGTTCCCAGTTCACAAGATCCTTGCTATGAAAAACCGGCACCCCAGGAAAGTACTGGAACGTCGAGTTAACCAGATAGAAATCATCACCAGCACGGCACACGCTTGGATCGGAGTGAAAACCCGGAAGTACAGGATTCTTGAAACCCTGTGCCGTTACTATTTCGCACAAAAAAAGCAAACTCAACAAGAGGTAATAATTCAGATTTTTCATAGTCTATTGTATTTTCGAATGCAAAGATATTGATAAAAATCCAAACTACCAAATAATTGGATATTATTTTATAAAAGAACGCCCCCTTATCCCGTAAGAGGATGCTCATCAAATAGGTTCGCATACAAAAAAAGCACTTGGGAAAGCGTTCGAACTCCCCAAGTGCATTTTATACATTTAAAGTATAATATGAATCTCTTAATACTCCTCTTCGTTGAAGAAAAAGTCGTCCTTCTGCGGATAATCGGGCCAAAGATCCTCGATGGATTCATAAATGTCGCCTTCGTCCTCCATTTCCTGAAGGTTCTCAATCACTTCAAGAGGAGCGCCAGAACGATTGGCATAGTCAAGCAATTCCTCACGGGTGGCAGGCCACGGTGCATCTTCAAGTTTAGAGGCCAGTTCAAGTGTCCAATACATACGTTTCTAAATTATTTAAATTGTTAGTTTTTAGACTTTTTACTCAAGCGAAAGAACATATTTTCCGCTGAATTTGCGCGCGAAGATAGTGGTTTTATCAATATGTTGTTCAAAATGGGGCAAAGATTTAGGGAAATTTAACTAAAAAGCCACCACGTAATGCTGCTTGAAGAAACGAGGTTTGAGGATAGCCAGCCCATAATCATAAAGATCCATGGTAATCGACACGTCATCGCGGTCACACATCTGGTCCCAGAAAAGTTCATTGATGTGCCCTGGATGGATGCCGCGAACAAAGATTACCGTATCCTCCTTCGAATGAGCCATCACCCACTCCACCAACTGTTGCGCATATACACCCGAAGGCTTGAAGCCCTTACGTCCGACCTCCTCCTGGTCTTCGTACGGATTGACATTGACGACGATGAAGTCGAAGGGAGCACTTTCGTCAAACTGTTCAAATTGCTCGACAAACGTAATCTGCGGCATACGCTGTGACACCCAGGATAGATTGACTTCGGCACGTGTCTTCGTCTCAGGTGTGGACAAAGAAACCACCTTCAGGCGACTGTCGGTCATGATCAAAGGGAGCAGGGTATATCCGCCATCGCAAGTGATTTCAGCAGCATTGCGGCAATGAAAACGATTGGCCAGACGCAGCAAGAGGCAGGCCACCTTGAATGGGATAGGAGCCTGCTTGCCGTATGTACCCTGCATACGCCGATAGGCATAATAGGGAAGTTTCTCTTCGATAACTTCGGTGATGATGGCGTATGCGAAAGGAGAATGCACGCCGAAGCCCTTGCGGTGCTTCAGCTTGCGCACTCCTTTTGACAAATATTCCTTTATTTTTTTCTTGGCACCCATGCGGATCAATTAACTAACAATTAATAAATTAAAATTGGGTGAGGATCTTGTAATATAACTGGAGGGCTTCGCGAATCTCATCCGTTCGGATATACTCATCAGCCGTATGGCTGCGCGAAGATTGTCCAGGTCCCATCTTCAGGCTGGGGAACCGCATCAACGCCTGGTCGCTGAGGGTTGGCGAGCCGAAAGGTTGTCGGCCCAAGGCCAGAATACACTTCAGAAGGGGATGATCGGCCGGTATGCCCGAAGGTTGCAGGCGCGTACTGCGGGGAATAAGCTCCACAGCCGGCTTTTCAGAGGCAAGCGGAGACTTCACCTTGCTGACCTCACGACGAAGAATCTCGACCACCTCGTCATTGCTATAGGCATCGGTGGTGCGACAATCGACCACAAAGCTGCAGGTGTCGGGCACGACATTATGCGCTGTGCCGGCCTGAATGCCCGTCACCGTCACCTTGACAGGCCCAAGCATCGCAGATTCTCGTTCGAAGTGGAAGTTACGCAGACGATCAATAGCCTCCAGCGCCAAATAAAGCGCATTCACGCCTTCAATCCGTGCAGCATGACCTGACTTGCCATGAGCGATACCATCAATGACTACGAGACCCTTCTCGGCTATAGCCGGCTGCATTCCTGTAGGTTCACCGACAAGGCCCACATCAATCTTCGGCAAATGCGGAAGGACACTCTCGATGCCGTTCTTTCCACCCACCTCCTCTTCGGCTGAAGCCAGGAAGACAAGGTTGTAATTGCGATTCCCGCTCTGCTCCTCGCCTGTCAGCATGAGGAAGACATGTAGCAACGTAACCAACGATGCCCCATCGTCGTTTGCTCCCAGTCCATAGATGCGTTCTTCAACGCTGCCATCGGGCAATACAACCTCCTCACGACTGGCACGGAACGGATCACGATGCCATGTCGATACAGGTTTGACCGTGTCAACATGTGCATTAAGAAGCAGTGTCGGACGAGCGGAATCATAACATGGGTCAAGAAGCCAAAGGTTATTTCCCGAGCGATGCACCTCCCTTCCTGTACTCTCCATATATTCCTGAAGCATATCCGACACAGCCTTCTCTTCACGACTCACAGAAGGAATCGCGATCATCTTTTCAAGTAAGCTGATGGACCGAAGAAACGCTGTTTGGAGATCCAAGGACATATAGCAATTAACAATTAAGATTGATTAATTGATGAGTACAGATTAGAAATGCGGCGCAAAGATAATGATTTTTATTAAACGAAGATAATCTTTCATCCAAAAATTTTGAAAAAATCGCAAAAATCCCTATATTTGCGCCACATTTTTTGAAATATTATACCAGCAGATGCTTATTTTGCTATGATTACGATAGAACAACTGAAGGCCGCACAGGACCGTTTGACCGACCTGCACCGCTATCTCAACATCGAAGACAAGAAGATCCAACTCGAAGAGGAGGAGCTTCGCACCCAGGTGCCCGGATTCTGGGACAACCAGAAGGAAGCCGAGAAACAGATGAAGGTGGTCAAGGGCATCCGTTCGTGGATCGAGGCCTATAACAATGTGAAGGCGAATGTCGATGAACTCGCTACAGCCTTCGAATTCTACAAGGAGGAACTGGTGAGCGAAGAAGAAGTTGACGAGCAGTACAAGAAGACGATGGACCTCTTTGAGGACGTAGAGCTGAAAAACATGCTTCAGGGTGAAGAAGACCACATGAACTGCATCCTCAAGATCAATGCAGGCGCAGGTGGCACCGAGGCACAGGATTGGGCCGAGCAATTGCAGCGACTCTACATGCGCTATGCCGAAGACCATGGTTACAAAGCCACAGTCCAGGACCTCGTGGAAGGTGACGATGCCGGCATCAAGTCGGTGACCATAGAAATCGATGGCGACTACGCGTTCGGTTACCTGAAATCCGAGAATGGCGTGCATCGCCTGGTACGTGTGAGTCCCTATAACGCACAGGGCAAGCGCATGACATCGTTTGCTTCGGTCTTCGCTTTCCCGATGATTGACGACACCATCGACATCAAGATCGATCCCGGCAAGCTGACGTGGGACACCTTCCGTTCGGGTGGCGCCGGTGGTCAGAATGTCAACAAGGTGGAGTCGGGTGTGCGTGCCCGCTATATGTACACCGATCCCTATACCGGCGAAGAGAAGGAACTCCTGCAGGCCTGCACCGTGACGCGCGACCAACCCAAGAACCGTGAGATGGCACTCGAACTCCTCAAGTCGCAGATCTACAACATTGAACTGGAGCACAAGCGCGAGAAGCAAGCTTCAATCGAAGCTGGCAAGAAGAAGATCGAATGGGGATCGCAGATTCGTTCGTACGTCTTCGACGACCGTCGTGTCAAGGACCATCGTACCGGCTATCAGACATCGGACGTCAATGCCGTCATGGATGGCAAGATCGACGGTTTCATCAAGGCCTATCTGATGGAATTCGGTGGTCAATAGTTATCCATATCCATAACCTATAACCCATAACCAATAACCGATAACCATTAACCAATGAAAACGTGCCAAAGCCATCATTCAGACTTTGGCACGTTTTCATTGGCTTTGTCGAACCTTTTCCTCCAATATCGGGACTTTTCCTTATCGATCTCCACACCATTTCCTTCTTCATAGATCTCCTCCAAGAAAGCCATCGACCTTGTGTCTCCATGCTCCGCCGCCTTGCGGAAATACTTTATGGCCTTCTCGTAGTCCTGCTTTACCCCCAAACCCTTGTAATAGCATAATCCAAGCTGGGCTATCGCTTCGACTTCGCCTTTCTCAGCTGTCTTGACATACCATTCCACGGCTTTCTTGTAGTCCTTGTCAACGCCTTCGCCATTGAAGTATAAATGGCCGAGATTGAGCTGCGAACGCACATATCCCTGCGCTGCGGCCTTGGTGTACAACTCGAAAGCCTTCTTAGGGTCATAAGGAACACCATCGCCATAATAATAACAATTTCCGTAGTTGTTTTGTGCCGCGGCATTGCCCTGCTCAGCAGCCAATCCATACCATTCGGCAGCCTTACTATAACTTTGGAAGATGCCCTTACCCGTGTAATAGCAGTCGCCCAGATTGTTCTGTGCTGTAGCATGTCCCTGTATGGCTGCCCTGGCAAACCATCCTACGGCCTCCACATAGTTAATATCTACCCCTTCGCCGAAGTAATAGCAGTTGCCCAGATAAGCTTGTGCGACGGCATTGCCCTGCTCAGCCGCCTTGGTGAACCACTCCACAGCCTTCTTGTAGTCCTGTTCCACACCTTCGCCACGATAGTAGCATTCGCCCAGATTCTTCTGAGCCTGGACATGGCCCTGTTCTGCGGCCTTGGTATAATATTCCACAGCTTTCTTGAGGTTCCGAGGTACACCATCTCCATTGTAATAGCAATTGCCCAAAGTGTTGATCGCATTTACCTGGCCAAAACCGGCAGCCTTGGTAAACCATTTCACCGCCTTCTCGCAATCACGAGCAACACCCCTGCCTTCAAGATAACAAAGGCCCAGGTTGTTCTGGGCAATTGGATGTTCCTGAACAGCGGCCTTGGTGTACCACTCCACGGCAAATTTATAATCCTGCTCCACACCCAAGCCATCATCATAGCAAAAGCCCAAGTAATGCTGGGCATCGGCATGTCCTTGCTCCGCAGCCTTGTGGAACCACTTTACGGCCTCTGCGTTATCCTCGGGCACACCGTCCCCATCGAAGTATTGAATGCCACGTTCAAACTGCTGCTGTGCCGAAGAAGGAACAACATCACGAGTATCCTCGGGAAGAGGGTTCGAAGAAGATGACATGGGAAACTACAGAATTACGAAGACGTTAGCCGAGGAAGCCGAGAAGCACGCCTGCTGCCACCGCCGAACCGATCACACCGGCCACATTGGGACCCATGGCGTGCATAAGCAGATAGTTGGTGGGATCGTACTTGAGTCCCACCTCCTGGCTGATACGGGCCGAATCGGGCACAGCCGATACTCCGGCATTGCCGATGAGCGGGTTGATCTTCTTGCCTTCGGGCAGGAACAGATTGAAGAACTTGACGAAGAGCACACCCGAAGCCGTGGCAACGAGGAAGGAGAGCGCACCGATACCGAAGATTTCGAGCGACTCGGCTTTGAGGAAGGTTGATGCCTGGGTCGAACAACCCACGGTGAAACCAAGCAGGATGGTAACAATATCAATGAGCGGGCCCTTGGCAGTATCGGCCAAACGACGGGTCACGCCTGACTCCTTCAGCAGATTGCCGAAGAAAAGCATACCGAGCAGCGGGAGACCCGAAGGAATGATCCACGTGGTGAGGAGCAGACCCAATATCGGGAAGATGATCTTCTGACGCTGGCTCACCGAACCGGGCGCCTTCATGCGAATGCGACGTTCCTTGTCGGTGGTGAGCAGTTTCATCACAGGCGGCTGGAACACGGGTATCAGCGCCATGTAGGAATAGGCGGCCACGGCAATGGCACCCATCAAGTCGGGAGCGAGTTTGCTCGAAAGAAAGATGGCCGTAGGTCCGTCAGCTCCACCGATGATGCCGATAGCACCGGCCTCTTGAGGCGAAAAGTCGAGAGCCAGCGAGAGCATGTAGGCACCGAAGATGCCAAACTGTGCCGCAGCACCCACCAGTACCATCTTCGGATTGGCGATCAGTGCCGAGAAGTCGGTCATCGCACCAATGCCCAAAAAGATGAGCGGTGGATACCAGCCTTGCTTTACGCCACTATAGAGTATATTGAGCACCGACCCTTCCTCATAAATACCGATACGCAAACCAGCATCAAGAGGGAAGGGAATGTTACCAACCAGAATGCCGAAGCCAATGGGAACAAGGAGCATGGGCTCGAAATGCCGGGCTATGGCAAGATAGATGAAAAGGCAGCCGACAATGGTCATCACCACATTGCCGACCTCCACATTGCCAAAACCTGTGTATTCCCAAAGAACCTGCAGATTCTCTATAAAGAAGTCCAACTTATTCATTCGACTATTTACTTTTTCTTGCTTATCAAGTCGCGCAGACGACCGAACAGGCCAGTCTTTTTCTGCACTTCTTCGTTATAGCCGTAACCATAACCATACCGATAGCCATAACCGTAGCCGTAACCATAGCCGTAGCCATAACTATAACCATATTTTGCCTTGCGACTCGACATCTGGACATCGTTCAAGATGATCGAAACATTTTTCAGTTTATCCGCCTTCACAGCCGCCTCAATCTCATTGATGAAGCGCAGGTCTGACTTGCCTGAACGTACCACGTAGATATTGCGATCAACGTGCTTGTTGAGCGTCATCGGATCGGCAATCACCAGATATGGAGGAGAATCGAGGATGATATAATCATAAGCCTCACGCAATTTGGAGATAAGGATGCCGAATCGCTCACTCGACAACAACTCATTGGGATTGGGTGGTACGCCACCCTTGAGCAACAGATCAAGCCCTGGGAATTCCTTGATAGGCACGATTGTCTGATGCCAATCGTCCAGTTCGCCGCTCAAATAATTCGACAATCCGACCGATTGGTTGCGTGGCAGGTCGAACAGTCGGCGCTGACGTCCCTTGCGAAGGTCGGTCTCCACCAGTATCACCTTCTTGCCTATCGAACAAAGGCTGATGGCCACATTGGCCGAAACGAACGACTTGCCTTCGCCGGGAATGCTGGAAGTGAACTGCAGCACCTTGCCCGTCATGAAGCCGATATTGGTGCGAATCGTTCGCATGGCTTCCGACAATACCGACGATGAACCCGACGAACCTTCCTCGGCCATATCCGATGCCTTGAAGACGCGGCCTTCACGACGCGGAACAACACCCAACAACGGCACACGTGTACGCGACACAATGTCGTCGGGATTCTGCACCTTGGTCTTCATCAGCATCAGAAGATAGACGATCAGCAAAGGCAAAAGGAAACCTATGACGAAGGCTACAAGAACCACCTGACGCTTGTTGGGACCCACCAGCACGGTATTGTTCTCAGGATATTCAACGACACGGGCAATATCCGGCTCAGCCACGATGGTGAGCATCGTCTCTTCACGTTTCTTCTGCAACAGCACATAAAGCGGCTCGATCACCGAACGTTCACGTTCGATCTGCGCCAGGTTGATCTTCTGACCAGGCACGCTCGACAGGTAACCCTTCGAACGCCCCTGCTGACGTTCAAGTTCCGTACGCTGCAGCGTCAGGCTGGTCTTCTGGTTAGCTACCGACTTCTCGATCACCGCCCTCAAGTCTGTGATCTGCTTGCTCAAGCGCTGTACCACGGGGCTATTCTCCGACGAACCGGCCAGCAGACGAGCACGTTCGATACATGCCGTGTTGTAGTTGGTGATAAAGCCGACGATCGAGGGGTCGCTCAGTCCCACGTTACTGGGCAGCACAGTATAAGGCTGATTCGACTTGAGTTCGTTAGCGATCATCTCAAGGAGGGTCAGTTGCACATCCACCTCCTGCAACTGCTGTTGGGCAGTCGCATCGGTATTGAGCGACAACTTGGCCTGCGAATCCAGATCGACCATACGGTTCTTGGAACTGAATTGCTGGATGTTGCCCTCCACAGCCGAAAGCTGACCACTGAGGTTCTCCAGACGACTGTCGATAAACTCCATTGTCTTGGCGTTCGACGTCATGTAGTAGGTCTTGGTCAGCTCATTGTATTTCTCGATAGCCTTGGCCAAAACCTTCTCGGCACGCTCGGGGTGTATATCACGCATCACCAGCTGAAGAATCGAACTGGTACTCATGCGCGAACTCTGGTCCTCCATCACCTCCACGCCTATCTGACGAGCAAGCTCACGGGCACGAGCCTGTGGAGAATAAAGCATGATGTAGTGCGAACCCGACATGAAGTAGTCGTAGGAATTGCCCTTGAAACGCGACATGGCCTCCTCCCAGAAGTTGAATCTCACGGTTCCCCAATTTCTAAGGGGAAGTTCTTCGCCGAAATGCACCACCTTGTCGGTGTAGAGGCTCTCGCCATCACTTCCGAACAGACGGCGCACGGAGACTTTGAGCGAAGTTTTATCCACCACATCGTAGTCGATGCGGAACGTCGGGAGATTATTCAGGTTGATGCTGTCGCCAGCAATAAAGGTCATACGTACTTCCTGGGGCAACGTCTCACGATTGACCCAGTGGTTGCGAACAAAGTACCGCACATTAAGACCAAGCTCTTCGACAACAGCCTGCAACACCGGTGTTGATTTGATGATAATCTTCTCGTTGGTCAGACTGTTGTACGACTGCATGCCCGTCATGTCGGCTATGAACGACATCTGGGCACTGGATCCCATGCCGGCATTCTTGTCAGTGGTAACCATGACAAGGGCAGCACTGTGATAAGTCTTCGGCTTGACATAAAGATACACAGCCGCACAGCAGAGACAAACGAAGATGGAGAGGATGATCCAATAGCGAAGTGCCCAAGTCAATTCAAGGATGGCACGCAGACTCAGACCACTGCCCGATTGCAGCTCGTCCTCCTCCTGCTCATTGATGATGTATTCACTCATGTAATGTGCTATTGATCGATAAAAAAAGTACCCGGACTGGGAATCGAACCCAGATCAAAGGTTTAGGAAACCTCCGTTCTATCCGTTGAACTATCCAGGCAAAACCATGGGTTTGCAATGCATTTCGTGCATATATTACCCAATTTTGCGCGGCAAAGTTACAAAATAAATCAGAAAAACAAAAATATTTCGAAATATTTCTGCCTAATATTTGCATATACCGACAATAATTCCTATTTTTGCAACCTAAATTTTCCCTTTGGTACCTACACATTAGAATATGACAGACGATTTCGATATAAGAGAAGCTTCCGAGCCTTCGAAGTCAGCCAGAGAGAAGGAGTTCGAGAAAGCCCTTCGCCCTCTCACTTTCGATGACTTCCAGGGACAAGATAAGGTAAAGGAGAATCTGCGCATCTTCGTAAAAGCCGCCAAGATGCGTGGCGAATCGCTCGACCACACCCTCTTCCATGGCCCTCCCGGCCTCGGCAAGACCACCCTTTCGAACATCATCGCCAACGAGCTGGGCGTGGGCTTCAAAGTCACGTCGGGTCCCGTATTGGACAAACCCGGCGATCTGGCCGGCCTGCTCACTTCGCTCGACAAGAACGACGTGCTCTTCATCGATGAGATACATCGCCTCTCCCCCATCGTCGAGGAGTATCTCTATTCGGCCATGGAGGACTACCGCATCGACATCATGATCGACAAGGGGCCTGCTGCCCGCAGCATCCAGATCGACCTCAACCCGTTCACCTTGATAGGTGCCACCACACGCTCCGGCCTGCTCACAGCTCCCCTTCGTGCCCGTTTCGGCATCAACATGCACCTCGAATACTACGACACCGAGGTGCTGGCCGGCATCGTCGCACGTTCAGCACGCATCCTGGGCATGGCATGCAAGGAAGAGGCCGCCATCGAGATTGCCTTCCGCAGCCGTGGCACACCGCGTGTCGCCAACTCCCTGCTGCGCCGTGTGCGCGACTTCGCCATGGTGATGGACAAGAATGTCATCGACATCAAGATTGCGAAATATGCCCTTGAGGCGCTCGGCGTTGATAAGTATGGCCTCGACCAAATCGACAACAAACTGCTCACCACCATCATCGAGAAGTTCAATGGTGGACCCGTGGGCCTCACCAATATCGCCACAGCCCTTGGCGAAGACGCAGGCACCATCGAGGATGTCTATGAGCCTTACCTCATCAAGGAAGGCTTCATCAAGCGCACTCCCCGTGGTCGCGAAGCCACCCCCCTCGCCTACAAGCACCTCGGCAAAACACGCGGCAGCGACAGCCTGCAAGGCACCCTGTTTTAATTTGTCCTCGTCGGCAGCCGTTCTTGGCTGCCCCTCTTATCCTCCCTCCCATGTCCTTCCTGAAATCCCTCCTCAAAGATACTGCGCTCTACGGCCTCACATCCATCGTAGGGCGCTTCCTCAACTACCTGCTCGTCCCGGTCTATACCAAGGTAATGCCAGCAGTATCGGGCGAATATGGCGTTGTTACCAACATGTATGCCTACACGGCGCTCATTCTCGTCCTGCTGACCTTCGGCATGGAGACCACCTTCTTCCGCTTTGCCAACAAGTCCGAAGAGAATCCGCGCAATGTCTATTCCACAGCCTTGCTTACCGTAGGCGGCCTTTCCCTCCTCTTCCTGGCGCTCGTGCTGGCCTTCCTCACCCCGCTCTCACAATCGTTAGGCTACGGTGCCCATCCCGAATACATTGCCATCATGGCCATCATCGTGGCCATCGATGCCTTTGCCTGCATTCCTTTCAGTTACCTGCGCTATCAGCAGAAGGCCAAGAAGTTCTGTGCGCTCAAGATGATCAACATCCTCGTCAACATCGGCCTCAACCTCTTCGTCTTCCTCGCTTGCCCGAAGATCAACCAGTCGCATCCCGAGCTCATCTCGTGGTTCTACAACTCAGAATATCTCGCAGGCTACGTCTTTGCCATCAACCTCGTCACTTCGGTCATCACCCTGCTGATGCTCTTCAAGGAATGGATGCCTTTCGGCCAGTTCCATGCCTCCAATGGCCATACCATGCCCTTCAAGTACATCTGGGATCGTCAGCTCTTCGGACGTATGTTCCAATATAGTTATCCCGTATTGATCCTCGGTGTCGCCGGCATTCTCAACCAGACGATGGACAAGATCATCTATCCCTTCCTGGTCCCAGGTGCCGAAGGCGTCCGCCAGCTCGGCATCTATGGTGCTGCTGCCAAGATTGCCATGATCATGGCGATGTTCACGCAAGCCTTCCGATATGCCTACGAGCCCATCATCTTCAACAAGTCGAAGGATAAGGACGATGTCGTGAAGACCAACGTCCTCGGCATGAAATACTTCATCATCTTCACGCTGCTCGGCTTCCTCTGCGTTATTGCCTGGCTCGATATCTTCAAGTTGCTGCTCATCCGCAACCAGGACTATTGGGAAGGCCTCACTGTGGTTCCCATCGTGATGGCTGCCGAGATCATGATGGGCATCTACTTCAACCTCTCATTCTGGTACAAACTCATCGACCAGACACTGTGGGGTGCCCTGTTCTCGGTCATCGGATGTCTGGTATTGCTGACGGTCAACGTCCTCTTCGTGCCTCGCTACGGCTACATCGCCTGTGCCTGGGCAGGATTCTGCGGCTATGCCACCTGCATGCTCCTCTCCTATTTCGTGGGACAAAAGAAAAATCCTATCCCCTATGATCTCAAGGAGATAGGAAAATATACACTTCTGGCAGGTGCCCTCTTCGTAAGCATGACGCAGATTCCTGAGGCTGGCATCTGGACCATCATCATCAAGACCGCCCACGTCATCTTCTTCCTCGCCTTCCTCTGCTGGAAGGACTTCCCCATCTGGAAGCTCCTAAAGCGATAGCCTATGGCTTTTCTATAGTTCCTATAGTTAATATAGCCACTATAGTCACTATAGCCAAT
This sequence comes from Bacteroidales bacterium, assembly GCA_017618715.1. Taxonomy (GTDB): domain Bacteria; phylum Bacteroidota; class Bacteroidia; order Bacteroidales; family UBA3663; genus Liminaster. Next base: position 66,152 of record JAFZTS010000012.1, read on the forward strand.
ACAGTCACTATCCCACTACCGCCCAAACCAAACTCTCCCCCCCTCAACAAACAGTCCACGCCTGGGCCGGCCAATATTGCGCTGGCCCATCACGTTATATACGCCCCTCGCCTTGCGAGGCGCATCCGCACGGACCTCCTTCACGCCCATATCATAGAGTTCGCGGGCTTTGGCAAGTGCTACGCCGAAGTCGGGGATGCCATAGCCATAGAGCGAATCCGGCGCATTGTATTGCGAAGCAGACTCTCGCACCACTTGACGAAGCTGTGCAGGGGTCAGTTCCGGCACTGCGCTCCACAGCGAGGTGCACAGCCCTGCGATGAGCGGGGTAGCAAAGCTGGTGCCACGACCATCCGACGATACAGTGCCCCTCGAAGTCACAATATAACAATGGGTACTACGACCCACGATGTCGGGCTTGACGTATGGCACAGTAAATCCCGCGCTCGAGAAGGAAGCCAATTGACCCGATTGCATCACGCCGCCTACAGTCAACACCTCCTCTACGTCTGCAGGGAAGATAAGTCGCCTCCAACTGTTCTGACGTTCATTGCCTGCTGCATTGCAGATGAGCATCCCTTTTTCACACGCAATCTTGGCCCCCTGGCTGACAACTGTACTGTTCTGGCAGAAGTCGTCGTATGTGTGGCTGTTATAATTTGTGTCAAAATCGTAGTAGCCCAGCGAGGAACTGATGACATCGGCACCCAAACTGTCCGCCAGTTCGGCAGCAGCCACCCACATATCCTCCTCAAGTTCGGTCTCCGAATCATCCGTCTCCGTACGGATCAGGAAATAGTCGGCATCCTGTGCCGTGCCGCAGATACCATGTTCAAGGGGCGTAGCCATGATGCTCAGGCAACATGACCCATGCATATCGTGCATATATATCTGCGAGAAGCCCGTCATCCCCTCGTACATGTCGCGCGTGCCGACAACGTTTCGGTTCATCCAGTCCCATTCATTCACGTGATTGAATCCAGCATCCACAATCACCACCAACATACCAGCACCACGATAACCCGCCTCATAAAGCGGCTCGAAGGCATTCACCTGTTTCAGCGGTGATGTGCAATCCTCCACGTCCGTCTCGGAGCCTGTCGCTTGCAGCGATCGGGAAGGCGCAGTCACACGCTGATGAGTGGTAACAATATCCACTTTCTCGACAAAAGGCAACTGTTCGAAGACCGAATCGGCGACGGCAAGGCCATTGGGCTCCATCACGACCACCGTATTGAGCCAACGTGAACGCGCGACGATATTCAGACCCTCTTCCTCAATCCGACGGATATACTCCGACGAAATTTCCAGGTCGAGTGAATCTGTCGCGATGCCGAACCTTGCCCGACGCTCCTGTGCGCGTTCGCTCCATGCCACGGGTTCGCTCCCCGGCTTGCCATCCAGGTGCAAACGGTAACGATATTGCCCTGCCCCCTGCGCCTCAGCAGCCACAAGCAGCATCACACCTATTATATAATATATTGCCGTTCTTTTCATCTTCCTTTTTCTTCGCCATCCCCCAGCGTTCCCGTGTTCGCCATCCCCCAGCGTTCCCGTAGCAGCCGTCCCCTCGTGTTTCCGTGGCAGCCGTCCTTGGCTGCCCTTCCTCCTCCCCCTAAGCAGGGGGACCAAGGGGGTCTAGTCTTTTTCCACCAGCACCGTCGCATAAGCCGCGATGCCCTCCTGCCTTCCCGTGAAACCCAGTTTCTCGGTCGTGGTAGCCTTGATCGAAATATCCTCCACATCACATCCCATCACACCAGCCAGGCACTGCTTCATCGCCTCGATGTGCGGATTGAGTTTCGGCTTCTCGGCAGCCACCGTAATGTCGGCATTGCCCAGGCGATAGCCCTTCGCGGCAATGAGCGTCATCGTGTCCTTCAGCAATATCTTCGAATCGATACCCTTGTATTCTCCCGACGTATCGGGGAAATGATAGCCGATATCCCGCATATTGGCGGCACCCAGCAAGGCATCGCACAGCGCATGGATCAGCACGTCGGCATCCGAATGGCCCAACAGTCCCAACGTATGGTCAATCTTTATTCCTCCGAGCCACAACTCGCGTCCCTCGACCAGACGATGCACGTCGTAGCCGAAGCCTACTCTTATCTTTGTCATTACATCTGATTTTTGAATTACGGCGCAAAGATAACCGCTTTTTTTGACATAGCCAAGAAAAAGTGTGTCAAATTGTCAAATTGGCACAGATTTTTTGTCATGCAAATTTTTGGCACGCCTTTTGCATTTTTGTTAACGACTCTTTGTGAGTAGAGTCCAACAGAACGAATAATAACAATTAAAAATATATACTACTATGGGAAAGATTATTGGTATTGACCTCGGCACCACCAACTCGTGTGTAGCCGTCATGGAGGGTAACACCCCCACCGTAATTGCAAATTCTGAGGGTCGTAACACGACCCCATCTATCGTAGGCTTCGTCGATGGTGGCGAGCGCAAGGTAGGCGAACCTGCCAAGCGTCAGGCTGTTACGAATCCTACTCGTACTGTGTATTCCATCAAGCGTTTCATGGGTTGCGACATGAATCAGGTCGCTGGCGAGATCACTCGCGTCCCCTACAAGGTAGTGGGCGTAGGCGGACAGCCACGTATCGAGATTGATGGCAAGCAATACACTCCCCAGGAGATCAGCGCCATGGTGCTCCAGAAGATGAAGAAGACCGCTGAAGACTACCTCGGCACCACCGTGACCGAAGCCGTCATCACCGTTCCTGCTTACTTCAACGATGCACAGCGCCAGGCCACCAAGGAAGCCGGACAGATTGCAGGCCTTGAGGTAAAGCGAATCGTCAACGAGCCTACCGCAGCTGCCCTTGCTTATGGTCTCGGTAATCTCGAGAAGGAAGAGAAGATTGCCGTCTTCGACCTTGGTGGCGGTACATTCGATATCTCCATCCTCGACCTCGCCGATGGCGTATTTGAGGTGCTTTCAACCGATGGTAACACCCACCTCGGAGGCGATGACTTCGACAACAAGATCATCGACTGGATGGCTGGTGAGTTCCAGAAGGAAGAAGGCGTTGACCTCAAGAAGGATCCTATGGCCCTGCAGCGTCTGAAGGAAGCTGCCGAGAAGGCCAAGATCGAGCTTTCGTCTTCGACCGTGGCAGAGATCAACCTGCCTTACATCACCGCTGTAGGTGGCGTGCCCAAGCACCTCGTTAAGAGCCTCACTCGTGCCAAGTTCGAGCAGCTCTGCGACGACCTCATCAAGGCCTGCATCGAGCCATGCCGTCGCGCTCTCAGCAACGCCAAGCTCAGTGCTTCGCAGATCAATCAGGTCATCCTCGTAGGTGGCTCCAGCCGTATCCCCGCTGTACAGCGTGAGGTAGAGCAGTTCTTCGGTAAGGCTCCTTCCAAGGGCGTTAACCCCGATGAGGTAGTAGCCGTAGGTGCAGCTGTTCAAGGCGGCATCCTCGCTGGCGACAACGTAGCCGGTGGCAAGGACATCCTCCTGCTCGACGTTACCCCACTCTCACTCGGTATCGAGACCCTCGGTGGCGTAATGACACGTCTCATCGACGCCAACACCACCATCCCCTGCAAGAAGTCAGAGGTATTCTCCACCGCAGCTGACAACCAGCCTTCCGTACAGATTCATGTACTCCAGGGCGAGCGTCAGTTTGCCAAGGACAACAAGTCCATCGGTATGTTCAACCTCGATGGCATCCCAATGGCTCCACGTGGCGTGCCGCAGATCGAAGTAACCTTCGAC
>JAFZTS010000013.1 GCA_017618715.1 Bacteroidales bacterium
CAGCATGATGTGTTCCTGAATGAGCGACAATGAGGCTTCCAAAGTATCGCGTTGAATCTGCATAGGCAACTGCAACTGGTTCTCGAGATGCTCAACCTCCTGCTGGGCAGCAGCCACTTTGGCAGCAGCCTCGTCCATGCTTTGCTGTGCCTTCAAGTCGGCAGCAGCAACAGCTGTGTTGATCTTCTGCTCTGATTCGATCTCAAGCTCAGCGGTCTTGAGAGCGATGGCATTCTCCACCTCGACGGACTTCTGCGCCAGTTCGTTTTGCACGTCAGCCAACTGCTGGCGAAGGTTAGCCACCTCAGTATTGGCCTTCTGTCGGATGGCAGCAATTTCTTCATCAGCCTTGCGCTGCGCTTCAGCCACATCATCGCTTGCCTTCTGTTGAGCGGCAGCAATGGCGGCATCCGACCTGCGCTGGGCAGCAGCAACAGCCTGCTGAGCATTCTGGTTGGTGGCAGCAATCTCATCGGCAGCCTTCTGCTGGGCAGCATTCACATCTGCATCGGCCTTCAGGCGCACTGCATTGAGTTCATCGCTGGCTTGCTGCTTAAGGCTTGCCAGTTCGCGCGCAGCCTTCTGTGCTGCTGCGGCAAGCTCGGCAACCATTTTCTGACGAAGGGACTCGGTCTCCGACTTGGCGGCAGAAAGATCATTGGCGGCCTTCTGACGAAGATTCTCAGTCTCCGACTTGGCGGCAGCCAGCTCGTTGGCAGCCTTCTGACGAAGAGACTCGGTCTCCGACTTGGCAGCTGCAAGTCCTTCGGCGGCCTTCTTCTTGAGTTCCTCAATCTCTGCATTCGATTTACGACGCAAAGCCTCGGTCTCCTGACGAGCATTGGCGATTTCGGCAGCAGCCTTCTTCTTCAGTTCAGCGGCAGCAGCCTCAAGCTGCTGGATTGCATTCTTTTGTGCTTCGGAAATAGCGGCGCTTGCTGCTTGCTTCGCATTGGTCACTTCCTGCTGTCTCTCCAAAAGCTCCTGCTGCTTCTGCTGAAGGATTGTACGAAGCGATTCAATCTGACGCTGCATCTCGGGGGTACCATCCTTGTCGCCCAAATTGGCAAGCGGAACAGGAACCTCCACCTTGACAATCTTTTCGACAATCTTCTCAACGGGAACCTCGACGCGCTTCTCGACAATCTTCTCAACGGGAACTTCGACGCGCTTCTCGACAATCTTCTCAACGGGAACTTCGACGCGCTTCTCGACGATCTTCTCTACGGGAACCTCGACGCGCTTCTCGACGATCTTCTCAACCGGAACCTTGACGATCTTCTCGACAATCTTGATCTGAGGAGCCACAGGAGCCACATTCGTCTCCTGCTTGGCTGCAGGTTTCTCAACAGGCTTCTTGGTGGGTTCCACCTTCACGAATTCGTCCTTCTTCGGCTGTTCTGCCTTCTTTTCGACGATCTTTTCACCCTTCTTGGTTTGTGCGGATGCTACGGGCTTTTCTTCTCGACTACCCTCTTGCGTATCCTTCGGCTTATTGCGGTTCTTTTTCTTGTATTCGTTATACAAGTAATAGCAGATGATGCCAGCGATAGCAAAAGCGATGAGGGCTGTCAGAACAGACTGCAAAGTATCAACCCAAGTGCTCCGTTTGTCCATGGCGTTCTTGCGGGGCTTCCCTGTGGTTCCATCAATAGCCTGACCGTCTTCACCGGTCGTTTCGCCTTGATTTCCATCAGATGAAACACCAGGAGTTGCTGCAATGCCGAACTTGGCAAGAACATCTGCAGGAGATGTACCATCGGCTATGCGCACCTGCAGAGGACCAGCTTTGCTATAGTCTTTGTTACTGGGCAAGCGGAAGGTGAGAGTTGTATTCTTGGCACTATCCACACGGAAATACATGAAATTCGTCAGGTTGTTCACCTTCACAGGGCGGAATGAACGGCCACCGCCTCCCCTCGAAGAGTAGTCGTAAACCGTCGATGCACCCTTATCGAATTTGATGGCACTATATTTCCCATCCGGAGCCTTGGCATTATCAGAAGAACGATTGATAACCTTAATGAACGGACTCGTTGTATAAAGAACAGTGTTTCTGCCTTCATGCTTCAAGAGACCGTTAGCAGCAGACTCGACAACATACGGCTCTTCTGCATTATCGATACGAAGTGCAACGAAACAGGTATCAGAATTTGCGTTCGTTGTCTGAGCTGACATCGAAGCAGTTGAACCAAGGCCCAAAGAGAGGGCAAGAATACAATATAATTTTCTCATAATTGAGGAACCTCGTTTAATAAAAGATAATCATAGGGTACAAATCGCGCGCAAAGATACGCATTTTTTGAATACAATAGACAAAAATGCCCGAAAAAAATGAATTTTCGGGCATTTTTTGTTATTTATTAAGGAATAATTTCCTAATTCGGATGCTTTAGCATTACTTTTCAGCAGCCTCTTCAGCCTCATGGGCAGCGATGAGCTTGGCCTGGATGTCGGCGGGAACGAGCTCATAGCTTGCGAACTTCATGATGAAGCTGGCAGCACCCTGGGTAAGGCTCGAAAGGGTCGTTGAGTAGTCAGACATCTCAGCCAGCGGCACCTTGGCCTGAAGCTTCTGATAGCCGGCTTCGGCGTGCATGCCTACCACCATGCCACGATGGTTCTGCAAGTCGCTCATCACATCACCCATCTTGTCACCGGGCACGAATACCTCAACGTCATAGATAGGCTCGAGTACCTTTGGTCCAGCCTGACGGAATGCCATGCTGAATGCGTTGCGTGCAGCAAGCATGAACGAAAGTTCGTTGGAATCAACCGGGTGCATCTTGCCATCATAAACAACGACGCGAACGTCACGAGCATAGGAACCTGTCAATGGACCCTGCTCCAGGCACTGCTGGATGCCCTTGAGGATAGCCGGCATAAAGCGGGTATCGATGGCACCACCGACAACAGAGTTGATGAAGACGAGCTTGCCACCCCAAGCAAGATCGATCTCTTCCTTGCCCTTCATGGTGACACGGTACTCCTTACCAGCGATATTGTAAACCTCGGGATCGGGCATGCCATCCACGTATGGCTCGACGATCAGGTGAACCTCACCGAACTGACCGGCACCACCCGACTGCTTCTTGTGACGATAGTCGGCACGTGCAATCTTTGTGATGGTCTCACGATAAGGAATACGCTGTGGTGCATACTCGATATGAATCTTGTCGAGGTTTTCGAGACGCCACTTCAAGGTGCGAAGGTGGAACTCACCCTGACCATGAACGAGAATCTGACGAAGCTCCTTCGACTGCTCAACAACCCATGTGGGATCCTCCAGACGCATGCGGGTCAAAGCCGACATCATCTTCTCGGTCTCCTGCTTGTTGATAGCGCTGATGGCACGGGTATATTTCGACTGTGGGAACTTCACGAAGTTGAACTTCCAATCGATACCGCTCTGGTTCAAGGTATTGCCGGTGCGGCAATCCTTCAACTTGGTGGTACAACCGATATCACCAGCCTGGAGCTCGCTGACCTTCTCACGGTTGGCACCCGAGCAAACGAAGAGCGTCGAGATATGCTCGTTCGAACCACGGTCAGCATTCTGGAGGTCATCGCCCTCATGAATGGTACCGCTCATCACCTTGAAGTACTGAACTTCACCGATGTGTGGCTCGACACCCGTCTTGAAGAAATAAAGGCTGGTTGGACCTGCTGGATCACACTTCACCTCCTCACCACGGCTGTTGTGCTCGGCTGGCATCTCGTCAACGAAAGGAACGACATTGCCAAGGAACTCCATCATGCGACCTACGCCATAATTGCGATTGGCGCAAACACAGAATACCGGGAAGATGGAACGGGTAACCATACCCTTGCGGATGCCCTCACGCATCTCATCCTCGGTGAGTTCTTCGGTTTCAAAGAACTTCTCCATCAACGCATCATCATTCTCGGCAGCAGCCTCGATAAGGGCCTTGTTCATCTCGCTGGCCTTATCAATCTCGCTGGCGGGGATATCCTCAACAACGGGAGTAGGATTATTGTCCTTGTAAGTGAGTTGCTTCATCAGAATCACGTCGATGATCTGGTGGAAGTTCTCGCCGGTCTGCACAGGATACTGTACAGGAATACACTTGTTGCCGTAAGTGAGCTTAAGGTCCTCAACGATGGTATCATAGTCACACTCCTGGTCGTCAACACGGTTGACAAGGAAGATGACGGGTTTCTGCATCTTCTCGGTATGACGGAAGTGGTTCTGTGTACCAACCTCAATGCCATTGCCGCCATTGATAAGGAGGACGGTGGTGTCGGTCACCGAGATAGCAGTGATGGCCTGACCAACGAAATCATCCATGCCTGGGCAATCGATGATGTTGAGTTTCTTGCCATTCCACTCTACATGGAAAACGGTGCTGAATACCGAATAACCATAATTCTTCTCCACTGGGAAGTAGTCACTCACGGTGCTCTGCTGGGAGACGCGACCCTTACGGTTGATCTGACCACTCACGTAAAGTAAAGACTCGGTAAGGGTGGTCTTACCTGCTCCATCATTGCCAAGCAAGGCAATGTTCTTAATCTCTTTCGAAGAGTAAACTTTCATAGATTGTGTTAATAAGTAAGATATATATTGTATTTGTTTTTCGCTTTTTTAGACGAGGCAATGGCCTTTTTGGAGCCAAAATCCGAAAAAACCGCGTGCAAATATAATCGAAATTTCGATATGTTGCACCTATCAATAGCTCTTTTTTTCATTTTTTATGTTGTAAAACATGTTTTTCGGCAGTTTTTTAGTTATTTTATACATTTTTTTTGGCGTATTCTGTAACATTTGCTATCTTTGCACCAACAAACATCAATCCATAAATCATGAATAATTTCACTTTCTATTCCCCAACTGAGTTTTGTTTCGGACGCGGACGCGAGCAGGAAGTTGGCCAGCTTTGTGTCAAATATGGTGCCCATCGCGTAATGATAGTCTATGGTGGTGGCTCTGTGGTTCGCAGTGGTCTGCTTGACCGTGTCAAAGCGTCACTCGATGCGGCAGCACTCCCCTATTGTGAACTGGGAGGCGTGAGGCCCAATCCCACCGACCCCAAGGTTTATGAAGGTCTTGGCATTGCCCGCACATTCAAACCAGATTTCATGCTTGCCGTGGGCGGCGGCTCAGTGATCGATACAGCTAAAACCATTGCCGCCGGATATTTTTATGAAGGCGACTTTTGGGATTTCTTCATCGGCAAGGCAAAGGTCGGTCTTTGTCTGCCCGTTGGCGTAGTGCTCACCATTCCCGCAGCTGGCAGCGAAGGGTCGGGCAATGCAGTCATCACCAACGAAAAGACCTTGCAGAAACTGGGAATCCGACAGCCCATGCTGCTCCGTCCGAAATTTGCTGTGATGAATCCCGAGCTCACCATGACATTGCCGGAATGGCAGACCGCCAGCGGTATCTCCGACATGATGGCACACATCATGGAGCGCTACCTAACCAACACCCCCGATGTACAGATCGGTGACCGCATGGCCGAAGGTATGCTTCTGGCTATCATGGAAGAGGCACCCAAGGTAATCGCCAATCCCCAGGACTATGAGGCTCGCGCCAACATCATGTGGTGCGGCACCATTGCCCACAACGACACTTGCTCACTGGGACGTCAGGAGGACTGGAACAGTCATGCCATGGAGCACGAGATCTCGGCCGAATACGATGTGACACATGGTGCAGGTCTTGCCGTGATCTTCCCCGCCTTTTTGCAGTTCATGGCCAATGTGCATCCTCACAAGGTGGCACAACTCGCCATGCGTGTGCTCGGCGTTCAGCCCAAGCTCCCGGCCGAGGCAGACATCAATGACACCAATACCTGGCCCATAGCCGAACAAAAACGTGTCGCCATGGCAGGAGCATTGAAACTCAAGACTTGGTTCCACGATGTGCTCCACATGCCGATAAGCTTCGCACAACTGGGCATTCCACAACCCGACCTCGAGCTGCTCAATACTCGCCTCCACCAGAACAAGGGTGCTGTAATGCCCGGATACTTCCCCCTCGACGCCGAGACGACGATGAAGATCTACAAGCTCGTTCTTAATGATTAATCCTATGACTGCAAAAGAATATCTGGAAATATTGCACGTGGCTGAGAGGCTCAAGGATACACCGAGGCATTGTACCACTACGAAACGTCGTGTCGAAAGCGTGGCCGAACACAGTTGGCGCATCTCGCTGATGGCCTTTTTGCTCAAGGACGAGTTCCCTGAAGCCGATATCAACAAGGTGGTCAACATGTGTCTGATTCATGACCTTGGCGAATGTTTTACGGGTGACATACCCACCTTCATAAAGACAAACCAAGACCGTGAGACAGAGGATTCCCTGCTCTATCGATGGGTCAAATCCCTGCCTAAAGAAGTAGCCGACCGCATGCTTGCCTTGTACGAAGAGATGGACGCGCAAAAGACCATCGAGGCAAAAATCTATAAGTCGCTCGACAAACTCGAAGCCTTGATCCAGCACAACGAGTCGCCCATCGACACTTGGTCGCCCAATGAATACGACCTCAACAAGATCTATGCCTTCGACACCGTCGCCTTCTCCAGCTGGCTCACCGATCTGCGGAAAGCAATCCTCAGCGATACTCTCGAAAAAATCGAGAAAGAACAATAAATAAAAAAGAGGGCGTCGCCCTCTTTTTTTATAATATTCACATCACCTCCAGCATCCCCTGGCAGCCCTCCAGCACATCGCGCCAGGTGGCCTCGAAGTCATCGGTGTACCATGGGTCAGCCACATCGCCCGGCCGGTCGGTATAATCCATCAGCAGACGAATCTTACCGTCTGGATCGCCACCCAGCATCCTATGCATGTTGCGCAGGTTCCACTGATCCATGCCCACAATGAGGTCATAGTGTCTATAGTCGCTTCGCGTAATTTGCCGTGCATACTTTCCTGCAGACGAGATGCCATGCTCAGCCAGCTTGCGTCGAGCTGGCGGATAGACGGGATTGCCGATCTCCTCGGTGCTTGTAGCAGCCGAAGCTATCTCAAACTCCCCTTCCCTACCCGCTTTCTGAACAAGCCATTTCATTACAAACTCCGCCATCGGACTTCGACAGATGTTGCCGTGGCATACAAATAGAATCTTCTTCATTGTTTAAAAGGAGGACTTGTCGGCTGAAAAGTCTGACAAGTCCTCGAATAATACTTTCTTAATTCAAAGAGATTACTTCACAATTACCTTCTTAACCGAACCGGCCTCACGGATGATGTAGAAACCTGGAGTCAGTTGGCTGGCATTCTCGCCAACTTTCTGGCCCTTGATGTTGTAAACCTCAACACCAGCAGCCTGGTTCTCCTCGATGCCCTTGATATTGGTCATGGTACCATAATCGGGGATTGCATAGACGTTGGCATTGACGACTTCGCGGGTGTTGGTGTTCACAAGGAATACTACAAGACGCGGATTTACGCCTACCTTGTCCTCCACGACAGGCACTGCGAGTCCCATCTCGAAAGTCAAAGCCTCGTTGGCAGTCACTTTGCGAGGCACGCTGTTCTGCACACCATTGCAGTCGGTGGAAGCCACAACGAGGTTGGTGTTGATGGCTACACCAGTCCATGGCTGATCACGCCAATATGCCATATCGTCATCTGGATAGCTGGACTTGTAGTAGGTAATGTAATTGTTCTGTATCAACTGGATGGAATCCTTGATAACGGCGAAGACAAGACGATAGTAAGCCTCATTGCTGGTCATCTTGAATGTTGTGGTGGCAGTGATGTCGATGCTGTCCTGTGCCTCTGAGGTCCACTCGGCAGTAGCCTCAACGTCAGCTTCCGAAACCTTGTCAAGGTTCTTGGTAACTACCTGATCAGCCTGGAAGGAATAAGGAGAGGTAGCGTTGTCGCCATAATAAGGATCGGTGAGGAAGACACGATCGACCTCTGCCAACGGAGCATTGTAATACTTGCTGTCGGTGGTGCGTGCCGAATAAGCATCGATGGCCAGTGAGTCGCCCATGTGGATGGTAATAGGCACAATCTTGTCGCCGAGGGTCTCAATCATACGTTCAACGCCTACATAGCCACGAGCGGAATAATACTTGCTGGCGCCAACATAAACCTCCACGAGGCTCTTGCGGGTTGCACTCTCTTCGAGGCCAATCACATAGACGGTAGCCTTCACCTTGCTGGTGTTCTCATTCTCCACACCATTCACTTTGGTCACCTTGATGGTCACTTCCTGCTCGCCGGCCTTGGTAAGGGTGCCGAGGTTGAGCGTAACGGTGCCTGCATTCTGATACATGTTCTCAATCGGGGTTTCGAGGTCGGCATGACCTTCCTTGGTCTCACCATTGAGATCACAAGTAAAGTCGATGCTGCTCACGCCTGCTGTACCAAGGTTCTTGATAGTTGGAGTGACAACCACCTCGTTGCCAACCAATGCCATCACGTCATCAAGGTCATCGTTGATGCTGGCGGCGTTGGTCTTGATGTTGTCACCGCTGATCTTTACCTGCAAAGCAAGACAACCGGTCGAACTCTTGTCGGTGAATTCTGTCTCTTCTGGCTGCTTCAAATAGAAGCTCTTGGCCACGTCCTTCTTCACATAGACCACAGGCGTGTAGTCGTAGTCGCTATACCAGCTGCTCAGCGTGAAGCTGTAGCCCACGTAGTAGCCCTCTTCGGGCAGGGCAATGCCGTCGAAAGCGCCCTCCGACCAGTTGGTCGATGAGCTGCCTAACGTCGTCAGGGCAGCCTCGGCGAGGTTTTCGCCGTCGAGGGTGGCACGCACCCACACCTTCTATGCCGGCAACTTCGGCGTCGGCCACTGGGACCTCCTCTCGCACGGCGGCTGGAACGATGGCGGCTTCACGCCTGCGGGCTACACCAGCTACGAGAAGATGGTCTGCGGCTGGCTCACGCCCATCGAACTCAGCGACACCGATGCACAGATTGACAACCTCCGTCCGCTAAGTGAAGGCGGCGATGCCTACATCATATACAACCAGGCAGAACCCAACGAATACTACCTGCTCGAGAACCGTCAGCACTCGGGTTGGGATGCCTCACTGCCAGGCAGCGGTCTGCTTGTGCTCCACGTCGATTACGACAAGACCATCTGGCAGTGGAACTACGTCAACACCATCGTTGACAACCGCAACATCCCAGGCTCCGACCGCATCTACAACGACCATCAGCGATTAACCATAATTCATGCCGACAACGACGATGACAAGAACTACTGGAACGCCTCTTACAGCTATTATACGAAACAAACTGAAGCGACCGATGCTTACCCTTACCTCGACAACGACAGCCTCACCGACAACTCCTCCCCTGCTGCTGTGCTCTATAACGGAAATGTCGATCGTCATCGTTTCATGAACCACGGCATCCACGACATCACTGTACAGGCCGACAGTTCAGTCTCTTTCCGTTACGCCGCCCTCAGCGAGCGCATCGTTTATATGGACAGCCTCTCGGCCAATCGTCCCGACACCACGGGTGCTATCTTATATGAATCCTTCAACGAATGCCTAGGCACAGGCGGTAACGATGGCATCTTCAAGGGTAATTCCACAGTGGCCTCAGCCGACTTCCTACCCGATCTCGGTGGCTGGCAGTCACTCATAGCAGGTGGTGGCGCACGCTGCGCCAAGTTCGGCAATGCCATGCATCAAGGCATCACCATCACACCCTCTTTCGAACTCACAGGCGACACGCTCGAACTGAGTTTCTACGCTGCTCCTTGGAACAAGGACGAACCCGAGCTCTACGTCACAGCCAGCAATCCAGATATCCATCTGGCTGACGACACCTTCACGATGCAGCAAGGTCAGTGGACTCACTTCGTCACACAAATCTGGGGTACAGGTGCCTCTACCCTCACCTTCACCCCCGATTTGCGCTTCTTCCTCGACGAGGTGCTCATCCGTCGCGTCCCCGATGATACTGCTATCCGCTCCATCCAGACCAGCTTCGAAGTGCCTGTCTCCTATTCGCTCGATGGCCTTCTCCTCAAAGCGCCTGCCTCCGGCATCATCATCCGCAGATTTGGCGATGGTACGGTCCGCAAGGAAATAAGATTCTAGAGCCCCTTTGCTTCACCAAAAAGGAATCGCTCCGCTCATAACCATGAGGTTTTTGAGCGGAGCGACCTTTATACTACTTTTTCTCTTTGGCGATTTCCAACGCCCTGTGAACATTGCAACCGACGAAGTTGCCGAGTATTGCCATCAGCCAGGGAAGGAACAGGAAATCACTGGCTGCCCAATAATAGAAGATGTCGGCGATGCTGTGCCTGAAGCCGCACACGATGAACAAGGGCACACCAAAGAGAAGAGGCAGATAGCGTCCCTCACGGGCGAACTTCACAGCCGTGCTCATGATGAATCCGCAAGGGATGGCAAGGACGAACACAGCCATCAGGCTCTTTCCTGCTATGACATTCACCACCTTCTGCGCACTCTCGATATACTGTGGCGATGCATAATCGAATATCAGGCTCACCAGCCAACAACCCACGAAGTTACCCGTTATGATATACAACAGGTCAATCAACTCCGTTGTATTGGTGAAGAAACCCGACTTGCCGGTATAGAGCGCCAACCCATAATGTACCACACTGAGCAGGCCAAAGCTGAACATCACAGCTCCCGTCACACCTCCAACTACCAGATTCACATACCCACCCAGCCCGATGCACACACCGGCCAGCACACTGCTTATCAGCAGATTCACGATTCTCTTCATTTGATAAACTATTATTCGTTTAAATGATTGTTTAAATGTGGACTCAAGTATAACACAGGGCGTTATCGACGCAATGGTGGCACAATTGGTGGAATCTTTTTAATTTGATGTTCTACAATATTGGTGAAATCCTTCCACCCCTCTGCTTTCTTATAAGCCGACTTGCTGCCTGCAATCACAGAAAGAGTGCAGGTTGACTTGTTCACATTGTTGAACGTGCTTTGATTAATTGGCAATGGAGGATTTGTATTAGCAACAAAGATAGTGGTCAAGCCCGTGCAGCCATCGAAGGCATTGTCTCCTATGCTGGTCACGTTTGCCGGGATCGTCACGGTGGTCAAGCCCGGGCAGTCGGCAAAAGCATATCTGCCTATGTCGGTCAAATTGGCTGAAGTCTTCAAGGAAGTTAGGCCAGTACAATGATAGAATGCTTTAAACCCTATGCTGGTCACACTGTTCGGTATGACCAGAGAGGATATGCCTTTGCAGCCAAAGAAAGCATACATACCTATGCTGGTCACAGTATTTGGCATAGTCACGGAAGTAACGTAAATGCAGCCCGAGAAGGCATATGCGTCAATGCCGGATACAACGTAAGAGACACCATGATATGTCACATCGAGAGGAATATCTATATCACCAGTATAAATACTATGTTCTTCCATTCCATCACCAACTACTTGTGCGGTACGATTATCACTGTTTAATCTATACAAGATGCCATTAATGTATTTGTCAAAGTCCAATTCACAGATATACTTGAATTCATTCCAGTAATTCGCACTTTCGTAGGCCGACTTGCTGCCAACCGGCACAAATAGCGTGCATGAAGACTTATTGACACCGTCGAAACTTAAATCATTGATTTCAAAAGGAGTCACATTTTCAACTATGATAGATTTCAGCTTATAACAGTTAGAGAAAGCACCCTTGTCGATGCTGGTCACACTGTTTGGAATAGTTATCGAGCTCATGCCATGGCAGCTATCGAAGGCATCGTCTCCTATGCCGGTCACACTACTTGGAATTACCGTGTTCCTGCATCCTGCAATCAGCTTATTAGTCGATGTTTCTATAATAGCATTGCAACCTTCTCTCGAATCGTATGTAGTATTGTCAGCATCTACAGTGATAGAGGTAAGATTAAAGCAAGCTGTGAAAGCACGATCACCGATAGAGCTCACACTGCTCGGAATAGTAATAGATTCCAGACCAAAGCAATAATCGAAAGCTTTAGAACCAATAGTTTTAACACTTGAAGGGAGTTCAACATTGAGCAATTTACCACTACCCTGAAATGCATTATCGCCGATTGTGATCAATCCGTAACTAAAATCCAAATTACATAAGCGATCGCTATTTGAGAAAGCATTGTCCTTGATTGTGACAACACTACTTGGAATCGACACCGTAAAAAGAAACGAACATAATGCGAATGCTTTCTCACCAATAGAGGTTACGCTATAATTGTTCCCTTCAAATGAAACAGTTTCGGGAATGTCGATATCTCCGTCATATTCGTTGGGGTGCTCAACAACCTCCGCTGTCATTGTCGAAGTGTCCAGCTCATAATAGATGCCATCGATAAGAACCGATGCCCAGATGCTGCTCGGAACGAACCAGCAGAGAAGCATGCCGATGATGGCTATCAATGAGCGGGATCGTATGGTTTTCATAGTAGTCATGGATTTATAAGTTGAAATAGACATGATGATAGGAAGAGCTCTCATCACTTCCGATAGATAGTACGCCCGTTCACGATGAATACACCGCTGCCGGTAACTTGATCAACGCGCTGGCCCATGATGTTATAGATGGTGCCTACATGACTATCGCGTGCCACTTCGCGGAGACCAGCCTCGCTGACATCCACAAGAACGACTTTCGTGAGCGTAGCGCCATAGCCCTGGATGATGAGTCCCTTCGACTGAATGATGGCCAAAGCCTCGGCAGGGATTACAAATGGTGTGATTTGAGGACCCGAAACCATGCCTGTGATGTCGCGGAAGTTGAACTCATGGCTCGTTGTGCCTTCATAGGTGAACTTGGGATTCGAGCTCCAACTGCCATCGAAGAATTGCACCATGCTGTATCCTGCAGCACCATCGATATCGTAATAAAGAACGAGCAAGTCGCCCACTTCGGCACCCGTGAAGTCGGAAGCTGGAAGCGAGAGCTGGAGGCCATCGCCCCAAGCCATGTAGCCGCTGCCCGACCAAAGGGTCTTACCGACCTTCGAATACCAGTCGTCGCCCGGGTCCTCACCTCCACCTTGTCCTGGATCGACAAACTCCTGTCCCGAGCCTTCGATGATGCCACGCAGGGCGTAGGTATTATCGACACGCATGTTGGCCGTACGGTTGAAGATGCCGAACTTCTCAGAACCATTGCCGAAGGCATTGTTGTCCCACACAAAAGCGGCAAAGCCGTTCTCGCGAGCCAAGCTGACAAAGGTCTTGTACCAGTATTCCTGGTTTTCAAGCTGTATCTTCTGCACCTCTTCCGAAGCTGAAGCGTCATAGTGATTGGCCACACCATATTCGCCGATGAGAACGCCCAAACCTTTCTGCCACCAAATCTGCTGCGCCTGATTCATGAGGTTCTTCATCGTATTCTCGTTGCTCGAAGGTGTAGCGCCATAACTGCTATATTCCTTGCCCCAATAATAATATTGGCAGGAACCGCAATACTCGTAAGGATCGTACGAATGGAACTCTATGATAAGATGTCCCTCCACCACATCATTCGGAACGACCAATCCATTCATGCCATAGTAAGGATTGCAGCTGTAGGTCTGCACCACGAGGTTACGATAGTAGTTCTTGCCTCCTGTGGCACGCACGGCATCGACAAAGGTCTGGTTGTAGCTGTTCTGCACGGCCAGGTTCTCGGCAGTAGGCTGTGCCCAATTGATCTGCACCTCATTGATGCCAGCAAATGCCAAGCGGTCGTCATAGTCGACAAAGGTGTTGGCAATTTGCGTCCAGATCTTGGTAAGACGGTCGTTGATCTTCTCTTGATAAGCGTAAAGCGGGTTATTCTCAAGCCATGACTCGTGGTGAGTATTGAGAACGACGAGCATGTCCTGATTGTAAGCATAATCGACCACTTCCTTCACACGTGCCATCCACTTGGGATCGATGGTCATTGCATCATAATCGACGATGTGTCCTTCCCAACGAGTAGGAATACGGATGGCATTGAAGCCGGCATCCTTCACGGCCTTGATCATGGCCTCGGTGGTCACGGGGTTGCCCCAGCAGGTCTCCCACTTGTTGCGGTCTTCCTGCCAAACGTTGGTCCACGTCCAATTAGTGTTGTCCCAACTTGCGCCAGAACTCTCCAGCGAGTTGCCGAGGTTCCAACCGGCCTTCACATTCTTGCACCACTCCTGTGCAGTCATCGTCATGCCCGTTTCATCGGGCTCATTTGCTGCAAGGGCTGACATCACCGATGTTGCCATAACAGCCATCATAAAGTAAAGCTTGTGTTTCATTGTTTTATGGTCTTATTTGAAAGAATTTTCTGATTATTCGGAGTGCTCGGATTACTCGGAGTGCTCGGATTACTCGGATTACTCGGAGTTCTCCGAGTTCTCCATTCACCACTCCTCCACAAAAGGCTTTCCCTCTAGCCAGGCGGCCATATTGAGGACCAGCAGGTTCCAATTTTGGAAGCCCTTGTTGAGAACGGGTTCTCCGTTGTCGGGAAGATAGTATTCATGAAGGGCACCGAAGCGCTCGTAGTCGCGCCCCAAAAGGAGGATGGTCTTTTCGGCCAATTCGCGTGCCTCGCTATCGAATCCATATCGAACGAGACCCCGGAAGGTCAGATAGTTGGCAACAATCCACACAGGCCCCTGCCAACTGCTCGGATTGCCCGATGCCTCCACGTTGTACATCTTCTCAAGCGGAGAGAGTGTGCGAATGCCGGCAGCACAGTTGAAGTTGATGGTGTCGTGATACTGTCGCTCTACGATTTCGCGAGCCTGTTCTTCGGTAGCGATGCCAGCCCACAAGGCCATGAAGCCGCTCCAAACGGAGAAACGCTGTATCAAGCAGTCGTAGCGACGCGGTTGGCCCACATGGAGGAAAAGGTCGGTAGGCTGCACATTCTCTACGTCGGGCTTTTCTTTTGGCAAAAGGTTCAGATCGACACTGTAGTAGAATCCGTCCCTCGGATCCCAACAATGCTCCTGCACGTTTCGCTTCAACGTCGCGGCTTGCTCGGCATACTGGCGACCCAGTTCGTCAAGGTGCAGGCATTCGCTGAGATACTGCATAGCCAGCAGTTCGCGATACATCAGCGCATTGAGGAAGATAGAGCCACTCGACTCCTTCGGTCGATAGAACGTCGAGGGGTCGTTATCGACGCCGATGGCGAAATCATCCTCCCAAAAGAGCAATCCTGTGGCAGCATGGCGATGCCAGTTCATGTACTTGGCCTCAAAAGCCTGAAGCTTGTAGAACTCCTCCCGAAGCCACTCGGCATCTCCCCCATTCTGACGAACGATGAAGGCGGCATGTTGCGCGATGATGGGCTTGTGCATGTTGCTCTTCCACGGATTGATGGTCCTGAGCCATTCGGAACGCGAAGGGGAGAAACGCTCAATCCAAATAGGTATCCATCCGTCCATGCCTCCGTAGGAAAGTGCATTAAGGATGCAGCCTTGCTCGTATTTTACGGCCTCCTCGCTGTCCTTCTTGGTGCCATGCTCCAACAAGATTTGTCTAAGCGCTACGTTGCTAAGCCACGAATCCCAATCCCATAGCACATCGTTGTACTGTGCACTACCAGGTGCCAGGAATGGAAAAGGCAAGGCTTCACCTGCCTCACGATACATCCCCTTCATATCACGATAGATATGCTCGCGACAGATCTTCGTATATTTCTTCACGTTGGCATCAGTACGCTCAGGTACTTGAGCAACGAGGGTGGCAGCTGACAGGAGCAGCACGGCACATAGTATCAGATTGCTTTTCATGGGGCAAAGATATGCAAAAAAAATGAAACTTGGAAATGTAAGACGGGAAAAATGTATAAAACTCTTGAAATCTTACAAGAAACCTCTTTATTTCATCGAAAAAGCTTTCTCATTCGTAGCAAGCATCATGTCGGCCGTCAGAGTGCTTCTTCCATCGTAGCAAGCATTATGTCGGCCGTCAGAGTGCTTCTTCCGCCGTAGCAAGCATTATGTCGCGCGTCAGAGTGCTCCATCCAATCGCAGCAAGCATTATGTCGCGCGTCAGAGTGCTTCTTCCACCGTAGCAAGCATTATGTCGCGCGTCAGAGTGCTCCATCCAATCGTAGCAAGCACTATGTCGGCCGTCAGAGTGCTCTTTCCAAACGTAGCAAGCACTCTGTCGCG
>JAFZTS010000014.1 GCA_017618715.1 Bacteroidales bacterium
AGCATGGACGAGGCTGCTGCCAAAGTGGCTGCTGCCCAGCAGGAGGTTGAGCATCTCGAGAACCAGTTGCAGTTGCCTATGCAGATTCAACGCGATACTTTGGAAGCCTCATTGTCGCTCATTCAGGAACACATCATGCTGATGAAGGAAGGTGTTGAGGCATTCAATGCTGACAACAACTACCATAATACGACAATGCACATCGCTCAGAAGTTCGACACCTTCATGAACTGGTTCAACCGCAACATCGTGAAGGGCGAGGCTCCTGAATCGCAGAATGTGGATGGTCTCTACAACTTGATGCAGACTTCGTTCCGTCGTGATCTCGAAAACACCTATTCCTGGATTTCCGAATTGCTGCGTATCTCTTCCTACAGCGCTGTATCTCCATTGTTCATCAATGAGTTCAAGCGTTCTGGAATCCCGATTGACAGCTTGAAGATCGCTACATCGGAAACTATCGCTTTGTTGGGCCGCTATGGCATCGCACTCATCATGCCTCACCTCTTCGTCGATGACTTTGAGCGTGATAACTTCAAGCTCAACAATGCACCTCTCATCAATGCCTTCTATCCCCAGGGCTTCAATGAGCAGGAGGTGGCAAAACGTGGTGTCATTTATGATATGATTCGTGCGGGTTACGCCATCGGCGGTCAGGTGCAGAAGGTGCCTGAGGTAAGTGCGATGAGGGCTATCTCCGACTAAGAAAACGATCCCCTTCCCCTGAATGCGGGGAAGGGGAATTCTCCAAAGACGCCAGGTAAGAGGGGCTGGCAAAAATATACGATTTGATGTGATTTCAAGTCAGTGGATTAAGACAATTATGTGATACATCTGTTATTCCTCTCTTTTTTCATTATTTCATCATTATTAAGGTATTCTGTTATGATTAATTATCCTGTTATGACTGCCGACGAGGCAGCGAGACTCATCAAGAATGATTACGTCTTGGGAATCGGCGGTTTCTCTTCGGTAGGTGTACCGAAGGCTGTTCCTGCTGCCCTTGCCAAGTATGCTATCGAAGAGCATGAGGCTGGTCGTCCTTTCCAGATTGGGCTTATCACAGGAGGAGCCACCGGTCCTGCGGTGGACACCGACTTGGCTTTGGCAAAAGCAGTCAAGTTCCGTACCCCGTTCCAGTCGAATCCGAATATGCGCAAAGCCATCAATAACGGTGAGGTCGAGTATTTTGACTGTCATCTTTCGATGATTGGGCAGGATGTTTATTATGGCTTCCTCGGCAAGATGGATGTAGCCATCATCGAGGCTTCGGAGATTACTCCCGAGGGTCATCTTATTCTCACGACGTCGGTGGGTATTGCTCCCTCCCTCGCTGCTCATGCAGAGCATATCATTGTCGAACTCAACGAGGTTCATGCCGGCAAGCTCACAGGTATGCACGATATCTATCTGCCTGAGATGCCACCTTATCGCAAGCCTTTCGAGATTATGAAGGTGAATGACCGTATCGGTACCATTGACCTCAAGATTGATCCGAAGAAGGTCTTTGCCGTAGTGCATAGCAATGCGTACGACAACCAGCCGGGTTTCAAGCCTCTCGACAAGGACACCGAAGCCATTGGTGCTCATATTTCCAACTTCCTCGTAAGCGAATTGAAGCGTGGTGGCATTCCCAAGGAGTTCCTGCCCTTGCAGTCGGGTGTAGGCAACGTCGCCAATGCGGTGCTCGGTGCATTGGGTGACAATCCTGATGTGCCTCCGTTCTCGATGTTCACCGAAGTGATTCAGAACTCTGCCATGGACCTTATCATGAAGGGTCGTTGCAAGGGTGCTACAGGCTCTTCGTTGAGCCTTACCGACGAGTATGTGGATATGATGTATGCCAACATGGACGTCTTCCGTCAGCGTATCTTGCTTCGTCCACAGGAAATCACCAACCATCCTGAATGCATCCGTCGTCTTGGCGTCATTGCGCTCAATACGGCACTTGAGGCCGACATCTTCGGCAATATCAATTCCACCCACGTCCTGGGCACCAAGATGATGAATGGCATTGGTGGTTCGGGCGACTTCACCCGCAATGCCTTCCTTTCGATCTTCTCGACCCAATCGTTGGCCAAGGGAGGTGCCATCTCGTCGATTGTGCCGATGGTTACGCACGTCGATTCGAATGAACACAGCGTTCGCGTACTTGTTACCGAACAAGGTGTCGCCGACCTGCGTGGCAAGTCTCCTTCGCAGCGTGCTCGCCTTATCATCGAGAACTGTGTGCATCCCGATTACAAGCAGTTGCTTTGGGATTACCTCAAGCTCACCGAGGGTAAGAGTCTGCACACACCTCATTCGCTTCGTCACGCTTTCGCCATGCACATTGCATACGAGGAGACGGGCGACATGCGAAATGCAAAATTCTAAACTGTAGGTTTTGGACTGTTTCAAGGTTACTATTCTGGGCTGCGGAAGCGCGAAGCCGACGCTTCGCCATTCTCCGACGGCCCAGATTGTCAATTTCAGGGGCAATCTCTTCATGGTGGATTGCGGCGAGGGTGTGCAAATCGGCCTCGCCCGCAATCGCGTGCCTGTGGGTCGTATAGGGCATATCCTTCTCAGTCACCTGCATGGAGACCATTGCCTGGGCCTTGTGGGATTCATCTCTACGCTTGGCTTGGGCCAGCGAACAGGCGAGATCGTAATCCATGCCTCTGCCGAAGCAGAACACATTTTCCAGCCTCAGTTCGATTTCTTCTGTCCCGATTTGTCGATGAAGGTTACTTTCCAACCTTACGATCCGCAACAGTCAGAAGTGATTTACGAGGACGAATCGCTCCTCATCAAAACCATCCCACTTCATCATCGTGTCCCGACTGCAGGATTCCTTTTCCAGGAGAAACCGCGCGACCGGCATCTGCTCGTCGAGAAGTGTGAGGAACTCGGTATTCCTATCGCCTATTTCCGGGGCATCAAGAAAGGCAATGTCTGGACCAATCCGCAGACGGGAGAGGTCATCCCCAACGAGGTATTGACCACGGAGCCTACGCCAAGCAAATCGTATGCATTCTGTTCCGATACGATGTATGCTGAGAGTATTGTTCCAATCATCAAGGGCTGTGATTTGCTTTATCACGAATCAACCTACAGTGCAGCAGACAAGGTCAAGGCGCATCAACGAGGACATAGCACTTCGGTCGAAGCGGCTACCATTGCCCGGAAGGCAGAGGTCGGCAAACTCATTCTTGGACATTACTCATCGCAGTTCCTTAGCGCAGAGCAGGAGGAGATTCTACTCAACGAAGCACAAGCCATCTTCCCCAATACTGTGTTGGGGAAAGAACAGATGGTGCTTGATGTGTAGGGATAATGGGAGAATTGGAATAGCTATGGTTTGAGAATCCTCAGTACGAGGCTGTCGCGTGAGAGGTCTCCTGGGTTGGTGCCTGGTGCACCTTCGGGGACACGGATTCCGCGCTCTGCATAGAGTTTCTTCCAATAGGGAGCGATATTGCCGGAATTGTCGGTGAAAGACATCGGACGTGTCTTGAAGATGGGAGTGCCATCGGGGCGTCGATAGCTGAGTTGGACAAGTTCGCTGCAATAGATTTGCCTCTCATCGGGAATGTACAGTGTATCGTAGGGCAATCCGATGTATTGCTTGGCGCGCTCTACCGAGGCTCCAAGGCCCAACGTGTCACAGAGTCGTCCGACAAGGACACAGGGATTGCCGTCTTCATCATATTCCGCCTCTTCGAAGAAATTGTCTATGGGAGTGAGCCACACGCCATGACTCGGTGTGGCTTCGAGTACCATCATCCTGCCATATTGCTCACAAACGATACCTACATGAACGACCTGTTTGCCGTCGATGCCTTCGGTCACATTGGCAATTGCATCACTAAGGCCATCTCCCGATGGCTCTTCGATGCTGAAGAGAAGGTCGCCATGGTAAATTTCCAGTCCGTTGATAACATACGCAGACTGTGGGGGCACGTCGCAGGAAGCAACCAATCCCATGAGACAAAACCAGAGTGGAAGAGTGGGAAAACGCTTCATATATAATATTTAAAAGGTGTCAATTGCTCAAGTTTTGCAGCGTATTATTCACGCGTAGTTTTTGTGGTGGCAAAGATAAGGAAAAACTCCAACCTTTCCAAGAAAATGCTACAGAAAAAGAATACTATCACCTCATTTTCGTCCTAAAACTTGGCAAATCGTAGTATTTGTCCCTGCAATAATGCAGTTTTTAGACCAAATATTTGGAATTACTGGAAAAAAGTATTAAATTTGCGCCCTAAAAATAGTGCTTTATTATGAAATTTGCAGAATATAATCAATTCAATCTGTCGGAAATCAACAAGGAAGTCCTGAAGAATTGGGACGCCAACGATGTCTTTGTAAAATCGATGACCACACGTGAGGGGCATCCTTCTTTCGTGTTCTACGAGGGTCCCCCGTCGGCCAATGGCATGCCTGGCATTCACCACGTGATGGCTCGTTCGATCAAGGATATATTCTGCCGTTTCAAAACCATGCAGGGCTTCCAGGTGAAGCGCAAGGCCGGTTGGGACACCCACGGACTGCCTGTTGAATTGGGTGTCGAGAAATTGCTTGGTATTACCAAGGAGGACATCGGCAAGAAGATTTCGGTCGATGACTACAATGCAGCTTGCCGCAAGGAGGTGATGAAATATACCAAGGAGTGGACCGACCTGACCCGCAAGATGGGCTATTGGGTTGATCTTGACGACCCGTATATCACCTACGACAACCGTTATATCGAAACCCTTTGGTGGCTCCTCAAGCAGCTCTATAACAAAGGTCTGCTTTACAAGGGCTATACCATCCAGCCATATTCACCGGCTGCAGGAACAGGCCTTTCGAGCCATGAGCTCAATCAGCCTGGTTGCTATCGCGACGTAAAGGATACCACCGTGACCGCCATCTTCAAGGCTCTTGACCCAAGACCTGAGATGACCGAGTGGGGACAGCCTGTCTTCGTTGCATGGACCACCACACCTTGGACCCTGCCTTCGAACACCGCCCTCTGCGTTGGTCCGAATATCGACTACGTGGCTGCACAGACCTTCAATCCCTACAATGGCGACAAACTCACCGTCGTTATGGCCGAGGCACGCCTCAAGGCATATATGGCTGGCGAGGAGCTCCATACTCTTGAAGAGATGGAGGCTCTTGACATCAACAAGGTCGATGGTCGCAAGCTCCCTTATCGCATTGTAGGCCGTTACAAGGGCAGCGAGCTTTTGGGTATGTGTTACGAACAGCTCTACCAGTGGGTGAAGCCCTGTGAGCAGTTGAGCGACCTTGCAGCACCCTACATCAAGGAATATGCCGCACAGCATCC
Source organism: Bacteroidales bacterium (assembly GCA_017618715.1). Lineage (GTDB taxonomy): Bacteria > Bacteroidota > Bacteroidia > Bacteroidales > UBA3663 > Liminaster. The sequence continues at coordinate 5,318 of JAFZTS010000014.1, forward strand.
CGAGAAGGTCTTCAGCTATGGTCACGATCAGTTTGTCGAGATTGCCGAGAAGGCTTTCCGCGTCATCCCCGGTGACTATGTGACTACCGAGGACGGTACGGGTATCGTTCACATCGCACCAACCTTTGGTGCAGATGATGCCAAGGTGGCCAAGGCTGCCGAGGTGCCTGCTCTCTATATGATCAACAAGTTGGGCGAACCTCGTCCAATGGTCGATCTGACTGGCAAGTACTACAAGCGTGAGGAACTGGCAGCTCCCTTCGTTGAGAAATGCGTGGACCTCGATGCCTACAGCGTGCATGAAGGCTGTTTCGTGAAGAATGCCTATGCTCCCGAGTTCAACAAGGATGGCAAATACGATGCTGAGGCTGCCGAGAAGGCCGATGACCTCAATGTCATCATGAGCCTTGGTCTCAAGAAGGTTCGCAAAGCCTTCAAGATCGAGAAGCATGTGCACAATTATCCCCATTGTTGGCGTACAGACAAGCCGGTGCTCTATTATCCACTCGACTCGTGGTTCATCCGTTCTACGGCTTGTCGCGACAGGATGATCGAGCTCAACAAGACCATCAACTGGAAGCCCAAATCGACGGGTACGGGACGTTTCGGCGCATGGCTCGAAAACCTCAACGATTGGAACCTCAGCCGTTCACGCTATTGGGGCACACCATTGCCTATCTGGCGCAATCGCGACACTCGTGAGGAACTCTGCATCGGTTCCGTTGAGGAACTTTACAACGAGATTGAGAAGGCGGTTGCCGCTGGTGTGATGGCTACGAATCCTCTCAAGGAGAAGGGCTTTGTGCCTGGCTTGATGGAGAAGGACAATTACGAGAAGATTGACCTCCATCGTCCCTACGTTGACGACATCAAGCTTGTCAGCGAGACAGGTCACGTTCTTACTCGCGAGCTCGACCTTATCGACGTATTGTTTGATTCCGGTGCGATGCCATACGCACAGATTCACTATCCTTTCGAGAACAAGGAGGCCTTCGACAATGGCAGTGTTTTCCCTGCCGATTTCATCGCCGAGGGTGTTGACCAGACTCGTGGATGGTTCTTTACCCTCCATGCCATCGCTACGATGGTGTTCGATTCGGTATCGTATAAGGCTGTCGTTTCGAATGGACTTGTCCTTGCCAAGGATGGTCAGAAGATGTCAAAGCGTCTGGGCAACGCCATCGACCCCTTCGGAGCAATCGAGCAATATGGTTCCGATCCGCTCCGTTGGTACATGATTACCAATGCATCGCCTTGGGACAACCTCAAGTTCGACCCCGAAGGAGTGGTCGAAGTGAGCCGCAAGTTCTTCGGTACGCTCTTCAATACCTATAAACTCTTTGCTCTTTATGCCAACATCGATGGCTTCACAGGTCAGGAGCCTGAGGTGCCCCTTGAGCAGCGTCCCGAGATCGACCGCTGGATACTCTCTTCGCTCAATACCCTCATCAAGGGTGTTGAAAGCAATCTCGAGAACTACGAGCCAACCGTGGCCGGACGCCTCGTCGAGACCTTCGTTTGCGATAACCTCTCCAATTGGTACGTTCGTCTGAACCGCAAGCGTTTCTGGGGTGGCGAGATGGATGATGACAAGCTTGCAGCCTATCAGACGCTTTATACCTGTCTGGAGACTGTCGCCAAGCTCATGGCTCCCATCGCCCCGTTCTATAGCGACAAGCTGTTCCTCGATCTCAATGCCGTTTCCGGTCGCGACAAGAGCGAATCCGTCCACCTCTCCACCTTCCCCGTGGCAGGAGCTACCGACGCCGTCCTTGAGCGTAAGATGCAGTTGGCGCAAACGGTTACATCCCTTGTCCTCAGCATCCGCAAGACCTCGAAGATCAACGTGCGTCAGCCACTCCAGACCATCCTGTTCCCGGCCATCGACGCCGAGCAGGCTGCCGATATCGAGGCTGTGAAGGACCTCATCCTCAACGAGACCAACATCAAGGAGCTCCAGATTGCCGGTGGCGATAGCCATGTGCTCGTCAAGAAGGTGAAGCCAAACTTCCGCGAATTGGGCAAGCGTTACGGCAAGCTCATGAAGTCGCTCGCTGCCACCCTTGGCAGCCTTGAGCAGGAGAAGATTGCCGAGCTTGAGAACGAAGGCAAGCTGGCCCTCGTCATCGACGGCACACCTGTCGAAATCACTGCCGCTGACGTAGAGATCATCAGCGAGGATATGCCGGGATGGAATGTGGCCAGCGAAGGCCGTGTCACCGTGGCTCTCGACATCACCGTGACCGAGGAACTCCGCAAGGAGGGCGTCGCTCGCGAGCTCATCAAACGAATCCAGAACTATCGCAAGACCGCAGGCTTCGAGGTTACCGACCGCATCAAGATCGTGTTCGAGCCGAATGCCAACACCGATGCCGTGGTTGAGCAGTATAAAGACTACATCGCAGGTCAGGTTCTTGCCACAAGCATCACCATCGGTGAAGTGGGCGAAGGAGCTGCCAATCTCGATATGGACGACTACATCGTAAAAACATCTATCACCAAATAAAGCACATTTTTTAAATTATGGCAAACGAAGACAACATCAAAGTCCGTTACTCCGATGAGGAACTTGCAGAGTTCAAGGATCTCGTTGAAAAGAAGCTCAAGGAAGCATTAGATCAGTATAATGAAATCCGCGAGAGTATGCGTCGTGCCGACAATGACGACCGCGACACTGCCCCTATGTTCAAGAACATGGAGGATGGTGCCGAAACCCTTTCGCGTGAGGAGCTGGGTCTCAAGGCTTCGCGTCTGGAGAAGTTCATCAAGGGTCTCCAGGGCGCATTGGTTCGTATCGAGAACAAGACCTACGGCATCTGTCGTGTAACCCATAAGCTCATTCCCAAGGAGCGTCTGCGCGCCGTGCCTCACGCTACACTCAGTGTAGAGGCCAAAGAGAAGCGCTTCACCGGAAAATAAGTCTTGTTATAGTGAGTATCCGCAAGAAGCAAACCCTTTTGGTCATCGGGCTATTTCTGGCTCTTGTCCTGATCGATCAAGTGATCAAGATTTATGTCAAGACGCACTTCTACCTTCGCGAGTCGGTAGAAGTGACGTCGTGGTTCTATCTGTCCTTTATCGAGAACAATGGCATGGCCTACGGTATGGAGTTCGTCGATAAGTATGTGCTTACCGGCTTCCGTATCCTGATGACGGTGCTCTTCGGGTGGATTCTCTTCAAAGCCATCGGCAAGCGTCTTGTCTCAACGGCTTTTGTTGTCGTTGTTTCCATGATCTTGGCGGGTGCTGTAGGCAACATCTTCGACTGCATCTTCTATGGTCGTTGGTTCACCGACAGTTATGGTCATGTGGCGCAATGGGCCGATCCCGGTGCCGGTCTCATGCCCCAGGGTGAATGGTTCAAGGGTAGGGTGGTCGATATGTTTTATTTCCCTTTGATCAGTTTCGATTGGCCCGACTCTTTCCCCGTGACTGGTCAGATGGTCAAATTCCTCGGCTTCTCGTTCCGATATCCATCCTGGCTGCCCACCAGCGACGAGCCGTTCATGTTCTTCAAGCCGGTATTCAATTTCGCCGATTCCTGCATCACTGTGGGTGTCTTCCTCCTCATCCTCTTCTTCCGAAAGGATTTTGTCCGCCTTGATGAAGCCTATAAGGCGATGAAGGAAGAACGTAAGCAGAAGGAAGAAAGTAAGAAATAACTTTGCATGCGTAAGCTCCTGTATCTCGTTCTTGCATTGCTTTCCCTTTCGGTCGTTGCTTCATGTATCGACCGTCCGGATATTGTGCTCGATGAGGAACAAATGACCGACTTGCTTGTGGATGTTCATCGCGCCGAGGGTCTTCTCGAGATGCAGCAGCAACAGGGGATGGGTTACGGTGCAGACCTCGACAAGTATCAGCAGGAGGTGATTGCTGCCGTGCTGCAGAAGCATGGCGTGTCGCGTTCCTGCTACGACTCATCGTTGATGTGGTATGCCCAGCATTTGAAGCTTCTGACCCGTGTCTATGGTCATGTCGATGAGCGTCTGAAGGAGGAGCATGAAATGTGGAGCCTGCAGGTCACCGAGAAACGCGACTTTGTCACCAGTATGGCGGGCGATTCCGTCGAGCTTTGGACATTGCGCAAACATCTCGTGCTCGATAGTCACCGTCATTCCGATATTCTCTTTTGGGAAATACCCTCCGACAGCAATTTCGTCGATGGCGACACCCTGCGTTGGCGCTTCAATGTGCGTCAGCTCTTGCCTGGGCAAAAGGTTCTTGCTTCCATTGCTCTCACCAAGCAGGAACCCAGCGAGGAGGAATTGCGGCGCCAGGGGAAAAGGAAGCAGAACGAGCCTTTGGGAGCCCCGCTTGGCTTTGATGCAAAGACGATTACCGAGAATGGTGCATATCTCCTGATAGCTCGTGCCGACTCCATCCAGCCATTCCGTTCCGCCATCCTGGGCCTCGTGCTTATGGTTGATTCCGATAAGGTTTCACCCGTCTTCGTTGATAGTATATCTTTGTTGCGAACTCATGTTAAAGACGAATAGTATATTCAGGTTCATCCTTTGTGCATTGCTTCTATTCACTGTGTGTGTGGAGGGCAATGCACAAATGCGTTCGCTTCCATTGTCATTCAAGGAGTGGATTCGTTCCGATGGCATGAAGCATTCCACCGTGACGCTCGAGATTGTACGTCTGCCGCGGACAGCTCCACAGCAGGAACCCGATTCCCTCCATCCTGCCATCAATCGCGGTCGCGTGCTCTACAGCTATGACCCTGAGCGCCTCATGACTCCGGCATCGGTCCTGAAGCTTGTTACGGCTGCCACCGGCTTTCGTCTCCTTGGCCCCGATTACGTATGGCCCGACAGTGTGCCGATGGTCGATACGGTTGCCGTTCGCTTGCCTGGTCTTGAGCGATTCAACCCCGATTTGCTTGTCGAGGATATCGAAGACTATATGCCTGGCCTCGACAACCTTTTGCCCGATAGTGGCCAGATGCTGAAGGATGTGATGGACCGCACGTTGGCCGAAAGCCTCAATCTGCAGGCCGAGACGATGCTCCACCTGCTCACGCCGTCCTGTCGTCTCGATAGCGGATTGCTCACCGTGCAGAACTATTGGAGGACGAGGGGCCTCGACATGGAATCGCTGGTGATGTATGATGGCTGCGGCATCTCGCCGAGCAATCGTGTCACTGCCCACTTCATCAATTCCCTGCTTGCCGATATGCAGTTCGACGACAAGTTCCGCAAGGCGATGGCCGATATTGCACAGGAGGGAACGGTCAGGGAATTCCTCAAGGGGACACGATTGGCGGGCAAGGGCCAGCTCAAGACGGGCACCCTCAAGAATGTGGTGTCTTACGCGGGTTACATCAAGGGTTCGGACGCACGAACATACGCGGTCACCATCTTTGTAGCCAACCACACCTGCAAACATGCCGAGGTGCGCAAAGCCATCGAAAAGCAGCTGCTTTCGCTTATTCCATAATGCAATTCTTCGGTTTTCGGTGTATTTTCCTTCTTTTTTCGCTCAATACAATCGTTTTTTCAGGAAAAAGAGTTAACTTTGCTGCCCACTCGTGCATATAAAAGAAAACTATGGCAAAGCTGTTTGTTGTCCCAACGCCCGTCGGCAATCTGGAGGATATGACCTTCCGTGCCGTCAACGTGCTCAAGTCGGCCGACCTCATCTTGGCTGAGGACACACGCACGTCGAGCGTCCTGATGCAGCATTACGACATCCACGTGCCGATGCAGAGCCACCACAAGTTCAACGAGCACGAGACGTCGGCACAGATGGCCGAAAGGATTGCTGCCGGTCTGAATGTGGCTCTTGTGAGCGATGCGGGAACACCCGGTATCAGCGACCCTGGTTTCATGCTGGTACGCGAATGTGTCAGGCTCGGTGTTGAGGTGGAGTGTCTGCCGGGTGCCACGGCTTTTGTGCCGGCACTTGTCCAAAGCGGCCTGCCCAACGAGAAGTTCTGCTTCGAAGGCTTCCTCCCGCAAAAGAAGGGACGTGAGACACGCCTTCGCGAGATAGCCTCTGAGACGCGCACCCAGATCATCTACGAGAGCCCCTACCGCCTCGTAAAGACCTTGCAGCAATTGGCCCAGGTGATGGGGGAGGACCGTCCCGCTGCCGTCTGTCGCGAAATCAGTAAGCGTTTTGCCGAAACACGGCGCGGCACCCTTGCCGAACTTATAGCCCATTTCTCTGAGGTGGAACCCAAGGGCGAGATCGTGCTCGTCGTCGGTGGAGCCTCCGAGGGGCCAAAGGAAAAGAAGATACATAAGAACAAATACAAGAACGTTAATCAAAACGATAATCAAGATGAAGAAGATTAGTGCAATGCTTGCAGTCGCTATGACTGTAGTGCTCGCCGGTTGCAACCAGGTGAGCAAGGAGCAGTATCAACAGGCTACCAACACCAATGACAGCCTCATGTATGTAGCCCTCCAGCAGGGCAATGAGATTTATGAACTTTCGACCACTCTCAATGCAGTCAGCGAACAGCTCGACCAGATCAATGGCCAGCTCGCCCTTTCAAACGGCGAGGACCAGAACCTCGTGGACAAGCGCGAACGTCTGATCAAGCAGATTGCCTTGGTAAGGCAGACCATCGAGGAGAAGCAGAAGGCCCTCGACGAACTGCAGAAGAAATACAGTACCCAGCTCGGTCAGAACAAGGTGCTCAAGCAGACCATCGAGCGCCTGCAGAGCGAAGTGGCAGGTTATGAGAGCAAAATCGCCGACTTCAAGATCGTGGTTGCCAACCATGAGGAGAAGATCGTGGACCTTACCAACTCGCTGACCGTGACACAGGATTCACTTGCCACCACCATCGCCCAGAACGAGATGCAGCAGGATGTGATCAACACCCAGGACGAGATGCTCAACACCGGTTTCTATATCGTGGCTGACAAGAATCGCCTCAAGGATCTCGGCCTTCTCGAAGGCAACCTGCTCACCAAGAAGCGCCTCACCCGTCAGGGCTTCTCTTCCGAAGGATTCACCAAGGTCGATATCCGCGAGCTTTCCGAGCTGCCTCTCGGCGCAAAGAAGGTGGATATCCTCTCTTCGCATCCATCAGCATCCTACGAACTCATTGGCCAGGCCGATGGTACTCGCAAGCTCATCATCAAGGATCCAAGCCAGTTCTGGAGCAATACCCGTTATCTCGTTGTTAAGACCAAGTAAGGAGTAAAGACCAACTAAGAATGCCTTTAATACTTCCAAAGAACCTCCCCGCCATCGAAGCCCTCAAGCAGGAGAATATCTTCGTGATGGACACCGATAGGGCAGACATGCAGCAGATTCGTCCGCTGCATATCTGCGTGCTTAACCTGATGCCCATCAAGGAGCAGACCGAAAACGACCTCATCCGTCTGTTGTCGAACACCCCTCTGCAGCTCGAGATCATCTTCATGATGCTCTCCACCCATGTGTCGAAGAATACATCCACCGAGCACATGGAGCGTTTCTACACGCCGTTCAGCGAGCTCCGGAACAGGAAGTTCGATGGCATGATCATCACCGGTGCCCCCGTCGAGCAACTCGATTACGAGCAGGTCCACTATTGGAAGGAACTAACTGAGATTTTCGATTGGACGCGCACCAACGTGCAATCCACCATGTTTATCTGTTGGGCAGCACAAGCAGGTCTTTACCATTTCCACAGGATTCCCAAGTATCCGCTCGACCATAAGATGTTCGGCATCTTCAAGCATGGCAAGGCCGACCCCAAGTGCCCCATCTTCCGTGGCTTCGACGACGAGTTTTATGTGCCCCATAGCCGTCATTCCGAAGTGCGTCGCGAGGACATCCTGAAGCATCCCGAGCTCGAGATCATGGCCGAAAGCCGCGAGAGTGGTGTCTATATGGTCATGGAGCGCGAAGGCCGCGAGATCTACGTCACCGGCCACTCCGAGTATGCGCCCGATACGCTCGACAAGGAGTACAAGCGCGACCTCGCAAAGGGTCTTCCCATCGACATGCCGGTCAACTATTACCGCGATGGAAACCCCAACAACGGTCCTCTCGTTCGATGGCGTTCGGTGGCCAATCTTTTGTTCACCAATTGGCTCAATTACTACGTATATCAGGCCACGCCGTTCGATATCAACGAAATCCAGTAGTTAAAAATTAACAAAAAAGCGCCGATTTAACTGAAATTAAATCGGCGTTTAACATTTTTAAAATTCCACCTATTGCATATTTCACCGAAATAAACTATCTTTGCACCCGATTTTATTAGGTTTTCCCCCTAAAGGGGGGAATTTTGCACGTTTCCTGACGTGCCCTCGTATGGATAGAAATCATTCAAAAGTAACAAATATACAAAAATGGAAAGAGTTGACATTCGTGAGCTGAACGAGCTCATTGAGAGCAAAAGCGCCTTTGTGGGCGTCCTGACCCAGGGTATGGATCAGGTCATTGTGGGACAGAAGCATCTTGTCGAATCGTTGCTGATCGGTCTGTTGGCCGATGGCCATATCCTTCTCGAGGGCGTGCCTGGTTTGGCCAAGACCCTTGCCATCAAGACCCTTGCCCAACTTATTGAAGCCAAGTATAGCCGCATCCAGTTCACCCCCGACCTGCTCCCCGCCGATGTGGTGGGCACCATGGTCTATAGTGTGAAGAAGGAACAGTTTGAGGTGAAGAAAGGC
>JAFZTS010000015.1 GCA_017618715.1 Bacteroidales bacterium
AGCCGACGGGGCCCTCTTTCGTGCGACGCAAGTCCACATCGCGCGGATAATCCTTCCACCCGTCGCCATCGCTGATGAGCAGCACCTCGTGCCCTGTGCGACGCAAGGCCTCGCAGAGGGTGTGATGAACGTTGCTGTATTCGCCGAAGAGAAGGATGCGCATGGAGCAATTAACAATAAATAATTAACAATTAACAATGGCCATCCGGCAACAATCAATAATTAACAATTAACTATTGGACAACCTGCACTTTACCATCTTGGATGAAGAGACCGGGGGAGCGGGTGGAGAAAGGATGGATGCGCCTTCCCCAAAGGTCGTAGCAGGGAGATGGGGATTGATTCTTGTCGGCCGGGATGCTACGGATGGCTTGGGGGGCAATGTAGCCATAGACCGAATCGAGATAGGCGAGACGATCGTGAATCCAACCGTAGATATACTCCTTCTCGAGGTCTAGATCGCGCACCTTGCAGTTGGAGTCTATCCATCGGTTCTGCTCACGTTCGAACGCACCCGTTCGAGTAAACAAGTCGAAGTAACGGTCGAAGTAGCCGAGAAGCGACTGCTCGGTCCAAAGACTGTCGCGCAACTCGGCATATCGGGTGGACAAGGTATCGGCATAGCCCTTGTAGTGTTCCGACATACGGGTGTGGAAATTGGTCTTATTGGCCAATTCCGTGGTAGCCGCGACACGAACACCCGTCTCGTCACGTCCCCACGAGACGTCAAGGTCCCAAGGCGTGATGCCCAAACGCTTGTCATTTGAACTATAATCGTAGAACCAGCAATAGTAATTCTTGCCGACGTTGTCGAAAGCATAGAGCATGTCGAGGAACAGCATGAAGTCGCAGAAGACCGGCAAATCGAAATATTTGCCTATAAGGGAGTAGAACGTCGTTCCTCGATATCCTGCGAGGTAATAGATGTTCCTGCGCAAGGGATCCCATGTCCAGGGTTCGCCATCGTGAGGGTCGGGATATTCGCTCTGCACGCCATCGTAATAGGAACTTGCATCGTTAGGCGCATTCTGATTCCAATAAAAGTATGGTGTACGTGTATCCTTGCCATTGATGACCTTATAGACGAGACCGCGATGATGGGAGGTGCCATCCTCATCGGTAACAAACTTCTTCACCTTGAGTTGCTTTCGGTCGACGCGCTCCATCAGGCAGAAGAGGCCCATATACTGTCCATTGGCATAGACCTCGACATACTTGCCGCGATAACCATTGACGGCGTTGGGTTTCTCCTCCTGTTGATAGGACGGATGCGAAAAGTCGAGCCAAAGGTCCATCGAGACACGATTGCGCATCTTCGAATGGTCGGGCGCCATGCCGTCGAGGATCCAGTTGTTGTCCTTGCGCATACCAAGGAAACGCACATCGAGCGAATTGCCATCGTTGTCGTAGAATTTCAGCGCATAGTTCGGCTTGTCGAAAAGAAGCGACGTGCCTCCTCGACGCCTTATGGTGCAATTGAACTGACGCGTGCTGTCGATGCTATGATATACCATCCTGCCTGGGATGAAAGTATCGCTATTAAAGCGTGCCTTGTTGTAGGTCAGTTCGATGACCGGGAGTTCGGCCATCCACGTCGTATCGATAGCCTGCACGACCACAGTGTCCTTATCCTTCTCCTGGGCCATGACAGCCAAAGGAGTCAGACACGAGGCCGACACCCAGCAAATCAAAACGAGAAACATCTTCAAAAAGGGGGCTTTCATCGATGAACGAGGTATTTTTCGCTGCAAAGATAAGTATTTTTGTTCAAACCTTGTGCATCGAATCAATTTTTTTTGTAATTTTGCACCGTTAAAAGTTAGAAATATGCTGCTGAGTTTCATTATTCCCGCCTACAACGTGGAGAAATACATCGTTGCCTGCCTGGACTCCTGTATTGCACAAGGCATCGACGATATGGAGGTCATCGTCGTCGATGACGGTTCGACCGACAACACTCCTGCCCTACTCGGCGAATATGCCCAACAGCATCCATGCGTGAAAGTGTTCCACCAGAAGAACCAGGGACAAAGCGTGGCTCGCAACCTTGCCATCGAGAAGGCAACGGGCGAATACATCTACATGGTCGATGCTGACGACAAGATGATGGAGGGCAAAGTGCTGCCTATCGACACGATGCAAAGCGGGAAGTACGACATCATCGGCGTGCAGGTAATGTATCGGCTCGAAGACGGCACACAGCGTCCGTGGAGCCATCAGATGGAATGCTGGCCCTTCGACCAAGAATATGCTACGGGCGCAGATTTTGTGCGAAGCCATAACATCGAAGGCCTTGTCTATGGTTATCTGTTCAAGCGCAGCCTATTCACCCGACATCCCGAACTGCGCTTCACGCCCGGCATCTATCACCAGGACGAGGAACTTATCTTCAAACTATTCACGCTGGCAGGGCCTGTGGTCTATAAGCGCGGCTATACCTATTTATATTATGAGCATTCGGGCAGCAGCATCAACACGCGCACCGAAGCACGCAAGCGCAAACTGATGGACGACACGATGACCATCCTCAACAATCTCACCCGTTGGCGCGACGAACACGGCCTGGACTCGGTGATGCAATATAAATTGTCCTACCTGAGTATGGACGTGCTGCGTGTGCTCATCAGGAAGCAACACGATGCGGACTATGCCCTGCAATGCATCGGAGCATTGCGGCAACTGGGACTTTACCCGCTGCCGTGGATCAATGAACTGAAATACCTTGGAATGAAACTGCTGACGTGCAACGAAAGACTGGTCACGTGGTGGATTCGTCACCCGGAAGTCAGCAGGAAGGTGGGGTTCTAAAGTTGGGTTCGAGAGGTGTAAGGGCAGCCAAAGACGGCTGCCACGGGAACAAAAGAGAGAAAGACGGCCGCTACGGGAACAGAGGATGAGGGGTCAAGGGGTTTGGTTCACTGCGGAACGATAGAGCACATCGAACTGCTGGGCGATGACCTTGGGGCTATGGCGCTCGGCCACGTATTGATGGCGCTGAATTGCCAACGTTCGGTCGGAGCGTTGCGTATCGGTCATTCGGCTTCGCGTTGTGATGAAGGCGGCCAAAACTTCCTGCAACTCTGATTCGTTTCCTAGTTCGACGGTTATTCCGCGATTCTGCGCCAACATAGCGGGGATGGTTCCCACCTTGGTAGCGATGACGGGAAGTC
>JAFZTS010000016.1 GCA_017618715.1 Bacteroidales bacterium
CCGAGCTATTGAAGCATTATAATGTGAACCCCTCAGCTACCGACGAGGAAACTCAGATTGTGACTCCTACAGGATTCAAACCTGTAACCTTCTGATCCGTAGTCAGATGCTCTATTCAGTTGAGCTAAGGAGCCATTGTGGATCTTTCAAAGAACATTCATCAAGCGATGTGTAGTCGGGGTACCAGGATTCGAACCTGGGACCCCCTGCTCCCAAAGCAGGTGCGCTAACCGGACTGCGCTACACCCCGTTTCATGTTTTGCGGGTGCAAAGATAGTTCAAAAATATCAATCCACCAAATTTTTTGGAAAGAATTTTCTAAAAATGTTTCTTTTTTGCAGAAAACGACATGCTAACAATCGTGTTTTGCTTAGTCGGCGCGGCAAAATCAACAGTTTCTATCCGAAAAATAGTCTATAAGACCCATGATAGCCTCACGTGCATCACTCTCGGGGAAAGTAGAGAGCAACTTCTTGGCCTCATAAGAAATATTCTTCATTTTAGCCTGTGCATATTCTATGCCACCGATACTTTTGGCAAACTCCACCAACTGGGCGACCTGACATTCCGTCAGTTCCTGGGATTGTTCGACAATTTCCTTCATCCGTGCAGCCTCATCTGTCGGAGCATGCTGGAATGCATATAGCAAGGGCAAAGTGATCTTGCCCTCCATAATGTCATGTCCGGTAGGCTTGCCCACCTCCTTCGAGAAAGGATAGTAGTCGAAAATATCGTCACGAATCTGGAAAACCATGCCCATCAGTTCTCCCACTTTCGCCAATCGTTCCTTATCGGCTTCGGAAGCCCCCACGCTGAGGGCACCGACCTTCATGCAGGCAGCGAAGAGCGAAGCCGTCTTACCACGAATAACCGAGAAGTACGATTCTTCGCTCAAGAGATGCGTGCGAACGTTGGATATCTGTTCCAACTCGCCCTCTACGAGCATCGTCACCATATCAGACAACACTTTCGAAATCTGGAGCGAACCTGTGGCATTACTGCAATGCAAGCATTTCGACAGGAAGAAGTCACCCATCAGCACGGCCACCTTATTGTCCCATATCTTATTGATGGTATCGCTACCACGGCGGGTAGGACTCTGATCGATGACATCATCGTGCATCAACGTGGCGTTATGCAACAATTCCAGGGCAACAGCTCCATAATTGGTAGCTTCGTTGACCTTGCCCAACATCTTGGCTGCAAGAAGAGTCATGATCGGACGCAACTGTTTGCCACTACGCTCCAAAAAATAGTGGATAACCGAATCGGCCAGAGGCACACGTGTGCGCAATACGCTCTCGAACACACGCTCGAAATCCTTCAACTCTTCAGAAATACAGTTCCTGACGCCACTATATATCGTTGTTTTATTCATACGGAAGCGATTCTCTTCGTCTTATTAGGTAAATAGCGGTGCAAAGATACACTATTTTTCTCACACTTGCAAATTTTTCAGGCACAAAGTTTATCGCGCGCGTACATATTATAAATATATAAATGGCATTTTTACGACAAATTTGAAAAAATATATCGCTACTATTGTATATGTCGAAAAAAGACTTTATCTTTGCAGCGCAAATTGACAGTTGCCGCATCGCTATGAAGCAAGAAGCGGCAAAACGGGGTGCTTCGCCAAGCTTTCGAAGGCTGCGAGGCTGAGATTAGACCCATTGAACCTGACCAGGTAATTCTGGCGAGGGAACATGCAAACCCCATATCGTCTTATTTATTCATTCAAATTTTTCTTCGAAAGATGAAAAAGGTATTGTTTATAGCTGCACTACTGGCAGCAAGTACTGGTATGGGAACAGCATTAACCCCTACCCCTATCGAGGCGTCTGCCGACCAACAGGCCACAACCTATCGTGTTACAGGCACCGTTATTGACCAGGACGGAGAGCCTCTCCCTGGCGCACACATCCTACTCAAGGGACGCAGCACGGGCACCATCACCGATGGTTTTGGCAACTTCTCGCTCAACGTTGCCAAGGGCACTGAACTCGTCGTCCGCTACCTGGGCTACGAAGATCAAGTGTTTTTGGCCGAGCCAGGCATGACGCGACAAATCCGCATGACGGCCAGCAAGATTCACCAATTGAACGAGATTGTAGTCAAATCGGTAAAAGCACAAAAGGATGCGCCCTTCGCCAAGGCCAACATCGAACAGGAAGCACTCGAAGAACACTCGAAGACCGGACGCGAACTGCCCATGCTCTTCACCCATACGCCAGGAGTGGTGTCCTACGGCGAGAACGGATTAGGTACGGGCACCGTGTATATGCGCATCCGTGGTGCTGCCGATTCGCGTATTAACGTCACCCTCGACGGCGTGCCGCTCAACTCGCCCGAGGACCAATGTGTTTTCTGGGCCAACATGAACAGTTATGCCTCATTACTCGGTGGCGCACAGATTCAACGTGGCGTGGGCACTTCGACCAATGGTGACGGAGCCTTCGGTGGCACCATTTCCCTCACCAGCAAATCACCCGACACCAAACCTTCGGCAGAACTCTCAGGCTCGTACGGCTCCTTCAACACGTTCAACGTCGGTGGCTCTTTTTCGACAGGCCTCTTCGCCAACCATTGGATCTTCGACGGTGCCTATCACGAGACCAACACCGACGGCTATATGCACGGCACTTCGGGCCGCAGCGGTTCCTACTATGGAGGACTCACCTTCATGGCCGACCGTTTCGTGGTTCGTCTTAAGAACTTCGGCAACTTCGAAAAGACCGGCCAGGCTTGGAACGGTCTCGACACGGGGGACCTGCTTGACTGGAACTACGGTGGTATGGGTACCGGGCTCTTCAATTACAAGGATTTCTACAAAGCAGGTCTTGGCAAATTCAACACGCTCTATGAACATCTCGTCGATGGCTACGACCCTTCGAAGGGCACTGAACGCTACAAGCTGTCGGATGGCACACTTTGGGACAAGACCACCGACAACTTCTGGCAGAACCGAACCATCCTTTCGCTCGCCTGGCAGATCAACGACCGTTGGACCACTTCGGCTTCGGCACACTATACCCACGGCTACGGCTATTACGACGAGTTCCGCTACAACAACAAACTCTCCAAGTTCGGTTTCTCCAATTTCACATTGAGTGATGGCTCGACACTCAAACGTACCGACTTCGTGCGCCAAAAAGGCCTGTCGCAGGATCTTTTGGGCCTCGTTTGGAACGCCAACTACAAGGATGAGCGCTGGGATATCATCGGAGGTCTATCTGTCCAGAACTTCTGGTCGAACCATTTCGGCTACATCACCTACATCGCCAACCCGGAGATGAGCAGCAAGTACCTCTCGAATGACCACTACCAATACTACGACAGCGATGCCGACAAGCTCGACGGTAACATCTTCACCAAGGCCACCTATCACCTCACCGAACAGTGGGATGTCTTCGCCGACATGCAATATCGACATGTCTCCTATTCTACCGAAGGCATCAATGATAAGTTCCTCTCGACACCCAACGGCTACGAGAATTACCACCTTGACGTTGACAAGCAGTATGATTTCGTCAATCCGAAGATTGGCATCAGCTATCATCAGGACGGACATCACGCTTTCGCTTCGTTTGCCATGAGCCATCGCGAACCCGAACGCAACAACTTCACCGACAACGGCAACTACCCCGCCCCAAAGGCCGAGAAGTTGCTCGACACCGAAGTGGGCTACAACTTTGTGGGCAAGAGATGGACTGCCGGCGCCAATTTCTACTGGATGCACTACAAGGATCAGTTCGTGCAAACCGGTGAACTGAGCGACATCGGCGAAAAACTCACCTCCAACATCGACAAGTCGTATCGTCTGGGCATGGAGCTCACCGCAGCATGGACATTCCTTCCCGGACTGACCATCGAAGGCAATGCCGCCTTAAGCCAAAACAAGATCAAGGACTTCAACGAATATGTCGAGAACTGGGACGACTGGGAGGGCAACACCGATGCCAACGGGAAACCATACGATGGCGACGGCTTTGATGTGATCCATTACGACAACAGCACCTTGGCCTACTCGCCTTCGGTAATACTCAATGGCTTCCTGACCTACAAGAAGAACGGACTCACAGCCACCTGGCATACAAACTACGTGTCGCGCCAATATCTCGACAATACGGGATGCGAACAGCGTTCGCTGCCGAGCTTCTCGACCAGCGACATTTCGGCTAACTATGTGTTCACCTACAAGAACAAAGGTATCAAGGAGCTGATCCTTGGTTTTAACATCATCAACATCTTCGACCTGCACTATGCGGCATCGGGTTGGGTGTATTCGGCCATCTATGCGAGCGGTGGCAATCCCGAGAGCAACCGCTACACTGAGATCGGGTACATCCCACAGGCCGGAACGACGGCAATGGGCAGTATCACTGTGAGGTTCTGAACAATACTTCTTTATCACGAATTTGAGAATTATAGAATTATTTGAGGCAACGCGATGGCTATTGCTAATTCGATTATTCGGGATAATAACCAAGGAGACCAATGAGATATAACTGCAAACAGATAAGTTAGAAATGGAGTTTCTTTCCGCACATTGGCTTGACATCCTTACCACCATCCTTGGCTTGGCCTACATCCTGCTGGAATATAGGGCCAGCCTATGGATGTGGCTTGTCGGTTTCCTTATGCAGGCCTTGGGCATCGTGCTCTATTATCAGAAAGGACTGTATGCCGACTGCGGCATGGAGTTCTACTACCTCTCGATGACCATCTACGGCTACTGGCGATGGATGCATGGCGGCAATACCAAGCAGGCCCTCCCCATCCGTCATTTTCCTCGCAGGTTGATATTACCCTGGCTCCTACTCATGGCCACCATCTGGGGCATCATCTATTGGCTGCTGGTGACATTCACCAACAGCAACGTTCCTTTGGCCGACAGCTTCACTACTGCCCTTAGTCTCGTCGGCATCTGGGCACTGGCGCATAAGTACCTCGAACAATGGGCCATCTGGATTGCAGTCGATATAGTTACCTGTATCCTTTATTTCTACAAAGATATTCCTTTCAAAGCCAGTCTTTACGCCCTCTACGTTATCATCGCCATCTTCGGCTACTTTAAGTGGAAGCGCATGATGGAGGAGCAGGAGCAAATGTCTATTCCTTCGTAATACCACAAGGAAGAACGAACTTCACCTCCTTGAACCAATAACTCCGTTCCTCTCCAGAGACAAGTTGAAGTATGAGTGGACCCTGTTTGTCCACTCCTACAATCTCCGCATCGAAATGCTCGTCTCTCTCGGGGTCATAATAGGGGTAATATCCAACCTTGCGATAAAGGCGATCCATATAGCGAGCATGGATTTCCGAAGCTATATCCTTGTTGCTCTTCAGCTCCTGATACAGTTCGCCGATACGCCTTGTGACACTATTCAGAACATGCATAGGAGAAGTTTCTACCCCAAGAAGCTTGAGCGAAACAGGGTTGGGCGCATTACCTATCCACTTTCCCTGATTCACATTTAATCCGACACCCAATACACTGTGCTGGAGGATGCTGCCCATCAGCCTATTCTCGATAAGGATACCTCCCAACTTGCGATCGCCTGCATAGATGTCGTTGGGCCATTTGATGCTGAGATGGAGATCTTCTGTATGAAGGCCCTGATCTTCAATCAATGCATCAAGGGCCTCCACGATGGCAAGGCTACACAACTGACTGATGACAAACTGCTCCTTGATGGGAAGGAACTCGGGACAAAGAAGCATCGAGAACGCAATGTTCTTGTCGGGCTCCGACTCCCAGCTGTTGCCCATCTGTCCACGTCCTGCAGTCTGCCTCATCGTATAGACAACGGTCTCATCGAGCAAGGTGTCTTCCTTGGTCAAAGCGTCAAGCATCCAAGTGTTGGTGGAACGCACCTCCGGCAAATGAATCATCTTTTCTTTCCTCCTCATGGCATCCAAGCTGAATTCGCATCCACAATAGAGCTGATTGTAGAAACCATTCTCCTTGAGCAATTCATTGCGGCGCTGCTGGAGACCGCCCTTGCGCCAATTGCGATCGTCAAAGCGGAGCGATTTACCCGTTTCTTTCTGTACCTGTTCCACAGCCCAACGCCCCGCCTCATTGATTTGAGTGAGAGACTTCCAACGGCTTGAAGCCAAAGTTGTAGCGAAAACCTCAAAACCCAACTGTGCAGCCTTGCGAGCCGTTTGAAGCAGCCGCATCTTGAAGCATTGCAAGCAGCGTGTCCCCCTTTCAGGCTCCTGCTCCATCCCCTTGACGCAGCATCGCCACGACGCATGGTCATAGTCATCGTCGATGATTTCCAAGCCTAACATGGCGGCATAGCGGGTGATCTCATTCTTTCGAATCAAATATTCTTCCTCGGGGAAGATGTTCGGATTGAAGTAATAGAGCGTGGGGCGCACGTCATGAGCCAACATCCATTCGATGATGGCACTCGCGCAAGGGGCACAGCAGCAGTGCAATAGCACTTCGTTCGAAGCTTTCAACATATCTAAAAAAAAAGCCAGCCGGACTAAAAGAAGCGCCGGCTGGGTATAAATGATTAACTGTTTTCAATTCACTATGTGGACAGGTTACTTAATGATTGCCCAAACCACATATATCAAGGCAGCAGCATAAGCTGCAAGGGTAGCCACAAATACTGGCTTTTTATTCATAAATTCCATCATACCTTAAATAATTAATAGTTTCTTTGGTCCGCTTCCGGGACAATTCTTTCATTTTTGCAGTGCAAAATTACAGTGAATTTATGGCATGACAAAAAATTCGCCCCGAAATCGTCCATTCCGAGGGAATCAAAGCGAATATTAACATTTTTTGTCAAATCGGGAGAGCAAACAGATTGCCGTAAATGCGAATCTACTCGTCCCAAATAGAACGATCAGGAGCCTTGGAAACGTTATTCACGTCGGAATCCGTATCAACGCCTAATGACCTATTTCCTTCACTCGTGACAATAAGATCGCCATCATTCAGAATGACAATCTTGATAGATGGAGTTAGAAAAGTTTTTTTCATTTTATTTAGAAATTTGAATTAATAAACAAATTTTCGTCGCAAATATAACGAGATTCTGAAATATCTCCAAATAAAAAGGAGGAAAAAGATAAGTTGAGAGTCATTTTTTGTCAATTGACCCAATGAAATCAACTATTTCACCTCTTTTTTGAGAAGAATTCCTTCACCAATTGCAAAGCTTCGTCTTCGAGCACTCCGCTTTCGACCTGTGTCTTTGGATGCAACGCCTTCGGTGCGAAAAGAGCATAGCCCCGACGCGGATCGGGAGCGCCATAAACGATGCGCGAGATCTGACTCCACCCTAAAGCTCCTGCACACATTACGCAAGGCTCGAGGGTGACATAGAGCGTGCAGTCGGTGAGATACTTGCCACCCAACGTCTCGGCTGCTGCGGTGATAGCTTGCATCTCGGCATGGGCAGTGACATCGCGAAGCGTCTGGGTGAGGTTATGGGTGCGTGCCAGAATACGGTCACGACACACGATAACAGCACCGACGGGAATCTCACCCTCTTCGGCTGCCTTACGTGCCTCGATCAAGGCCTGACGCATGTAGTATTCGTCGGTCATTGTTTTACACTGAAATATTCTGCTTCTGGATACGGGATATAGAGTCCGCTCACCGAAGCTTGTGGATACATGGCACCATTTTCGGTCAAGCTGATGCCAATAGCCTCGAAGTCAATCATACGCGCCAAAAGGAAGATGGTCTTCTGGTCGGGGAGCGAGGGATAACCCACCGCCGGACGAATGCCGCCCCACTGTTTTTCGGCCTGAAGTTTCTCTGCCAAGTATTTCGAAGCGGCTTCGGCGAGACGATCGCCAACAGTCTGGAGCAGGAGCACATCGTAATCGCTGCCGCCCTGTTTCTGCTTGAGTTGTTCAAGACGATGCACAAACCTTTCGCTGACAGTGCAGGCAAAAGCTCCAATGCAATCATGGACGTAATCACACAGGGATAGACAGATGCCTGATTCCTTCTGCTGACGGGGTGTGGGAAGGTCGAGGGTTTGATTGCAGCAAGGACAATTCGTGTCATGTCCGTTCCGGCGAAGGGTCACACGAATCCTGTCATCAAGACCTTCAGCAGGATAGAACGCCTGTGTCACGCGAACAGCATATTCCTGTCCTTCGGCAATCTGCGCCAAGAGATTATCTGCATCCTTGCGAAGCTTCTTGCCCTCTTCACTATCTTCCTTCACACGCCATGCCCAAAAGAAATACAGCCAGTCGATGTGCGGAATGAGATCACGTACAAGGATCGGTTGCAAAACACGGGCTCCATAGAACGGGGGAACGGCCTCAGGATATCTACTCCAGTCCACTTTCAAACGGCGTTCCAAAGGAAGTGCCTCACCCAGAGTGCGACTGGTCTGCTCATGCACCTTGTCACGCAACTGCCGCTGGTTCTGCTGCTGGCGAATACGTTCCTGTTCGACACGATTGGCTGCAATCACCTGCGAACGTGTAGCAGGGTCAAGCAGTTTCATTGCCAATACCGGATTGCTGGCTGCATCGCGCACATGAAAGACGGGACCTTCGTAGCAGGGGGCAATCTTAACTGCCGTATGAACAGGCGAAGTCGTTGCTCCTCCAACAATCAGCGGAATGTCAAGACCTTCGGTCTGCATGGCTCGAGCCACGACACACATCTCTTCGAGACTTGGGGTAATCAAGCCCGAAAGACAAACGATGTCGATATGCTGGGCATGAATGGTTTCAAGAATCTTCTCGACGGGAACCATCACACCGAGGTCAACCACCTCGAAGCCATTGCATGAAAGAATTACTGCAACGATATTCTTTCCGATATCGTGCACATCGCCTTTGACCGTGGCTATCAGAATGCGGCCCCTTGAGGAAGAGTGCTTCACATCATCGGTAGTTTGCTCACCCTTGATATAAGGGTCAAGAATCTCGACAGCCTTTTTCATCGTTCGTGCCGTCTTGACAACCTGAGGCAGAAACATCTTTCCTTCGCCAAAGAGCCGGCCAACTTCGTTCATCCCCGTCATCAGAGGGCCCGAAATAATCGAAAGAGGAGAATCACCTCTGGCCAGCAGTTCCTTCAGGTCGGCATCGAGCGTCGTTGTGGTTCCCTTCAGCAGAGCCTCCTGCAAGCGCGATTCGGGACTGTCGGTCAACTGTTGTGACACATGAGGCACATCGCTTTCCGCATCCTTCCTTTCGATTGGTTGAGAAGAACCTATAAAGATTGCCTTCGGATCGTATTTAACACCAGCCTCCTTGGCTGCCGACTGTGCCTCATTCATCCTCTGTGCAAGGGCGATGAGCTCCTCGCTCGCATCATCAGAAGTGTTGAGGATTACCTCGGTAATCGCCATGCGCAATTCGAGGGGGATGGTCTTATAGGGCACCTCGGTGGCAGGATTCATGATAGCCATACCCATGCCATTGGCGATGGCATGATGCAGGAAGACCGAATGCATCGACTCACGCAGATAGTTGTTGCCTCGGAAGGCGAACGACAAGTTCGACAAACCACCCGAAACACGTGTGCCAGGAAGATTATCGGTCACCCAACGTGTAGCACGAATGTAATCCTGTGCGTATGCGGCATGTTCAGGCATACCTGTAGCTATTGTCAGCACATTAGGGTCAAAGATAATATCCTCAGGAGCAAAGCCCGCTTCTTCGGTGAGCAGTCGATACATCCGCTGACAAACCTTGATGCGTCGCTTATAATCTGTCGCCTGCCCTTCTTCGTCAAAGCACATGGCAATGACCGCGGCACCAAGTCGCCTTATTACACGAGCCTTGGCAAGGAAGTCCTCCTCTCCCATCTTCAAACTGATAGAATTGACGATGCCCTTACCCTGACAACACTTCAAGCCTGCCTCAATTACTTCGAAGCGCGAACTGTCAATCATGATAGGCACACGGCTGATGGCGGGATCAGAGGCGACAAGATTGAGAAAGGTCTGCATCTCCTGCTTGGCATCGAGAAGTCCGTCGTCCATATTGACATCTATGACCATGGCTCCATCCTCCACCTGCTTTCGAGCGATGTCGAGGGCTTCTTCATAATGCTTTTCGCCGATAAGACGCAGGAACTTGCGACTTCCCGCCACATTGCACCGCTCTCCAACCTTGACGAAAGTGCGGGCATCAGCTTCGAGCACCGAAAGACCGGAAAGACGCAAAGGCTGTATTCCTTCCTTTGACTGCGGGACTCGTATTGCGTAAGTGTCCGGCAACTCGTCCAGCATCTTTCGCATGGCAAAGATATGCGCAGGTGTCGTACCGCAACATCCACCAATCATATTGACGAGATGTTCCTCAAGGTAAGGCGTCATCTGTCGCACCATATCCTCGGGTGTATCCTCGTATGCTCCAAACTCATTGGGTAATCCAGCGTTTGGGTGGCAACTGACGAATGTAGGTGCACAAGCCGAAATCCGACGCAGATAAGGCAACATACCCTCGGCTCCCAGTCCGCAGTTCAAACCGACACAAAGCGGGTTGGCATGCAGTACCGATGTAACAAAAGCCTCGACGGTTTGTCCGCTCAACGTACGTCCACTTGCATCGCTCACGGTCATGCTAAGGAGAATTTCAGGAGCACCGGCTTTCAAGCAGGCACTGATGGCAGCCTTGGCGTTGAGCGTATCAAAAATGGTTTCGATAAGGATGCCATCGACGCCCTCATCGACGAGAACCTGTATCTGCTCAAGGTAAGCCGCTTCGAGCTGGTCGAATGAGATGGAACGGGCAGCCGGATTATCGGCATCATCGCTCATCGACAGCATCTTGCTGGTGGGTCCCACATCACCCAAAACAAAGACCTGCCGTCCTTGGGCTTCGGATGCTGCACGTCGTGCCAAACGAACAGCGGCACGATTCATTTCCTCAATCTGGTCATCGAGGTGATAATCATGCTGCGAAATACGCTGGGAGGAGAAAGTATTGGTGGTAATGACATCAGCACCTGCATCCACATAGCGCCGATGCAGGTCAAGGATGGTTTCCGGATCGGTGAGCGAAAGGTAATCGTTGTTGCCTTTCATCAACATCGACCCCATAGCACCATCCAAAAGAAGGATCCTTTGGTTGAAAGCCTCTCGTAATGTCATAAAAAAATTATAAGGCCGACATGATCTTCTCAATCTGGGCGGCAGCATTCATCGAATAGAAGTGGAGACAAGGCACATCATGTTCCTTTAGTTCGCGACACTGGCGGATCATCCATTCCACACCTACTTCCTTCACATCGTCGTTGGTTTGGCACTTCTCCAACATTCGGACCAACTTCTCAGGGAAATCGATGTGGAAAGTGCGTGGCAACATCGCACGCTGATTGAGGGTAGTGAGCGGTTTTAATCCAGGTACTATCGGCACATTGATGCCAATCTCTCGACAACGCTTCACAAAGTCGAAGTACTTCTTGTTGTCGTAGAACATCTGTGTCGAGACATATCCTGCGCCAAGATCCACCTTGCGCTTCAGAGCGCGCAGGTCGGACGCTTTGCTCATGGCCTCTTCGTGCTTCTCGGGATAACCTGCCACGCCATAGGTAAATGGAGTTTCACGTGTCAACTCATGCTGACCGCCATAAAGAAGATTGCCTTTGTTGAAATCGTTGATCTGCTCGCAAAGTTCGCTCGCATACTGCAAACCACCTTCCTTGGGGATGAAGCGGCTATCCTGCTTCGACTTGTCGCCTCGAAGCACCAACAGATCATGCATACCCAGAAAAGCCAGATCGATCAGCTCGTTTTCTGTTTCCTGCTGTGAATAACCCGAACAGATGACATGTGGAACGACGGGCACACTATAGCGCTGCTTGATAGCATAACTGATGGGCACGGTACCGGGACGAAGACGCTCTTCGACACGACGATACTGCCCGGGTGACAACTCCTTATACACATAGTCGCTGCGATGGGTCGTCACCTCAATAAACGCGGGATTGAAAGGCATCAGCCTATCGATGGTATCGTAAATCTGTTCAAGGCTTTTCCCACGCAACGGGGGCAATACCTCAAACGAGAATAATGTCTCTTTGGTTAAACGCAGAATCTCTGATACGCTCATAAAAAATGAATTTTTGAGTTGCAAAGATACATATTATTATTTAAAATGTAAGCGTTTTCGAAAAAAATATCCCATTTATGCCGAAAAAACACAAAAATTTTGTATATTTGCGCGCTCAAATTTATATTATTTCGCAAATTCCGAATAATCGAAGCAATCTGAGTAATCCGACAATTCCGATTATTCCGAGTACTCAGAACAAACCACTACAGAAATATGGCACAAGTAAAACCAAGTATCCCCAAGGGAACACGCGACTTCTCGCCTGTCGAGATGGCCAAGCGAAACTATATCTTCAACACTATACGCGACGTCTATGGACTGTACGGTTACCAGCAGATTGAGACTCCTTCGATGGAGAATCTCTCTACGCTGATGGGCAAGTATGGAGAAGAGGGTGACAAACTGCTTTTCAAGATTCTTGACTCAGGCGACTTCCTTGCTGGTGTCAAGCCCGAACAACTATGTGACGGAGGCACGGCCAAGCTGGCAGCATGTATCTGCGAGAAAGGTCTGCGCTACGACCTCACCGTACCCTTCGCACGCTTTGTAGTGATGCATCAGAATGAACTGGCTTTTCCCTTCAAGCGTTATCAGATACAACCCGTATGGCGCGCCGACCGTCCACAGAAGGGCCGCTACCGCGAGTTCTTCCAGTGCGACGCCGACGTGGTGGGTTCCGACTCGTTGCTCAACGAAGTGGAGCTCATCCAAATCATCGACGAGGTGTTCCGTCGCTTCGGCATCCGCGTAGCCATCAAGATGAACAACCGCAAGATTCTGGCTGGTATCGCCGAAGTCATCGGTGCACCCGAACTGTTGGTTGACATCACCGTGGCCATCGACAAGCTTGATAAGATTGGTCTCGACAACGTGAATGCAGAACTTCGCGAAAAAGGGTTGAACGAGGATCAGCTTGCCAAGCTGCAACCCATCATCAAGCTGGAAGGTGAAAACCGTCAGAAGCTGGCCGTCATCAAGGACACGTTGGCTAACTCCGCTGCGGGCGTGAAGGGCGTCGAAGAGCTCGAATATATCCTCAACAAGGTTGAAAAGCTGGGTGGCACGGACTGTCGCCTCGACATCGACCTGACACTGGCTCGCGGCCTCAATTACTACACCGGAGCCATCTTCGAAGTGAAGGCTCTCGATGTCGAGATGGGCTCCATCACGGGCGGTGGACGCTATGACAACCTCACCGGTGTCTTCGGCATGCCCGGCATGTCGGGCGTAGGCATCTCTTTCGGTGCTGACCGCATCTACGATGTACTCAACCAGCTCAACCTCTACCCCACCGATGCCCTGCAATCTACGCAGGTGCTCTTTGTCACCTTTGGCGAGGCCGAACAGGACTTCTGTCTGCCGCTCCTTGCCTCACTGCGCAAAGCCGGCATTCGTGCCGAAGTCTATCCCGACGCTGGTGCCAAGATGAAGAAGCAGATGACCTACGCCAATGCAAAGCAGATTCCCTACGTCGTCATCGTGGGTTCGGACGAAGTGGCTTCGGGCGAGGTTTCGTTGAAGAATATGGTCACCGGTGAACAGATTAAAGTAAAGGCCGACGAACTTGTCTCTAAATTCTAAATTTATCAATTCCCCCTTATGAAAACATCGAAAATCCTCTGTGCAGCTGCCCTTGCAGTAATCACTTTCGCCAGCTGCACCGACCGTAACGCAAACAACGATATGGAAAATCCCTTCCTCGTAGAATCCACCCTACCACACGGTGCCTTCCCCTTCGATAAACTCAAGACCGAGCATTACAAGCCGGCTTTCGAGGCCGGTATCCAGGAACACAACAAGGAGATTGATGCCATCGTCAACAATCCCGAGGCACCGACCTTCGAGAACACGATTGCTGCCCTCGACTACAGCGGCGGCCTCCTGAACCGCGTGGCAGGAATCTTCTATAACCTACACGAATGTGATGGCACCGACGATATGCTCGCCTTGGGCGAAGAACTCCAGCCGATGATGAGCCAGCACAGCCTCGACATCAGTCTCAACGAGAAATTGTTCGAGCGCATCCAAAAAGTTTGGAACGACAACTCCGACCCCAAGACCACTACGCTCACTACCGAGCAGTACCGTTTGCTGAAAGACACCTACGACAGTTATGTACGCAGCGGTGCCACCCTTCAGGGCGAGAAGCGTGAACGCTGGCGTCAGGTGAGTGCCGAACTTGACAGCCTCACACTCGTCTTTGGACAGAACGTCCAGAAGGCAACCGGCTCGTGGAAGTATCAACTTAATCCCGAGACTGACCTCGTAGGCCTCCCCGGTTTCGTGACCGAGGCACTCAAACAGAAGAACTACGAGATCGGACTCCTTGCCACCGACTATCGTCCGTTCATGACCTATTCGAGCCGCCGCGACCTTCGCGAACTGCTCTATAAGGCATACAATGCACGTTGCGTGGGTGGAGAATTCGACAACACCGAGAACATCCGCAGGATTGCCACCTTGCGTCAAGAGAAAGCCGACCTGCTGGGTTACGACACCTTTGCCGACCTGCGTCTCACCAACACCATGGCGCATACTCCCAATGCCGTCAACAGCCTGCTCAACCAGTTGCTCAAGGCTTACAAGCAGCCTGCCATGAAGGATGTTAAGGAGGTTGCTGCATTTGCTGCAAAGGATGGCGTGAAGAATCTCATGCCCTGGGACTTCAGCTATTACAGTGAGAAGCTCAAGGCTGAGAAGTACAACGTCAGCGATGCACAGATCAAGCCATATCTCTCGCTCGAAAAGGTCAAGAAGGGCGTCTTTGGTCTTGCCGAACGCCTCTATGGTGTCACGTTCCACAAGATTGACGTACCCGTCTATAACGAGGCAGCCGAATGCTTCGAGGTGCTCGATGCCGACTCTACCTATCTCGGCCTCCTTTACACCGACTTCTTCCCACGCGAGGTGAAGCGTCCAGGAGCATGGATGACCGAGTTCAAGGGACAGTGGCGCGAAAAAGATGGCACCGACAGCCGTCCACACATCCAGATTGTCATGTCGTTCAGCAAGCCCATCGGACAGCCTGGCGATTCGACTTATGTGCCAGCACTGCTCACCTACGACGAGTGCACCACCTTCCTGCACGAGTTCGGACATTCGCTGCATGGCCTGCTCACCAAGTGCACCTACAAGGGACAGAGTGGCACCAACGTGGCCCACGACTTTGTGGAGTTACCATCGCAGTTCAATGAGAACTTCATGCGCGAAAAGGAATTCCTCGATACCTTTGCCGCCGACTACCAGACAGGCGAAAAGATTCCACAGGACCTGATCAACAGGATACAGGATGCCTCGAACTTCCAAGCAGCCTATGCCTGTGTGCGTCAGCTTTCGTTCGGCATGCTCGACATGCAGTTCCACACCCTCGGCAAGGGTAATCTGGGCAGCAACAGCAACGAGATCACAGCTCGCTTCCCGCAGCTCCAGAACATCGAACAGTTTGAGGCTGACGCCATGGCTCCCACACAGGTATTGCCACGTGTTGATGGTGCCTTGATGGCTACGTCGTTCACCCACATCTTCAGTGGAGGTTATGCGGCTGGCTACTACGGCTACAAGTGGGCCGAGATGCTCGATGCCGATGCCTTTGCCGTGTTCCAGAAGGAAGGACTGTTCAATCCGAATACAGCCAAGCGTTTCCGCCATCTGCTCGAGAGCGGCGATACCGTAGATCCGGCCGAACTCTATCGACAGTTCAAGGGTGCCGACCCCGACATCAATGCTTTGATGCGTCGTGACGGCATAATCAAGTAATCATGCTTTTAGACATTCTCTTCATCCTCGCTGGATTGGCGCTTCTCGTCAAGGGAGGCGACTATCTCGTCGATGGTTCGGTTGCCATTGCCAAGCGTGCCAGGCTCAGCGAAATGGTCATCGGCCTTACCGTAGTGGGGTTCGGCACATCGATGCCGGAGCTGCTGGTTTCGGCTCAGTCGGCGTGGATGGGCAGCTCCGGCATTGCCATCGGTAATGTCGTGGGCTCGAACATCTCGAATATTGCCTTGATACTGGGTGTGACGGCCATGATTCATGTCATCCCGTCACAAAAGATTACTCTCCACCTTGACCTCCCGTTCATGCTCCTCTCCTTTGTCCTTTTTGTGGCTATTGCCATGACCGGATCAGTAGGACGCGTGGCTGGTGTCATCGGCGTGTTGATGCTCATCTGCTTTGTGGCATATCAGGTGCGACAGTCGCGCAAAGCCAGCAAGGTGCAAGAAAAGCTTGCCGCAGAACACCACGAACAGGCTACAGGAGACGAACCTATGGCTCTCTGGAAAGCCATACTACTGGTCATCGTCTCATTCCTTGCCATGGTCTTTGGTGCAAATATCCTGGTTGAAGGAGCCTCCAACATTGCCCGCCTCTTAGGTGTTACCGACCGAATCATCGGTTTGACCATCGTGGCAGTTGGAACCTCTCTGCCCGAGCTGTTCTCCAGCGTCATGGCTGCCGTCAAAGGCAAGACCGACATGGCCATCGGCAATATCATCGGGTCGGGCACGTTCAACATTCTCAGCGTCATCGGCATCTCAGCCATCATCACGCCTATCACGGGCACGAATATCGGTTTTGCCTTCGACTACGTGTTGATGATCATCCTTGGTGTACTGCTATGGGTTTTCCTGCGCTCCAAATATGTGCTTGAACGCTGGGAGGGATTTGTCCTCACTGCCATCTATGTGGCTTATCTTGCTAAAACCATCATTCTTGGATAATGACCAAAGAAGAACTGCGCAAACAGATCAAGGAAGAAATCAAACGACTGAATGCCGCCGAACGCGACACCCAGTCGCTTTACGTCTGCTTGCAGGTGATAGGCTCAGCCGAATGGCAACAAGCCCAGACCGTGCTACTCTATGCAGCTTTGCCTGACGAGATTAGTCTGCAACTGCTCATCGACGATGCCATCGGTTCGGGCAAGGACATCATCCTGCCTGTCGTCCACGGAGACACGCTTTTGCTCAGGAAGTACGACCCACAACATTTCGAGAAACAAGGGAAATATCAGATTGAGGAACCTACAGAAGCGTGCGAGGAACTGACAGACCTTTCCAAGATAGATCTTGCCATCATTCCCGGTCGTGCATTCAGCAAGAAAGGACACCGCATGGGGCGCGGCAAAGGCTATTATGACAAACTGCTGCCCATGCTTCAATGTCCGAAGTGGGGCGTCTGCTTCACCTGCCAGCTGCAACGGATGGTTCCCTGCGACGAGTGGGACGTAAGAATGAACAAGGTGGTGACTGCTTAGTCACCACCTTGTTTTAGTTATGAAAGGTTAAGAAGGGTTCGAGGGGTTAAGAGGGTTCGAGGGGTTACCAGTTAATGCCCTTTCCTGCCTTGAGGGTATTCTTCATCAGCGAGCAGATGGTCATTGGGCCGACACCACCCGGTACGGGAGTGATGAAGGCACACTTGGGAGCCACTTCGTCGAACTTCACGTCACCCTTGAGCTTGAAGCCTGACTTCTTGGTGGCATCGGGCACACGCGTTGTTCCTACATCGATTACCGTAGCACCCTCCTTCACCATATCAGCTGTGACAAATTCAGGCTGTCCGATGGCGGCGATGAGAATGTCGGCTGATGCACAGATCTCCTTGAGGTTCTCCGAGGCGCTGTGGCAAACGGTGACTGTCGAGTTGCCTGGATAGGACTTCTGCATCATCAGCGAGGCAACTGGTTTGCCTACGATATTTGAACGTCCCAGGACGACACAATGCTTACCCTTGGTCGGCACGTTGTAACGCTCGAGCAAATCCATGATGCCCATTGGCGTAGCACTTACAAAACAAGGAAGGCCGATGGAAAGACGACCCACATTGACCGGATGGAATCCATCCACGTCCTTGCGATAGTCGATGGCCTCGATAATCTTCTGGCTGTCGATATGCTTCGGCAAGGGCAATTGCACGATGAATCCGTCAATCTCGGGATTCTTGTTCAGTTCGTCCACCTTGGCAAGAAGTTCTTCCTCGGTGACATCACTCTCGAAACGAATCAGTGAAGAAGTAAATCCACACTCGGCACAAGCCTTCACCTTGGCAGCCACATAGGTTTCAGAACCTCCATCGTGGCCCACCAGAACAGCGGCCAAATGAGGTGCACGTTTGCCTTCGGCCAGCATCTGCTGGACTTCTGCTGCTATCTCTTGCTTAATGGCTGCAGCAGTAGCCTTTCCATCAATCAATATCATAATAGTCAATTTTGAGTTGCAAATGTAATGCAAATTATTCAAATCACCAAATTTCAACTGCAATAAAAGACTTTATCCATGATTTTTCGGCAGAAATGACGTTTTTTGATGGATACAATTTATCTTTGCAATATGAAATGGACCAATCTGCATATCCTCAAACACGCGATTACCTTCGCTCGACTATTTGCTTGTGCAATGCTGCCGATGGCAGGAAGTGTCGCCTATTCGCAAGAAAGGGAGGCGGTTGGCCGTACTCCGCTCATCAACGAATGGGAAATCGGCTATGGAGCAGGTTCTCCCTTTGGCGCCACAGAATGGCGGTCAGTCAAGAACTCGGAGTTCACGCAGAAGTTCAGCCAGATGTGGCAGGTGAATTTCGGGCATCAGTTCACTTCGAAGGATTACGGCGCTGCACCCAAAGGGTATTATTACCCAAGCCTCGGCATGTTTTTCCAATGGTTGGACTACAGTCACCTGAAGATACGTGGTGTGGGACCCATCTTCCCCGTCACCAAGACGGCCGACTACGGGCAGATTGCTACCTTTGGCCTCACCCTTCACCAATATTGTTGGGTCAGCGGCAAATGGCGCGGGAGCCTGAATCACGAGATGGGAGCAGCCTACGTCTTCGATCCCGTCTATGAAGTCCCGAGTTGGGTCACTCTCTCCAAGCCTTGGCAAATCTTTGTGGGTTTCGGATGGTTTTTCGGCTACGAAATCAAAGGCGGGGAAATCGCCTTTGGTCCCCAATTCACGCACCTCAGCAACAGCGGACTTGCGAACTACAACACAGGCATCAACAACTTCTCGCTATCGGTACGCTATCGGCACAAGGCATTGAAGGAAATACAGAAATGCAGGCCCGAAGAAGCCCTCATCGAGAAAGATGGCAGAAGGTTCCGATCGCACTTCTACGGCAGCGTGATGGCGGGATATGGCAAAGTGTATTTCGAAGACCCGAATTCTGCCGTACAGATCACCATGATGGCCGATGCAATGTATCGAATCGACCCCAACAACGGCATCGGCATTGGCGTGGATTATTACCACAATGACAATGTCGATAGGACTGATAGGAAGGATTATATCGGAGCAGGCATCAAATATGACCGATGGTTCGGCCCCTTTGTCATTCACGTGCAAGTCGGCACCTATTTGAACGGCAAACGACCCATCAAATACAAGGGAACTGCACGAATCTACGAGAATGTCGGATACAAATACGTGATGTTCCGCCAGAAAACCATATCACCATATATAGGATTCTACACCAAAGGCAATGGTTTCGAGGCTGAGCAGATGTCATTTGCCCTAGGATGCATTTTCAGTAAATAAAAAAAGTTGAGCAATAGCCCAACTTTTTTCTTTGACTTACATTCCGAAGCCCTTGCCGCGCATCTTTGAAGCCATCTGCTGCATCTGCATCATGGCGCGCGGGTTGCCCTTCAAGTCGTTCATCTTCTTCATCACCTTGCGCATATCATCGAACTGCTTCACCAGGCGGTTCACCTCCTGAATGTTGGTGCCCGAGCCCTTGGCGATACGCATCTTGCGGCTCTGGTTCATCACCTCTGGATGCTCACGTTCGAAAGGTGTCATCGACTGGATAATAGCCTCGACGCTCTTGAACGAATTGTTGTCGATATCGACATCCTTGATGGCCTTGCCCACACCAGGGATCATCGAAGCAAGGTCCTTGATATTACCCATCTTCTTGATCTGCTGTATCTGCTCGAAGAAATCATTGAAGTCGAACTTGTTCTTGGCGATCTTCTTCTGCAGCTTCTTGGCTTCCTCTTCGTCAAACTGCTGTTGGGCACGCTCGACGAGCGACACCACATCACCCATACCAAGGATTCGGCCAGCCATACGTTCGGGATAGAACACATCGAGTGCCTCCATCTTCTCACCAGTACCAATGAACTTGATGGGCTTCTGTACGACGGTGCGTATCGAAAGAGCAGCACCGCCACGCGTATCACCATCGAGCTTGGTGAGAATAACGCCGGTGAAGTTGAGTCGGTCGTTGAACTCCTTGGCAGTGTTGACTGCATCCTGACCCGTCATCGAATCGACAACGAAGAGGATCTCGTGCGGCTCGACAGCATCCTTGATGTTCTTGATCTCACGCATCATCTGCTCATCGACAGCCAGACGACCTGCGGTATCGATAATCACCACGTCGTTGCCATCATGCTTCGCCTGTGCAATGGCATCCTGAGCGATACGGACAGGATCCTTCGAATCGCGATTGGTATAGACGGGCACACCCACCTGGCCTGCTACAACCTCCAACTGATCGATGGCAGCGGGACGATAAACGTCGCAAGCGGCCAACAACGGACGCTTCCCCTTCTTCGTCTTCAGCATCAAGGCCAGCTTGCCAGAATGAGTCGTCTTACCTGAACCTTGCAAACCTGCCATCAAAATAATGGTAGGATTGGCCTTCAGATTCAGATCGACGGCCTCGCCGCCCATCAACTGCGCCAGCTCATCATGCACGAGCTTGACCATCAACTGGCCAGGCTTCACGGCAGTGAGCACATTCATGCCAAGGGCCTTCTTCTTCACCTCATCGGTAAAGGTCTTGGCCACCTTATAGTTTACGTCGGCATCGAGCAAGGCACGACGCACGTCCTTGAGAGTTTCTGCAACATTGATTTCGGTGATCTTGCCTTCACCCTTGAGGATTTTGAACGAGCGCTCAAGACGCTCCGATAGATTGTCAAACATATTTCAAAAGATGTTGACTTGACCGCAGCAACGGAAATTGCGGCGCAAAGATACGCAAAATTTCCGAAATATCCAAAAAGTACCTTCAATAATTGTTATTTGTCAAAAAAAAACACTATCTTTGCACCGCAAAAAACAACAATCATGATCGAAGTTCATAACCTATATAAGTCATTTGGTGAGCAGGATGTGCTCAAGGGCATCGACTGCACCTTTCAGCCTGGAGTCAATAACCTGATCATCGGCCAGTCGGGCTCGGGCAAAACCGTGCTGCTCAAATGTCTTATCGGCCTCCACAAACCCGAACGGGGAGAAATCCTTTACGACGGGCGCGACATCACCAAACTCAAGGACAACCAGATGAAGGAGATACGCAAGGAGATTGGCGTGCTCTTTCAAGGCTCGGCACTCTTCGACTCGATGTCGGTCGAAGATAATGTGGCTTTCCCCCTTCGCATGTTCAGCGACAAGACCGTAGCCGAGATACGCGAACGCGTAGATTTCTGTCTGGAACGCGTCAACCTGAAGGGAGTACACCAGAAGATGCCCTCCGAGCTATCGGGAGGCATGCAGAAGCGCGTAGCCATCGCCCGCGCCATCTCGCTCAATCCCAAGTACCTCTTCTGCGACGAACCCAACTCTGGCCTCGACCCGCAGACCTCCATCCTCATCGACCAGCTCATCGACGACATTACGCGCGAGTACAACATTACCACCGTAGTCAATACGCACGATATGAACTCCGTGCTCGGCATTGGTGACCACATCATCTTCCTTGCCGATGGCTTGGTGAACTGGCAGGGCAGTAAGGACGACATTCTGCAGACCGAGAGCCCCGTGCTGCGCAAGTTCCTCTATGCCGCTCCTACCTTGCAGCGCATCGCCAAAGAGACTATGAAACAGAAACTTCAATTCCAAGGAAAGGATTTGGAAACGAAATCATAGTTTTACGAGACCCAAGCATTAAGAACGGGAACCAAGCCTAAACTTGATTCCCGTTCTTTTTTCAGTATATTTTCCTTATCGCAGCATCATCTTCCTGCCTTCGCGGATGAAGAGCTGGCCACGACGAGGTGTGCTGATTTGACGGCCCTGAAGGTCATAGCTCGGAGCGACAGTCTTGGTCTCGTCATTTTCTATGCGCTCGATGCTTTCGGGATTTGCAGACGTCTCACCAACGCGGGCCTTGACAGCCTGGGCGATGGTGCCTTCGGCATTTATCACAAACACGACAGCAAAAATCATGTCTATGCTTGCATCGACAGCCTCGCGTAGGGCGGCTTTGGTCGGCAAACCGAGTGTATAGCTGCTCTCAGCCTTGGCACCTGCTGCCAGGCTACCCAATGGGAATACCCGGTTGGCACCTTGAGCATTATAGGAGCTTGCAATAACCACATCGTCAAAGTTCCAATAGAAACGGCTCGAACCATACTCTCCACCCTTGCAGAACTTGGCGAGGTCATCTTCTCCTACATCAGAGGCAGAATATTGATAGTAGTAATTCGACTGACGCCATACGTTAGAGGTACCTGTAAGACTATCGGCCGAGAGGACATAAACCACCTCGTAGGAGCCTTCGGTCAAAGCCTCAAGGTTGACTTCAACCTTCACCGAATCTTTGCTATCGCTCGTCCATTCAGACTTAATGCCGAGATCAACTTCTGCAGGAATTGAACAATAATCTTCGAAGTCCTGAAGCACATAGCGTTCGTTCTTCTCTGTTCCATAATAGGGGTCCATTACTTCCTTGCGATCCATAATACAGCTTGGAGCGCCCGAGATGCCAAGTTTCGAAGCCGAGATGTAGTAATTAGGATACATCGGATCGGAAGTGTTATAAGCATGGAAGGCCAAGCCGATGAAACGGTCGCCGAACTCGGCACGAAGGTTGGCCATGCCCTGCATACCACGCGGACACCAGCCGCAGCCAGTGCCTGTGAACTCCTCGACAACAGTTTTGCGTTGTACGATGCGGCTGAGGTTCTTGAAACTGATTACGGTCGCATTATCAGCCAATGAATTATCTTTTCCATTGACCTTCGTGATGGCGAGAGTTACATCATACACGCCTACTTCGGAAGGAGAAGCCACCTTAACCTTGATTTCAGCAGATTTGTTGAAGCCAGATTCGATGGCTACATCAACGGTACGAGTTTCCTTAACTCCATTTACATCGATGGTATATTCGATGTTGCTGACTGCTTCCGCAGCATCGGAATAAACTGTGACAGGCCATTCAGTTTCTGTATCAACACCTGTGACAGCGTTCTTGATGGTGCCAAAGTGTGCTGCCGTCTCTGGCAATTTGATCTCTGTGAACAGTGCCTGCAAACATGACTGTCCGTAATCATTGCCGATATCCTGCCAGCCATATTGTGAGCTATACCAGATCCAGAAACTATTTGGTGAGAGAGTCGTAGGATCATAGATGGCAGGATACTTGCTGCCTTGGGTACTGAGGGAGGTATTGACCGTAATGGTATATCCTACAAAGCAGCCTGACTCGGGTACTGTATAGGATTCAGGGAAAATGGCCTGATTATAGCCACTGGCATAATCCGTCAGTTCCACCTGCTGGGTATAAGATTCTTCTGACGAAAGTGATGGAGTTACCCAAGCACTAAGAGACGTGACCGCAGAAGGATCATACACGGGGACATTTGCGCCAGCAATCGTTCCGCCTGCCAATATGCCATCGCCTGGGACGAAGATAGCAATACGAAGGGTTGCCACTCCTGCACCGATAAGGCCAAGGTTATCGGTCTCCATATTGCCCATGTAGTACCCCCAAGGAGTATAATTCTCGGCAGAAACCGAAGCAGTTGCTATCAAAGCGGTTGCTAATAGGGAGAAGACTTTTTTCATAATTGATTGTTTGTGTAATTAAAAGACCGATTCCCGAAGGAATCGGCCTAATGAATATTCAGCAAAAAAAGCTACTTATTTCACGAACTTCTTGCCGTTCTTTACATAAACGCCAGCAGGGAGTTCTGCCTCCGACTTGCCGACCTTTACGCCCTGGAGGTTATAAACCTCGTTGTCCTCCTTCTCAGCATCCTTGGCAACGTTGTTGATGCCTGCAGCAGCGCCAAACTGGGTGATGGTGATAGGATACTCAGCCTCATCGTTAGAAACGAAGGTTACAGTAGTGGTGCGCACATCAACGTCCTCTGGGAGCTCCTTCAAAGCTACAAAGAAAGAAATAGCGTTATAATCAGCGTAATAAGTGGTGTCGTAATCCAAACCGGCCACGATATCCTCGTCATAATATACCGAGAAGGCATCAATGCCGAAGGTGGACTCTACGAGGAATTCGTTATATGCTTCACCTTCTTCCTCACCAGCGATAGCCCAGGTGTAAGAGGTGCCATCCTCAGCCTGATAATAGGTAGCATCGTTGGGCACATAGCCTGTGGTAGAACGTTCGGGAGTGCCATAGGTGGTGACTGCATTGAAACGTGCATCAAGAATTACAGCAGCATCGACAGAAGTCCAACGATAGAAACGCTCTTGCATACCAGAAACTGAGCCATCGCTCCACCAGTAGGTGTGAGAGTTGTAATACTTATAACCCTCGTCATCCTCATCCTCCATATCTGAATAGCACATGATGATGCCGTAATCGCAACCTTCAGTAGCGGTAATACGAACCTCAACTTCACCTGTGAGTACAGGAGAAACCTCGCTCTCGAAACCATCCTCATCAATCTCGACGAACTTGCCTACACCGCAAGTTGCACCATTGGTAGCGGTCTCGATGTTCTCAGGACGAATATAGGCATTGTAGACTGCCGTATCGTTCTCCTGGATGTCATTGATGGTGACAAGGATATAGTCATCCTCCGTTGCGAAAAGCTGAGTCTCGGTGGTAAGCCAAACGCAAACATCTTCGACAACCAGTGGGCCACCTACTTTGCCAATATCAACCAAAGTGAGGTTGGATGGACCGTATGGAGTAACTGAACCATAAGCATAGCCATCCGAATAACCGATATAGAATCCTTCACACTCAAATGCATCAAATACACCCATTCCCCAGCTGTCCTCAATATAGGCATAGTTGAGAATCTGGCCCTTGGTATCTCTGGTGCTCCAAGTATAATTGGCATTGCGTGCGTTGATGGTAGGCATATAGTAGTTACCGATGCCCAAATCGTCTATGTGAAGGTTACCATCAGAATCAACATAATCGGACATGTCCAAAGTCTCAGAGGCAGTAACCATTGTCCAAGCGTTGCCAAGTTCAGCATTGAATTTAGCAGAATAGGGGAATGCATGAGCCACAGCGTAGGAATAGCCATAGAAACCGCCATCCCATACGAGCGAAGACTTGAGTGTGCCATCGCCGAAAGAATAGTATGCACCATAAGTGGTAGCCTTTGCACGGCGAGCAGCAGCTGAGGTTTCACCCATAGCTTCAAAACGTCCACTCTTGAGGTTCTTGCCAGAACGCAGTTCGATAGGACGGGTAGCCTGTGGAAGAACCTTCTCAACCTTTGCAGGATGATTGGGGAGACTGATGTGACGACTAACAGCGCCCTCATACTTGGGGCCTGCCAATGCTGTTGCGCTAAGAAGGGCTACAGCAGAAAGTAGAAACATTGCTTTCATAAACGAAAATTAAAAATGAATATAAATGGATTAGTTAATAACTCCAGAGCTTGAGAAGTCGAACTGTGTAACAAAGTAGAAAGACGGGTCATCAACCTTGGTCCAGGAGACTTCTGTGGGTTTGAAAACATTGTTGGTGTAAAGGCGATAGGTGCCATTCATCGCGCTGACAATATCGGTGAACGAGCTGCCGATGCCCTTGCGATTATAGCTTGCATAGTTGGTCGAGGGATCATCGGGATCGGCCTGGATAGTGGCCATACCCGTCTGCGTATCAACGGTAATGGTGCCCGTGAATCCAGTAAGATACTTGCGGGTTCCACTGCTGCAACTGAAAACGATACCCACGCGACTGCTGTTGCCTGACTCAGATGACTTGCCGAAAGTGATGCCATTGAAGACTTGCGATGGGAAGTTCTCAAGGATATCATCGTTAAGCTTGTTATACATGGCAGCAAAACTCTCGCTGGCACCCGCTGCCGTAATCTTTGCGCCACTGGTGATCTGGCAGAGGTTGTTAACCGAAAGCAGCCAGCAGGGTTCTACCGTTACATTGCCCGAGACGAGAGCAGTACGCTCGGAATTGAGCACAAAATCCTGACAGGTGTCGGCTCCCAACACGAGTGGTGTGCGCAAACGGAATCCATCGGGGGTGAACACGCAATTCTTGACCGACGAATCCAATGGATCGATAAGGCGATCGTTGTAGTTGAAATAACCCTTATAGAGTCCGTCTATATACATGGTGTCGGTGCCATTGCTCACGTAGTACTGTGCCAGTTTCTCGTTGGAGATATAATCCTTCATGGCCGCAGTCTGCGAAATATAATCGGCGGGTGAGCGGTCAAGACGCACAAAACGAATAGGTGCCGAATGACGCTCGCCACGAAGGAGGATTTCGTCATCACCGTACGAAAGCACAACAAGACGGTCATCGCCATTCATGCCTTCACCATCGTCGATGATGGTGTTGGGTGCTGCACCGGGATCAACGGGATCGACAAAGACACTGATGATATCGTTCCAGGTATTGAATGCAATGACGGGGCCTTCCTCGGCCAACATTTCATAGTAACTGGTATATTCAGTATATTTGCCGGCATTGCCATTACGCAAAAAACGATGATCGCTACAAAGAGTCACCTTGCCCGACTCGTAGAACTTGCCAAAAAGGTTAAAGCCCTCGAAGTCGTAATCGTCGGTACCTGCCACATAATACTGGATGACCCATCCATTGGCCGACGATGGAGCGCAAAGTTTGGCTTTGATCTCATCGTTGACGTGCTGTATGCGGATGGCAGCCGACTCGTCGAAATAGTCTTCCTGCTCGAACGTACATGCCGAGAACATGGCGGTCAATGCTGCACCCGACAGCATTACGCGTAGGATATTAGAATAATTCTTCATATTGTTTTGTTCTTAGCAATTACTGATAGTCATAGATTACACACTGATCGCTATGAATATAGTCGTTGATGTGTTTCTGGCGATAATCGACTTCACGACGAATGGTGAAGAGATGGAATCCCCAGTATTCGGTGTACCACTTGCTGGCGATATCAATCTTCTTAAGCAAGGCGTTGATACCCTTGGTCTCGTCGCTCGAATCGTAGGTCACCCAGTTGTCGAGATAATCGCGGAACGATGTGAAGCTCTTATAGGTGACCCAACTGTACTTCGAATACTCGGTATTCGTCAGATTGGCCTGGAGGTGCGAACGCGAATCGCTAAGATGGTCATCAAGGATATAACGCGAATGTACCTTCTCACCCGTATCGCTATCGGTCACCAACTCCTCAAAGATGGTGAAGTTGTTCCAGTGCATCTTTGGATCGTCGAAGTTGTCAATCTCCAGACTGTCAATGAGCGTATAGATCTGCTCCTTGTCGCCCGACTTTACACCACCGTTCAGACAGCATTCGATGATGGTATTCATCCAACGATCGTCGGTGTCGGTGATGGTACACGAAAGAGTCTCGACGAAATCCTCATAAGTGGCCGACGAACCGTACTGGGTGACGTAACCAAGAGCATGGCTGTCGCACGAATCGCGCTCCTGCCAGTTACGCGGCTCGTAGGAACCTGCTGTAACGATACCGAAAGTCGTTGGATATGACTTGGTCTGATGCAGGATGTGGGAGAACTCATGATGCATCGTGTGGAACTGACGTTGATTGAGCAAAAACATGTCTTCGGCTGTGAAGTCCATACCTGGGGTCACGGTGCGCATATCATTCACGTTGATAAGCGTAATCTTCACGCCGGCCGATGCATAACCCAGCGTCTCGGTGCCCGTAGTAGGACTATAGGCTGCCGAACCGATGAAATGGAAGATACGCGGACCGTAGGTCTTCATGAAGATTGGGTTGCCGTTATGATCCTTCTCGCCATACTTATCATAAACCTCGTAGAAAAGGTATTTGATGAAGTGAGAGAGCAACTGCGACTTCTTGTAGTCGGCAGGAGCCAGCTGATAGCTCAAGTCGGAAGCCGTGAAGTTGAACTTGTACTGGATTTCTGTGTTGTAGGGCACTACGAAATTATCGTACAGCCACTGGTCAAAAGGTGCAGTGACCGAGTTCTGGTCAACAGCTGCAATATTGGTATCGAAGATGGACTCGGTGAAGTCGTCATCATTTCCGCATGAAGTGACAGCCAGCATCGCTGACAGCACCATGATTGTTTGGAATATCTTTTTCATTCTTCTGATACTATTAATTGTTTGACAACCTGATTGGATTAACCTCATCGTCCTTCGAAAGTTCATGTACTACGCTGGCCGAACTTCCGCCTATAACAGCACCCGAGGTGCCACGGTTGGCGGGATAGCCGGCATCGATGACGTTCTTGGGGAGCTGAAGCACGCGACGTGGATCATTCCAAGGCATCGTATCGATATGTATTTCGTCTTCGTTTGCTCCGCGATAGTAATGAACTATCTCTATACCATAGCGTTTGATATCAAACCAACGCAAACCCTCAAACATCGTTTCGATGCGACGGAAATGGAGCACACAGTCAAGAACGGCAAGGTCATCGCCAGTCAGCACCTTCTCGAAGCCCATCTCTGAAGGATGCAACGAGCCGCAGTAAATGTTATTGCTCTCACGCGAATACTTGCGAGTGATGTTCGAAAGAGTGAGTTCGTTGGTTACGAGTTTGCCACTGGTCCAGAAGCCCAAATCCTGAATGGCGCCATCACGATCACCCATATAAAGTTTTGCCTCAGCACGACAGAGCAGAGTCTCTTCGGCAGTGAAGGGATGATAAAGCATGTGGACATATCCGATACCGGCAATCTTGTCGGTGTATTCGAAATACTCATAGACCGTGAAAAGCCATACGCCATACTGCTGACCAGCGCCCCATACATAGATACAGTTATCATAGCAGGAAAGCTGGCCACTCCAATTCGGGCCGCCACCTCTGTATATGATATCGTACGTGGAGGGAACAGTATAGCTGGTGTTATCCTTCGTGAAGGTTGTACCGGAATTGATGGCATAACGGCAAGCCGATAGCATACGATCCTGAACCGAATAGGTCGATTGAATCATGAAGTTGCAGGGGGCGGTCTCATCGTTGTAGTCAAGCAGACAGGAGTTGATGGTGTTCTTATTCATCGACGACCACTTGCGAAGCATTGACGAAGGATTGTTTCCAAGGGCCTCATCGGCATAATGGATACACTTCGCATAGTCACGCTTGAAGAGAAAGAAGCGTGCTGCAAATGCATTGGCAGCATTGCGGTTGAAGTGATAGGCAGGAACCGAATAGTTGTTGTCGTCGATAAGTGGAAGGCCAGCCAAAAGGTCACGCTCGATCATGTCGTAGGTCTCCTTCACGTTGTGAAGATACTCCGACTGTCCATAATCCACATACACGACGGTCTCTGGCTCGGTTACATAGGGAACACCCTTGTCACTCAGGCTCAGCTGATCGTTCTTGTAAGCCTCGGCAAAGATGTTGACAAGCATGAAGTGAAGGTAAGCACGAAGCACCATAGCCTCACCCCATGAAGCCGAAACCTCGGGATAGTTAATGGCAATGTCGGTAGCCGACATGGTCTCGATACCGGGGCACATCTCCTTCATGGCTGCAATGGCATGGTTACATACGGAAATGCCACCATAGTAGGACTGCCAAACAGAGTAGGGAGTATCCTGTGCGCCCATTGAATAGTTATTGATATCGACCCACTTGTATGCCTCCTCATGGAAGTCCTGATAGGCATCACGGTGAGTTGCGGGAACCACTACGTTGTTGTCAACATAGTTGTCACCTGTCAACTCGCAAATCACTGCTGGAGTATTATCAGGATAACCGGAAGTCAACAGAGAAGCCACCTTCTTGGGAGTGTCAATCTCTGTTCGGTTATCAGGCACCTCGTCAAGTTTGTCCTGGCACGATGCAACCACCATTGCAGCTGCAGCCAGAATCATGCTCCTATATATATATTTAAAAGGTGTATTCATATTGTTTGAACATCATGTTATACGTTAGAAACCGAGACGAAGAGTAGCAGTAAACTGCTTGGAGATAGGAGAAGCCACACCACCGGCATTGACATACTCGGGATCCTGACCATTCAATGCGTCATCGGCATAAATCAGGAAGAGGTTGGTGCCGGAGAGCTTGAGCGAAGCACTGCTCAATACACGTGTCTTGCGTACAACATCGTTAGGCAGACCGTAGGTGATGGAAATTTCCTTCATACGAACGAAGTCACCCTTGGCGATACGTGCGGAAGAATAGTTGTAGGCATTGTAGGCAGTGCTGAGGTTGGTCGAGCCATAGCGATCCACTTGGTTCTTGGTAGCGATAGTCGGGATGTCGGTCACACCTTCATCGCCAGCCACCATCCAGCGATTCTTGAATTCACGTGGGAGAGACGAGAGGTCGCTGTATGCATAGTGGAAGACAGGATCGAGACGCACCTTGTTGCCACCCGAATAGGTCACATAGACGTTGAGTGACAGTTTGCCGCCCTTTCCGAAGTCATAGGAGAACGTATTGCCCAACGAACCGTTCCAAGTTGGATCACCAGGACCCTCATAAATGAGATACTCGGTCAGGTTTTCGGTTTCCTGGAAGTTGAGATCACCTACAGTGACATTGCCTGACTCATTATAGACCTGGGGAAGACCTTCATCATTGAGGCCAGCGAACTTATAGCTGAAGAGTGCGCGCACAGGGAAGCCTTCCACACCATAACCGGCACC
This sequence comes from Bacteroidales bacterium, assembly GCA_017618715.1. Taxonomy (GTDB): domain Bacteria; phylum Bacteroidota; class Bacteroidia; order Bacteroidales; family UBA3663; genus Liminaster. The sequence continues at coordinate 30,833 of JAFZTS010000016.1, forward strand.
CGTAACGAGATCGACGGCGCGGTCAGCTGTATTGAACCTGGTAATCTCGTTGGTTGCGTACGTGTAGTTGAAGTCAAGGTTCCAGGTGAAACGGTTTGTCTTGACAGGCACGGTGGACAGCGAGAACTCGACACCGCTCGACTTCATGTCAGCCACATTGGCCATCTTCGAAATCACGCCACCGGCGCCCTGTGTATAGGCTGTACCGATGAGGTCGAAGTTGTTACGCTTGTAGTAGTCGGCGACAATGGAGATGCGGTCACCGAGGAAGCCCAAATCGACACCTACATTGAACTCATGCTTCTTCTCGTAGGTCAACTCGGTATTGGCAATGTCGGAGATGTAGATCATCGATTCGGCCGCCGAATTGGTAGGACGCCAGAGGTTGGCAGTCCTGTAGATGGCAGTGGCATTGGTCACATAGGTCGGACCGGTGTCGGCCGTCAAAGAGTAAGATACACGGATCTTCATCATCGAGAGCCACTTGTTGAAGCGCTCCATCCATGGTTCGGCAGCGATGTCGTAGCTGCCCGAAACGTTCCACGTCGGGAGCCAGCGGCTGCTGGTAGCCTTACCCAATCGGTTGGTGCCCTCGTAGCGATAAGTGCCCGACAGGGTGTAGCGCTGATCGTAGCTATAAGTTGCCGTTGCGAAATAAGCCAGCGTATTGGTCTTCGCAAATGACTCGCCGAAATACTCGGTATTCTCCTCGTTACACTGCTTCAGCCAAAGATATGGAGTATAGGTGATGCCACCGTTGTTGTACTGATAGCCCCAGCCCGTCATGTAGGACGAAGTGCGGTGCAGCATCTCCAACTCTGAACCAATCATGGCATTGACAGTATGCACATCCTTGAAGACGTTGCGGTAATCGGCATTCATACGATACATGAACGAACGCATCGCGTCGTCGTACTGATAACGGATACCACCGACGGGGAGCACCGACTCAGGCAGTGCCAGATCATTATCAGGATCGGTATAAAGCAAGGAGTTGGAGTCACGGACTGTCGAATTGTCGTCGGTAGCATCCGTACCTGCGCGATAGGCATTAGCCTGGTTGGAGTCGTCCATCACGTTCTGAATGCGCTTCACCGAAGTCATACGAGCCGAAGCGAAACCATTGAGAGTGAGACCACGGAAGGGCTTGAACTCCACCTCGCCACGGAACATCAACTCATTTACATTGATGTCGTTGTAGTTGTTCTCCAACTCATCAAAGATGTTGAAGCGAGTATAGAAGCGCGTGTAGTTGATGTTGGGATCCAAGCAGCGGCTGGTATTCATCGCGTAGCTGAAGGGGTTGATGTCGAAGTCACGCTTCACCTCACCCGTCACCACGTCGGTGGTCTGATTGAGCGAACCGGGAGCCTCCTGGTCACGATGGGTGCCCGAAGCTGCAAAACGGATAGTCAGGTTCTTCAGGATGTCGTACGAAGTGTTGGCATTGAACGTATAACGACGTACTTTGCTGCGGTTCACATACTGTCCGGGGTCGTTCATGAGCGACATCGAGAAGTAGCTCTGCGACTTGTCGGTACCGGCTGACATGCTGACCGAATGAGACTGGCTGACAGCCGTCGAGAAGAGGAGATCGAACCAGTCAGTGTTGCGGAACTCGGCCTGCTGCAGGTAGGCGTTGCGTGCGGCTTCGGTATTCTCGAGACCAAAAGTGCCCGTCGAAGAGTTGTAGCTGCGAAGCTGTTGGAACATGTAACCATAGATACCCGTATTCGAGGCATTGGCAAGATTCTCGAGCTGGAGCCAACCCTTTTCGGCCATCTCCTTGTACACACCCATCATCTCCTGCGAATTCATGATGTTGTAGTCGCGGTAAGAAGGCTTCAAACGAGTAGTGAACTCACCCGTATAATTGAGGGTGGCACGACCCTTCTGACCTTTCTTGGTGGTGATGACAATCACACCAGCCATAGCGCGCGCACCATAGATCGAAGTAGCCGAACCGTCCTTGAGCACGGTGAACGACTCGATATCGTCTGAGTTCAAACCGGCAACAGCCGAAGAGATAAGGGTCTTTGCATCACCCGACGAGAGTTCATCGGAACTTACATCGACGTTATCTTCATAAATCACACCATCGATTACCCAAAGGGGCTTCGAGTTGCCATAGATGGATGTAGCACCACGAATACGGATTTTTGGAGCAGTACCGAATGTACCACTCACGTTGGTAACCTGCACACCAGCCACACGACCTTCGAGCGAACGGCTCACGTCGTTGGCTCCGGCTTGCATCATGGCATCGGCCTTCAGGTTGGTCGAAGCACCCGTAAACATTCGCTTATCGACCTTGCCCATACCGGTGACGACAACTTCTTCGATGACCTGCTCATCCGATTCGAGGGAAACATCCAAGTGCGTCTTGCCCTTGAGGGCGATCTCCTGTGTCCTCATGCCGATGTACGAAATCACCAGCGTCTTGGCGTTGTCAGGGACCCTGAGGCTGAACTTGCCGTCAATGTCGGTGGTTGTGCCCGTCTGCGTGCCCTTGACGACAATCGAGGCACCGATTACGGGCTCCTTGTCCTCGGCTGAGACGACAGTACCTGTCACCTGCTTCTGCGCCATCATCACCGCGATGCTCATAACCAGAGTCACAATGAAGGATAGAAGTTTTTTCATATTAAATGTATAATTTATTATTTATTGCCGTATCTCAAAAATGGTGGTAAAAAGATAACACGGGCGCAAAGATACAAAAAATATTTTAATAATGTACAAAAAACCTTCAATTTTTATACAATTTCTTGAAATAAATAAGAAATTCGTTCAGTTTGGCATACTTGGCCAATGTTTTTCATCCATATAAAAAGGGCCAGCGCTATCGCTGGTCCTTGATATTTGCACGACACTCGTTGATGTAGGCGAGCAATCGCTCGTTGTCATGCTGCTTGATGATGTCCGAAAGCTCCGCCAGTCGGGCACAGATTTTATCAATCTGGCCAGGGCTGTAGGGATTGAAAAGAATCTCGGTCAGAAGGTAGTCGTCTTCGCTCAATAGCCCTCGGGCAATGGCCATGTGCTTCTTGAACGTGGTGCCTGGAGCATCTTGCGGCTTCATGACGCCTGTAAAAGCGAGCGTCGAGACGAAGGGGATAGAAAGCGAATAGGCAATAGTCTCGTCGTGCTCTTCGAAAGTGTAATCGTAGATATTGAGCTGAAGTCCGGCATACACTTCGCGGAAGAATGCCTTGCCGAAAGGGTCCGACTCCTTGATAATGACAGTATAGTTCTGACTTAAATCGTTCAGATTAGCGAATGTCGGGCCGAACATCGGATGCGTCGAAACGAATGGATGACCGCACTTCGCATAGAACTCAGGCAACCCGGTCTTGACCGATGCGATGTCGGAGAGCATGCACGAAGGTCGCAAGTGTGGTAACACTTCCTCGTAAGCCGATAGGGTGTTCTTGATGGTCACCGCATTGATGAGCAGGTCGGGATCAAAGGCCTCAATCTCGTCCATCGTCGTAAACCGACGGGTGTTGAGACAATAACGTAATTTCTCGGGACGGCGGGCATAGATGGCCACATCGTGGTCCATGCAAAGTGTGTCGGCCATGAACATGCCCATCTTGCCGGCACCCATGATACAGATTCTCATTGATTCAGGATCTCCATTTGTTTGCGTACTGATTCTGCGTGGATAGCCTCAAAGACTTCCTTGATGAACTCAGGTGCCATTTCGAGGGTGGCACCCTGCTCGCTGCGCTTGGTGAGGATCTCATCGTAACGAGTGGCCTGAAGCACAGGCATCGAATGTTCCTTCTTGTAAAGGGCGATCTCGCGTGAGATGCGCATACGTTTACTCAAAATAGCGATAATCTGGTCGTCAATCTCGTCAATCTGTCCACGCAAATCGCGCAGGTCTTCGGTGTGGACCACGTTGTTACGAATGATCAGGTTGCCGAGAATCTCCTCCAATCGAGCCGGAGTGACCTGCTGCTTGGCGTCACTCCATGCAGCATCGGGATTGCAGTGGCTCTCGATGATGAGTCCGTCGAACCCAAGGTCCATAGCCTGTTGCGAGAGGGGCTGGATGAGGTCGCGACGACCCGCAATGTGCGATGGGTCGCAAATGATGGGCAACTGAGGCAGACGGCGACGCAACTCGATGGGCAGATGCCACTGAGGAACATTGCGGTAGATGGTCTTGTCGGCGCTCGAAAAACCGCGATGAATGGCGCCCATGCGACGAATGCCTGCACGGTAGATGCGCTCGATGCCACCAATCCAAAGTTCGATGTCGGGGTTGACGGGATTCTTGATCAGCACAGGCACGTCCTTGCCAGCCAGTGCATCGGCCAACTCCTGTACGGCAAATGGATTGGCGGTGGTACGTGCGCCTATCCACAACACATCGACGCCAAAGGCCAGTGCTGCATCAACATGCGCCTTGGTGGCTACTTCGACACAGGTAAGCAAGCCAGTCTCGGCCTTGAGTTTCTGGAGCCAAGGCAATCCAATGACGCCTACGCCTTCGAAACCTCCGGGCTTGGTGCGTGGTTTCCAAATACCGGCGCGGAAGAGCTTGATACCCTGTTGGGCAAGGGCATGTCCAGTGGTCAGCACCTGTTCTTCACTTTCTGCACTACAAGGGCCTGCAATTACCAGGGGTCGCTTGCTTTCGAGCTGCGGCAGCAGCGGTGAGAATGTCATTTCCATTGTTTATAAGTGATAAAGTTAATTGTTATCAATTATTCTAGAGTCTCTAGGTCCTCTAGATTTTCTAGATTATCTAGAGAGCCGCCTAAAGTCCCGCTGCCTTGATGCGGAGCAACGCCTCCTGCATCTTCTCGAAGGGTGCGCAGAGGCTGATTCGCACAAAACGCTCGCCATTGCGGCCAAAGATGAAGCCTGGTGTGAGGAAGACGCGTGCCTTGTGGAGGATAGGTTCGGTCAGTTCCTCGCAGTGGTCGAACTTGTCAGGGATACGCCCCCAAAGAAAGAGTCCTCGCTGTTCAGGGTCGAATTCACATCCCAGATAATACATGATCTGCTCGGCAGCGATGCGGCGCACACGATAGGCCTCGTTCAGCTGCGTAAAGTATTCCTTTGGAGCACCAAGGGCAGCGATGGCCGCTTTCATCACGGGTCGGAACATACCCGAATCGACATTCGACTTCACACGCAGAATCCAGTCGATGTATTCCTTTTTGCCTACCACGATGCCCTGTCGCCAGCCCGCCATCGAGTGACTTTTCGACATCGAATTGAACTCCAGACAGATGTCCTTGGCTCCTTCGACCTGCATGATCGACATGGGTTGATCGTTCAAAATGAACGAATAGGGATTGTCATTGATGATGACGATGCCATGACGACGTCCGAAATCAACGATGCGCTTCAGCAATTCAAGCGAGGCACAGTGCCCCGTCGGCATGTGAGGATAATTGACCCACATCACCTTCACGTCATCTATACCAGGAGTATTCTCAAGGGCAGCGAAATCCGGCTCCCAGTCGTTCTCGTACTTCAGGTCGTACTTGATGATCTCTGCTCCCACAAGCTTGCTCACCGACGAATAGGTGGGATAGCCTGGATCGGGCACGAGCACCTTGTCTCCAGGATTGAGCAGTGCCATCGAGACATGCATGATGCCTTCCTTTGAACCGATGAGCGGAATCATCTCCGTGGCAGGATCCAGATCGACATCGTACCAACGCTGATAGAATTCGCTCCACGCCTTGCGCAAAGCAGGGAGACCCACGTACGACTGATAGCTGTGAGCATCGGGCTTCATCACATCTTCCATCAAAGCAAAGATGGTCTGTTGAGAAGGCATGAAGTCGGGGCCACCGACACCAAGACTGATCACAGGCAGTCCTCCGTCAGCATTCATCCTGGCCACCTCCTTCAACTTGCGGCTGAAGTAGTATTCTTCGACGTGGCTGATACGGTCAGCAGGCTTGATTTCTTTCATACGTCTATCTCCATTAGGTTTTCGGTATATTCACCCAGTATCATGAAGTCGGTGGTGAAAGGCATGATGGCATCGAGCGCATTGCGATAGGCCATATAATCGGTGAACGTCATATCGACGAAGAAACGATACTCCCATTCACGTCCGATAATGGGCATTGACTGAATCTTGGTGAGGTTCATGTCGTAGAACGAGAGGATGGTGAGCACCTTGGTAAGCGAACCTTGCGTGTGTCTCACGCAAAACTCGATGCTGGCCTTGTTGACCTTCATCCTGTCTGTCTCGATAAGCACCGAATACTTGTCCTGCAGCACAAGGAAACGGGTGAAGTTGCGCTTGTTGGTCTCGATGGAGCGAGCCAGTATTTGCAAGCCATAGAGGTTGGCTGCATATTCCGAGCAAATGGCAGCGTGTCCCAACATCTTGTTATCCATGATGATCTTCGCAGAGCCTGCCGTGTCGGCCATTTCCACGACCTTGGCCTTTGGCAACTGCGACTGGAGGAAGACCTCGCATTGCAGCAGGGCAATAGGATGCGAATTGACTTCAACGATATCCTCCAACTGCTGCCCCGGCACACAACATAGGACGTGACTGATATGGAGACGCTGCTCCCCTATCACCTGTCGCTGCGACTGACGCAACAATTCATGATTCGACAACAAGTTGCCCGCGATGGTGTTCTCGATGGCAATTACGCCCAGCACACGCGGGTCGGCAGCCATCGTGTCAAACTCCGACTGGAAAGTATTGCACGGAACAATCTCGACATCACGATCCTTGAAATACTCGCGGGCTGCCATCTCGTGGTAACATCCCTCCTGGCCTTGAATGGCCACACGTAATCTCTGTTGCATAATATATAAATGAAATAAAAAATCCCGGCCATATTCACATGGTCGGGATTTTATAGTCTATCTTTGATGTCATCGTATGCAGTTATGCACACGTTTTCCCGACCTTACCTTCAGCAAAGTAATAATAATAGTAAAAGTAAAATCGGCCAGACAAATTATTCATAATTCTTGACAAATTGCGGCGCAAAGATAAGGCAAACTTTTAAAACCTCCAAACTTTTTGCAATTTTTTTTCACTCTACATTACGATTTTCACAAAAAAAACACGAAAAGCATATTTTTTGCGAATAAAATTGTGCTTTTCAAATAAAAGTTGCTATATTTGCATCGTTTAATAGTAAATGTCTTCCCGAAAACTTAAGCAGTGACTAACTGATACAACAATACCAACCAACAATTTAATTAAAAACTCAAATTATGATTAACTACAAAGATCTCGGTCTCGTGAATACCCGCGAGATGTTCAAGAGAGCAGTAGATGGCGGTTATGCTATCCCAGCCTTTAACTTCAACACTATGGAGCAGATGCAGGCTATCGTACAGGCTGCAGTTGAAACCAAGTCTCCAGTGATCATGCAGGTTTCGAAGGGCGCACGCAAGTATGCCAACCCAACGATCCTCCGCTATATGGCTGAAGGTGCTGTTGCTTATGCCAAGGAGCTTGGCTGCGCACATCCCGAAATCGTGCTTCACCTCGACCACGGTGACAGCTTCGAGACTTGCAAGGACTGCATCGACATGGGCTTCTCATCAGTGATGTTCGACGGCTCGGCTCTTCCTTACGAGGAGAATATCAAGGTCTCTCGTCAGGTAGTTGAATATGCCCACAAGTACGATGTTACCGTAGAGTGTGAGCTGGGTGTACTCGCAGGTGTAGAGGATGAGGTTGCCTCTGAGGTTAGCCATTACACCAAGCCCGAAGAGGTAATTGACTTCGCTACCCGCACAGGTTGCGACTCTCTCGCCATCTCTATCGGCACCAGCCACGGCGCTTACAAGTTCAAGCCCGAGCAGTGCACCCGCGATCCCAAGACCGGCAAGCTCGTTCCTCCCCCACTCGCATTCGACGTGCTCCATCAGATCGAGCAGAAGCTCCCCGGCTTCCCGATCGTTCTTCACGGTTCTTCATCTGTTCCACAGGAAGAGGTTGACACCATCAACGCTTATGGTGGCAAGTTGCCCGATGCCATCGGTATTCCCGAGGAGCAGCTCCGCGAAGCTGCCAAGAGCGCTGTCTGCAAGATCAACATCGACTCCGACTCTCGTCTTGCCATGACTGCTGCTATCCGCAAGCACCTCGCTGAGAACCCATCTCACTTCGATCCACGTCAGTACCTCACTCCTGCACGTGACAACATGAAGAAGATGTACATCCACAAGATCGTCAATGTGCTTGGCTCTGACGGCAAGCTCGCTCAGTGCTGATCTTGCATCAAGATTGAATAAAATGACGTGTCAAAGGTCTCCGGACTTTTGACACGTTTTTTTCAATACTGACCAATACCTGCCTTATGGACAGTGACTTCGTCAGGGTAATTTCCAAGAAAATGACGCTAATTATATAGAAATACGTTAAAATATTTGGAAATACAAATATAATATCTTACCTTTGCTGCGTGAATGTTACACTACAGTCCTAACACATAAAAAACTATAACTATGAAAGAACAAGTATTAAAGGCAATGCGTGAGGCTGGCAAACCCGTCTCGGCAGGTGATGTAACCAAGGCACTGGGTGCCGACCGCAAGGAAGTTGACAAGGCTTTTGCCGAACTGAAGAAGGAGGGTGCCATTGTGTCGCCCGTCCGCTGCAAATGGGAACCCGCCAAATAACTGTTGTATGAGGAAACGTTATTCATTTGCGTTGCTGTTCATCCTGTTGTTCTCCTCGTGCATCAAGGACGAACTGCCCAACGCAGAATGCGACATCTTAAGCGCATGGGTGGAGGGCGACCAATATGCCGAAATCTTCTACAATAAGTCACAGATGCGCTTGGAAAACATCTCGACATCGGAAAGGGAGATTGTTTTCACTGTACGCTCGCTTATCTCGATGCCAAAGAAGTTGCCAGTGCATTTCAACATCACCCCGGGTGCTACCATCGAACCAGCCAACGGCTCGGAACAGGACTTCTCGAAAGGTCCCGTGACATATACAGTGACATCCGAGGATGGTGAATGGAAACGCCAATACGCTGTGGCCTTCAAAGAGCTTAACCTCCCCACCTACAAGTTCAGCTTCGAAAACTACGAGACCGTAGAACTCTACGGCAACTACTATCATGAGTTCTACGAAGTCGATCAGATGGGCACACACCACAACATCTGGGCTTCAGGCAATTCGGGTGCCGTCCTGGTCAAGACTGACTCGAAACCAGAGGATCAACCCACCTATTCCACTCCGAACGGGTATGCCGGACGCGGTGTTTGCCTCAATACGCAGGATGCAGGCTCACTAGGCCACCTGTTCGGCAAACCTATTGCAGCAGGCAATCTCTTTATGGGCAAGTTCATTCTCGAAAATGTGCTCATCGATGCGTTGAAGGCTACCGAGTTCGGTCGTCCCATCGACCGTGTTCCTGTACGAGTAACGGGTTATTACAAATACCATCCAGGTGCCGTCTTCACCGACAAGGACATGAATGAAATTCCCTCTCGCACCGACGAGGCAAGCATCTATGCCGTGTTCTATCGCAACAAGGACACCGAAGGCAACGATGTGTACCTGTATGGCAACGATGTGCTCTCGAGCCCCTACATCGTAAAGAAGGCTCAGGTTGAGTCGCTGCCGCCCACCGATGAATGGACACGTTTCGAGATGTTCTTCGAAGGCGACGAGGCCGACACCAAGATCTTAACCTCACAAGGTTACAACATGACACTTGTGTTCTCGTCGAGCAAGGAAGGTGCCTCGTTCGAAGGAGCTGTCGGAAGCGTTCTTTACGTGGACGAGGTAGAGGTATCATTTGAAGAACTCGAAACAACTGACGCATCATGAAAAGGATTATTATCATCAGTCTGGCATTCTTCATGTCGTTGTTATTGGCAAGTAATACCTTTGGCCAAGATAAGAAGAATAAGTTTTTTCATGTGATTGTTCGCGCCGGCTACAATATTGGTGGAACAGCACCTCTCGGCGTTCCCGCCACCATTCGCAGTATCGATTCCTTCAAACCCACACCATCCGTGATGGGAGGCATCGACTTTCAACTGACTCCTGGCAGATTGGGAATATTGGCAGGTGTGCACTACGAGAACAAGGCCATGGACACCAAGGTGACCACCAAGGGTTATCGCATGGAACTGGTGAAAGGTGACAGTAGGATGGAAGGTCTCTTCACCGGTCACGTCAAGCAGGAGGTAACGCAATGGATGCTCACCATCCCCGTAATGCTTACTTGCCGCCTGGGCAATAGAGTCACATGGAAAGTCGGTCCGTACATTTCTATACTGACCGACAAGGATTTCAGCGGTATTGCCTCCGACGGTTACTTACGACAGGGCGATCCCACCGGTCCTCGCATCAACATGGGTGATAAGGAGGGCGAATGGGCCACCTACGATTTCAGCGACGAGATTGAAGATCGCCAATATGGTGTTGCCATGGGCTTCGACTGGCGACTCTCGCAGCATGTGGGCATCATGACCGATATCAACTGGGGTCTGACGGGTGTCTTCGACAGCGACTTCAAGACTGTTGAGCAGACACTCTATCCCATATATGCTAATATCGGCCTGTTCTTGACGTTCTAATCGACCAACTATAAATCAGCGGGCTACCGATTGGATTTCGGTAGCCCGCTGATATTTTATGTTTGCTCAATCATCTTCGATGCCGTATCGCTGTTTCCAGTCGATGTAATACTGTGGCTCCTCCAGCATCAACTCCTGCTTTTGGTCGATGAAAAGCTGGATGGTAGTGGCACGGCAACAGAGCGCATCGTCGCGCTCACGACGTATCTCGTAGCGATAGTCCAAACGTGCGCCGCGCTTGGGAACGTAGGTGGTACGTATCACGGCCACATCGTTGAGTTCCAATGGGCCGTAGTACTTCACATGCACATCAACGATAGGAGCCAGTATGCCTGCGGCAACCATGTCGGCATAACCAATGCCTGGGAAATGACGTCCGAACGACTCGCGGCCATCCTCCATATACTTGATGTAGGAGCCGTGCCAGGCACGCCCCATGGAATCAATCTCACTGAACTTGACGGGAATCCTTGTGACGTCTTCCAGTTTCATGTCCATTGCTTATTTCACATCGAACACGGAATCATTCACGGGCACATCCATCTTGTAGTTCGAGAACTCATACAGCTCATAGTTGCCCGACTTGCCATTGAGGCGCACGCTACGCAACTCTCCAGCTTTCGTATCAATCACGATGACGAACGACTGATAAAGGAGTTTGCGACGCTCGGCTGCATTGGCTGTGATAGGCGCGATGGTCATCGTCATGCTGGTATCATCGCGTTCCATATCGACATCAGCCACATCGCTGAGGTCTGTATCGGTGTTACCGCTGGTGATGTTCTTTATGGCAGTGGTGAGTGGACCCAACGACGATGAACCACTGCCCGTAGCAGTCGAAGCCTTGCCATCCTGAACGATGGTGAACGTCTCGCCGTCGGTCACAAGCTTATCCTTGCCGCCATTGGTCGAAATACACATCTTCGCTGGCTTCTTGAAGTAGAACGTGCCTGTTGAAACCTGGTCCTTGGTAACCATCGTGTTGTGGGTGGTCTTCTTGACCGAAGCTGTCATCGAACTGATTTTCTGATAGCCTTCCATAGCCTGCTTCATCACATCCTGGTCCTGTGCCTGGATGGTCGAAACCGAAGTAGAAAGGGTTGCAATCGAGGCCACAAGGGCCATGGCCATTATTCTGACGATTTTTTTCATATTTTTTTGTTTTTTTCGGAGTTATCGGAGTGCTCTGAGTAATCAGAGTTATCGGAGTATTCCGAGGACTCCGAGTATTCCGATTATTCCGAGTTTTCAATCAAGTATAAAGTCCGCCATTGATGCTGATCACGTTGCCGGTGATGTAGCCGGCCTGTGGAGATGCCAGGAAGGCGACAAGCTCTGCCACTTCCTCAGGTTGTCCGAAACGATTGGCGGGGATGGTCTTCTTCAAAGCAGCCTCGTCGAGGCCCTCCACCATATCGGTCTTGATGAAACCTGGAGCCACGGCATTGACGGTGATGTTCTTGCGGGCAACTTCCTTGGCAAGTGCCTTGGTGGCAGCTACCAGTCCGCCCTTGGCAGCACTGTAGTTGGTTTGTCCCTGCATACCCATGATTCCGCTCACGCTGGCCATGTTGATGATGCGGCCGAACTTGTGGAACTGCATCTGCGGGATGAGTGGAGCCGTGACATTATAGAAGCCGCCGAGCGTGACGTTGATGACGCTGTACCAGTCTTCGGCTGGCATGAGAGCCATCAGGTTGTCGCGACGGATGCCGGCATTGTTGACCACCACCTCGATGTATTCATCCTCGTGGGCCTTCTGCCAATTCTCGAGCGCAGTCCTGACCTGCTCGGCGTCACCGACATTGAACTGCAGCATTTCGCCATCGCTGCCTGCCTCGCGAACCAGCCGCAAGGTTTCCTCAGCTGCATCGGTGCGGCTCACATAATTGATGATGATATGGTAGCCCAGTTGTGCGAGTTTGACACTCACCGCACGGCCAATACCGCGACTACCTCCTGTAACTAAAGCGTATTTCATAATTAACAAATAACAATTAACAAATAACAATTGTCTGCGGGAATCATTTCTTTGACCATTGTAAGCCCCAATGGTTTAACCAGCGCCCTCCCTTCGTCTTCGTCAGCAGCCAAGCTTGGCTGCCCCTCAAACCATCAAACCTCTCAAACGACCCCTTCCTCCCCCTAAGCAGGGGGACCGAGGGTGTCTCTCCTTACTTCGTCTGTGTAATCTCCCAAGCAGCCTGTTTGCCGATGATCTCGGCCACAGTGAACAACGAAGTCATCGTCACGCCGAGCAATCCGTGCAGGGTCAAGCTCTGGCCGGTAAGGAGGAGGTTGGGGATGGGTGTCTTGGCCGACAGCAAGGTCATCATCGGATTGTGATAATCCTTGCGCACTCCATAGCACGATCCATTGGGCGTAAGCGTATAGTCGCGATAGGTCAAAGGCGTAGAGCTGTAATGCGCCTCCACCTTATTGTGCAGACCGGGGATGAATCGCTCGGCCAAGGTAACGCACTCGTTATATAGGCGTTCCTTCATCGCCTTGTAATCTTCGCCACGGCGTCCGACGGTGGTATTCTCCCACTTCGAAATCTTCTCCCACGGCAACGGAGTGAGGATGTCGAGGATGCGTGCATCATCGCCTTCGATGGGGCAACGACACGAAACCAGACAGCCCTGCACGGGCCCATCCTCGTTGAAGTAGGTCCATACATTGGGCTTCAGGTAAATGTACTGGTTCCAGTTGAAGTATTTCAGCGACCCTGGCTTCAAAATCAGCGAAGTGGTGAACATGCCGTAAGTGTTCTCGAGTCGCAGGATACGGTTGCGATATACCTTCTTCATTTTCGTCGATTCCTTCACCAAACCTACAGTGACGGCAGGATGCGCATTGCTGATAAACCAGATGCCTTCATACACCTCGCCGTTCTTGCAACGTGCTGCCACAAGGCGACCGTCCTTCTCTATGAGCTCCTCGACTTCTGAGTTGCAGATTATCTCGCCTCCCATCTCCTTTATCTGGTCCATCAACCGATTGACGATGAGGTTGCCGTCACCACGCAGGCGATACGAACCCTGGATGAACGAATTGTTGCCCTGTGCGAAATTATAGAGGGGAAGGGTATCCTTGGCGAGCTCCATCTTGAGTGACGAACCGCTCAATACATTGATCAGGAGCTCGTCACTGAACGTCTCGTGCAGGAAATCGTAGGTGCTTGAGGCAAAGAGCGACTGGGTGAAGAAGTCCACCTCGTCGCGCGGCAGGATGGCATCGTAGAGGTGGTCGCACACCTCGCTCATGATGTTACAGTATTTCTCCAGGCCCTTGCGCTCCCGTGGGAAGTCTTGCGAAAGGGTTTCGATGAAAGCTTCGGCACCCTCAGCATATTTGAATGTGCGGTCACCGATGGTCACACGGTCGAAACCCGTAGGGTCGAGGTGTTGCCACGGCAGATCCATCAGTCCCAAATACTTGAACGGAGCATAAAGGCAACCGCCCTCGCCGATACCGCCCACATAATGCATGCCGGTATCGAGCAGCTCGCCATGGCGACGGAAACTCTGCATACATCCACCCGGCTGCTGCTGGCGCTCCAGTATCACCACCTTCATACCGCGCCTGGCCAGGATCAAACCGCATTGGAGGCCGCCCAGACCGGAGCCAACTATTACGATGTCGTATTTCATATTCTTATCCTTTCAAACCTTTCTTAACCCCGTTTATTTCAGCAGCCAAGCTTGGCTGCCTCTCAAACCTTCGAACCCTTCGAACCTTCTTTCGAAGAAAGCCTCCGATAGAGGAACGGCTCAACGACATAGGCAAACAGTACGGCAGCAATCATGCCCACCAATGTGGCAAAGCCGACCGACTTGATGGCAGGATGCACGGCAAAGTTCATCGAACCCACGGTCACGATCAAGGCAAGAGCCGAGAAGAGGATGGCCGTCTTATGAAAACCGAGGAGCTTGTTCTTGCGCGTATCTGCACCACCCTTCCCAATCAGGCCGTTCATCACGAAAATCGAGTAATCGACACCTATACCAAAGATGAACGTCGAGATGATGATGTTAATCAGGTTGAATCGAATGCCGAAGATGTTCATTGCACCAAGCACAATGATCCACGAGATGACGATGGGCAGGAAGCAGAGCAACGAGTTCTTCAGGTTGAACCTGAACGAAATCAACAGTACAAGCAGCACAAAAGCCATCGAAACCCACTGCAGCACGTTGAAGTCCTGACCAAGCTGGCGCAAGGTATCCTGGGCATAGTAATAGGTGTCGAGCACCATCAGGTTGGGCTCGTTGGCTACAGCGTCGCAGATGAGGTGATAGTCGGTCGAATCACTACGCACCGAATCAAGCTCGCAATACACCGTGGTAAAGCAGAGGTACGAGCTGTCGTACGATTGCTCCATCAGCGTGGTGCGATACCCTTCGGGAATGAAACTTTGTTCGTAAAGGGCATCCGGCTCGTAATCGCGCGTAGCAGCTTCGAAGAACGGTTCGAAAGCCGCAGCATTCACACCCGCCTTGGGTGCACATTTATTGATTAGCGTGCGTACGTTGTCAAGGCGTTCCTCGGTCCAATAGTTGTGCCAGGCGTCGATGCGTTCCTGCTGCACCCGCTTCGGGATGAACAGCTCCGATGTGCGGGTATATTTGGTGACAAGGCCCTCTTCCTGCAGCGAGTCGAGTTTCTCGGCCATGAGCGAGAAGTTCTCGATAGCCTCCTCCATCGTGGCACCGCTGGCTGCGAAATACTGATGACGGTCGCCCGAATCGGTCTTGTGGCGCACCAGCGCATCGGTCTCGGCAAGGTGCTTCGGCCAATAGCCCAGGTTGCGCATGTCGGCATCAAAATTGGTGCCTCCATAAATGTAATAACCCACGCAGATCACTGTCAGCAGGGCAATGATGACCAGCAAAGGCTTGTTGCGATCGATGGGATATGCATTGATGCGGTCGATGACCTTGAAGGCATGGCGGTTCATCTTGTTCTTCCTCTCGTCGAAAAACGGAGGCAGGAAAATCAGCGAGAACAACGTGGTGCCCACAATGGCAAACGTGGCAAACAGTCCGAAGTCCTGCAGGAGGTCTGTCTGGATGAAGATGAGTCCAAGAAACGAACCGATGGTGGTGATGCAGCCCATCAGCACGGGCTTCACTTGGTCCTTCAGCACCTGTACGGGATCGCCCACATACTTGTAGTGCGTAATCACATGGAGCACATAGCTCAAAGCCACGCCGAGCACCACAGCCCCAATGCCCAGGGCAAGGAGTGAGAACTGTCCTTTGATGAAGTACATCATCGCCAGACCGAACACGGTGCCGAAGAACACGGGTAGCAGAAGCAGCGGAATGGTGTTCCAGTTGCGGAAACAGAGAAAGATGATTAGCAGCACGATGACCAGTGACCAGATGATATTGCTCTTGATGTCCTTCTTCAAGGTCCACGAGTTATAGGCACCGTTGGCAGGCGAGCCGTAATAACCAATCTTCACGCCAGGGGCTCTGGCCTCAAACTGCTGGATATAGTCGTTCATCCACTCGAAGAGGATGGCACCGTGTCCCGAGTCTGTGCTCGCGAAGCGCGGAGTGATTACGACGATGGCTACCGTCGAATCGGGTACCATCAGGTGATTGTTGACAATCGAATAGCTGCCACCCGCATTCATCAGTCCCTTCATCTGGTCCATCAGCACATAGCGCATGCCGATAGGATCCATCTGCAGCAGTTCGGGAAAAGCCTCGCCGATGAGGGTGTTGGCCTGTGCCTTGTTCTCCAGCAGCTGACGCATGATGTGCGCCTCGGTCTGCAAAGTGTCGAAGCCCGCGTAAGCCGAGGTATCGATGTAATTGGGCATGTGCTGCTCCATGTAGTCGATGGCCTCAAACATGATGTCCTCGGTATGCACCTGGCTGAAGAGGTTGCCGATGGTATGCTGACTCTCAGGACGGCTGTTGTCCTTGGCCTGAATGGAGTCGCAGAACGCATCCACCACCTGGCAAAGCGAATCCACACCAATGCCCTCGCGGTCGTGGAAAGCAATAAAGGTCTTATCCTTGATTCTGAGGCTTGAGAAAGCCAGCTTGATGCTTCCGTCCTCATTCCTCGACGAAGGCAGGAGGCGGGCGATGTCCTCCTCAAGGTAGATTTTGGTCGAAAAGTATCCGAAGAACCCCAACAGCAAGGCCATGAGGATGATCCACACTGCCCTATGCTTGTCGAAGTAACGATATATCTTGATGAAAAAGTTTGTCATTTCGATTCTTTATGGTTAACACGAATTATCGCGAATTAACGTAAATTTTTCAGTATGTCTGTATATGACACTATCTTTCAAAATAATTCATGAAAATTCATGGTAATTCGCGTTAAATAAAACCTACTTGATAATTGCGAACTCTCCCTTGAGTTCCATATACGTAGTCTCAGCATCGGCAATGCTGGCCTGGATGATGTAGGCTGAACTGTCCTGGTTGGGAGTCAGCATCACGGTGACATCGACCAACGGACAAACTTCGGGTGTGGCCACAGCCGTCAATCGGCATTGCTTGATGGTCTTTATCATGAGGTCCTTGCCTGTAAGCATCTCGGCACATTCGCGGATGGTCTCGATGTTGCACACGCCAGGGCAAACCGGCTTATGAGGGAAGTGTCCACGATAGACATCGGCATCAGGAAGCAGCGCGATCAGATAGACGCCATGAAGGGGTGTCAGGATGTTCTCCTGTTGCACCTTGAAATATTTATCCTTTAGTAGCATAGTTTTCTTTCGAAGGACAATGGTTCAACAATCACTCGTCGGCCGTAAATATCTTCATCTGGGTATCGGCCACCACTTCGCCATTCACGTTGGTCACACCGGTGATGATGGTGATGCCGTTCACCTCGGCTCCCATTGTGACAGTGGTCTTGAGCACGTCGCCAATGGCCGGACGGCGATAGCAATGGAACTTCTTCACCTCGCCGATGTATCCTACGGGAGCAGGCTCACCCTTCAACACACAGCGATAACCGGCAAAGGCGCTGGCCGACTGTGCAATGTGCTCGATGAGTCCCGGCTCAGAAAGCAGCTGGTCATCCTCGATGAAGAAATTGTTGTCCCTGACGGCGAGTTCGGTCTCACACACGTCGCCATCCACGCTGACCAGCGCATCGACCATCATGATAGGGTCGCGCTGGGGAATCAGCTTCTTGATATCTTCTCCTTGATATAGCATACAAATAAAGATTGCGCCCCGCGCACCATTGAAGGGTCCGCAGGGCGCTTTTGATTTAACTATCCGTCTATTACAGGTGGCTCTCGATGTAGTCGTAGAGCTGTGCAAAAGTCTTGACGGTGGGAAGGTCGGCTGCAGGAATCTTCACCTTGAAGGTGTGCTCAATCACTGCAACGAGGTCAACGAGCGAGAGGCTGTCAAGCTCAAGGGTGTCCTTGATGACGGCATCGTCAGTCATGACATCCTGTTCTACCTCAAATTCCTCAGCGAGGACTTCCTTTACTTGATCGATAATTTCTTCACGTGTCATAGTTTTCTATTTTTTAAATTAATAATTCTTGATAATGAGTGTCGAGTTTGTGCCGCCAAAGCCGAAGCTGTTGCTGAGGAACATGTCGAAGTGTGCCTCCTGCGTCTTCGCAACGACGTTGATGCAAGCCGTCTCCTCGTCAGGCTCTTCGAAGTTAAGCGAACCGGCGATGAAGTTGTTCTTCATCATGAGAATCGAATAGATGGCCTCCGAAGCACCAGCCATCCACATCTCATGACCTGTCTGGCCCTTGGTCGAGGTTACGGGCACCTTGTAGTCGCCGAAGACGTTGGCAATGGCCATGGCTTCGCGTCCGTCGCCAGCGTGGGTCGATGTGGCGTGGGCATTCACATAGCCGATCTCATGAATATCTACACCTGCGCTCTTCAAGGCAAGCTCCAGCGAACGCTGTGGGCCAGCCACGTTAGGTGTGCTGATGTGGTCACCATTGCCGCTGAAACCCCAGCCGATAATCTCGGCAATGGGCTTGGCGCCACGTGCCAACGCATGGTCAAGACTCTCGACGATGAGGGTAGCCGCGCCACCACCCGGCACGAGGCCATCTCGGTTCTTATCGAAAGGACGACTGGCCTTGGTTGGCTCATCCTCACGTGTCGAGAATGCCTGGATGCCATCGAACGAACCTACCGATTCGGGATTGACCTCCTGAGCGCCACCAGCGATGATGCAGTCCTGCAAGCCATCCTTGATGAGCAGATAAGCCAGACCCAGTGCGTGACTGCCCGAAGCACAGGCACCCGACGTGGTCAGGTTGATGCCGCGCAGATGGAACAGCGTAGCCAGATTCATCGTCACCGTCGAGTTCATCGACTGGAAAATCGAACCCGAACCGCAGGCAGCGGTGTCCTTGTATTCGTAGATCTTGCTGACAGCCTTATATGTAGCTTGAGCTACCGAGTCGTTGCCAAAGAGGATACCCACTTCGTGCTCGTCAAGGAATTCTTGGGTGATGCCAGCCTGTTCAAGTGCTTGGCGTGTGGAACAATAAGCATACTGTGCCTCCTCGGGCATAAACTGTCGTTGATTGCGAGGAATCAGCTTCTTCAGATCGGGTTTCTCTACGAAGGCTGTCAACGCCGAGCGGAACCCCATGTCCTTGCGGGTCTGGTCGAAAACGATACCTGATTTGCCGTTGTATAACGCATCTCGTACTGTATCCAAGTCATAGCCAAGGCAGGACCAGATTCCCATGCCTGTAATTACTACTCTATTATTCATTTATATAATAAGATGCTATATATTTCTAAATTTTTGCGGCGCAAAGATAATAATTATTTTCGTATTATCCTAATTTTACACCCAAAAACCGAAACAAAATCAATGAAAATGGAAAATTTATCAACATTTATGAAAAAAATGCACCTATAATTTGCATTTTTCAAAAAGAAGTCTTATCTTTGCGCCCTCAAACGGGGCTGACTGGCTTTGACAGCGGGATGGGCCTCTGTGTAAGCATGCAGTGAGATGTCACCTATCACTATAATCCATGATGGCGAAATATAATTGGCGAGAATAACTACGCTCTTGCTGCTTAATCGAAGTATAGTAGATTGAAGCTTAATCGGCTGCCAAGGGTGGCTGACAAGACATCACCCCAAGGTCCTTGTTCCGAGACTGAGGAACCGGTGGTGCAGGTAAATCGGGACTAATCAGGGTCTGCCTCGCGGCTCTGGTGAAATTTTAGAGGATAAGGTGCCGCTTGGTGGTCCAGGTCTTGGCGACACCCGACAATCCAGGCTGGAATAAGCATGTAGAAAGCGCCGATACCCCCTGTTTGGACGAGGGTTCGAACCCCTCCAGCTCCACACGAATCCTATGCAGAATGCATTCTGCGTAGGATTTTTTATGTCAACTAACTTTTTTACTCCCCATTTGGACGAAAAAACTAGGATTCTCTTTGTTTTTTGCCTTTTTATTCGTATCTTTGCCGCGCACTTATAAAAAATCAAAACTATGAATTCACTATTTGACATCTGCGGACTTGTAGGAAGTATTGGTCTTGTACTGGGCTATCTCCCTCAAGCCATTCAAACCATTCGTACACGCAACACCGACGGCATCTCACTGCCGGGCTTCATCATGATGGCAGTAGGTTCCTTCGGCTTTCTGACACAGGGACTCATCAGCGCAAATTATTACATGGCGCTCACAAACCTCATCACATTTGTCTGCAGCGTCATTATCTTTGGCATCAAGATGTACAACGACCACTTCAAAAAAAGGTAGAATCAAATTACTCTTTATAAATTCGAGGAAGCACTCTGTCGGCCGTCATAATGCTTGCTACGATGGAAGAAGCACTCTGACGCGCGACATAATGCTTGTTACGATTAGAAAGAGCACTCTGACGCGCGACATAATGCTTGCTACGGTGGAAGAAGTATTCTGACGGCCGACATAGTGCTTGATACGATGGAAGAAGCACTCTGACGCGCGACATAATGCTTGATACGATTGGAAAGAGCACTCTGACGGCCGACATAATGCTTGCTACGATGGAAGAAGCACTCTGACGCGCGACATAATGCTTGATACGATTGGAAAGAGCACTCTGACGGC
>JAFZTS010000017.1 GCA_017618715.1 Bacteroidales bacterium
AGCCGTTGACTGCAGACGATAAACCGTAGCCTTTCCAGGAACCAGGTCACCCTCCAGGGTACCGTTGGTCACCTCTACCGGCAGCGCGCGTGCCATGATGCGCTGGAAGCACATCTGACAGTTGCAGACCTTATCGCTGGCAGTGTTGCCGCAGTGGAAGCCCATGAATATTTCCTTGTCGGTGTAGGTGTCGCACAGGAACTTCTTGCCCTTGATGCTCTCTTCGTACATATCGGCAGGAACGGTGTTGTTGATGTCAAGCAGGGTGACGGCATCCTGGGTGATGCAGGTTCCGATGTATTCCGACAGTGCGCCGTAGATGTCAACCTCGCAGGCTACGGGGATGCCGCGCGACGTCAGACGGCTGTTGACGTAGCAGGGTACGAAGCCGAACATGGTCTGGAAGGCGGGCCAGCACTTGTTGGCCATTGCGACGAACTGACGCGACCCCTTGTGTCCCTCGATCCAGTCGGTGAGGGTGAGTTCGTACTGAGCGAGCTTTGGCAGCACATGAGGAATCTTGTTGCCGGTGCCGAGTTCGGC
Organism: Bacteroidales bacterium; assembly: GCA_017618715.1. Classification (GTDB taxonomy): domain Bacteria; phylum Bacteroidota; class Bacteroidia; order Bacteroidales; family UBA3663; genus Liminaster. The sequence goes on from JAFZTS010000017.1 coordinate 544, forward strand.
AACCATATCCTTCACTACCTCATCGATGCGCGGATCGCCGGCATGCTTCTGGAATGCTTCGAGCAGGTCGAGCTCGGAGTTCTCCTCGATTTCAACATCGAGATCATAGAGGGCACGGATAGGAGCGTTGCAGGCCAGGAAGTTGTTGGGACGAGGACCGAAGCTGATGATCTTCAAGTTCTGCAGACCAACGATGGCGCGAGCGATGGGCAGGAACTCATGAATCAGTTCTGCACAGTGAGCTGCGTCGCCCACGGGCTCCTCGGGAATATAGGCGCGAGTCTTGCGTATCGACAGGGCCTGGCTGGCATTGAGCATACCGCAGTAGGCATCGCCACGACCGTCGATAAGGTCGTCCTGAGTCTCCTCAGCTGCAGCGCAGAACATGGTGGGACCCTGGAACCAGTCGGCAATCATGGTCTCGGAGATTTCGGGACCGAAGTTGCCAAGATATACGCAGAGGGCGTTGCATCCAGCCTTCTTCACATCTTCGAGGGCCTGCTGTGCATGAATTTCGCTCTCAACGATACAGATAGGACACTCATAAATGTCGGCTTTGCCGAACTTTTCAACATACTTGGCGATCACGGCCTTGCGGCGGTTGACAGCCAATGACTCGGGGAAACAGTCGCGGCTCACGGCGACGATTCCAACTTTGATTACAGGTACATTTTTCATATTACAAAATAGAAGTGGATAAGGTAATTGTTATCAGTCTTTCACGTGGCAAAGATACGAATATAATTTGATAAAAAAACTTTTTTCGGCTAAAATTTTCCAAATAGGGTGCTTTTTTGCAAATTTTATCCAAAAACATGCCCCAAACGCTACAATGTAGGCATAGATTTCACTCTTTTTGTTTTGTAATCCAAAAAATATCGCTATCTTTGCAGCACAAAACCTTACATACCCCTATTTACGACATGACGAACGTTCAAGACTTCATCCGGAACTACAGGGAGGCTTTCGGCTGCAAAGCCCCGCTACCCTTGCTCTTCGGCTACAGTGACCAACCAATAGCCCCCACGGCAAAGATCGGCGGCTGCTTCTTCAAAGGGCTCGACGAGGCCCGACATGGTGTGCCCGTCAGCCTCAGCGCAGAAGTCATCGGCTGCGGCGGCGGCAAGCTCTACACGGGTTTCGCCGACATGCCCGAATATGTGCCCACATTCGTTTCGCTGAAGGAGAAATACAAGAAAACGCCCGAGATGGTGAAGGAGTATGTTGACAACCTGCAAATCAAGCGGAGCGACAAACCCTATCTGAACTTCATCCGCGCAGACAAGGCCGAGACGTTCGACGGTGTGGAGGGCATCCTCTTCTACGCCACGCCCGATATGCTGTCGGGGCTCTGCGGCTGGGCTTATTTCGACTGCAATGCGACGGATGCCGTGGTGTCGATGTTCGGTTCGGGATGCAGCACAGTGGTTTCGATGACCGTGGCCGAAAATGCACGTGGCGGCCATCGCTGCTTCCTCGGCCTGTTCGACCCATCGGTACGCCCGTGGGTAGGCAGGGACGAACTGAGTTTCACCATCCCGTTCAGCCGCTTCGTCACGATGATGGACACCATGAGAGATTGCTTCCTCTTCGACTCGCACGCCTGGCAGAAGGTCAAGGCCAGGATGGAGGAGTAAAAGTACCGATAAAACAAACCAACACAATAAATTAAGATGAAAATGAAAAAGATTTTCGAACACTTATTCGCCATTTCGTGCATTTTGTTACTACCATCTGGCATGATGGCACAAACAGATGCTACTCCATTGATCAGCAAACAAGTCGTGAAACAGAAGGTAATCGACGAAGGAGGCACTGGCTTTTTGAAGGCCGTGGCCGTCAAGGACGCGGGATTGCCCGACTTCGTCATCTATCGTCCCAAGGACATCAATTTCGCATCCGTCCTGAATGGAAAACTGCCCCTCCTGATGTTCTGCAACGGAGGATGCTCCGACAGTAGTTTAGGATACGAACGTATGCTCATCGAGATAGCCTCGCAAGGTTATGTTGTCGTAGCCCTCGGTGAACTGCAGGAGGAGCGCGGCGACCGTCCCGAGGGACACACCCCCTCATCCGACCTGAAGCGTGGTCTGGACTGGATTCTCGAACAAAGCGAGATCAAGGGCAGTGACTACTATCAGAACATCGACCCTGAACGTGTGGCAGCAGCCGGCCATTCGTGCGGTGGTGCACAGGTGATGGCCAATGCGGCCGACCCGCGCATCAAGACGTGCCTCATGCTCAACTCCGGCATGGGCGACATGGAAATGGCGGATGCCGACGTCGAATCGCTCAAGATGCTGCATGGCCCCATTCTCTACATTACAGGTGGCCCGTCGGACGTTGCCTATCCGAACGCCGGACTCGACTATCAGCGCATCTCCCATGTGCCGGTAGCTTATGCCGACCATCCCGCTTCGGGCCACGGAGGCACATACGGCGAACAGGGCGGTGGTGAATACGGACGCATCATCCTCGATTGGCTCGATTGGCAGCTGAAAGGCAAAAAAGAGAATGCCCGCATCTTCCTCGGTGGCGACTTGAAGAACTATGACGGCTGGAGCATCAAGGCCAAAAACTTCAAGCATCGTCCCGGCCGCACCTTGATGACCAAGATGCCATGCAAATTGCTCAGTGGCATTACCGAGCGCGACTACGCCATCTACTTGCCCGGCAGCTACGAAGAGGAACCGCTCCACCAATACCCCGTCCTCTACCTGATGCATGGCGGCGGCGGCAGCCACACCGACTGGGAACGTGCCAACCGCCTCTCGCACGTGGCCGACAGCCTCATCGACTGCGGTGCCATCGACGACATGATCATCGTTTGTCCCGAAGGCAACCAGCAGAACATGATTTATTTCAATTCGCCCACCGAAAAATCGGCCAGCCTCGGTGCTCCCGACTGGAAATATGAGGACTACCTCTTTGAGGAACTCATCCCTTACATAGAACAGAACTACCGTGCACGCACCGACCGAGGAGGCCGCGCCGTTGCAGGTTTCTCAATGGGCGGCGGTGCAGCCACCGTCTATGGTGTTCATCGACCCGACATGTTCTGCATGGTCTATGACATCAGCGGCTATCAGCGTGCCCAACCGCTCGAATTCCTCAAGTTCGACCCCTCGGGACCCTGGCGCCAGCAGATTGTTGATGACAACAACCCCATCATCCGCATCAGCCAGGGCACAGCCGACGAGGTGAAGGCCTGGAAGCAGGTCGATTGGAAGGTGGCCGTGGGCGACAAGGATTTCACCCTCGATGCCAACATGGATCTCGTCCAGGCCATGCATGCCAAGGGCATTCCCGTAGCTATGCACGTCGATGATGGCGACCACAACATGGAATGGGTCACCCCGGCCATGATCGATGCCATCAAGCGCGCCGACCGCAACTTCGAGAGCCTATGGATCAAGAATGGCGATCGCAACATCTTTGGTATCATCAGCAAGCCACGCTATACGGGCGAGCGCCAGCCTATAGCCATCGTATCGCATGGTTTCAATGCCAACTATCATACCGGACGTCCATATTTCGAGACCCTCAACGCACTGGGCTATCAGGTTTATACCTTCGACTTCCCTGGCGGCTCGATCAGCAGTCGCAGCGACAACAACACGATGAACATGTCGGTACTCGATGAGGTGAACGATGTGAAGGCCATCGTCCGATTCTTCCAACAGCAGCCCGATGTCGATCCAAGCCGCATAGTGCTCATCGGCGAAAGCCAAGGTGGCCTGGTGTCGTCGCTCGCCGCTGCCGACATGCCATCCGACATCCGCGCCGCCATCCTCGTCTTCCCGGCATTCTGTATCCCCGCCGACTGGAACAAGCGCTATCCCGACGTGGCTCAGATACCCGACACCACAAAGATGTGGAACGTGTCGCTCGGTCGCAGCTTCTTCATGGAACTGCGCGACCTCGATGTGTTCAAGCCGATGAAGAAGTTCAAGAATCCCGTGCTCATCGTGCAGGGCGACAAGGATCCCGTGGTGAAGATGGCCGACTCGGAACGCGCCCTCAAGACCTATCGCAATGCCCGTCTCCATGTCATCCCGGGTGCCGGTCACGGCTTCAACGCCGTCGAGATGAAGGAGTCGCTCGAGCAGATCAAGGCATTCCTGGAAGAGATGAAATAGCCTCTCGATAGCCAATATAGCCACTATTCTTTTTTATAATTTTTATTATGACCGCAAAACTCCACCCCAAAGAAGAGGCGCAGCGCTGCCTGCTCTGCGTCGATGCGCCATGCAGCAAGGCTTGTTCGAATGGTAATCCCGCTCGTGCCATCCGCGCCATCCGTTTCGACAATCTGCCATTGGCACGTCAGTGGGTAGCCCAATGCTCCGAACAAGAGCTCGAAGCTGCCGAACAAGCCTGTATCCATTATGACCAACCCATCCGAATCCGCGAACTGTTGCGCACAACCGACACTTTGGCTGCAAATGACCAGCGACAGGCAACACCCGTGACCGATTCTCTCCCCGACCTCAGCATTGACTTCTGCGGCATCCATTGCAAGAATCCCTTCTTCCTCGCCTCATCGGCCATCTGCACCAACTACGAGATGGTAGCACGCGCCTTCGAGGCAGGATGGGGTGGAGTGTTCTACAAGACTATCTGTATGCAGGAAATCCATGAGGTGTCACCCCGCTTCGATGCCCTTCATACCGAAGAAAGTGGTGACTTCTACGGCTTCCGCAACATGGAACAGTTGAGCGAGAACCCCGTGCGCGTCGATTTCGACATCCTCCATCGATTGAAGAAAGACTATCCCGACCGCGTGGTCATCGCCTCTATCATGGGGCAAACCGAGCGACAGTGGATCGTCCTTGCTAAGATGGCCGAACGTGCAGGATGCGATGCCGTGGAACTCAACTTCTCCTGTCCGCAGATGCGACTGGCCGGTATGGGTTCCGACGTGGGACAAGACGCCGAACTTGTCACTTTCTACACAGCCTATGTCAAGCGCAATGTGTCCATCCCCGTCATCCCCAAGATGACACCAAACATCACACAAATCAACCAGCCCGCCATGGGCGGCTACTTCGCCGGTGCCGATGCCATTTCGGCCATCAACACCATCAAGAGCGTGACGATGAGCCAAAGTGCCAGCGTATCTGAGAAGAAAACCATCTCGGGTTATTCGGGCCGCGCCGTGAAACCCATCGCCCTGCGCCACATCCTCGAGATGGCCAAGAACCCCGTCATGAAGAACATCCAGTTCAGCGGTATAGGCGGCATCGAGACATGGCGCGATGCACTGGAGTTCATCCAACTGGGCTGCCGCAACGTGCAGGTCTGCACTGCCGTGATGCAGTACGGCTACCGTATCATCGATGACCTCGTGCTGGGGCTCCAGACCTACATGCTGTCGCGCGGCATTGAGCATGTAGCTGACCTGGTCGGCGAAGAATTACCCAACTTCGTCACGCCCGCCAACCTCGACCGCAAGACGATGATCTATCCCAAGATCGACGCCGAACGCTGCGTGGGCTGCGGACGTTGCTACACTTCGTGCATGGATGGCGGCCACCAGGCCATCACCTTCGACACCGCAACACGTCGTCCCCATATTGTCGGCACACGTTGCGTAGGTTGTCACCTCTGCCGCCTCGTCTGTCCAACGGGTGCCATCGGTATGTCGAAACGTTTTCCCAAATCTCAAAAGTAATCATTAACCATGGGAATACCGAAATTTCTGATTCTTTCCGTTTTGGCATTATCATCTGTTTCCATGAAAGGACAATGTGACATGGAAATAGATTATAACATAAGGAATCTTCCAGCCAATACGCACGGTATCGTGAAGATGCGCCTTCCTGATGGAGCCGACACGATCCTGATAGATGGCACGATTCGGCAGAGTCGGACGGTCTGTCATTTGAACCAGCTTGGAGAATACCGGTTGACGATAAGCATCGATGCCGACAAACTTGGCAAGGATTCTTGTTCGAGAAACTTCATGTTGACCGGTGAAGAACTCAACATCAAGACGAGGATTGATGTCGAACCGGAGTGCAAAAATCGTTCAGACTGGAATTGTAAAGATTCCATCATTTCATGCCTATTCGGAATTGCCAGATATTCACGGCCATCACCCTTGGTCGAAATTGAATATCTTCGAACACAAAGAGGTGGAGGTGGGGAATTCTCCGGTCCTTTTTTCGCTGTGCATAATCATAGCAATGACACCATCTATGGGGAATGGCTTCCCGGCTATTTATGGGGATCATTCTCAAAATGGATTGATGGGAAATATGAAGGAGACCATGTTGGGCAGATTTGCACGACTTGGGAAGATCAACCGCCACTGTATCCAGGAAAAGTGAAAGAGGCTTGGATTGCCAGCATGGGTAGAAGAATCCCTCCCGGCAAGTATCGCTTCAACCTCCATTACTCTACGGACAAAGGTACTGGTAGTTTTACTTTTTCCCATGAAACAGACTCGTTCCGATGGTGGATAAGTTTGAAGAACTGGCATCTGCTCACTTGCGAATTTGAAGCATCGTACGATTCGCCGAAACAATGAAAAAAGTCTGAAACGGCGTAAATCGAGGATAAATTAGTATTTTTTGTATCCAGAAAGGCGAACATTCGGTTTTTTTACGTAAATTTGCACGCTGACAAACAAACAAACGACATTTATTATTATGAAAAGAGGTATTTCTTTCTGTGTTTTTCTTTTGGCATTTACAGCCATGATGGCCGACAATCAGGTGGCAAGTCCCGATGGAAACATCGTCGTAACAATCAGTACTGATAATGGTAGTCCGCGTTATAGTGTGGCTTATAAGGGCCAGGAGATGATAGCTTCTTCAGCTCTTGGACTGGTGACGAATATCGGCGACTACACAATGGCTCTAGTAGAGAAGAGCTTCGAGACCAACACGGTGAGCGACAGTTATTCGCTGCCCAACATCAAGCAGAGCCATGTGGATTACAAGGCCAATGAGGCCATCGTTCGCTATGAACGTGGTGAAAAGCCAGCGATGGATATCACCTTCCGCGTGAGCAACCGCGACGTGGCCTTCCGCTATACATTGTACCCAAGGGGCGAAACCCGTGTCTGCGTGGTGGAGCGCGAAGTCAGCAACTTTGCACTGCCCGACGGCACAACAACATTCCTCTGCCCGCAATCCAAGCCAATGGGCGGCTTTGCACGCACTTCGCCCAGCTACGAAACTTCCTATACCCTCGACGAACCTGCAGGTCGCAACGGATGGGGCGAAGGATATACGTTCCCATGCCTGTTCCGCACCTCCGGCGATTCCTGGGTTCTCATCAGCGAGACAGGTACCGATGGCGGTTATGTGGGTTGCCGCTTGGTGAACCAAAAGGGCAGCACCTACGCTATCGGATTCCCGCAGGCAGGCGAGATGAACGGTGTCGGCGCTCCGACTCCCGCCATGGCACTCCCGGGCAGCACCCCTTGGCGCACCATCACCGTCGGTCCTTTGGCCAACATCGTAGAGACCACCGTGCCTTTCGACCTTGTTGAGCAAAAATACAAACCTTCGCAGGAATATATCTACGGCAAGGGTAGTTGGTCGTGGATCATCGGCATGGATCCGAGTTGTAACTTCGACGAGCAGAAGCGCTATATCGACTTTTCGGCCGCCATGGGTTGGCAGAGCGTGCTCATCGATGCATTCTGGGACCAGCAGATCGGCTACGAGCGCATGGCCGAACTGTCGCGTTATGCTCGTGAGAAAGGCGTAGGCCTCTTCCTCTGGTACAACTCGAACGGCTCATGGAACGATGCCCCGCAGACGCCCATCGGAAAAATGAACAATGCACGTATCCGCCGCGAGGAGATGAAGTGGATGAAGGACAACGGCATACGTGGCATCAAGGTGGATTTCTTCGGCGGCGACAAGCAGCCGATGATGCAACTTTACGAAGATATCCTCAGCGATGCCAACGACTTCGGCCTGATGTGCATCTTCCACGGCTGCACACTTCCAAGAGGTTGGGAGCGCATGTATCCCAACTACGTAGCTTCGGAAGCAGTACTTGCCAGCGAAAACCTGCATTTCGGACAGGGATCTTGTGACTTCGAAGCACGCAATGGCTGCATCCACCCCTTCATCCGCAACACCGTCGGCTCGATGGATTTCGGCGGTTCGACCCTCAACAAATTCTATGGCGCCGACAACAAACGCGGCACCGTGCGCCGTACCAGTGATGTATATGCCTTGGCTACAGCCGTACTCTTCCAAAGCGCCGTGCAGCATTTCGCCATGGCTCCCAACAACATGACCGATGCTCCCGCCTGGGCTGTCGAATTCATGAAGCAGGTGCCCACAACATGGGATGAGGTGCGCTTCATCGACGGTTATCCCGGCAAATACATCATCCTTGCACGACGCACGGGCAGCAAGTGGTTCATAGTAGGCATCAATGCCGAGGAGCAGATTTTGAAGAAAACCATCACCCTGCCCATGTTCGAAAAAGGCACATCACTGTGTGTCTATTCCGACGATGCACAGTTGACCGGCAGCGTGAAGACCGTGAGCCAGAACAAGAAGCAGCAGATCACTGTTACCATCCCTTGCAATGGTGGCGTGGTCATCACGAATGAATAGTTTCACAATTCGATAATTCGCAAATTCGTGATAGAAATAAAAGTATAGAATGGCAAAAACAAGCAATCCAGACCCGAAGGATACGCCGATGCTCAAGCAATACTTTGAGCTGAAGAAGAAGCATCCCGACGCAATCATACTCTACAGGGTAGGCGACTTCTACGAGACGTTCTGCGACGATGCCAAGGAGGCACACGACATCCTGGGCATCACGCTGACGGCCCGTGCCGGCAATCCTTTGGCGGGATTCCCCTATCATGCACTCGATACCTACCTGCCCCGACTTGTCAGGGCAGGCAAGCGCGTGGCCATTTGTGAACAACTCGAAGACCCCAAACTCACCAAGAAACTGGTGAAGCGCGGCATCACCGAACTCATCACCCCAGGTCTGACCATGGGCGACAATGTGCTCAATGCCCGCGAAAACAACTTCCTGGCAGCTGTCAGCTTCGACAAGAACCGTTGCGGTATCGCCCTGCTCGACATTTCGACGGGCGAATTCCTCTGTACCGAGGGCACATACGACTACGTGGATAAACTCATCAACAACTATGCGCCCAAGGAAATGCTTTATGTCAAGGGCATGAAGCAGACCTATCAGGAGCGTTTCACCAGCCAACCCTATTGCTACGAGCTCGACGACTTCTACTTCAGCTATGAGAATGCACGTCGCCAACTCCTGAACCTCTTCAACACCCAGAACCTGAAGGGCTTTGGCATCGAGGAGATGATACTTGCCACGATGTCGGCAGGCGCCATTCTACGTTACCTCGAAGCCACGCAGCATTATCAGACGCGTCACATCACCTCCATCCGGCGCATCGACAACGAGGCTTACATGCGACTCGACAAGTTCACCGTGCGCTCTTTGGAGCTGATAGGCACCATGAACGAAGGCGGTCGTTCGTTGCTCAGCGTCATCGACGACACCACCACACCGATGGGCGGTCGTCTGCTGCACCGCTGGATGCTGTTCCCACTCATCCATGCCGAGAGCATCAAGGAACGCCTCAACGTGGTGGAGTACTTCTTCCGTGACCCCGACTTTGCCGAGACGGTCGATGAGGGCTTGGGACGATTGGGCGACATGGAGCGCATCGTCGGCAAGATTGCCGTGGGACGAGCCAACCCGCGCGAAATCATCCAACTCAGTGTGGCCTTGCGTTCGCTCAAGGAGATCAAGCGGGCTTGCGAGGAATCCGAACTCCCGCAGCTCCAGCATATCGGTGAGCAGATCAACACCTGCGACAGCATCGCACAACGCATCTGCCACGATATCGAGCCCGAACCGCCCATCCAGTTCGGCAAAGGCCAGGTGATTCGTCAGCATGTGAGCGACGAGCTCGACGAACTGCGCGCCATCGCCTATGGCGGCAAGGATTATCTCATCAAGCTGCAGCAACGTCTCGCCCAGGAATATGAGATTCCGTCGCTGAAGGTGGCTTTCAACAGCGTGTTCGGTTATTACATCGAAGTGCGCAATACACATAGAGAAAAGGTTCCCGAAGGATGGATACGCAAGCAGACCCTCGTGGGTGCGGAGCGTTACATCACGCAGGAGCTGAAGGAATACGAAGAGAAGATCCTCAATGCCGAGGAGCGCATCGGCAGCCTCGAACAAAAGCTCTACTTCGACCTGCTCAAGGCCCTCGAAGAATACATCCCCGTCATCCAAGTCGATGCGCAGCTGATGGCACGACTCGATTGCCTGTTGTCGTTCAGTCGTGTGGCTGCGAAGTATCACTATGTACGCCCCGACATCGACGATTCGCTGGTCATCGATATTCGTCAGGGCCGCCATCCTGTCATCGAGCGTCAGATGCCCGTGGGCGAAAGTTACGTACCCAACAATGTCTGCCTAAGTTCGGAAGAAGGTTCGAACCCCTCGAACCTTTCGAACCCCTCGAACCCTTCGTCCCCTCCCCAAATCATGATGATCACGGGTCCGAACATGGCAGGTAAATCGGCCTTGCTGCGTCAGACGGCCCTCATCGTGCTGATGGCACATATCGGCAGCTTTGTGCCCGCCGAAGCCGCCCATATCGGCATTGTGGACAAAATCTTCACGCGCGTCGGTGCTTCGGACAACATCTCACTGGGCGAATCGACATTCATGGTCGAAATGACCGAGGCATCGAACATCCTGAACAACATCTCTCCGCGTTCGCTAGTGCTCTTCGACGAACTGGGTCGTGGTACTTCGACCTACGATGGCATTTCCATCGCATGGGCTATTGTGGAGCATATTCATGAGCGGGCTGAAGGTCATCCGAAGATGCTCTTTGCCACACATTACCACGAGTTGAACGAGATGGAGAAGACTTTCCCCCGCATCAAGAACTTCAACGTCTCGGTACACGAGGATAAGGGGAAGGTTCTCTTCCTGCGCAAGCTCAAGCCTGGTGGTTCGGAGCATTCGTTCGGCATTCATGTGGCCAAGCTTGCCGGCATGTTGCCCGAAGTGGTGAATCGTGCCGACGAAGTACTCAAGTCGCTCGAACAAGGTTCGAAAAACGTTTCTTCACCCGCTGCCCCCGTCGAAAACATCACGGCCGAAGGATTGCACGGCAAAGCGGGCTTCCAGCTCTCGTTCTTCCAGCTTGATGACCCCGTACTCAGCCAGATACGTGACGAAATCAAGGGCCTCGACGTCAACAACATGACACCGATGGAGGCCCTCAACAAACTGGCCGAGATCAAGAAGATCTGCGGACTTTGATTCTTTTCTTTCATCACGAATTATAGAATTACAGATTATCAAAGAAAGACCAAAAAGTAGTCAAATCATTAATTCAAGAGTTCTCTAATTCGGGATATAAAAAACAGCCAGCACGGGATGTCTCGTGTTGGCTGTTTTATTATTTTACGAAATACACTACAGCGTCCAAGTCACGCCGTCCTTGGTGTCCTTGACGATGAAGCCGAGTTCGGCCATCTTGCTACGAATGAGGTCGGAGGTGGCCCAATCCTTGTTGGCCTTGGCCTTGGCACGCACGTCGAGGAGCAGATCTACAGCACCCTTGTAGGCATCGGTCTTGGCCGTGTCGGCGCCAGCTGCATTTTCGTCCTTCATGCCGAGGATGTCAATGAGGAAGGTCTTGAACACCTGTTGCGCTTTCTGGATGCCCGCCTCGTCAATCTTGGCATGGCCATCGATGACTTTGTTGATAAGGCTGACGAGCTCGTAGAGGTTCGAGATGACGATGGGCGTGGTGAGGTCATCGTTCATGGCCTCGTACATCTTCTCTTCGAGTTCGTTGATGGTCTTCAAAGTAGCTGCGGTTTCGGCATTGGTGGGCGAAGCCTTCATGCGACCGATGCTGGCATAACCCTCCATCATACGCTTCATGCCCTTCTCGGCGCTCTGCAGGGCCTCGTGGCTGAAATCGACTGTCGAGCGATAATGAGCCATCAGGATGAAGAAGCGGATGGTCATAGGCGAATAAGCCTGGGTGAGTTTGGGATGCGTACCGTTGAAGAACTCGTCGAGCGTGATGAAATTGCCATACGACTTGCCCATCTTCTTGCCGTCGATGGTAATCATGTTGTTGTGCATCCAATAGTGAACGGTCTGATGTCCCTTGGCGGCGCAGGTCTGTGCAATCTCGCATTCATGGTGCGGGAAAAGCAGGTCGAGGCCTCCACCGTGGATGTCGAACTCCTCACCGAGATACTTCTCGCTCATCGTCGAGCATTCGAGGTGCCAGCCCGGGAACCCTTCACTCCAGGGCGACGGCCAATGCATGATGTGTTCGGGAGCGGCCTTCTTCCAAAGGGCAAAGTCGCACGCCTCGCGCTTCTCGCTTTGTCCGTCAAGTTCGCGCGTGGTGTCGATCAGCTCGTTGATATTACGACCCGAAAGGATGCCGTAGTGGAACTTCTCGGCATACTTCTTCACGTCGAAATAGACGCTGCCGTTCGAGACGTAGGCAAAACCGGCGTCAAGTATTTTCTGCACGTAGGCAATCTGCTCAATGATGTGGCCCGAGGCATGTGGCTCGATGCTTGGGGGAAGCACGTTGAGCGCCTCCATCGCCTTGTGATATCGATTCATGTAATACTGAACCACCTCCATGGGCTCTTTCTGCTCAAGGCGCGCCTTCTTGGCAATCTTGTCCTCTCCCTCGTCGGCATCATGCTCGAGATGGCCAACGTCGGTGATGTTACGTACATAACGCACCTTGTAGCCAATGTGCTGAAGATAGCGGAACAATATGTCAAAAGTGATGGCAGGACGTGCGTGACCCAAATGGCCGTCGCCATAGACGGTGGGACCGCAAACGTACATGCCAATGTGATCGGGGACGATAGACTTGAATGGCTGCTTGATGCGAGCCAGGGTGTTGTAAATGTAAAGCTGCTGTGTTGCCATATTATTTTTCGGCTCAATATATATTATTTATTACTTCAATTATTCAATAACCAATAACCTCTAACCAATAACCTCTAACCATTAAACAATCACCCCATCCTTCATGTGGATGATACGGTCGGACATCTGGGCGAGGCTCTCGTCGTGAGTGACGATGACGAATGTCTGTCCCAACTGCTGGCGAAGGTCGAAGAAGAGCTGGTGCAGCTCTTGCTTGTTCTGCGTGTCGAGCGAACCCGACGGCTCGTCAGCGAAGATGACGTCAGGCTTGTTCATCAGGGCGCGAGCCACGGCCACACGTTGCTTCTCGCCGCCCGAGAGTTCATTGGGACGATGTGTGGAGCGATCCTTGAGCCCCAGGAAGTCCAAAAGCTCTTGGGCACGTGCCTTGGCCTGAGAATGTGACGTACCTGCTATCAAGGCCGGCATCATGATGTTTTCGAGCGCCGAAAATTCGGGCAAAAGCTGGTGGAACTGGAAGACGAAGCCGATGTGGCGATTGCGGAATGTCGAGAGCGCCTTGTCCTTCAGTCGAAGCACGTCCGTCCCGTTGATGAGGATTTCAGGGGCATAGACGACCTTTTCGCCATCGTTGGGCTTGAAGCCGAAGTCGGGCTTGTCGAGTGTGCCCAAAATCTGCAGCAACGTGGTCTTGCCCGCACCGCTGCGCCCTACGATGCTCACCACTTCGCCCTGCTCGATGTCGAGGTCGATGCCCTTCAGCACCTGCAGTTTGTCGAAGCTCTTATAGATGTTTCTTGCCTGAATCATGGCGCAAAGATACGCGATATTTTTGATTTCTCCAAATATATTATCGTGAAACTATTTGATTTGGATGCTATAATTTGGAGGAGAACGAAAAAATGCCTATCTTTGCCGCGCATTTCCCAACGATGCAAGCAAAAAAATCGGGGAGAAGCCGAATCACTTCGTCTTATCCCCTCAAACGGAAAATTTTCAAACCAGTATCTAATGAGTGGTCCCACTAGGGCTTGAACCTAGGACCAACGGATTATGAGTCCGCTGCTCTGACCAACTGAGCTATGGGACCGGCATCCGAGCCACCATTAAGATGAGGCTTTTCATTTTCGCGGCGCGAAGATAGCGCTTTTTTTTGATATAAGCAAATATTTCGGACAAAAAAATGATAATTTATAGAAATTTTGACCATATTGAGGGTGAATATGCGGCTTGCATAGGCTTTTTCGACGGTGTACACAAAGGTCATCAGTTTCTTTTGGAGCATCTCAAGGCGGAAGCCAAGGCGCATGGCTTGCTGTCAGCGGTGGTCACCTTCGCCAATCATCCCCGCAAGGTCGTGCAGCCCGACTTCGACATCCAACTCATCGATACGTTGGAGTCACGTCTCGAGAAGCTCGATAAGATGGGGGTGGATGTCTGTTTCCTGATAGATTTCACCGAAGAGATACGCAACCTCACCGCCGAACAGTTCTTACGCGACATCTTGAGCCAAAAGATGCACATCCGCCGTCTCCTGATCGGTTACAACCATCGTTTCGGACGTAATCGTGCCGAAGGGTTCGACGATTATGTACGTTATGGCATGGCCTGTGGCATGGATGTGGTGCAGGAACCTGTCTTCGACGACAACTCCGGCCTGCATTATTCCTCGTCGGAAGTTAGACGCGCCCTGAAGGCTGGTGATGAGGAAAAAGCCCGAAGGATTTTGGGATGGTAGTTTTAAACACGAATTACCATTAATTATCGTTAATTATCTGTCAATGATTTTCAGCCAGTTTGTACAAGCATATAATTCATGATCATTCGTGATAATTCGTGATAAAAAAGAAAAGCCAGCACAAGAATTACTGTGCTGGCTTATGTTTTCGATAATTCGGGATTAATCCCAATCGTCGTCAGTAGCATTGAACGTGGACATATCGGGTGGTGTGCCGCCGCAAATCGATATCTCGCGCTTGATGCTCTCTTCGAGCGAGATGAGCGTTTCGGTGCTGACCACACCAGGGATACCCTGAATCTTGTTGTTCAAAAGATCCATGAGATGTTCGTTGTCACGAGCATAGAGCTTGCAGAGCATGGTGTAGGGGCCGGTGGTAAAGTGGCACTCTACAATTTCAGGAATAGCTTCAAGGCATTTTACCACTTCGCGATACATTGAACCGCGTTCGAGACGAATACCGATGTATGTGCATGTCTGAAGACCAAGGACCTTCGGATCAACGTTGTAACCTGAACCGGTAATCACCTTCAGTTCAATCAGACGCTGAATGCGCTGGTGGATAGCAGCACGAGACACGCCACATTCGATGGCAACATTTTTGCTGGGGATGCGAGCGTTACGAGTGACAATATCCAGGATTTTCTTGTCAAGCGCATCAATTTTATCATTGGCCATGATGGATAATGAATTATGGGTTATAGCAATTAATAGTATTTGACGCGGCAAAGATAAGAAGTTTTTTGGAATAAAAATCAAAAAGTGCCAAAAATTTTAGCAAAATGATGAAAAATCTTCGAATTTTACAAAAAATAGGACGCATTTCCATAAAAAATGCGTCCTATTTCAATGTTTTTGGTTGAAATTTACTTCTTCTTTGCAGGAGCGGGAATCACCTTGAGAAGCTCAACGTCGAACTGGAGGGTTGAACCGCCAGGGATGTTCTGACCGGCACCACGGTCGCCATAAGCAAGGTCAGATGGCATGGTGATCTTCACCTTGCCGCCCTCCTTCATGCTGAGGAGGCCCTCCTTGAATCCTCTTACCACGCCGTTCACGCTGAACTCGGTAGAGTCGTTGGCATCGAACTGAGTGCCATCGATGAGCGTGCCCTTGTAGTTGACGAGCACCTTGTCGCCTTCCTGTGGCTGCTTGCCGGTGCCAGCCTTGATGGTCTCAATCTGCAGACCGCTCTCGGTAACCACTACACCTTCCTTCTTGGCATTCTCGGCCATGAAGTCAGCGCCCTTGGTCTTGTTCTCCTTGATCACAGCCTGACGCTTCTCTTCCATCTCTTGACGCAGCTTCCTGTCGTAGTTATCGAGGAATGCTTTAGCCTCATCGAAAGTCATTTCGAAATTGGAAGAATCGCGACGAATAGCGTTGATGAAGCCGGCAAGGAAGTTGTCGAGGTTGATCACCTTCTCGGGAATGACAGCGCCAGTGTCGGCGATGCCAGCAAAACGAGAGCCTTGCATAAGGCCAAAAGCATAAGCGAGGGTGTCGATGTCACCATTGGCGTAAGTAGCCTTGGGTGCACCACCGTTACAAGAGCTAAGACCGCAAGCGAGAAGTGCGGTAGCCATTACACTAAGAATGAACTTTTTCATAGGATTTTTGAATATAATTGTTTGTTTTTTATAAATTTCGCGGCGCAAAGATAGTGTTTTTCAGCATATATTGGTTATTTTTTTCTATTTTTTTACCATTTTTCATAAAAGTTATGTATTTTTGCAACATCAAACCTAATATTTTGCTAATAAAATAACAATTAATAATTAACAATTAACAATTTATTATCATGAAAAGAATCGTATTTTTGACCGGTGCCGGCATGAGCGCCGAGAGCGGAATATCGACCTTCCGCGATAGTGACGGACTTTGGGAAAACTACAGTGTGGAAGAGGTGTGTACCCACGATGCCTGGCTCCGTCAGCCCGAGGTTTGCCTCAACTTCTACAATATGCTGCGTCGCAAGTTCAAGGACTGCAAACCCAACGAAGGCCACAAACTCGTGGCCTCCCTCCAGGACCAGTTCGATGTGCAGGTCATCACGCAGAATGTCGATAATCTGCACGAGCAGGCGGGGGCAAAGCACGTGCTTCACCTGCATGGCGAGCTGATGAAGTGCCGTCCCGAAGGACGCGATCAGGGCGTCTATTATCCGCTCGACCCCGAAAATCCCGATATCAAGATGGGTGATGTGGATAGCCATGGCGTACAGCTTCGTCCGCACATCGTCTTTTTTGGTGAGGATGTTCCCAACCTGAGTCGTGCCGCCGACATCATGGAGACAGCCGAAATCGTGGTGGTTATCGGCACCTCGCTCAACGTCTATCCTGCTGCCAGCCTGTTGCGCTATGCCCCGTCGAATGCGCCCATCTGGCTCATCGACCCGAAGCCTGTCTTTTCTCCCTATCGCGAAGTGAGACAGATCCAGAAGGGTGCCAGCGAAGGCATGAAGGAGCTGGTGGAAATTCTGCGAGAAATGTAATTTACCGATTCGAATACGCCGCAATGTTGTTCTGCAGCTTGGCGATGATCTTGGTGATTTCGGGATCCTTCATCGTCTGGTTGGCAATCTTGAGATGTTCCACGGCCTTGGGGCCATACTTGAGCGTGGCGCGCTTGGTGGCGGTCAGCATCTGCGAATAGTCATGACGGGAGGCATCACCAGCCTTCTGCTTGGCACTATAGGCCGCCTGGGCATTCTTGTCGATGTTGTTTATCTGGTTATATAGACCGAGACCCAAAGCCTTGTGGATATCGGCATCGTTGGGAACGATTTCAAGCACCTTCTCGAAGTAACTCTCGGCGATGTCGGTCGAGTCCATCTTCAGCGCGAAACTTGCAGCATTCTTTAGGTATTTCAAACGGTTCTCTTCGGTGAGTTCGGGATCCTTCAGCATGGTTTCAAGGCACCTCAAGCTGTTGGCGTTGTCCTCTTCCTTGATGTAGATGTTGTAAAGACGTTTTGCCATGGCATATTCCTGTTCGGGATAGGCCGTGGCAATTTCGTTATACGCATTCTTGATGCAATCTGTGCATCCGGCCGTCTCGTAGCAACGTCTCATGTTGTTGATGATACCCGCATCATAGTTGCCGCGCAAATAGGAATCCTTGAAGGCATCGCCGGCCTTCTGCCATTCCTCGATCTGTTCGTAGCAGCTGCCGAGCTGCATGGCTGTGGTATAGTCAGTCTTCTCTGTGTCGAGCTCAAGCGCCTTGATATAGTTCTCGATGGCTCCCTTGTAATCTTCATTGCTGAAACACTCATCTCCAGCATTGCAATACTCCAGATAGGTGGTTTGTGCTTTCATGCCTGAAGCGAAGAGCAAGCAGGCTGCAATAAGGAATAGTTTTCTCATAGCTTTCAAGTTTTATTGTGGCTGCAAAGATAAACAAACATGAGGAAAAATGCAATAAAATCTGTGAAAAAATAGACAATTTGTTAAAAAGAGGGGCTGTTTTTCGCTTTTTCCATATATTTTTGCACAAATGTTTGAAAAAAACCGTATATTTGCATCGATAAAATATAGTAAAAGACTCTTTGCATTATTCTTATATCAGATGAGGAAACATTTCTCTTTCGCCGTCCTGCTTCTCTCTTTCCCCGCTTTGGCCATGGCTGGCTACCATGTGTCAACAGAACTTCAGCATCGCCATGCCGTGCTGGAGGAGTTCACAGGCATCCATTGCGTCTATTGTCCGCAGGCGCATAAGATTGCAGCATCCATCCTGGAAGAACATCCCGATCTGGTGGAGGTTATCAGCATACATTACGGCAGCTACGCGGAATCAAAATACGACGACCAGCCGGATTTCAACACCGAAGCGGGTGATGTGCTTGGCAACTACTACGGGCCATCGAGTTTCCCTATCGGCATGGTCAATCGCCGCGAATGCGAAGGACGCGTGCTCACGACGCGCTCCATCTGGCAGTATCAGGTTGAAGAATGTATTGCCGAGACGACGCCCGTTAACCTGTGGTCGGCTTCGCATTACGATATTGACAAGGGGTTGCTGACCATCGACGTAGAAGGATATGTGCAATACTCCGATATTGATTCGAGCAATCCTCTCTACCTCGCTGTCGCCTTGACTCAGGACTCCATCCTCGGCCCGCAGCAGGGCGGACTGATGGGCGACGATTATCCGCACAACCACGTTTTGCGCGACTATCTTACCCCCGTATGGGGCGAACCGCTCGGCCCGCTTTCGGTGGGCAGTTACTTCCAGCGTCATTACGAGTACCAGGTGCCCGCGTCCTACAAGAATACCGATACCGATTATCGCCAGCTCGAATTGATCACGCTCTTGACCAATGAGGCTCACGAGATTGTCAACGCGACGCATTGCAAGCCCGAGACCAGCCCGTGGCACGTGTCGTCGGCACCTGAGCCGCGTCATGCGCTCATCGAAGACTTCACCGGCGTTCTCTGCGGCAATTGTCCCGATGGCGATGTCGTGGTAGAAGGCGTTATGCTTGCCCAACCCGAACTGGTGCACGCCATCTCAATACATACCGGTCATTACGCCGAGCCATCGAGCAGCTCCTTGCCTGATTACCGTTCGGCAGCAGGCGACTCCATCGCCGACTTCTTCGGCCCCGATGCCTACCCCTCCGGCATGGTCAATCGTCGCAACTACGAAGGAACGGGTGTGATCACCAGCCGAGGCGCTTGGGTATCACAAGCCCGCGAGGAGGTTCACACCACCGCGCCCGTCAACCTTTGGATGTGGAGCCACTATACGGCGGCCGACCGTACACTGAACGTCGAAGTGGAAGGTTATGCGCTTGAAACCAATACGATCAACCTTGCTGTCGCCCTGACACAGAACCACCTCGTCGGCTATCAAGCGGGCGGTGGCGACAAGATGATGGCCTACGACCACAACCGCGTGCTGCGCGACTATGTGACACCCGTCTGGGGCGAACCGCTTGGCGAGGTGGAGGCAGGTACCTACTTCAAGCGCCATTACATTTATGAGCTGCCCGCCGACTATCGTGGCGAGGCTGTCGTGCCCGAGAACATCGAGCTGATGGGCATCGTACTTGACAGCGACCATAGCGTAGTGAACTGTCTGTTCAACAAACCGACATCTGACGACTTCGCGCTGCCCCTCAGCTTCGAGGTCCAGCCCTACAAGGTGATGCCTACTCGCAACTGGGGATTCAATTTCGTGGAAGTCTATCTCCTGAACCTCGGCAACGAGGAGATTACCACAGCCACGTTCGACATGACACTTAACGAACAGACCGAACAGGCTGTCTGGAACGGCAGCATCCCGGGTCAGACACGCGGATACGTAAGGCTTCCCGTCGATTGGATACAGACACAGGACGATGGTCGCAACGAATACGAAATCACGGTGACTTCGGTCAATGGAAAGGACTGCGAACAACAAACCATCAGCGGCTCCTTCAATGCCCTCATCAACGTCGAGGGCGATGTGACCGTCAAGATCAAGGAGGATTATTATGCCTCCGACAACCGCTTCCTGCTGCGCGACACCACAGGCATGGTGCTCTACGAAACGGGTCCATTCCCCGATAGCAACAAACAGGAGAACTACGTCGATACCCTCCGTCTGGAGCCGGGCAACATCTATTGCTACGACATCTCCGACAGCTGGGGCAACGGTATCATGTCGCCTCGCGGCAACATCAAATGGTATTCCGCAACGGGTTCGCTCCTCGCTCAGCAACTTGAGTTCAACTCCCACGGCTATCGCATCTTCTTCCGCACGGCCGAGAAGGAACCCGGGTCGATCGAGACCCTTCGCTCAGAGAACGCCGCCGAATCGCCGCGCTACGAGTGGCGCGACGGCCAGCTCGTCATCCACTATCCGCTCTCCGGTCGCACCTTCTCGCTTTCTGGAGCGATTCTTCCTTAGAGATAGTATCTATAGTACCTATAGTGACTATAGAAAATATAGTAACTATAAAAAACAAAAAATATGAAAAAACTCTACTCTCTTCTCGCTGCTGCCCTATGCACAGCATCGGCCTTTGCCCAGTGGAGCACTGACCGCGACATTGCAACGACAATCTTCCCCGAAGACAAGAACACCTATTCCCACGAAGTATGTGTGGGTGCCGACGGCACGGTATGGTTCTTCTGCGACAATCCGTCAAGTATCGAGGTCGAAGACATTCACACCGCAGCCTATGTGATGCGCGTGCAGGCCTTTACGCCCGATGGTGAACGCAAGTTCGGTGACGATGGCCTCATTCTTTCGGCTTACGACAACCAGTCGTGGACGGTCTGCAACCAGTATATGTATGCCAACCGCGACTCTACGGTGACCATCGTGGTTCACGATCGCCGCAACAGCAACAGCACCGAAGGCGTGATGAACTACACCGCCTATCGCCTGCGTCCTGATGGCACCCATGTCTGGGATGAGGATGGTGTACCCGTCGATAACGCCATGTATTCGGGTGCCAATGCCGCCATGAGCATCTGCGAGATCGAGGATGGCTCGAACATCTTCGCATGGTTGTGGCAAACCAGCAGCACTGCCGTGTCGCTGCAGAAGATCACCAAGGAGGGCGAGCCCCAGTGGGATCCCAACGAGACAAAGTTGGCAGGTGCCTACAACGACTATCCGTACGTCGTCGATGCCGGCAACAACCAGTTCATCCTCGTGTGGGGCCGTTCGTCGAGCGAATACCTGACCGCCATGAAGTACAATGCCGATGGCACACAGGCCTGGAACAAGCGTGTGACAATCTACGACGGCGGCTTCGGCTCGGTGCCCCTGTGGACCTTCCTCGACGTGAAGCCTTCGGGCGATGGCGGCGTGATCTGTGCATGGCACGACGACCGCACGCTTAGCAACGTCCCCTCGGTCTATATGGCATACGTCAAGAACGACGGCACCCTCGGCTTCACCAATGCCGATGGCGGAGCCGACATCCGACTGAGCTATTCCGAATGGAACCAGTACTATCCCGATGTATATCCCGACGGACAGGGCACAGGATTCCTCGCCGTCTATCGCCAGACAAGCGGCGGTCAATCATGGGGCAACATCGCCATCCAACACATTTCGATGGAAGGCGAACTCCTCTACGGTGACGAGGGCATCGAGATCATGCGAATTGACGACGAACCCAAGTCGGTCTCCTATATCTCCATCAAACCAGGCAGCGAAGGCACTTTCGGTGTCTTCTACCAGACCTTCTACACCTACTTTGATGTGCTTTGCGAGATGTCAATCCGCAATCTCTCCGACGGACAACCCCGCTCGGAGGATGAAGCTGTCATCTCCATCGTTGATGGTGGACGCTATCGTTCGTCGCTTGTCAGCCTTGTCGATCCGAAACACGACCGCTGGTATGCCTCCTGGCACGACGAAGGAGCTGATTCCGATCACAAGCGCTTCGCATACTGTCTGCAGCCCATTGGCTTCAATGGCTCCATGCCGGGCATCGAATCGTTAAATGGTGTTCGCAAGGATTTCAGCACCGGTCGTCAGATTTTCGACATGCAAGGCCATGCCGTTTCTCCCGAAAACGCCCTCAAGGGCTTCTTCCTCGTTCGCGAAAACGGACAAACCCGCAAGGTCTTCATTCAATAATCTATAACCTCTAACCAATAACCCATAACCCAAAAAACATAACCATTATGAAGAAATTCTCTATCCTCCTCGCTGCTCTTTTAGGAACAGCAACCGTGGCCCAGGCACAATTAGGCGCCGCCTATGATTTCACGCGCTTCATTGTTCCTGCAGAACAAGTGGCCAGTATGATCAACACCGACAATTTCACTCAAATCCTCGGTACAGATGCCACCATCGAAACACCTTTCGAGTACGTCTTCGCAGATGGTACCGTTGCCACTTCCAAGTGGGGCAGCACCACGGGCAAGGCTTTCGAGATTGGTTTCGACTTCCCCTTTGCAGGTGAAGTCATGAAGTACTTCGTGCCCAGCACCGGCGGTGCGCTCAAACTCGGTGCCACCGAAGAGCTCTCGGCTATCGCCAACAATTATTTCTTCACCAATTACAATGAGGCTTACGACAACACCGTTTTCTTTGCCAACCAAAGCGGTATCCAATCCACCACAGGTCTCCTGATCGGATACACCGTGATTGGTCAAGCTCCTGCTCGTATTCTTGTTGTAGGTTACAAGCAGTACGGACTTGCAAGCGATGGCACTGACGCCATCAACTTCGCCATCGCCCTCTGCGAGAATGGTGACATCATCTTTGGCGTCAATGGCACCACCGCCTTGACGGGCTCCTATACTTGGCTCGCAGGCGTTCGTGGCGTTGGCCCAGAGGACACCACCGGCCTCAACGATTTCGAGACCGTAAACCGTGCTACCGCTGCCTCCTCAACCCTCAGCTCTTCGCTGCCTGACAACACCGCCTTCTACTTCTCCTATCCCGATGATGTAGCAGTTCCCGGTGCCCAGCCCACTGACTTTGAGGTAACTGGTGCTACCGCTTCCACCATCTCAGGCACCTTCACCCCTGCCCCCACAGCCGAATATTCTCTTATCGTTGTTTCCGAGGGCGCACTTGATGCTATGCCCGAGGCAAAGACGACTTACGCAAAGGGTGATGCCATCGGCAATGGTGTTGTTGTGGATTACACCTCAGGCAACACCTTCAAGGCACAGGATCTCAAGGGTTCGACCGAATACACCTTCACCATCTTTGCAAGCAACAAGTATGGTTTGAATGGCCCGCAGTATAACACCGACAGCCCGCTCGTCGGCACCGCTGCCACCACTCCCGGCAAGCCCGGTCCAATCACCATCTACGACATCACCAAGGACAGCTTCACCCTCGATGTGGCTGCCGATGAGGCCGGTGACCAGATCTTCGTTGTCGTAAACAACGAGACCCACAACCCGGGCAACTATGGCGTTCGTGCTTATCATGGCGATATTTCAGCTGCCTATAAGACTGGTGACGAAATCGAAGGTGGAGGCAAGGTGGCTTACTTTGGTCCTGCTGCTACAGGCATCAAGCTCGAAGGTCTGCAGCCAAGCCTCGACTATTACTTCCTCGCCTATAGCTACAGTGAGCAGTATGGCTTCTCGGTAGAACCCGACACAGTTATGGCCAAGGCCATCACCATCATCGAGCTGCCATGGGCTTACACCACATGGGAAAACAGCCTCTACAATGCACCTACCGGCTGGGATTCGAACCTTTCAGTCGCCAAAGCCGGCAACTATGGCACATTGGTACATAGCGACCCAAGCGGCTACGAACTCTCTGGTCGTTACATCGAAGGAAAGAACTACGCCAAGATTGCCCCAATGCATGTTAACCAGTCAGAAGCCGCCCTTACGTTCGACTTCGCAGCATACACTTGGAGCCGCTTCACCAACCCACAGTACAACGCCTACACTTGGAAGGATGCCGACAAACTCTATGCCGTTATCCACAGCGCTGAGGGCGACGAGACCGTAGCTCTGCTCGATGGCGAATCGTTCGTCGAGCCCGACACACTCGGACTCACTTCTTGGAGCGTTGATCTGAGCAAATACTACGACAAGACCGTTGAGGTAGAAATCGTATTCGAAGTGGATGCTTATGATGTATATGTTCTGATGGAGAACTTCAAGGCCGAGGGCAATGATGTTCCTCCAGTGGGCATCGCCGGCATCAACCGTGAAGCTATCGAAGGCAAGGCTTATGATCTGCAGGGCCGTCGCGCTACCAATGCTTCCGGACTCTTCATCAAGAATGGTAAAGTAATCATGGTAAAATAACTTCCTATCACATCTTGCAATGATGCGGGGAGCGGTCCAAAACGGACTTGCTCCCCGTTTTTTTACAAACGCCGAAGGATAATCACCAATCCCAAATGTAGAAAAACAATTTCCAATCGTCGCATGTCCTCCAACGTACTGTAGAGGATATGATCCCGTCGCAGCATGTCCCCCAACGTACTGTAGCGGACATCCTCCCGTCGCAGCATGTCTTCCAACGAACGTTAGCGGACATCCTCCCGTCGTTGCATGTCCCCCAGCGAACCGTAGAGGACATCCTCCCGTTGCAGCATATCCCCCAACGAACGTTAGCGGACATCCTCCCATCGCAGCATGTCCCTCAACGAACCTTAGAGGACATCCTCCCGTTGCCGCATGTCCCCCAAAGAACCATAGCGGACATCCTCTCATCGCCGCAAGTCCTCCAACGAACCGTAGAGGATATCTTCCCGCCGTTGCATGTCCTCCAGCGAACCGTGGAGGACATCCCTCTTCCGAATCATGTCCTCCTACA
>JAFZTS010000018.1 GCA_017618715.1 Bacteroidales bacterium
AGGCAGTCTATAAAGATCTTTTTCATCGAAGAAAACATCGAAAATAAGGATTTCGTCGAAAAAACTACGGTATTTCGTCGAAATCCTTTTTTATATCTGCCGTTTTTGTCTCATCTTTGGAGTGTCAAAAGACAAGAACAACAGTATTAACAATAAAAAATAAAACAATTATGAAAAAGATTTTTGCAATTATGTTCAGCATCGTTATGATGGCAGTGTGTGGTAACGAAGTGAAGGCTCAGACCAATGATGTCCAGCAGAACTATGAGGTGACAGGTAGCCTGACGAGTTCAAGCCGTAAGAAGTTGAACAAGACCTATCAGGTCGAACTGTTCCAGCTGTCCGACGGTAAGAGTGAGTATGTGGCATACCAAAAGGTAAAAGGCAGCGATGACTTCAAGTTCAATCTTCGTGGTGAGGGCGCTTATAAAGTCATGGTCTTCGATAACGATGGACACTTAGTCATGGGGCGTGTGTTCTCCATCGATAAGGTTAACCCCACCAAAGAGATAGGTCAGTTCGATGTCGCAACAGGGAAGCGCGTTACCAATCCAGCTTTGCAAGCCAACAAAGAATAATGATTTGATAGAATGTGGCCCCGATGCAAAATGCATTGGGGTTCTTTTTCTCTAAAATTTTGAATTTCATAAAATAATTGTCCCGATTATACGTTATTATTGAAAACATATTATTCTATGAAAGACTCCAGACGACAGGATATAGTGCTTCTATCCATCCAACTGCTTTTTTGGGTGGGTATCATATTGATACCTGGATTATTGCTGTATCTTTTTAATCCTGCTGGTAAAGTATATTATTGCTTCTCATTGTCTGCAATCCTTATTTTGCCATTTGTCTTCTTGTTTTTCTTGAATTTTTATTTTCTTATTCCCCGTTATTTGGAGAAAGGGAAAACGGCAAAATTCATCCTTGCAGTTATTGGCGCAATCCTGTTGGCGAATGTCCATTACATAAAATTCCAGATTGCGGGTGAAATGGGCTTGAGGGAAGAACCCTTTGAACAATGGCACGAAATTGCAAGAATCGGAGTAAATGCATTCATGTCCGTCATGTTCTCCTTGGATTTATGTGTAATAGCTACCGCTATTTTGCATCGAAATTATATACGTGCAAATAGGAGGGCTCTTGAGTTGCAGGAAGAAAAACAAAAATCCATTGAGGCTGAACTCGTATGGCTCAAGAACCAGCTCAATCCGCATTTCCTTTTCAATTCACTCAACAATATCTCCTCTTTGACGCACATCGACCCCGATCAGGCACAGGAAGCCATCGCTCAGCTTTCAGATCTCTTACGTTATGCACTTTACGAGAGTCAGAAGCCCCTTGTCCCGCTTGTTGGCGAGGTGGAGTTTATGCAGAACTATATCGCCATGATGAAGTTGCGTTGCAGTGACAAGACCGAGGTTGTCGAAGATTTCCAGATAGGAACAGGACATGAGCAGATTGCTCCATTACTATTCGTATCGTTTATCGAGAATGCCTTCAAGCATGGCACGAGCAGCAATCTGAATTCGCGCATCGGTGTGAGCTTGCAGGTTCGTGATGGCAAGATAATCTTCGAGTGTCGCAATACCAATCTGCCCAAGGACCAGACTGACCATAGTGGATCGGGCATCGGGCTCGAAAATACCCGACGACGCCTTGACCTCTGCTATCCAAACAGGTATTCTTGGGAACAAAAGGTGGAGAATGACGAATATTACATCAAGATTGAGATACTATTATGACTTGCATGATTGTCGATGACGAGCCATTGGCTGTCAAACTGCTTGAATCTTTTGTAGGGCGTATTCCCGATTTGGAGCTGAAAGGTTCCTTCACCGATTCCATTGAGGCACTGGACGTGCTCACCCGTGAACCGGTTGACCTGCTCTTCCTTGATATCCAGATGCCTGACCTTAATGGTATGGAACTGGCTCATGCTATCGATAATAACCGTACCCGAGTAATTTTCACTACGGCGTTCAAGGATTATGCTTTCGAGAGTTATGAGGTCAATGCCCTTGACTTCCTGCTCAAGCCCATCCGATACATCAAGTTCCAGGCATCAATCGAGAAGGCACGACAGTATTTCGCCATGAAGGAAAATGCCGAAGCTGCCGCATCGGAAAAAACGGAGCCGACTGACAAGAACGATGTCATCTTCCTGCGTGCCGATGGAGAGTTACATCAGATTGCCCTTGCACGTATCCTTTATGTGGAAGGCATGAAGGATTACCTGAAATTCTATATCCAAGGAGAACGATCCCCCGTCATCACTCACATGACAATGACTGCTGCCGAGGAAATGCTACCGTCGTCAGGATTCATGCGCATCAATCGTTCCTACATCGTTTCGTTGAGTCATATCCGAAGCATCGATCGAAACGACTGTGTCTATATCGGAGAACAAATTATTCGTGTCACCGATGCCTACAAGGAGCAGTTTGATCAGTATATCGCCAAGAGAACCTCTAAAGCTTGAGTCTAAGCTGTAGCCAAAGGTCCTGCTGGTTATTGCTTGCAATCTCTTGCAGCCCGCTGCTGATGGTGGCTCGATTCGCATAGTTCGTCATAGCCCATTTCAGGTCCACATTGATATGTGGGCCTATTTTTATGGTTCCAGTCACACTGTAGCGCAGTCCCTCACCATAGAGCATGGGCAGACCGAAGCCATAGAGGATGGCTTTCTCGGTGAGATAGATTCGGCTATCGTAGTCGTCGGTGTGGAAATAGCAGGCTTGTCCGACGAGCGAGAATGGGCAGCTTTTCCACGTTGAGCAATTCCACGCGAACGATTGGCTCACGGCATAGCCGTAGGAATTGGTGGCCACGTCGTTCTCTTTCCTATTATATATACGCGCGCGAAGCTGCGTCTTGCTGGTGAACGATTCGTTGGGTTCGATGCTGAGCATGCCGTCGAATGAATGTCGGAAATAATCGGCCTTCTTCTTGATGCGATAGCCCAGCGACCCGTTCACTTTTCGATGGGAATATAGCAGGCGGGCCATGCCTTCCAGACCTTGCGAGGTGTTGTCGCGGATGCCGTATTGTGGTTGTCCGAACCAGAACCAATCCATCATGCTTTGCCACTGCCAGTGCGCCGTGAGTTGTCCGTCGATATTCAGCGTGACACCCTGTTCGCCCTGTGTCTCGCTGTTTTCGCCCAATGTCGAAGCGTGAAGCTGCCGATATTCCAAACCAAAATAGCGATAGAGGAGCGTGGAGGTCCAGTTGTCGGTCAGTTTGTACTGCAAGGCGGTGAGGTTGGCAATCGCACCCTTGTCATCCACGGCAAATTCTCCACGCAGGAATGCTCCCAAGGCGCGGAGGGTGTAGTCGGCCGAAAACTGTGCGAGCTGGTGTCCACGGAAATAATTGGCGTTGTAATACAGATTGTTCCGGATGTAATCGTATTGCAGTTGGGTGTATGTGCCATGTATTCCCACGTCGTACCATTCGCCGCGCCAACCCAGACGGGCTCCCGAGACGATCTCCCAAGCGGCGTGGCGATGACTGTCCTCGGTTTGGGTCCGATGGTATCCATCGTCCTGCAAGGCGGTGAGGACACGTCGGTCGCTGTGGTAGGTGCCGTCAATCTGTCGGGCCGAAACGTAGGGCAGGATGGAGAAGTGTTCGCCAATACGCAGGTTCATCGCGGCACCTTGCATGTAGTCGTATTCGGCATTCGAAGCAAAGGGGCTGATGGTGTTGGTGCGTTGTTGCGTGAGTTGCCGACTCAGGTATTGTTTGCCGAGAGAAAAACCCTGGTTGATCAGCAATCCGCAGCCCATGCGAAGCCGATAGTGTCCGATGACGGCATCCTGCAATCTGAGATTGGAAGCGATTCGTATGTCCTTGGCTCTTACGAAGGCATGCCAGCTGTCGAAGGCTGGAAACTGGTGTCGCCAGGCTTCGCCGGCATCCTTCTCCATGCTGAGGCCGGCTTGCCAATGCGTACCGTGTTGCATCCTGTAGCGTACGCTGTGATGCCATGGATCGCCCAGATAAGCTTTGTTCAACGATTGTCGTCCTGCAGTTTGGTCGATGTAGCCTGCTCGCTGGTTGAGGGTTCGGTTGCTGCTTAGGATGATGTTCTGTTTCAGCCGCCCTTTCAAGAGTGAAGCCGCTGTGGTGTCGCTCCAGACGATGAGGTCGCTGAGTTCATCAAGGAGTTCTCCATAAGCAGCCTCCCCCAGATTGTCTATGTCGATCTGTTGCAGTATCTGCTCCTGCCAATCAAGATTCAGGTCCTTTTCTTGCTCAAAAATTGCCACATCCTGTCCCAAAATGGGCAGAATGCAGCCGTAAAAACCTAAAAAAAGCAAAAGAAAGGACTTTTTTTGCATGGATTTGATTTTTTTGCGTTATCTTTGCAGCGCAAAATGACCGGTATCTATCGTACATACGCGTTCTCTCTGCTGACCGTGCTTTTGATGGCACTCGGCATGTCGCAATCTTCAAAGGTTGCGGCACAGGAGATTATTGTCCTGGCCGATCATCAGTATCCGGCAGAGGTCGATCTGATGACAGGAGATACCATGGCTGTGGTTCAATTGAAGGATGTCTATTGCTTCACAAAGAAGCATTTCCGCGACAAGCATCATGAAAAGGATTATTATATCATGGTTCGCGACGTGAAAAAGACGCTCCCCATTGCCAAGGACGCACGCCGACTGATGACGCAGGCCTATTTCGACATGGAACACATGAGCGAAACGGAACAGAAGGTTTATTTCAAGCAACTTGAGAAGGATCTGTTAGCTCAATATAAGCCTCGTCTGAAACGCCTCAATTACCGGCAGGGAAGACTGTTGGTGCGGTTGGTGGATCGAGAATGTGATAAACAAACGTATTATATTATCCGAGAGTTCCTGGGCAAGCGCCGAGCATTCTTCTGGAATATGTTCGGAAAGCTGTTCGGAGTGAGTCTGAAGGCCCAGTGGGATCCGGAAGGTAAGGACCGAGAGCTTGAGGATGTCTGCATCCAGGTGGAGCAGGGGCTCATTTGAGGCCGCCTTCGGCGGGGTTCGAGGGGTTTGACCTCATCCCTCGAAAGAGTCAATATACCTTTCGTGCTTATCCTTGAAGATATCGTCGATGGTGATGAGGATGCCCGATTCTTCGACATCGCCGAACTCGTCGTTGATGGCTGTGCCGAAGGTCTTCATCGTGGGACTGAGCAGCATGTAAGCGTTGACCAGCGGCGGGATGTTGATGCCGAGCTTGCGTACCTCGCAGTTGAGGATCTTGTAGTCTTCGTGGAACGTGTCCTTGCAGAAGAGCTTGGCCATGGCCTCCACGTCGGTATTGGTTTCGAGAGGATGATAAGGATATACGAGATGATCGGGATCGGGGAAATGCTTCTTCTGGAAATATAGGATCATGTTGCGACCATGCTGCGGGAATGTCGGGTACATGGTGAACTTGCCGTAGTAGTACTTGCAGCCCTTCAGGGTGACGGCCAGAGCACCGAGACCGTCCCAAAGGTTGTCGAGCGTAAAGAGGCTGCGTGCCCCGCTGCGGCTCGACTGGCGATCGACAATCACAAACGAGCGACCCAACTCCATCATGTAGGGCAGATATTCGCGAATGAACTTCTCGGAGTAATAGTACATGTGGCTCGTGGCAAGGATGGGCTGTCCCTTTTCGTCAAAACGGATGTCGGGACCATAGATGTAGCGATAACCGCCGAGGATGGCCTCTTCGCGCGGTTCCCAAACGATGAGCTGCATGTATGGTTTCTCCATATAGTCGTAATGATCGACATCGCAATCGAGGCCTGTGCCGCCTCCCGCTTCACGAAAGACGATTTCGCGCAGACGTCCCACTTCGCGCATCAGGTTGGGACACTCATTGCCATTGAAGATATAGAGGTCGGTGCCTCCTTTGCGTGAATGACGCAGCAGGGTAGCCTTGCTGGTCAATTCTTCCTTGAGGATCGCTTTGTCGATAGGAGCTATGATGGGTTGTTCCATGTGGGTTGGAATTTTTCGGAATTATCGGAGTGATCGGAGTACTCGGAATACTCGGAGTAATCGGAGTAATCAGAGTACTCGGAGTTTTTTATTTCTTAGCAAGCTGGTAGCTTTGTTCGCGGAGCCATTGGGCCCATTCGGCGGGAGTCTTCGACTTGTCGGTGAAGGTCTGCCAGGGGATGGGCTTGCCTACGGTGATGGTGAAGGTCTTGTTCTTGGCGGTCTTCATCATCTGCCAGGGCAGGAGGATGAGGCCGATGTTGAACTTCATGCCCAGCTTGCGGCGAAACCATTCGATGAAGTAGAACGTGAAGGAGTTGCGGCCCTCGAAGTGCATCGGGATGATGTCGCGTTGGCTTTCAATCGCCTGGGTGATGACAGATTTCTTCCACTCCACGTCTTGAATCTTCCCGTCGATGTAACGACTGCAGAAGCCTGCGGGGAAGTTCAGCAACTGTATCTCGGGGTCGTTGTAGGCCTTGTCGATGGCCTCCATGTCTTCGCGTTTCTGTCGGCCCAGCGTATTGACGGGCAGGAAGACGGGGTGCAAACCCACGATATACATCAGCAGGTCGTTGACGATAATCTTGAACTTGGGGAACTTGTGCCCAAGGACGCTGATGTATGAGATGCCGTCGAAGGCGCCGAGCGGGTGATTGCTGACGAAGACGAAACGTCCCTCTTCGGGGATATTATCCATGCCGTAGAGGTTGTATTTCACGTTGAGGCGCTTGCACATGCCTTCGGCAAAATCGACACCCTCCTTATCCTTCAGGGCCGTGATGGTGTCGTTCATCTCCTTTTGGCAGATGAGCCATGCGGTGAACTTGAACAGCCACTTCGGTATCTTGGGATATTGCTTGGGGGCTTTCAGCTTGATGGCCTCCTCGACATTGATTAGTTTTGCTTCGTATGCCATTATAATTCTTTTAATATACTTGCCGTCCGTTCACCCATGTTCCGCAGATGCGGTGGCTGAATGTTGTTCCTTCGAAAGGACTCCATCCGCATTTGCTCAGGATGTTTTCTTTGCTCACCGTGGTCGTGGCAGTTGGATCGACGAGGACGAGGTCGGCAAAGTTGCCCACCCGTATCTCTCCACGTCCCGCGAGACCGAAGCGCTGGGCGGGATGCTGGCACATCAGTTCGATGACCTTGCTCAAAGGGAGTACGTCCTGCCGACAAAGTTCGAGCATGGCGAGCAGGCTGTATTGGATGCTTGGCATGCCGCTGGCAGCGCGCAGTGCACCTCCCTGCTTGTCGCTCAAGAGGTGCGGCGCATGGTCGGTGGCTACGCTGAAGATTCGTCCGTCAGTCAATCCTCGACGCAGGGCTTCACGGTCTTCGACGCGCTTGACGGCGGGGTTGCACTTGATGCGCGTGTCCAGACGCTCGTAATCTTCCTCGCTGAACCACAGATGAGCCACGCAGACTTCACCCGTGATGTTCGAAGCCCCCATCAGCTCAAGTTCTTCGGCCGTTGTGATGTGGCAGACGTGCAGTTGGGCACCCGTTTCTTTTGCCAAATTGATGGCCATGCGTGTTGTTGCCAAACAAGCCTCGGTGCTGCGGATCAGTGGATGATACTCCACGGGCACTTCTTGACCGGCGAACATCTCGCGATACTTGTCGGCATTACGGCGAATGATGTCCTCGCTCTCCGAATGAACGCCGATGAGGCGTTGGGTGCCGGCGAAGAGTTGGCGCAGCTTCTGCTGGTCGTTCATCAGCATGCCGCCCGTCGAGGAACCCAGGAACACCTTGAATCCGCAAATCTCGTCGCGATGTGGCGAGTCGGGCAGGCCGTAGAGGGCGAGAGCTTCGTCGATGTTGCTGGAAGTGATACCATACCACAAACCGTAATTGACCAGGCATTTCTGCTGATAGAGGCTATGCTTTTCGGTCAATGCCTCGGGCGTCGTGGTGGTTGGCTTGACGTTGGGCATGTCGAGCACGTAGGTCACGCCTCCTGCTGCCGCTGCGCGGCTCTCGCTTTCGATATCCGCTTTCTGTGTCAGTCCCGGCTCACGGAAATGAACGTGCGTATCAATGACGCCCGGCAGGAGCCAACGTGCTGGTTCCCCCTTTCCGGGTGTTTCCTGTATCTCCGCGATGCGGCCATCATCGGCGATGACAAGATTGCCATGGATCAACTGCCCTTCGGTGAAGATGCCGACGTCGCTTATAACTTTGGATAGATTCTCGTCCATGAGCTAACCTTGAGTTTGATGACACCAAAGACAGCCTCCGAAAAGATTCCTCCCGACATCTTCGAGGTGCCGAGCACGCGATTGGTGAAGATGATAGGTACTTCGACGACCTTGGCGCCCATCTTCACTGCCGTGAATTTCATCTCAATTTGGAAAGCGTAGCCACGGAAACGGATCTTGTCGAGCTCCATCTTCTCGAGCAGGCGGCGCTTGTAGCAGACGAAGCCCGCTGTGGTGTCGTGAATGTCCATGCCTGTGATGAGGCGCACATATTTTGAGGCGAAATACGACATCAGTACGCGGTCCATGGGCCAATTCACCACGTTCACACCGCTCACATAACGCGAACCGATCGACATGTCGGCTCCCTCTTCCCGACATGCAGCCAACAGGCGCAGCAAATCGTCGGGATTGTGACTGAAGTCGGCATCCATCTCAAAGGTATAATCATAATTGTGCTCCAGGCTCCAGCGGAAACCTGCGATATAGGCAGTTCCAAGACCCAGCTTCCCTTCACGTTCGATCAGGAACAGCCGTTCGGGAAATTCGGTTTGCAGCGATTTGACAATCGAGGCAGTGCCATCGGGCGAACCATCGTCGATGACCAGTATATGGAAAGGTTCGCTAAGTTTGAACACGTAGCGAATGATGTTTTCGATATTTTCCTTTTCGTTGTATGTGGGAATAATGACAAGACAACGATCAGATTCGTTTTGTGACATTCTCAGAGGATTTATAGCCTGTATTGGTCAAAATTAAAACGAAATTTGGTGCAAAGATACTCAGTTTTTCGCACAAATTGCTCATTTATTACAAAAAAAATAGGAAAAAAGCGAAATTCTTTGCGAAAAAGTAGCTATTTTGCGAAAAAGTCGTTATTTTTGCAGTCTAAAATGCAGTCATCGATGAAAAAAAATATAATATTTGCAATATTATTCCTCTTTTCCTGCGGCTTGATGCAGGTGCAGTCGGCACCTGTGGATAACAAGGCGGAAGGAAAACGTCTTTGCCAGTTGGGCAGGTACAGCGAGGCAAAGCCATTTCTTGAGAAGGCCATCAAGCAGAATCCACGTTCGGGAGCGCTGTGGTATATGGCCATCGTCAGGCAGCACCTCTATGACTTCGATGGAGCTGTCGAGGCTCTTGAGAGTTATTTGCCGTCCTTGAATTCCGCCGAATGGCTCAATCGTGCCGACAGCTTGATGACCATCTTGCAGATTTGCCAGCGTGCTTACGATCATTGTCAGGATGTGGTCATCATCGATAGTCTGCGGGCTTCGAAAGATGATTTCTTCATCTACTATCGCCTGGGTGCCGAATCCGGACGCATACAGAGTGATGAAGGCGAACCGTATTTCGAGAATCTTGCAGCCGACTACCAGATCTTCAGCACGGGTTCCGGTCTTGAGGAACGTCACCGTTTCCAAGGACAGTGGGACGAACGCCATCCGATTGAAGGCATCGGCTCCCAACGATTCGCAATCATCAACCCGTTCCTTCGTTCCGATGGCGAAACGCTCTTCTTCGCTTGCGACAGCATTCCCGGCATGGGTGGTTTCGATATCTATCGCACCACCTACAATCCTGAAATGAACGCGTATTACGACCCCGAGCGTCTGGGCATGCCTTTCAATTCGCCCTATGACGACTACATGATGGCTATCGACGAGACTCACGGAGTGGGCTGGTGGGCTACCAATCGCAATGCACCGGCCGATAGCGTGACGATTTATCTCTTCCTGCTCGACGACGATCCTGTTTATCTCGACGAACCTACTCCAAGTCGCGCCCGCATCGACAATATCGCTGAGACCTGGCGTGAAGCGGGTGGCTATGCTTCGCTCATCGCCGAGCTGCAGGAGGCACCCCAGGAGATCGTGGAGGATACCAGGTTACACATCGTCATCAACGATGACAAGGTCTATAGCGCCGAGGAGCAGTTCCGCAATTCCGACGCCCTGAAGGCATATCAGCAAAGTGTGGCTTTGGAGGACAAAATCCAGGAGCAGGAGGCCTCGCTTGCAACCATGCGGTCCGATTATGCCAAGGCATCAAACGCAACGAAAAAAGCTTTGGGACAGAAGATTGTACAAGCCGAAGAATCGCTCTTCTCCCTCTATCGGCAGAAGCGCGAAGCCGTGCTTCGCTATCGCCGTCTCGAACAGTAATTCCGTAATAATACCATAATGTTATCCATTTTAAACGCTTAAAAACCATGATTGAAACCAGTGAACTAATAATCAATGCGGATGGCAGTTGTTTCCATCTACATGTTCGTCCCGACCAGTTGGCCGACAAGGTCATTATGTGTGGTGACCCCGCTCGCGTTGACATGATTGCCTCCTACTTCGACAGCAGGGAGTGCGAAATCTCTTCCCGCGAATTTCATACCATCACAGGTACCTATAAGGGCAAGCGTATCACAGCCATGAGCCATGGCATAGGTCCAGATAATATTGACATTGTGATGAACGAGCTCGATGCCCTCAAGAATATCGACTTCGAGACGCGAGAGATCCGTCCCGAGCATCATACGCTCGAACTGGTGCGTATCGGCACTTGCGGAGGCTTGCAGCCCTATCTGCCCTGCGGCACCAACATCGTTTCGAACATCAGCATCGGCTTCGACGGCGTCCTCAACTGGTATGCCGATCGCGACAAAGTGGCCGACCTTGACTTCGAGCGCGAACTCACTTCGTTCATCGGCTATCCCAAGAAAGCCGCCGACCCCTACGTGGTGCATGCCGATGAGGATCTGGCTGCCCGCATTGCTGGCGATGATATGGTAGCAGGTGTCACCATTTCGGCCGTCGGATTCTATGGCCCACAGGGTCGCATCCTGCGTCTTCCTATCGCCTCGCCGCTCATCAACAAACGTATCGGGGAGTTCGACTACAAGGGTCGTCGCATTACCAACTACGAGATGGAGTCGGCCGCCCTTGCCGGCTTTGCACGCATGCTTGGCCACAAGGCCGTCACCGTTTGCCATGTTGTCGCCAATCGTGTGGCCCACGCCGCCAACGTCGATTACAAGGTGACCATGCCCAACCTTGTCGTCAAGGTGCTTGATAGAATCTAACCCCTCTTAACCCCTCAAACCTCTCAAACCTCTTGAACGTATCCCTATTCGGCAATAACACGCGTCCAGAAGTCCTGGAACAGGTACGGCAGCTGATCGGTCAGTTGTCGGGGGTTGAGATTGTTCAGCCCGAGGAGTCCGACATGGCGCTCAGCGTGGGTGGCGATGGCACGTTCCTGCGCACCGCTGCCCGCGTGGGTGAACTGGGCATCCCCATTCTTGGCATCAATGCCGGGCATCTCGGATTTCTTGCCGACGTGCCTCTCAACGAGCTGCAGGAGGCCTTGCGGGTAATTCTTGTCGAGGGGAACTATACGGTGCAGCATCGTCGCCTGCTCCAGCTTGATATTCACGATTGCATCCAGAAGTATCAGCGATATGCGCTCAACGAGGTCTCAATCCTCAAGCGCGACCAGTCGTCGATGGTCTCCGTGTCGGTGTGGATCGATGGTACTTTCCTCAATCAGTACGATGCCGATGGTCTGGTCATTGCCACGCCTACAGGTTCGACGGCCTATGCGATGAGCGCAGGTGGTCCCATCCTCGAACCGTTGTCGCAATGCTGGGTCATCGTGCCCATTGCTCCCCATTCGCTCACCACGCGCCCGCTCGTCATTCGCGACAGCTGCAAGATTGATATCGAGGTAAGTTCGCGCAACAATATCTACCTCGTGTCCGTCGATGGGCAGACGGTGCACCTCACCACCCAGTCGCGTCTGACGCTCGTCAAGGCCGATCATACATTGGGCGTAGTGCGCCGCCCCGACCGTACATTCTTTGATACGCTTCGCAACAAACTCATGTGGGGACGCGATGGACGATACCTATAAGACCATAACCCAGACCAGCGAGGGGCTCTACAAGGAGAAGATGAGCAAGTTCCTCAGCTTCGCCGTGCCCTGCCGTTCGGCCCAGGAAGCCTTGGAGATCGTCAAGCTCTACCGCAACGAGTACTGCGATGCACGTCATT
The DNA here is from genome assembly GCA_017618715.1 of Bacteroidales bacterium. GTDB lineage: Bacteria > Bacteroidota > Bacteroidia > Bacteroidales > UBA3663 > Liminaster. The sequence continues at coordinate 12,238 of JAFZTS010000018.1, forward strand.
GCTGCTGGGCCTACATGATTGGACCCGAGCGCAAGGAATTCCGCAGCAACGACGATGGCGAACCCTCGGGAACAGCCGGCAAGCCCATATTGGGGCAAATCAATTCGTTCGAACTAACCAATCTGGTGGTCATCGTCGTGCGATATTTCGGGGGCATCAAGCTTGGTACGTCCGGTCTTATCGAGGCCTATCGAACGGCAGCCCAGGAGGCGTTATCCGCAGCCCAGGTCGAGGAACGTCTCATCGAGGAGGAGTTGCAGGTGGCCTTCGAATACCCGCTCATGGGCGACGTGATGCGTATCGTCAAAGAGGAGGGGGCAACGGTGCTGGCTCAGGACTTCCAGCTCTCCTGTCGTTTGCACCTCAGCCTGCGTCGCGGCCAGATGCCCCACATGCGCCAACGTTTCGAGAACCTCTATGGTGCCACGATTGTTAATGGTTAGTGGTTATGGGTTATGGGTTATAGGTTAGTGGTTATAGATTGACAACCTGATTGTTATTTGTTATTTGTTATTTGATGAGAAATATATTTCTGACTCTGTCCATTCTTTCAGCCTCCATCACTTTTGCATGGGGCCAGTCTCCCGCAGCTTCTTCCTATATGGTAACTCAGGAAGAAATGCTTCCCGTTTTCCAGGCCAGTCTTACACCGTTCAAGTACGGCTTGGTTATCGCACCTACCGACAACAAACACAAGATCGATTGCCCGACGGTCTATCGTGAGGGCGACCATTGGTACATGACCTACTTGGTCTATGACGGACAGGGTGGCAAGGACGGACGCGGCTACGAGACGTGGCTGGCCGAGAGTGACGACCTCTTGCATTGGAACACCTTGGGCCGTGTGCTCAGCTTCATCGGCGAGGATCTCAACCACGAGGCCACCGATGTCAATCCCGATCCATGGATCGACTCCTTGCGTTGGGATGCCAATCAGCGTGGAGGGTTCCCGTCGCTGCTCGATTGGAACTGGGCGGGCTCCTATCGCCTACAGGAATATAATCGTCGCCATTGGATGACCTATCTCGGTGGAGCCGGTACAGGCTACGAGGGCATCCGTGGCCCGCTTCATATCGGTTTGGCATGGACCGAAGGTGACATCACCACGGCGCATGAATGGAAAAGCCTCAATCGTCCCATCATCTCCGAGCGCGATGCCGACAGCCAGTGGTTCGAACAGCTCATCCAGTACAAGTCGATGGTCTATCTGGACGAAGAGAAGAATCTGGGTGCCAATTTCGTCATGTTCTACAATGCGGCAGGCATCAACCCCGAGACCAACTACAAGGGCGAGCGCATTGGCATCGCCACCAGCCACGATATGCAGAACTGGAAACGCTATCCCGGCAACCCCGTCTTCACCCACGAGAGCCAGGGCATCATCACAGGCGACGCACAGATTCAGAAGATGTATATCAAGGATGGCGTGGTGCTCGACAACCCATCATTCATCGAGCGCCAGGGTGCGCAACGACTCTACACCATGTACTACTTCAGCGCCTTCAATCCCACACGCGAATACAAGGCCTACAACACCTTCGCCTGCTCGAAGGACCTTGTGCATTGGTATGATTGGGAGGGTGACGACCTCATCAAGCCCACCGAGGAGTTCGACAGCTTCTTTGCCCACAAGAGCTTCGTCGTGAAGTACAATGGTGTGGTTTATCATTTCTACTGTGCCGTCAATCAGCCGCAGCAGCGTGGCATCGCAGTCGCTACCAGCGAGGACATGGGCCAGTCGGATGTTCACTTCCCCGAACCTCCGGTGAAGAAGAGATGATTGATGAAAAATGACAAAATGATTTTTTGATTTTTTGATTTCTTTCCAAAAATCATGCGGAAATGCGTCTGACTTTGCGACGTGTTTCCGCATTTTGTTTTTTCTTCTTTCATCGTTTCATCACTCCTCTTCTTCATCGTTGTGTTCGCAGTCGATGTCATCTTCAATCTTCTCACTCTGTGAGTACACGGGTTTCATCCCGTCCCATTTGAATGTGTGGATGTAGTGGCCACGTGTGCCAAATTCAGAAATTCTGAACTCCTTGCCTTCTTCTGGCAGGTCATAGTAGTATTTTGTATCCTCCGTTGTTCGGAAACCATCAATGATCTGCGGCTCAGGAGTTAGGGTGTGCTTTTTCATATCATAGTTGTAGACGCATACGAAATGGATATTGGGGTAGTTGTCGGTCCCGCCAAAGTATATTCCAAACAAGCGGTTGCCATTGGAACGCTTCCAGTAACATGCTCTCATGAATTCATGACGTTCGGCATTACCCCACCAATCAACCTGAACAAAACCGTTCTTCGGCTTGTTGTGCACTACAATCTGATTATCGTTGTAAGCGTCTCTGCCATCCACGCCTTTCTTCATGGTCTGGATAGCTGCATTGAGCATCCAGGTGGGCCATTTCTGATTGAAGCAGTCGAGCATGGAGACGAGTGAACCGTTGGCTACGCCAGTCAAGGTAACATTTTCCCATTCGTTGGCTATTACTTCGAGGTCGGTTGAGCCGCTGAACATGTTTTGTCCTGCTCCTCTCGTGCATGTCATCAGTGCGATTAATGCCAGTAAAATAATCTTTTTCATGATAGTAATGTTTTAATCAAAAAAGGTGCTGCAAAGATAATGTAAATATGTGGAAACTGCAAGAAAACAAATTATTTTTGTAACAAGAAACAGGTGTAAACTCGTCGTTAGCACCTGTTTTGTCATTTTTTCGGGCCGAAATGTGCATAATCTCAGAAAAAATTAGTATATTTGCCCCGAAATATAGGCTTTTTTGTACTGTCCCTTCACTCTATGTGAAGGGGCTTAGCGAAGCTGTACAAGGACACCCTTCGTGGAAGAGGAAGAAAAATGATTCAAACTTCAGACACCAACTTTAGCAAAAAGCGCATTGTGCGCAACACGGGTCTGCTCTATGGACGCATGTTGCTCACGGTGTGGTTCAACCTCTGGGCCACGCGACTTACGTTGCAGAACCTGGGTGTCGATGACTTGGGTGTCTTCGGTGTCATTGGTTCCGTGGTGTCGATGTTCGCCGTCTTTTCGAATGGCATCACCACAGCTGTGCAGCGCTTCATCACCTACGAACTGGGACGAGGCATCGAGGGAGAGGTCAATCGCGTGTTCTGCACGTCGCTCAATGTGTTGCTGCTCCTTGCCCTTGCCATCGTGATCATCCTTGAGCCATGCGGGCTTTGGCTCATCAATCATAAGCTGAACATTCCCGAGGGCAGTCTGTCGGCAGCGCATTGGGTGTTCCAGTTCACTGTGCTGGCCTTCCTGTTCGAGATCATTGCCATCCCGTATAACGCTATGGTCATAGCCCACGAGAAGATGGATGCCTTTGCTGCCATCTCGATCCTGAAGGTTCTGCTCACTTGTGCTGCGGCGTGGTCGCTGAGTCTGTTCGACACGGGCAGGTTGGTTGTCTATGGTGCGCTGATGGCGGCTATTGCCATCCTAATCCGACTCATCTATCAGGTCTATTGTCATCGTCATTTCGCTGAGGCACGCTATCACTTCTGCATTGACCGTGCGAAGATGGGCGAAATCTCACGATTTGCAGGCGTTTCGACCCTCGGAGGCATCCTCTACACCATCAGCGGAGAAGGCATCATGTTGGTAATCAACTGGACGTTTGGCGTGGCCATCAATGCGGTCTATACCATCGCCTTGCAGCTCAAGAACATGATTCTCTCGTTCGCCCTCAACCTCTTCAAGGCCATACAGCCCCAAATCACCAAGACATACGCCGAGGGCGCTTTGGACGTGCATCGCCGACTTGTATATAGTGGCTCCAAACTCGAGGTCTATCTCATCTATTTTCTGATGCTGCCTTTCTTGTGTCGCACGGAGCAGATTATGGCATTGTGGCTCGGTGATGTCCCCGCCTATGCGGTTTCCTATGCACAAGGCATCGTCTTCATCAGTCTCACCTATGCAGCCTTCGAGCCTATCCGCACTGCCGTCCTAGCTACAGGTCGCATCGTGAAGTTTATGCTCATTCCCGATAGCCTCACCCTGCTCGTCCTGCCCATCAGTTATCTGGTGGCACGAATGACTGGCAGTCCCACGTGGATGCTCGTTTCGATTGTCGGATTGGAGATGTTCGCCTGTGCCTTGCGTGTCTGGTTGGGAGCACAGGTCTCTGCGGTTCGCGTCAGGGAGATTCTCTCGCGCATCGTCCTTCCTGCAGCAATAGTTGCTCTTGTCGATGCCGTGTTGTGCTATTTCCTCTCGCGATTGCTTCCCGACGACCTGTGGGGCCTCATCCTCCTCGTATTGTTCAACAGTCTTCTCCTGCTCGGCATCATCTACGCCATCGGATTGAGTGCTGAGGAACGTCGAAGCATTCTTTCTTTGCGCAAAAAAAGTGTTCGTGAGCAAACGTAAGTGCCCTGTCGCTGGCAGAGTCCAATTCACTAACGTAAATTGGACCGCTCCAGATGGAGCATACAGATTTGATACACCAAATATGTATGCCGCGACGTGCGGAGTCCAATTCACTAACGTAAATTGGACCGCTCCGATTGGAGCATACAGATTTGATATGCCAAAACTGTATGCTGCGATGTAAAGTGATTGATTCGCTATCCCAATAAAGATATTATGAACGAGGAACAGCAATATATCAATTTTGACGAATATGTGAAAGCGAGCGAGCCGCACAAACGGGAACGTGCGGAGGCTTGGCGCGTGGCGATAGGTTTGCAGGCTGTTGATGGATTGCAAACTTCGGAATACTTGCAGGAGACGGCACGTCGGAACATTGAAGGCGAGATAACCATCGATGAGGCACGCGAACTGGTCAAGCAATATTATGTCACCAAAACTGCTCGTGACGAAGATGATGCCAACAAGGAGGAAGCCGATAAAGTATCGAGCAACATATCGAAAGTGCTCCAGACCGATGCCTTTTCTTTTAGTGTCGCAGGACTGGCTTCAATACACAGATCCATCTTTCAGGGAGTATTCAAGCATGCAGGACGTTTCCGTGATTACGACATCTCGAAAAAGGAATGGGTATTGCGAGGTGAAAGCGTGATATATGGACGCTGGCAGGACTTGAGTGAGACCATTGCCTACGATATTGACCAAGAGCGCAAGTTCGATTATTCTACATTGAACAAAGAACAGATGGTGGACCATCTTGCTAAGTTTGTGTCAGGACTGTGGCAAATACATCCTTTTTGCGAAGGAAATACACGTGCTACAGCAATCTTCATCATCAAATATTTGCGCTCTCTGGGATTCAGTGTCAACAATGAACTTTTTGAAAGTCATTCGTGGTATTTCCGTAATGCTCTCGTCCGTGCCAACTATCGCAATCTGGAGAAGAACATCAATTATGAGCCAGTTTTCCTTGTGCGTTTCTTCCGCAACTTGCTGCTTGGCGAGAATAATATGTTGAAGAATCGGTACATGCTGGTCGAACCTCCAGAGGAATGGAAAACACTAGATGGAGGACAAGTACCCGAACAAGTACCCGAACAAGTACCCGAACAAGTTCATGACCTATTTCAGACTAATAATCTGATGATAACACGACTTGTTGCATTAATTGGACAAGAAGAGAAATCAATTAGTGAACTGATGAAGATGTTGGGGCTTAAACACAGACCGAACTTCATTGAATATCATTTGGCTCCTGCTATTCAAGCTGGATATGTGCGTATGTTGTATCCTGATTCACCTCGTCATCCTCGCCAGAAATATCTTTTGACAGTAAAAGGCCTGGCTTTATTTAATGAGCTAAAATAGTAAAAGGCACTCAAAAAACAAAGTGGAATATTTACTCTTTGAAAGAATATAGAAAAACATACTTCGAGATAGAAGGAACTGATAATGCAAATTGAGAGTTCAATAAAACGAAACGAGCAATGAAGGTGCTTTTTATTATTCCGGGATCAGGCGATTCATTCTATTGCGGCAATTGCTTCCGTGATAACCTTCAGGCAATGGCTTTGCGAAAGGCGGGACATGAGGTGATCATCATGCCCCTATATTTGCCATTGAAACAAAACTCGTTTCAGGGTGATGTGCCTTTGTTCTTCCCTGCCACCACGTATTATGTCGAGCAGAAAATGTTTGGCAATCGAAAAATGCCGTCATGGCTGAAACGGATGTTGGGATCTGATACTTTGCTCGAAATGGCTTCCTCGCTATCGGGTACTACGTCTGCCGAAGGCATGGAAGATATGACACTCAGCATGATTGAAGGAGAAGGTCGGGCGTTTGAAGAGAATGTGAAAGAGCTGATTGATTGGGTGAAGCAGACCGAGAAGCCCGACATCATTCAATTGTCCAGTTCTTTGCTGCTTGGTATCGCCAAGGAGTTGAAGAAAGAAACGGGAATGCCCATTGTCTGCTCCTTGCAGGATGAGGAGGTGTGGATTGATAGCTTGAAGTCGGAGTTTGTGGAAAAGGCTTGGCGGGGTGTGTTGGCAAATGCCAAGTTTGTTGATCGGTTTATAACCACAAGCCAATATTATCAGCAGGTGGTTGAGACAAAATTGCCGCAGTTAGGTCGTGTGGATCTGATATATCCCGGCATCGATGTGGCCAGGTATCAATCGAAAGAATATCCCATCGACCCTACCATCGGTTTCTTTTACCGCATGAACGAACTCGACGGATTGGATATATTGGCTGATGCTTTCGTGTTACTCAAACAGCGTGGCTCTGTTCCACGCCTCAAACTTCGTATTGGTGGAGGATACATGAGCCCTGACAAGAAACTGGTCAATCGGGTGAAACGAACGCTGAAACCTTATTCATCTGATGTGGTGATTGAAGAAAATTATGACATGGACGAACATGCCGACTTCTATCGGAAGATATCGGTGCTTTCCGTGCCGCTGCGTTTCCAAGAAGGTGTCGGACTGTATCTGTGCGAAGCGTTTGCTGCAGGCAGACCTGTCGTTGAACCTAACACGGGTTCATTTGCCGAGATTGTTGGTCAAGCCGGATTGATTTATGAACCCAATGATGCCCAACATTTGGCAGATGCCTTGGAAAAGATTCTGACCGATAAACAAATCTATGACAATTGTCGGAAACATGCTTTGGCACTGTCAAAAGAGCGCTATGACGACATGATTTTGGCAAAACGGTTGACGGATCTTTATGGTGAGTTAGTTTGATTTTGGCTTTAATAATTTTACGTATTCCAAGATTATGGAATCAATAATGCAATTTCTGAAAGAGAATTATGATATGATTTGCCTGCTGCTTGGTGTGGTGGGCGTGATATTGGCTGTCTTTTCTTTAATGGATGAGTTGAAGAAGAAGAAAGAGAGGAAGGAAAAAGAAAGGAAGGAAAAGGAGGAGGCGAAGAAAGCGAAAGAGGATACGAAGGAGGAAATAGTGAAGGAAAAAGAGGGGGTGAAGAAGGAAGTGGAGGAAGAAGAGAAGAAAGCGAAGGAAGAAAAGAAGTAGTGATTCGCGAGCCTAATAATTATGACACGATACGAGAGTGATAAACTGAGATTGATAGCCTTTATCTGTATCGTCTTAGTCCTATATATCCATTCGAACTTCCATTATACGGATGCAGAGGTGGGTGGCATGACGCCGTACCACTATCTGCAGAAGGGGATTTCGGAAATGTTGGGAAGACTGGCTGTGCCCATGTTTTTCGCAATTTCTGGATTCCTGTTCTTCAGAAATGCTGAAACCATGCAGATTGTCTTGAAGAAACGGCGCAGAAGGGTCAGAACGCTTCTTATCCCCTATATCTTTGCTGCCTTGTTCCTGCCCTGCGTCTTTTTGATTCTGAAACTTTCGGGGGCATGGGATTTCCTGGTATCGAAGTCGTTCAGTTACCTTTCCGACCCTTGGTGGATGTTGTTGTGCAGGGTGTTTCTTTACAATCTGCCGGATAATGTCCCCTTTGCCGTCCAGCTGTGGTTCTTGCGCGATCTTCTCATCGTGGTGTTTTTCGCGCCCGTGCTTTGGATGCTGAAACAAACGAGGTTCGGGTTGGAGGTGCTCATGGCGATCATGTTCGTTCTGTCGTTGTTCGATCTGAAGTATCTTCCCATCAAGGCGTTCTTCTGGTTTTGTTTTGGTGTCAAATATTTGCCGAAGGTGCGAAAGGGTTCGTGGGTAACTGCTGGAATCGTGCTGTTCTGCATCGTGAGTCTTCTCCAAATGGTTTTTCCCCATGAGAATTGGAGATATTTCGAGATTCCAATCATTGCCCTGGGGCTTCTGAGTCTGTGGTTGGTTTATGACAAGCTGATACCCGAATCATTCTCGCTGGCATCGCACAAAAAGCTTGACCGTTTGTGTGAAAGCACTTTCTTTATCTATCTTTATCATTTGCCCTTGCTGCTCATCGTAGGTAAGTCGATTCTGTTGGTTTATCGCTCCGAATTGACTTGCATATTCGCATATCTTGTTTCTCCGTGGATCACGATTCTCTGTCTGTTGGCGATAGCCCTATTGTTTCATAGGTATCTGCCGAAGTTCTATTCGGTATTGGTGGGAGGACGTGTGTTCAATCGAGGAATACTTGCATAAGGAAACAGGCATTAACTCTAAAATATTATGAAAAAGTACACATTAGCGTGGTTGGCCTTCATGGCCATCAAGCGCCTGAGCAGGACAGATTTGTTTACAGGCAAAAAGTTCGAGGAGCTTCCCCTTGACAAGGAAGCTGCAAGTCTGGTAGATTGGTTTATGAGCTATCGGGACTTCGTCATTCAAGGGGCTTGGTATCCCAACCTCGTGTTCGATGATCAGGAAACGAGTCATGTTGCCAAGTATATTCCTGCCGAGAGGGTCGGCAAAACTTCGCCATTCAAGTCTTTGCCTCAAGGTATGGCGGTGGATCAGTTTGTGAAAAAGTCATCGACACGCTACAAGGAGAAGTCGTTCTCGTTGGTACAGGGTAACCTGTGCGACCGTTGCAATGCGATGTATCACACTATTTACGACAACTTCAAGATCCAGTTCCGTGAGGACAAGGGCAATCCCATTTCTCCCTCGGCAAATCATTTGGGAATGCGTTTCTTCATGATGGCCCACTATATTGCCGATGGCCACATGCCCATGCATTGTGATGAACGCCCACTGCGCCGCATCCGGGACTGCATCGGAAGTGCATGGGAGCGTGATGTTCGCCTTTCGTACAAGGTAGATTTGGCCAACGAGCGTTTCTTCTACGACCGCTACGGTTATCCGAAGAAGGAAGATAAGGTGTCGCTATTGCTTAGAAAGGTTGAGGAGAAGATTCTCAATCGAGAGTTCGTTCTTGGATGGGGAGGTAAAAACAATAACCTGTATGACTACATGAAAGCCGTTACCCAACGCTCCTATCTGATGTCTTACGAGTTGTTCCCTGCTGATTTCGACGATATGGGTTGGAAGGACTACAAGGAAACCACGGTCTATAAGAAGCATTTTGAGGAATACAGCGTCATGATTTTGTCTGATGCCATCGACTCCATTGCCCGCGCTTGGCTCAACGCCTGGGTGGATTTTCACAATTGGAATCCTTATAAGAAAGTACAGGCATTGTACAACGGCAAAGAGATATTCGACGAAAAAGAGGAAAACGAGGAATAATATAAATCAACTACTATGAAAAAGTTCACACATGCATGGTTGGCCTTCATGGCCGTCAAGCGTCTCGATAAGGCAAACATTCCCGAGTATTATGGAAGTGGAGCGTCGGCAGTGCCCATTGCCGCGTATGCCAAGAGCCTTGTCCGCTGGTTTATGAATTATCGCGACTTCGTTATGCAGGGCGCATGGTATCCCGATGCTGTCTTTTGTGATATGGGCAAAAGTCATGGAGTGAAGTATGAGCCTGTCGAGTCGGACGTGACAGACTTCCGCTTCAAGGTCCTGCCCGACACCATGGAGGTTTATAACCTGATGAAGGCAGAATCCGATCTTTATAAGAAGGAATTCCGTATCGTGAAGGGAGACCTCTGCGACCGTTGCGAAGCCATGGCGCATACCATTGTCGATAACTTCAAGATACTGGATCGCGAGGACAAGGGCAACCCGCTTTCCCCTTCGTCGAACCACATGGCTATGCGTTTCTTCATCATGAGCCATTACATCGCCGATGCGCA
>JAFZTS010000001.1 GCA_017618715.1 Bacteroidales bacterium
GTGTAGCAGAACATGTTGAGCACGCTGCGCCCCTTGGCATACTGCTCCAGCAGTTGGCGGTTCTCGCGCTGGTCGACAAAGAATCCCGTCTTCTGTCCGTGCAGCCAGTCGACCCAGAACTTCAACCCGTTCTCAATAGCGATGTTCTCATCGCTTCCGCCCACGATGAAACCGTTCTCCTGTCCGAGGTCGGCCTTGTAGGGCAGCGTTGTCTCACTCTTGTAATAGACATTCTGGATACGGTCGCCCATCACTTCGACCAAAGCCTTGCAGATGTCGTGACGACATACATGCATGCCTACGCTATGCGCCTGCATCACAGCCGTGCGCCCGTAGCAGTCGATGACAAGTCCGGGCAGGTTGTCGCCCTCTCCGTGCACCAGGCGATAGGTGTTGTTCTTCTCGTTGTCGGCCAAACCGATGGCCTCGCGCATCTGGAGTGCCGACTGCAGGCGGCTGCACCAGAAGGAATGGTCGATGGTGATATCGTCGAACGACAGCACGCGCACCGAGATGGAACCCACCTGCGCGTGTCCTACAGCGATGAAATCGCCCTTTTCTGTCAACACACGAACAAATTCACCCTCCTCGATGCCTTCATCGGCACGAAGGATGGCACCCGAGAAAATCCAAGGATGAAAACGCTGGAGCGAGCTCTCCTTTCCGCGTTTGAGGACAATGGTCTTGTAGTTTGCCATGATTGAGGTTTCTATTTGGTTGTGGGAACCGCTGTGGCGGCTCCTTCTTCTTCTTTCACGATTTCCAACTGGTAGTCGCCCGACTCGATGAGATAGCGTATCTCCTTGTAGAGCTGTATGCATGCCCAGGCATCGGTGGCAGCATAGAGCTTCTGGCGGTCGTCGAGGGTGTCGCTTTCCCAGTTGGTGAGCTGCTGGCGCTTGCTGATCTTCATTCCGAAGATGTTGGCATAGAGTTTCTGAAGGCTCAGGTCCTCGATTCCCAACTCGCCCACAAGGCTCTGAAGGTCGATGAAATGGCCCGGTTTGAAATCGTGGCGCCGCTTCAGCGAGAGGATGTCGTCGTGCCAGGAAAGTCCTATCATGGGCACCTCGGTGTTCTCGAGCAGACGGATGATAGCAGGAGTCATGCCCGTCATGTTGAGTCGGAACAGGAAGCAGGTGTCTTCGGTCGCTACCTGCAGCAATGCCACTTTGTGCACATCGCCTTTTCGGAACGAAGGCCGCGTCTCGGTGTCGACGCCCAGAATCGTCTGTTTCAGCAGATAGCTTACTGCCTTCTCCGTCTCGCCTGCCGTCATGATGACAATGATGCGTCCAGGGAACGAAGCTACGGGTAAATCGGTGATATTGCGCTTGTCAAACTTATTATAAATGACTTTTTTCATCGTTTTATGGCTTACGAAGTGCAAAATTAGAAAAAAAGTGCGAAAAATATGTCAGAATATGAGTTTTTTCCGCTAATTTTGCAGTTAAATTTGATAAATAGGTATATATGGCAAAGAAAAAAGCTGATCGCAAACCCAAAAACGTAGGGCAAGCGGTTGGATTTCAGAATATTCTCAGCAACGAGAAATCGGATTTCGTATTAGGAATCATCCTTATCTGTGTGGCAATCTTCATCACGATTGCTATGGTGTCCTATTTCAAGACGGGACAAGCCGATCAGAGCATCTTGGAAGACTTGCGACCCGGCGAATGGCTCAACACCGACCGCCAATTTGCAAATTATTGCGGTTCCATCGGAGCTATTATCGCCTATACCCTCATCACCGTCAACTTCGGATTGCCCGCATTCCTCATCCCGGTATTCATCGTTTTGGTGGGTTTGCGGCTGATGCGCGCCTACAAAGTGAACCTCTGGAAGTGGTTCTTCGGTTTGGCATTGGTGATGGTGTGGAGTTCGGTGACATTCGCCAAGTTCCTCACCCCGCTCATGGGCGATCAGGTGTATAATCCCGGTGGCAATCACGGCTTGTTCTGCGTGCAGCAGTTGGAGAATGTCGTCGGTCCTCCGGGCTTGACCGCCATCCTCCTCATCATCGCGTTGGCATTCCTCACCTACCTCAGCGCCGAGACGATAGAAGTCATCCGCAAGGCCCTGAACCCCGTGAAGTATCTGACGTCGAAGGTGAAGTTCACCGTGACCAACACGCAGCAGAAGGACTCCGAGTCGCACCTCTATGATGAGATTCAGTATGGCCCTGAGACGGGAACGGGAGTAATCGACCGAACGGTGATGCCGCAGGACGAAGAGAAGCCCGTCGTGGTGGATCTGCCGGCAAATGGTGCCGAAGGCGGAGGGAAGCGCCCGAAGCCTGCCACAACACCAAAGGCTGGCGGCGCCGCTGGTGAACTGACGGTTGAAGTTGCTAAGGGCGACCTGAAGGCCGACGGCAAGACCCTCACGGAAGTAGACCTCAACACGCCCATCAATCCGCGTGAGCCGTTCCTCAACTACAAGTTCCCCACCCTCGACCTGCTGAAGAAATACGACAACTCCGGACGTCCGGAAGTCGATATGGAGGAAATCCGCGCCAACAACCAGCGCATCGTGGAGGTGCTCAGTTCCTTCGGTGTTGCCATCAAGGAGATCAAGGCAACGGTAGGTCCTACGATCACGCTCTACGAAATCACGCCTGGCGAGGGTGTTCGCATCTCGAGGATTCAGAATCTGGAGAAGGATATCGCCCTCAACCTCGCCGCTCTGGGCATTCGTATCATCGCCCCGATGCCCGGCAAGGGAACAATCGGTATTGAGGTGCCGAACAAGAAGGCCAACATCGTGTCGATGGAGAGCATCCTGAACTCGAAGAAGTTCCAAGAGTGCAAGATGGAATTGCCGATTGCGTTGGGTAAGACCATCACCAACGAAGTCTATATGGCCGACCTGGCGAAGATTCCTCACCTGCTTGTGGCTGGTGCTACCGGACAGGGTAAGTCGGTGGGCTTGAATGCCATCATCACTTCCCTCTTGTATAAGAAGCATCCCAACGAGTTGAAGTTCGTGCTGGTCGA
>JAFZTS010000019.1 GCA_017618715.1 Bacteroidales bacterium
CAAAGGCATTTTTGGGTATTTCCAAATGCTGAATGCTATCAGTCTGTCCAACCATCTTGAACGAGAGGTATTACTTGCCAATCAATTTGAGATAGGGGCACGTCTAATAGAAATCTACCACCGAGAAAACGGCATGGTGACATCGCAGGAGATCCACTCTGTCCAAGAATTATTCCGCCGCTTTCAATATGCCGTCGTCAATCACTTTCACGAAAGTCGAGAAGTGCAATATTACGCCAACTTGCTCTGTTTGTCGCCAAAATACTTTGGGAGCATCATCAAGGAACACACGGGCGTCAGCGCTTCCGAATGGATTTCGCGTTATATCATCATCAATGCCAAGTCATTACTTCGTCACAGCCGAGACCTCAGCATACAGGAAATCAGCTACCAACTCGGCTTCTCTGACCCAGCAGCATTCACCCGCTATTTCAAAGCAAACGCCGGACTATCACCAAAAGAATATCGGGCGCAACAAGAAATTGAAAATCGTTAACCTACCACGATATTCACAATCTTCTTCGGCACAAAAATCACCTTGCGCACCTGCTTGCCTTCAATCCACTTGGCGGACTCGGGGGCAGCGAGCACGGCGGCTTGCACCTCTTCTTGGTTCATCGTGACAGGCAACTCCATATTGAAGCGCATCTTGCCGTTGAAGCTGATGGGATAGTTGAAGCTGTTCTCCACCGTCTTGCTTTCATCGTAGACAGGGAACGTTGCGTTGACCACTGAAGTGTCGTGACCCAGCAGGTGCCACAATTCTTCAGCGATATGTGGTGCGTAGGGCGAAATCATGATGGTCAAAGGCTCAAGTATCTCGCGCTTGTTGCACTTGAGGTCGGCCAGTTCGTTGACGCAAATCATGAAGGCCGAAACGACCGTGTTGAACGAGATGCTCTCGATGCCTTCCTCTTCCTTCTTGATGAGCTTATGCAGGCTCTTCAGTTCGGGCGCAGTGGCAGGTTCGTTGCTGACGTTGAACTCGTTGTTCTCATTGTGGAACAGCCTCCAGAACTTACGCACGAAACGGAAGGTGCCTTCGATGCCCTGCGTATCCCAAGGCTTGGACTGCTCCAAAGGGCCGAGGAACATCTCATAGAGACGCAGTGTGTCGGCACCGTATTTTTCCACGAGGTCATCGGGATTCTGCACGTTGTATTTCGACTTCGACATCTTCTCGACTTCGTTTCCACAAACGTAGATGTCGTTGCCGTCTTTGTCCTTCTCGAGGAGGAAGATAGCGTCTTTCAAATCGTCGCGCCAATCGCAGAAAGCATCCGTGTCGAGGATGTCGTTGCGCACCATGTTGATATCGACATGAATCGGGTCGCTGAATGCCTCACGGCCTTCGATGTTCTTCGAGATAAACAAAGGCACCGAAGGATAAGCCTGGCCTTCTTCAAAGGTCGGGACATCCTTTCCGGCGATGAGGTCTTTGATCTTTTGCTGCACTTTATTGGTGCCCATCACATAGTCCCTCACCACATCGATAATGGGGATTAAAAGCAGCTTGTAACCCTTCTCATCGGCGTATTCCTTCCACGGCTCTGCTATCTTTTCGAGGTTGCCCATGCGGTTGATTTCGATGAGGATACCCTTCTCAGGACAGAAGAAATCGAAGCGACGACGGCCATCCTTGAAATCCTTCACAAACTCCACACCCAACTTCTTGTCCTTAATGTGGTTCCAAACACCATATTCGCACAACTTCTCCATGTTGGCGCGATAGGCGAAGCTCGAACGGCCCTGAATCATACCCTGATTGATCATGCGCTGGAAGGGCTCGTCCTTACACGACAGACCGATGTCGTAGAGGAACTTGCACCAGAAGCGGCTGTAAATCAGGTGGCCGGTGGCGTGTTCGGCACCGCCGATATAGAGGTCGACGTTCTGCCAATAATCATTGGCTTCGCGGCTGAAGTATTCCTTGTCGTTGTGCGGGTCTTCGTAGCGGAAATAGTAACCGCTCGAACCAGCAAAGCCTGGCATGGTGTTGGTCTCGATGGGATAGCCTTCCTCCGTGACCCAGTTCTTGGCACGAGCCAAAGGCGGCTCACCTGTCTCGGTGGGCTTGTATTCGTCAATAGCGGGCAGCTCCAACGGCAGTTTCGACTCGTCCATGGCGTAAGGCATACCATCCTTGTAGTAAATTGGGAACGGCTCGCCCCAGTAACGCTGACGGCTAAAGATGGCATCGCGCAGACGATAGTTGGTTTTACCTGTGCCGACGCCAAGTTTCTCCAACTCCTCTATCATGCGCTCGATGGCTTTTTTGACGGTCAGGCCATTGAGGAAGCCTGAGTTGACGAGTTCACCGTCTTTGGCGTCGAAACTCTCCTCCCATGTGGCTGGGTCGGTCGGCTCAGTGCCAGGTTTTTTCACCACTTGGATGATGGGCAGGTTGAAATGGCGGGCGAAGGCGAAGTCGCGGCTGTCGTGGGCAGGCACGGCCATGATGGCACCCGTACCGTAGCCCATCAACACGTAGTCGGCAATCCAGATGGGCAACTTGACACCCGTGATGGGGTTGATGCCGTAGGCACCCGTGAAAGCACCGCTCACCTTGCGCACCTCGGCCATA
>JAFZTS010000020.1 GCA_017618715.1 Bacteroidales bacterium
AGCGTCGTGCCGAGCTCCGCAAGATCATGGATGCCAAGTATGCCAAGAAGGCTGCCTGGGCAGAGAAGAACCCCGAGAAGGCTCATCAGCTCAAGGATTGGTTCAGCGGCAAGGCTCCCGTCATCGATTGGAGCAAGGTTCAGCAGAAGGCCGACGATTCTACTCGTAGCGCATCGGCTGCCGTCCTCAGCCAGCTCGCTCAGCAGGTGCCCAACATGATTTGCGCATCAGCCGACCTTTCGAACTCCGACAAGACCGACGGCTTCCTGAAGCAGACACGCTCGATCACCCGCGACGACTTCGGTGGCGCATTCTTCCAGGCTGGTGTTGCCGAGCTCACCATGGCATGCTGCTGCATCGGTATGGCCTTGCACGGTGGCGTGATTCCAGCATGCGGCACGTTCTTCGTATTCTCCGACTACATGAAACCTGCCGTTCGTATGGCTGCCCTCATGGAACTCCCCGTGAAGTTCATCTGGACCCATGACGCATTCCGCGTAGGTGAGGATGGTCCTACCCACGAGCCAATTGAGCAGGAGGCACAGATCCGCCTCATGGAGAAGCTCAAGACTCACAAGGGCCGCAACTCCATGCTCATCCTTCGTCCTGCTGACTCTGACGAGACTACAGCCGCTTGGAAGCTCGCTATGGAGAACACCCTCAGCCCATCGGGTCTCATCTTCAGCCGCCAGAACATCAAGACCCTGCCCGCAGGCAACGATTACAGCCAGACCGAGAAGGGTGCCTACATCGTAGCAGGTTCGGACGAAGAATTCGACGTTATCCTCCTCGCTTCGGGTTCGGAGGTTGCTACCCTTGTAGCCGGTGCCGAGATGCTCCGCGAGGACGACATCAAGTGCCGCGTCGTAAGCGTTCCTTCCGAGGGTCTCTTCCGTCGTCAGCCAAAGGCTTACCAGAACCGCATCCTGCCTCCCGGCAAGCCCAAGTTTGGCATGACCGCTGGTCTGCCCGTAACTCTCGAGGGTCTCGTTGGTCAGGATGGCGAAATCTGGGGTCTCTCAAGCTTCGGCTTCTCTGCTCCTTACAAGGTGCTCGACGAGAAACTTGGTTTCACCGGACAGAACGTTTACAACCAAGTGAAGAAGATGCTTAACAAGTAATTCCTCCTGATTTTTCAAATGCACGGAACCTAAATTCCGTGCATTTGTCTATAAAAGCAACAGAATACCTATAAACAAAACGGAATAATGGAAATCAAGAATTATGTGGGTTTGGCAAGTGACCACGCAGCATTCCCGCTGAAGCAGTTTGTCAAGAAATACCTCGATGAGAAAGGCATCAAGTATTACGATTACGGCACCTACACCGAGGAGAGTTGCAACTATGCCACTTTCGGTCATGCCCTTGCCAATGCCATCGAAGCTGGCGAGTGCTATCCCGGTATCGCCATGTGCGGCAGTGGTGAAGGCATCTCTATGACGCTCAACAAGCATCAGCAGATTCGCGCCGGTCTCGTTTGGCGTCCCGAGATTGCTCACCTCATTCGCGAGCACAACAATGCCAACGTCATCGTCTTCCCAGGCCGCTTCATCAGTGAGGAAGTTTGTCGAGAATGTCTCGACGAGTTCTTTGCCACTGAATTTGCAGGCGGTCGTCACCAGCAGCGCATTGAGGACATCCCCGTGAAGTAAAGGATGAAGTGTTTTTTCATTGGATACGGTGAAAGATAATATGAAAAGAACAATTGCAATTTTCGCCACAGTAGCACTATTGGCTTCCTGCACCCAGGTTCAGAAAGGACCAACCCAGGCAGACTACGATGCCTTGGCCCTTGAGAAGGATTCGCTGACCAGCCATATCGCCGAGATGCAGGACCTGATCGGCTCTGTCACCGCAAGCCTCGACAGTATCGATAGCCAAGAAGGCCTCCTCTTCGTCAACAACGAAGACGGCACCAAGGCCAGCAAGAAGCAGATTATGGACCGCATCCAGAACTATAAGGACCTTCTTGCTCGCCAACGTGAACAACTCGCCATACTCGAAAACCGGGCAAAGAGTGACAAGGCAAGCATCCGTGAGCTTCGCACCATCATCGGCCGTCTGCGTCAGGAAATCCATGACAAGGAAGTTCGCATTGCCGAACTCGAAAATGACCTGAACAACAAAAAGAAGGACATCGTCCAACTCGAAAAGACTCTGGCCAAGAGCGAGGAGAACACGGCCAACATGACCAAGGCTCGCGATGCGCTGCAGGAGGTAGCGGACTATCAGAAGCAGGTCATCAACACGGCTTACTTCATCGTTGGTTCCAAGTCCGTACTTCGTGACATGGGACTAATTAAGGGTGTCTTCAAGCAGAAGGCCGACTATGCCAACCTCGACAATTCGAAGTTCACCCGCGTGGATATCCGCGACTTCAAGGAGCTCAACATCAACAGCAAGAAGGCCAAGCTCATCACTGAAAAGCCTGCCAATTCCTATCTGCTCATTGAGAATCCCGACGAGACCACCACTCTCCGCATCACCGACCCCGATGCATTTTGGGAGGGTTCGCAGTATCTGATTATCCAAACCAAATAAAGGGATAATGAAAAACCTTTTTCTTACGCTTTTCTTAGCTTGTGCGTTACCCGCTGCCGCACAGCAAATGGCGCCACGTTTTGCGCCAGGTCCGCGTCATTTTGGCCACGACACCATCCGTGTGGCTTGTGTCGGTAACTCTATCACCGAAGGCTATGGCCTGAATGACAAGAAGACCGAAGCTTATCCTGCACGCTTGCAGCAACTCCTTGGCGATCGTTATTTGGTGCAGAACTTCGGACTCTCGGGCTACACCCTCATGAACAGCACCGACCGTCCCTATATGAACGATGGCAAATGGTTCCGATTCCAGAAGGCTTTGGCCAGCAATCCCGACATCGTGACCATCAAGCTTGGCACCAACGACTCGAAGACTCCTTACGATTCGCTGCTTCACGCCGACTTCATGCGTGACCTTAATGCGATGATCGATTCGTTCCAGGCCTTGCCCAGCAAACCCTACATCTACCTATGCCTGCCAATTCCCGCCAATGGCGAAGTGTGGACTATTCGCGATTCGGTTATTGAGAGAGAGATCATTCCGCGCATCCGCGCTGTCGCTCAGGAACGCAACCTGCCCGTCATCGACCTTTACAAGCCCTTGAAACCCTTCATGGACCTGCTTCCCGACAAGATTCATCCCAATGCTGCCGGTGCTATGCTCATCGCTGAGGAGATTGCCCGCCGCATCGAGACTGACATGCTCAAGGGTGTCATTCACTTCGGCAACGGACCGCGTGGACTGCGTCCCAGACTCATGCGTGCCGACACGGGAAAGAGACCCGAATTTGCTCCAAGACCAAAGCCCGCTTCTGATTCAAGCATCAAAGTTGAACACAAATCACGCCATCAGAAGGGCCGCAGGAAATAGCATTCCTCAATAATTTCTATCTCGACGATAAAGACGGGAGGCTCCATTTGCCGGAACCTCCCGTCTTCAATATCCTACAATTCTTAACCAATCTATTATTTGTCTCCCATTCGCTTACGAATAGCATAGGCCAGCACAACCACAAAGCCTAATAATGGCAAGAAGAATGGAAGGACATAACCGATATTGTCAGCCATAATGCCCATCAATAGGAAAGCGCAACCGCCGACAGGGGTCATCATCAGGACACTACCTGCCCGGCCTACCAGGCGTGGAGCCACATCATTCAAAGCCATGCTGTAGATGGTGGGGAACATGATGGATTCGCACAGATAGTTGACCATCAGGAAAACGATGGGAAGATAGCGAGTCCACGAAACCTCGTTCTGCATCGAAGAACTGGTCAAGATGACCATCAGAATGCTGAGGAGACTTCCAGCGGCACACCACGACAGCATACGCGCCGGTTTGACGCTGCGCATGATCCAGCTACCGAGGAAACGTCCACCCATGAAGATGAATAAGCTTAAGCCCAGTATATAGCTGGCCCCATCGGCTTTCAACCATCCCATACCCGTCACGAAGAGCACGAAATAACTGTTGATGCTGATTTCACTAACCTCGTAGGCCAGCAATGCCAATAAGCCGAACACAAACAAGCCGTTGCTCATCAGCGTCTTCAGCGCATTCTTTGGCGCTTCTGTATCCGTCGGCTCCTCCTCAACCTGTATTTCCGGAAGGTTCACCCTGCTGAATATGACGGCAACGATCATCACCACGATGCCCATCACGGCGTATGGCAATGACAAATCGGCATCAGCTTGGCTAAAAAGATAACCGCCCATGATGAGTGGACCCAACGAACTTCCCAAGCCATTGAAAGACTGACTCAGATTCAGTCGGCTGGTGGCTGTCTCCTTTGGGCCAAGCATGGTGGAATAGGGATTGGCTGCTGTCTCCAAGAATGCCAATCCACATGCGATGACGAAAAGGGCGCCCAAATAGACGGAGAAAGCTTCCATCCGCGCTCCTGGAATAAAGATGAAAGCGCCGACAGCAAAAAGCAGCAATCCAAAGACGACGCCTCTGCGATATCCATATCGGCTGATAAATATTCCCGCCGGGAGCGCCATCATGAAATAGGCCAAATAACTACAAACCTGCACCAAGGAACTCTGTCCGATAGAGATGTTCAAAGTGTCCTTGAAATGCTGGTTCAGCACATCCAGCATGGAGCGTGCGAACCCCCACAGGAAGAAGAGGGTCGTGATGAGAATAAACGGAACCAGATATTTCCGGTTAGTCAAAGAAGATTTGCTCATTTTAGAAATATGTAAATCAAGATTTGTTTTACGTATGACAGACAAATGCGCCGCAAATATACACATTATTTCTGACATGACGAAACTTTTTCCATATTTTATTCTATTTTTACTGCATTTGGATGATTTTGAGGATATATGGTTGTTGAAAGATGGGATATATACAAAAAAGAGACCCGAGCGATAACAACTCGAGTCTCATGTAAGGTGGCGACTTCCTACTCTCCCGCTTTCGCAGTACCATCGGCGTTACAAGGTTTAACTTCTCTGTTCGGAATGGTAAGAGGTGGAGCCCTTGTGCTATAACCGCCTTATGTTATAGTCTTTGACTAATGTTGCTGTACCAGGACTCGAACCCAGACTAAGAGAACCAGAATCTCGCGTGCTACCATTACACCATACAGCAGAGATGTAGCGCCTACGGGACTCGAACCCGTGTACCCGGCGTGAGAGGCCGGTATCCTAACCGCTAGATG
>JAFZTS010000002.1 GCA_017618715.1 Bacteroidales bacterium
CCACGTCTCAAATCCATTTTCACCTCCTTTTACTTGTTATATCTCGTCTTTGTTTTCGAGTTGTCGAAAAGGACGCTGCAAAGTTACGAAAAATGAATTTGGCACTGTCCAGCTATGTCCATTTGTGTCCAGTTTTGTCCACCTATGACATAGAACATCTCCTCATTTACGTTGCAAAGTTACACAATCGAAATTTGGCACTGTCCAAATTTGTCCAATTTTGTCCATATTTGTCCATTTGTTTTCGGGACGTCTCCACCTTTCCCTCATAATATTTGGAAAGTGTTCCAAATTACCTTATCCACTCTATTTTGACTTTGCGTAATCGGTTGTCATTGGATCTGAAGATGAAAAATGGAAGTTTTTTGCAATTGGATGAGAATTGATTTGGACATATTGTTTTTTTTTGATATTATTGCACGTCATATTCATACATAAATACATATAGATATAATAGTTCATCAATAGAATCAACACAATATTATCTTTCAAAAGATTTAAAAAAATGATTCCCAAAATATTAAACATGTAAAAAACAATGAAACGTTATTTGATTATTTGTTTATTTGTCCATTTGAGTATTCAGGTAATGGGACAACCGTACTTGGAGAAATCACAATTCGATGATCGCTTCGCAGCGGTAATCGAAACAAACAATTATGTTTTTTCATTGATTGGCTCAAGAAAGAAAGCATCAACAAGTAATTTTTATACCTATATGTTTTCCAATAGTAGTGGCACTCCCATGGTCGCTGTTTATCTAACCTTTGGAGAGCCTTATCTAATGCATGATTGGGAAAATAATAAACAATATTATCTGGGTTATACTGTCATTGAGCGAGATACCATCCTGTTTTATTCCGACATATTTGACTTTTACCCCAATGGCGTTGCGGAGGATTATTTAAAGGGCTTCAATATCACTAATGATAGTACTTTTGATAATTATTATCATCCACATCATTGGTATGAAGCTGGATTAGACGATCCCCCATATAAGACATTTAAGATAAAGAGAAATGGCCGATTGTCAATAGTAGATAAAAAACAATTCTTTAAGAAATCTAAATGGTACATAAAAACATATAGGAATACTTCACCTCCGCCACCACCGCCAAAACTACCTCGAAAAATGAGAGATCATTTTGATGAGAAGTAATTATGTCCTTCCCTGAAATATCATGACCAGCACAGCACAACACTGAATAATCAGTACTTTCTCACCTTATCTGCAAAAAACTGAAGGCGCGACATCATACGATGCCGCGCCTTCAGTAGATTATAAACAAGAAAACACAAAAAACCCGACTATTAGCCGGGTATTATAAGTTTTTAGAAATTATACGCCATACGAAATGTAAGCGAATGGATGTGGATTCCGCCAGACGATAAACCATGATGTTGTTTGAGGTTGGTGAGGCAAATATAGCCATCAATGCCGACGCTGAAATGGCGGGCGAATTGATAACTGGCGGTAGGCTGCAGTCCAAGGGAGAAGGTTTTGCACTTATTCAGATTGTTCAAGGGCGAACGGGGATCTGCATCCATGTAATAGGTGTCATTATTAGTGCAGAACGAGAGCACTGGGCCGAAACCAAAAGTAAAGTACCGCTTACCGACACCTGTATGGTATCGAACAAGGAAGGGGACATCGAGGAAGGAGAAGGAATCGTAGTCATAACCATCGAAGTATTCGTAAAGAGCTCCTTCAATCACTGAGCGGTAAGCCACGCCTGGCATTACCGACCAATGAGGAGACATTCGATAAGACAGGCCATAGCCCGCCACGATCGACACTCCTTCTTCTCCTTCGCCGTCCTTGTAGTCCAAAATGAAACCCTGGCCCAAATAGAAGTTGTTTTCCCACCGCTTCTCCTGCGCACTTACGCTGAATAGGGTTATCAAGAACAGAATGAAGATAATAATCTTTCTCATTTCTTATGTTTAATTGTTGAAACATGTATTTCTTTCAAATCAAAAAATGCATCAACAAAAGAAATCTTGCATGACTCCGTGTGAAAAAATGTCTTATACTACATCTTTTACATTCCCATCGAAGGAGGAGCCGCCTCGGCAGAAATGCCTCGCTGCATGTTCGGCTCGGGGCCCATCACGACTTCGAGGACACCACCGAGGGCGATGTCTTCATGACGGATGTAGTTGAGGTCGTAGGGCTTGCCGTTGAGGGTGACGCTTTGAATATAGACGTTCTCGGGTGAAGCGTTTTGAACCGTCATCTTGAAGTCTTTGCCATTGGAACCGTGGATTGTGAGTTGGTCGAAACAAGGAGAACCCAACGCATAATACGGTATGCCAGGACAAACAGGATAGAAGCCCATTGCCGAGAAGATATACCATGCCGACATCTGACCTGCATCGTCATTGCCTGCCAAGCCATCGGCAGCCAGACCGTATTCGTCGTTCATGATTTGACGTACGCGCTGCTGCGTCTTCCAAGGTTGTCCCACATAATCGTAGAGATAGCTGATCTGATGGCAAGGCTCATTGCCATGCCAATAGCGTCCCCCTTCGAAAATAGTATCCAATTTGGTAGCAAAGGCTTCAGGTCCACCCATAAGCTCAGCAAGACCAGCGATGTCGTGAGGAACATACCACGTGTAGTGGCAGGGCTTGCCTTCGCAAATGTACTTCTGGAAGCTGAACGGATCGCCGTTAACCCAAGTGCCGTCCTCGTTGCGCCCATCGACCCAACCCAAGGCAGGATTATATACATTCTTATAATACGCTGCACGCTTGAACAAATCATCAGCCACACTATCGTGCCCCAATTCGCGGGCGAAGAGCGAGAGCACATAGTCATCGTAGGCATACTCCATCGTGCGGCTGGTCTGTTCACGCTTGTGGAAGGCCTCCAGCACCTCGTCCTGCACGGGAATATATCCATACTTGAGATAACTCGTCAAGGCGCGTCGTCCCTTGCCTTGCTCATAATCGGCAAATGAGGCGGGCTGTTCGTAAGCATTCTTCAGGAGAGCTTCGTATGCCTTTTGAACATCAAAGTTACGAATCCCTTTGAAATAGGCATCAGCCGTTAAAGAAGCTACATGGTCGCCAATCATCTCAGAGGTGTAACTGTTCCAGCAAGGGAAGATAGGGAGCCAGCCTCCATCGTCATATTTGTCGAGCAGCGACTGTACCATCTGTCCAGCTTTCTCAGGCTCGATGATACACATCAATGGATGCATGGCACGATAGGTATCCCACATCGAATAATCCTCGTAGTAGGTGCCATCGGTGTGACGAATCTCCGAGCCACCTGCATAACTGGGGTAAGAGCCATCGCAGTCGTTGAACTCGCGAGGCAGGAAAGAGGCATGATAGAGCGAGGTATAGAAGCTGGTCAGTAATGCGCGGTCGCTGCTCTTGGCCTCAATGCGTCCCAACGTCTGCTGCCACGTATCGGTCAACGTCTTCTGCAATGCATCAAAATCCCATGCTGGAATCTCCTTGGCAAGATTAGCCTTGGCATGGGCAATATCGGTGAACGACGATGCTGCCTTCACCAAAACCGTTTCCCCAGCCTCCACATGGAACTTCACGTATGCTCCCACTTCATGCACTTCGGGCTCGGGCACGAACTTACGCTCATAGACGAGACCTTCGTTAGGCGTGTCGATACAGGTCTTTCCCTCCAACTTGCCGTTGCAGTTATAGACTCCGCCCTCCAGAATCTCCTTGTTCACCTTGACAACGAAATGTCCGTCAAAGCCAGCATATTCGCCCCAACCCTGATAGATGCGATGCACAGGATTCGAGCCCGTCATCTCCCCTGTCTCAGGGTCAAAGGCTACACGACCCAAGCCTTCGTCACTGTTGGGATTCATCACCAAATACACATCACCAGCCTCCTTGTAGGTGAAACGGAAGATAGCTGAGCGCGAAGCAGCGGTCATTTCGGTCAGAATCCCATAATCCTGTAGCTCCACACTATAATAGGCAGGGGTCGATACCTCCTCATCATGACTGAACTTCGATCCTCGCTCCAGCGGATTGGTAATCAGTTCGCCACCCAAAGGCATGAGCGTAAACGAGCCATAGTCCTGCGTCATACCGCCCACAATCCAATGACTGTTGCGGAAACCTTGTATCTCCTCGTCCTGATAATAGTAGGGAGAAATCTCCTTCTGTTCGGTATCCTCGGTCTGAGCTACCCAGAAGTTCATTCCATGCGGAACAAGGACGGCAGGAATACATTGTCCAGGGTCATGGGCCTGGTCATAGCCTGCCATCGTTCCCTTCTTGCTTGTCGGAATGGGCTTCTGTTTGCGTACAGTGCCCCACAGACCTGCAGCATCTTCGCTATAGTGTGCTCCTGTGCCGATCATGGTATCGACATACTTCATGTAGTCTTTTGTCTCAGGTTGCTTCCTGCATGATGTCAAGGCAAAAAGAAACAGGATAGATGTGAACAATAACGACTTATTCATATTTCGTGTTTTATGAAAAAAGCTCCCTGAAACCAACAGAGACAGGGAGCATAGGTACTGAAAGACAATAAAGGGAATGGAATGCGAAGAGATTACAAATCGATGTTGCAAGCTGCAATATCCATCTCGCCATCGGCATCGAGTGCCGCATTCCAGGTTTCTGCAGCCGACTTGCCGCCTTCAATCAGGCTCTCCTTCTCGGCGATGTCGAAGTGTGCTGCCAACCAGTTGTATTCGAACACTGGGAGCTGGGGATGAAGATCTTCGAACGACTTGCCCTCACGCAGGGTTTCAAGCAACTCCTTGCGAGGCACAAGCATTCCACCATAATCTGCCCATTCGCCAGTACCAGCCTCTCCTGGTTCTGTGCCGTAGATGCCCAGATTGTCCAAAACCTGAAGCTCCTGGCCGACATACATGTCGATGGCCTGCTGATAGCGATCCAAGCCACGCTTGATGTGGCGAGCATGGATGAAGCAGCCTTGGAAATCGGTCTCGCCAGTATTCTTGAGCTTCTTCAGAATCTTCATGCCGCGCAGGATATATCCGATGCTGAACGGATTGAACAACGTGAAATTGAGTCGGTCGCGGCGTGCCCCTTCAACATTCGAACGCTTGTCGCGCCTTGGCCACTTGTTCGCATCGCGGCGGGTACCCACACTACCGAGGTTCTGTCCGGGCACAACGATGGTCTTGCCATTTCCATCTTCGGTGATAAGCGAGAAGGGAAGGTCGCGGAAGTCCTCGTGTCCCGTATGATGTCCGATGACGGTACTGAACACACCAGCCTGCATGGGCCAATAAACATAGCTCGAACTACCCAACTTGCAGCCACGCTGCAATTGTCCATATTTGTTGGGACCAGTCTTGTATGAGTGGTTGCTCTGATTGCTGACCGAACCTGCGTTGAAGAACGAGGTCATGCAGCCAATCATCAGCGTGGCCTTGTGGTGACTTACGCTGTATGGACCAGCGAAATAGGCGCAAGCCTCACCATTCTCGAAGAAACAGTTGGCAAAGAACAGCGAATTGGCTGACGAATAAAGGCGTCCAATGTGGCAACCCTGGCCAACAAAGCTGTTGTCCATCTGAACAGCATCTTCAACCTTGCTATCCGAAAGGATGATGACATGCTCCAGAATACATCCATCACCGATGAAACTGGGTGCACCAGGTAGGGTGACAACGCTAATATCCACCAGACGAACGGCACCTATTACCTTTGTGTTGGGCCCAAGATGAACATCTTTCATCTCACGCACATCGCTCACATAGCAACCTTCCTCGATGATGCTTCCATCAGAGCGGATGCTTTCGGCATATTTGCGTGCCTTCTCGTGCAGCATGGCCACTAACTCGGGTTCCTTGCGGGCTTCAATCACCTCAAAGGCAGCTTCCATCGAGGTCAATCCATCGTAGAGAATCACTTCGAGGCCGCCATCTTCCTTTAGGACACTCACCTCAATGCCATTGGCAAAGGTGGTATCGCCGCTTGAACCAAGATTGCGGATATTGTCGAGGGTCACATTAGTCCCCAAGTAAACCTTTCCTGTGAAACGGACGTTATTGACCTGCGAGAGAACGAACGGATCGGCTACCAGCACATCGGCCCAATCCTTGGCAGAACAACCCTGCGACTGCAAGGTCTTGATTTCCGCAGAAGTTAGAGAACGGTAGTTCATACGAATTATATTAATTGATGATAAATTTCTTAATCAAAGAACCGAAGGAACAAAACGCAACAACATCGGTGCAAGACTGTGCCTTCATCTTTTTTTACTATAAATAACGCGAATTATTTACTATAAACAACGCGCAAAGATAGGGAATCGAACGAAAAAAGCCAAATTTTTAATTAAATTTTTGCTTATTGAAGCCTAATCCTAATCATTTTTGGTCAAATTTGCACTTTCGTCTTCAATTTTTTTTGTGATTATTTGGTCTTTTCGCCAAAAGACAATACCTTTGCATCAATCAAAAAAAGGACGACATGACAAGAGTTATCACCGAAGATTATCTAAGCCATCTGCTGCATGCCCGAGAGCCCTTCAGCCACAAAAACGATTTCGGCAATGCCCTGCTCGTCGCCGGCAGTCGTGGTATGATGGGAGCTGCCCTGCTTTCGGCAAGAGCCTGTATGCGCAGTGGTGTAGGCTTGCTTACCGTGCGTGTTCCCCGTTGCGGATACGAGATTATGCAATTGGGAATCCCCGAAGCGAAATGCGAAACCGACAACCGCACCGACTATCATACCCATATCGAGTGGCACAGCGGCATTGATGCCGTAGCCATAGGTCCAGGACTGGGATTGAATGAAGAGACACAGGATGCATTCATCAACCTGCTGCATCATGGACTGTCAACTCCCGGCTTGCCTGACCCTGCCCTTATCCTCGACGCTGATGCGCTAAACATCCTTTCCCTGCATCCCCAACTGTTTGACAAACTACCCAAAGATACCATCCTCACCCCTCATCCCGGTGAAGCCAAACGTCTCCTGACTGCTTCCGGATGCGGCAATTGCCTGGTTATGGCGATGAAATACAATGTCGTGGTCATCCTCAAAGACCATTATACCAACATTCATCTGCCCGACGGCAACATCTTCCGAAACGAAAACTTTGGTAATGCAGGAATGGCAGTTGGTGGCTCCGGCGATACATTGACCGGCATTCTCCTCGGACTTCGAGCACAAGGCTACAGTGCACAGGATGCTTCCATTCTCGGTGTGTCCCTCCATGCCATGGCAGCTGATTTGGCCATCGAACGAGGAGGCCAGAGCGAGGAGTCGCTCCTACCCTCCGACATCACAGCTTGGTTAGGCGCAGCCTTCAAGGAATTATAGAAAGACCCTCTGAATCCTCCGCACCCCCTCTATCCCCCGAACAGCAGGGGCAGAATACCTGCTTAGGGGGACTTTTTTTTGTTCGACATCGGGTCTTCACCCTATGCAAGGGGATTGGAAGGAGTCATCTTATTCAGCCTTTTAAGCTCACGGATCAGGAACACAGCAGCCAGCATGAACGAGAGAACATCGCTGATGGGGAACGACCACCACACGCCATAGACACCCAACATACGCGGCAGGAAGAGCAGCAAAGGCAGCAGGAAGAGCAACTGGCGCGAGGTGCTCAAAAGAATTGCTATGCCCGCCCTTCGGCTTGACTGGAAGAACGACATGGTCATCATCTGCGGACCCACCAAGGGGAATACACACATGATGATGCGAAGAGCAGGAATACTCTTTGCCACCATGTTGGCATCGGTGGTGAAAAGTGAAGCCAATGGTCCAGGGAAGAGGAAGACGAGCAAATAACCTACAGTCATTACCGATGTAGCACAGGCCAAGGCAAACTTCATCACACCTCGCACACGTCCATAGAGCTTGGCTCCGATATTGAAGCCCACAATAGGTTGCAGACCTTGTCCAAAGCCCATCACCATCATGACAATGAGCATCGACACTCGATTCACGATACCATAAACACCCACATACGTATCTCCCTCAGCGCCACCTTGCGCCATTAGCGAACGGTTGATGATGATGACTATCAAACAGTGGCAGAGATTCACACAGAATGGAGACAGGCCGATGGCAAGAATCTCCTGTATGATATCCAAGCGAATCCGCATTCCGATACGTGCAAAATGCACGAAATTGCTCTTATCCAGGAAGAACCTGAACTCAAATATCCAGGCACAGATTTGTCCCAATACGGTCGCCAATGCTGCACCACGCATACCCCAGCCAAAACCAAAGATGAACAAGGCATCGAGGATGATGTTCACCACCACGGCGATGAGTTGGGCAGCCATGGCTCGTCGCGGATTTCCCGTTGCTCGCAACTGGTCGTTCATGCCGAGGAAGGTATGGGTCACGATGTTGCCTGCCAGAATTATCTGCATGTAATCGTGAGCATAGGGCAAGGTGGCATCACTGGCACCAAAGAGTCGCAGGATAGGATCGAGGAACAACAATCCCAGCGTAGTGATAATCAGACCGATTGTGATATCGAGGCGAAGCATGTTGCCGAAGATCATCAAGGCGCGCTGCTGATTGCCCTCTCCCATTTTGACCGACGTCTGCGCTGCCGATCCGACGCCCAACATCGCACCGAACGCAGCAGAGATATTCATCAACGGGAAGGTGATGGCAAGACCGGCTATGGCAAGCGGTCCAGCTCCACGTCCGATGAAGATCGAGTCGCATAGATTGTATATGGAACTTGCCGACATAGCAATGATGCTCGGTGTGGCAAACTGTATCAACAATCTACCCACCGGCTTGGTCGCCAATTGGCGTTGTCTCTCGTCTTTATATTCAATCATAAATAGCTTGTTTCTGAAGTTATCGCATACCGTTACATCCACATTGATGGTGCAAAGATATTGAATAATTTGCAATTTTTCGTTTTTTGCGTAATAAAAGTATTATTTTTTCTTTTTTTGCTTTTATTTTTGGTTAAAAATTTGGTTTTGACATTTCAATTCCTTATCTTTGCAGCGGTTAATAGCGCATTAGTTAATGCACCACACATCGTATAGCGAGAACACAAAAAAATAGTACCAATTTCTTAACCAATAAAAAGCACTTAACATGTTAAACCATCAGCGCATTTGTATGCCATTTGTTCGAATTTTTGCCCTTCTGCTCACTATGTTGCTGAGCAGTAGTATCATGTTCGGACAAACCAGAACAGTGACCGGTCAAGTCATTGACCAGGCCACCGGTGAACCTGTCATCGGTGCGAACGTCCTTATCAAAGGCACCACGACCGGCACCATCACCGACATCGATGGCAACTTCTCCCTTTCGGGTGTCACCGACAAGTCCGTACTTCATGTCAGCTATGTAGGATACACCGCCGAGGACGTGCCTGTCAAAGGAAACACTAACCTCAACATCGTCATCCACGAAGACAACGACCTGCTCGACGAAGTTGTCGTGGTGGGATATGGTGTGCAAAAGAAGCGCGACCTCACCGGTGCCATCTCAAGCGTCAAGGCCGACGATATCAAGGTAGCCCCCGTGATGAACGCCATGGAAGGTCTTCAGGGCAAGATTGCAGGTCTCGACATCACACGTGAGTCAGGTGCTGCAGGCACTTCTCCTACCCTTCTGTTACGTGGTAATCGTTCGCTCGACGGATCCAACAGCCCGCTTTTCGTCATCGACGGCGTTAGTGGTGGCTCTATCGCCAACCTCAACCCCAACGATATCGAGAGCATCGAAGTGCTCAAGGACGCATCCTCCACTGCCATCTATGGTTCGGCAGGTGCCAATGGCGTCATCATCGTCACTACCAAGCAGGGCACTCGGGGTAAAGTCACCGTTGATTTCAACTCCTATATGGGTCTCAACTGTATGCCCGCCTATCCCGAGACCTACACCGGCGAAGATTGGATCAACTACATGGCAACAGGGTACGAAGTGTATTACGGCAATTCGGTGTGGAACGAATATCCAAACCGTTCGGATGCGCTGGCTCGACTCTTCAACGAATACAAGATTTCGAACGATGGTCTCGACTGCTACAACCAAGGCAAGTTCATCAACTGGAAGGATGAGATCCTCAAGACTGGCGTACAACAGAACTATTCCCTCTCCGTACGCGGCGGCAACGACAAGACACAGTCATACGCCAGCTTCGGTTGGCAGAACGAGGAAGGTATGTACCGCAACGACAACTACAAGCAGCTCACTTTCCGTGCCGGTACTACGTTTGAGGCCAACCGCTATATCTCCATCGGTTTCCAGTCGTCGCTCTCCTACAAGGACCGCAACAAACGCAACTCACGTCTCTCGAAGACGCTCAACGAAATGCCACTCGGAGAAGTCTATGAGGCCGACGGTTCGCTAAAACGATATCCAACAGGCTCCTCAGATGACTACACGAACATCATGGCCGACGACATCCCGGGCCAATACAAGAACACATCTCGTTCGACAAGCATCAACATCACCCCGTTCGTCGAGATACGACCCCTCAAAGGTCTCTCGTTCAAGACACTCGTCAACACCAGCGTCTCCACCTCGCGCTCAGGTAGTTTTGAGGGTCTTTACACCTACTACAAGCTCACAGGTTCTAGTCAGGATGTGGGTATTCGTACCGCCAGCATCACCCACAACGACAGCTGGGGCATTCAATGGCAGAACATCCTCAATTACAACATCAAAATCGGCAAGGCCCACGACATCACGGCTACAGGCATCATCGAATACAATCGCTCGCATGGTGAATATGCCTACGCCTACAATCGTGGCTTTGACTACGACAGCTATACGTTCTACAACCTCGGAGGCGGCCTCCAACCAAAAGTGGACTCTGAGTACTCTCAGACGAAAATGCTCTCATACGCCGCCCGTCTAAACTACAGCCTCCTCGGACGTTATCTCTTCAGTGCCACCATGCGCTGGGATGGTGCCTCGCAGCTTTACAACCAGTGGGACTCCTTCCCCTCGGCGTCCTTCGGATGGCGCATCAGCGATGAGCCGTGGATGGAAGGAACAAACGATTGGCTCGACAACCTCAAATTACGTGTCGGCTACGGCGTGACGGGCAACTCCAATATTGCACCCTATTCGTCGAAAACCCTTGTCGAAACCTCGGCCAACCAACTTAACCTCGGAGGCGGTCAGGTGCAAAGTTACATCCTCACCCAAGCTGTGGCCAACTATAACCTGGGTTGGGAGAAATCTTACAACATCAACGTCGGTCTCGACTTCTCAATCTTCAAGGGTCGTCTCGATGCTAGCATCGACTACTACAACACCGATACCAAGGACGTTCTTTACAAGCGTCAGCTGCCTACCTCCTACGGCCTTTACAACGCCAAAAGCCCCTACACCATGATGTCGAACGTCGCTCGCATCAAGAACGACGGCATCGAGGTGTCGCTCAATACGCGCAACATCGTAACCCGTGATTTCGTATGGTCCTCGACTGTAACCTTTGCGAAGAACAACGAACGCCTCACCAGTATCGACCTCGGCAATAACACCACCGTCGATGAACTCATCTCCCTCGGCCTCTTCCTCGACAATCCCGTATATACTTATTATAATTATAAGAAGAACGGCATCTGGCAGAATGGTCAAGAAGACCAGGCAGCCTGCTTCGGCCTCCAGCCAGGACAGGTCATTATAGCAACTGACGAAAGCCTCAAGTGGGATCCCAATTACCAATACACCGGATATGTGCGCGACCGCATTACCAACGCCGCAACTCCCGTCGAGCGTCATGGAGCCTATTACATCGATAACGAAGACGGCACGCGCACCTACTATCGTCAAGGCACTCCTCAAACCGAGCCTGATGGCAGCGTGACCATCGTCGATGAAAATTTCTACCCCATAGGAGCCGAGGACAAGAAGATCCTCGGTCATAAGCAGCCCGACTTCACCATCGGCTGGACCAACAACTTCACCTATCGCTGGTTCGACCTGTCCATCATGACCGTCATGCGCTGGGGTCAGATGGTCAATGGTGACCTGCTGGGCTATGTCGGTGACAAGAACCAGCCCGTCGATTTCGACTACTGGACACCCAACAACCCCACCAACGCCTTCCCGTTGGCAAAGCTCGGCGTGAGCAATGAGGCAAAAACTGCCCTCCTCTATGTCGATGGTTCTTTCATCAAGATCAAGAACATCACCCTCGGCTACCGCGTGCCACAGAAGCTGCTCCGAAAGGCTCACATGAGCCAGCTCCGTTTCTACGGAACTGTTCAGAACCCATTCATCTTCTGCAAGGATGACATGCTCAAGGGTCTCGATCCCGAGAACACCTCCTCCGACTTCCCGCTCTACAAGACCTTCGTCTTTGGTATTAACGCATCGTTCTAATTGACCATCGTTCTAATTCGTCAGATATTTATGAAAAAGATATCCTATATAGCACTTGCTGCATTGCTCACCTCTCTGTCGGCTTGCGACATCGACGAGGAATACAAGACACAGCTCGACCAGGACGTCGTCTATACCACCGTAGCGGGATATGACGGTCTCATCAACGCCTGCTACGAAAACATGTACTACATGTACGGCAAGGAGGACGGCATACCCATGATGGAGATGGGCGACCTCTGGCAGAACGGTAGCGCCACCAGCGCCGCTTGGAAGGAGTGCGTCAACAACTACGAATGGAACACCGAAACCGGTGTCAACCGTGTCATCTGGAATGCCCTCTATGCCACCATCGCCTACTGCAACACCGCCATCTACTATCAGAACGAATGTCCAGCCTACGACCCCACTGCCATGAGGGCAAAGGTCGCCGAAGCTCACTTCATGCGCGGATTCTCCTATTTCCATGTCGTTGAGCAATGGGGCGGCGTCACCCTCACCACCACTTCCATGGCCGAAGAGGGAGCACGCGAGCATGCATACCGCTCCACCGAAGAGGAGATATACGACCAGATCATCTCCGACCTCATGATTGCCTACAGTGACCTCCCCGAGTCACAAGGACAGGAGCGCGGTCGTGCCACCAAATACGCCGCAGCTGCCATGCTCTGCAAGGCATGGATACAGCGTTCGCGCCTCGAACGTGACTTCGCCGAAAACCCCGACGGCAAGTCCAAGTGGGTGAGCGTCATCACCAACGAGGGACACGTCAAATACAGCACTGCACAGTGCGCCGACTCGGCATTCAAATATGCTCAAATCGTCATCAACAGTGGCAAGTACCAGCTCTATCCATCCGACGAAACATCTTCGGGCAGCACCAAGGAATGGCTCGGCGATAACAACAAGGCCAACTCCGAGTTCATCTTCCTCGAAGCCATCGACCACGAGAATGGCTACAACCCCGAAAGCTGGAATCGTGGACGCACCCGCCAATACTACATGATGACCATCGGCTCGCAGGCCTCCAACTTCGGTGTGCAAAGCGACGGCATACGCTATGGTCGTGCCAACACCTCGCGCGTACACCCCACCCTCTATCTACTCTACGACTGCTTCGATCCCAAACCCAGCGAGACCGATGTTACCAGCACCGTCTATTGCGATGACAAGACGCGTGAATGGACTGCCGACACCCGCTTCGACGACAGCTTCTATTACAAGTACTTTATCTCTTCGGGTACATTCCCCGTGCCATTCTCTATACTGAAGGCATGCGGCAAGGACACCACCTATTTTTGGGATGCTTATCAAACGACAGGCTACGAGTCGCGCTACACCATCACTGGCAACATCGTCTCGCCCGAACAGCTCCGCGCCAACTACTCCGGCTACAACTACTATGCCGACAACGGTTCCCTGGAAAGCACCGAAGTCATCGAACTCGAGAACAAGCCCGCCGCCCTCGGTTGCTATACGCCCAACTTCGCCGTCGATTCGGCATGGTGTGCTCGCAAGAAGTACCTCGTAGCTGGTCTCCCCAGCCTCGACGGCGCTGTCAATACCGGTATCTTCGCCTATTTCCAGGACAATGGCTCGGTGGCCAAAGAAGCAAACTATCGTTCGCTCGCTCCTTCGCTGAAGAAGCTTTCGCCACTCAAGTACATCAAGACCAACCAACAGAGCTTGAACGACTTCCCCATCATTCGTCTCACCGATATCTATCTCCTCGCAGCCGAGGCATCCATCCTTTCGGGTAACCATCAGAACGAAGGTCTCGAATACCTCAAGACCGTGCGTCGCCATGCTGCCAAATCGACCAACGAGGCCATGATACTCGAAGGCGTAGAGCTCTCCATCGACTACCTTGCCAAGGAACGCGCTCGCGAACTCTGCGGCGAGAACTGGCGTTGGTACGATCTGAAGCGAATGGGCCTGCTCACTGCCGAATATCTTAACGCTCCGCGTCGCAACGTCTATGGCCAGCCCTATCAGACCAAGTGGCGCGTACGCCCCATCCCCCAGCAGATGCTCGACCAAATCGCCAACCCCGACGAATACGGCACCAACGGCTACTAAAACAGATGGGGCCAAGCGCCCCATCTATTCCCAGCGTCCTCGCTCCCCTCTGTCCCCGTCGCGGCCGTACATGGCCGCCCTTACCCATCCCCGCCTATTTATCCATCAAATACTAACCATTAATTAATTAACCTATGAAGAAATTCTTTACCCTAGCAGCTTCATTGCTCGTTTTGTCTGCCAACGCGCAGACTGTCAAGAATCTCGACTCGTCGCTGGTCTTCTACCTCACCAACGACACCGTCTCCACGCAGATGGGTATCTACGAGGATCCCGACACCGGTGAAGAGGTCGAGGGTCTTGTTCCACGTCCCTGGAACGGCGCATCCTGCGTCTCCGCTTTCAACGCCTGTGGTATCGGCCTCGAATCCGGCACCGATGACTTCGGTCTGAACATCACCATCAAGAACAAGTACACCGACCCCGAGAACGGATTCACCATTCCCGCCGGTGTATATCGCGGTGTTACTCTCAACAGGGCACGTCTCACCTTGGCCGGCGCCCTCAACGACGGCAGTACCTTCAAGGCATTCACCAACGTCAAGTCCATGATTCTCTACTTCATCCCAGTGCCCACCACATGGGTAAGCGGTGGCATCTCGATTCAGGATTTCCCCACCGGACGTGTCGAAGCACAGTATCTCAACGACACCCTCGGCGCATACTCCAACCTGGCTTACCGTGAGGTACACATCAGCATGACGGCCGACCCGCTCGAGAGCGATACCCGATCCATCAAGGGCGTCGATCTCGTTGGCTTCGAGCGTGACGAGAACGATCCCACCAAGATTGCTGTCAACCAGCCCTTCAAGTGGACCGTGAACGTGCAGAACAAGAAGGATGCCTCCGAGTACGAGGACCTCTTTGCCGATCCCGAGACCAAGCAGGGCGAGTTCGTCAACTACGTTTGCTCTCCTGAAGAAACCGAAGCTGAAATAGACTACTACTTCGGACGCCTCGACGAGTGCCGTGCCTACTACGACAACGACAAGATCGCATCCACAGCCACCGGCTACAGCTGCTACGACCACAAGTGGACCACCAAGATTCCGTGGACTGCCGAGACTCCCATTCAGCTTAAGGTGAAATACCGCATGTACCTCGTCGGTGTAGCTGTAATGTCAGCCACTGATGGCGCTCCCGTACAGTACATGAATGCTGCCGACGGTGCCAAGGCCGCTTGGTCCGACGCTGCCGTTGCTTACGGCAACCATGGTGAGGAGGGCATCGAGACCATCTCGAACGACGCTCCAAGGAGCTATCGCCTCTACAACATCTTCGGCCAGCCCATCAACGCCGCCAATGGCCTCACGATCTCCAATGGCAAGCTCATCTTCGTAAAGTAAAAAACTATTCCCGCACTTAATAATTAACCCTTAATCCAAAACTGCATGAAAAAGTTTATCCTACTTGCTGCTGCAGTGCTCATGAGCACAACGGCATTTGCAGACTCCTACACTATCGTCTTCAACGATAGTCCAACAGGTGAGGATGGATCCGCAGTCATCAAACCCGATGTAACTGCCGACTCCATCGCTGCCGAAGGAGCAGAGTTCATCGCTGACGTGGCCATCGGCCCCAATGCGACTACATCGCGCGCTTATTTCGGACGTGCAGGCTACGGCCTCAAGTTCGGCAACTCGTCCAATCCAGGCAATCTCCTCATCCACCTTTCTGCAAAAGGTCAGGTGACTGCCACCTCCATCGTCGTTAAGGCTGCTCCCTGGTGGAACGCCGATTCCGGGAACATCGACACCCCGCACGCCACCATCAATGGTTTTGCATACGAGATCGATCCCACCGAAACCGCTTTGAAGGAATACGAAATCACCTTCGAGGAGCCACAGTTCATCGACACGCTCTACTTCGGCGGCACCGACAAGGGCCGTAGCTTTGTCAAGAGTGTGACCATCAACTTCGAGGCTGCTTCCTTCGATGCCACCGCCGCTCATGCTCCCCGCTACACCGAGGGCCTTCCCTTCGAGGTTGTGCTGGGTCCCGATCTCGTACAGGGCGGCTTCCCCAAGACTGCTGAGGATGGCACTGTAAGCGAGAAGAACGGCATCTCCGAGAAGTACGATTGGGTGGAATACATCAACCCGACCTCTACGCTCGACAATGGCAAGGCTGAGGTACAGACCTCCAACCGCTGGACCAACTACGATCCCAACTACGAGGATTGGAACTATGGCGAAGGTGCCAACTGGATCCAGGTTTATGGCGAAAACGGCTCAGTCAACTCTCCCGTCCTTTCCGCAGCATGGGGCAAGTACATGAACTTCGTCGTAAAGGAGACTGCCAAGATGATCTTCCTCGGTGTAGGCTCTGCCGGTGGTTCGGCTGAGGACGGCAACTGCCTCCGCATCGTTGCCCTCTCCGAGGATGGCGACATCATCGAAGCCAACTCTACACCTGGCGGCATCTACGGCAAGGGCACCGCTTCCGACACCGTAAGCATCGCACTCGATCCCGAGAAGGTTTACCAGGTAACTGTCAAGGGTGACGAGACCGCCAAGAAGGACATCATGCTCGCAGGCATCCAGATCTTCGGTGTTTCCGAGGCTCCCGGCATCGCTCCAAAGGCTCCAAACGTTCCCAACTATGCATTCTGGGAGACCGTCAAGGGTCCCGACATGCTGACCACCAAGCCCAAGACGGCCGACGACGGCACCGTATCCGACAAGGCTGCTATCGCCCTCGACTGGATCGAATATGTCAACCCGACATCGACCCTCGACGACGGCACAGCCGAAGTACAGGTTTCCAACCGCTGGACCGACCTCAACCCCGAGACCGGCGAACGTGGCGAATGGCTCCAGGTAACCGGCGAGGACGGCTCGGTTAATTCTCCTGTCGTTTCCGCTCAGTGGGGCAAGTACCTCAAGTTCTTCGTAAAGGACACCAAGAAGTTCACCGTCTATGCAACAGGTTCAGCCAGCGGCAACGCCGAGGAAGGCAACTACGTGCTCGTAACGGCTACTCCATTCACCAGCTCGAAGGCAATCACTGCACAGACCGAGCCCGGCACCATCTACGGCAAGGGCACTGCATCCGACTGCGTCACCATCGAGCTCGACCCCGCCGAGAAGTATGAGATCAAGGTCGAAGGCGCTCCCGTTGTCAACCGCGACATCATGATCACCGGTGTTACCCTCCAGGATGAGGTTACCGCCGACGCTCAGGAGGCTGGCCAGGGCACCCTCAACATCGCCATCGCAAAGGCTGAGGAAGTTGCTGGAACCGGCATCTATACCGTCGAACTCACCGAAGGCAAGACCTATACGCTTGCAGGTGAGGCTCCTCTCGGCCTGAAGGCACTCGCTCTCTTTGGCAACAACGCTACCGTAGTGACCGACGAAACCGGACAGATCACCGTTCAGACCGGTCTCACCATCGCCGACGTCAACTTCGACTGCGCTGCTTCCACCGTTGCTCCTATCGCAATGTCCGAGGAGCCCGACGAGAGCCTCTACACCTACAGTGAGGAGACCACTGTCGGTGAGGACGGCACCGAGACTGTCGTAGGCACCTACAAGTACGAAGGCGCAAGCCAGAAGGTTTACGAAGGCTCAGCCATCAACCTCATCAACACCAAGTTCGCCAACCTCCCAGGTTCGCTCATCGACGGCGGCACCAAGCCGTGGGCTCTCCACTCCCTCTACATCGACGAGGCTATCGTGCAGAACAACAACGCCGAGGGCAAGGCCATCATCCGTTGGGACAATGGTGCCAACAGCATCCAGAACATCAGGATCGACAACTCGACCTTCTACAACACCAACGAGACCACCAGCTACTACTTCCTCCGCTTCTCCAATGCATCCAATGCACGTCCAAGCAAGGTTTGGGGCAGTGATCCCGAATTGGCTGTTTGCAGCTGGAACATGACGAACAACACCTTCGTCAACAGCCCATCCAACCAGAACTTCGCCAACAACTATGTGAACGACAAGACTGTCACCGCCGAATGGACCAAGAACATCTTCGTCAACACATGGCGTCTGCAGAAGGCCATCGGCGGTAGCTGCAACTATGTCACCGACAGCACCAACTGCATCTGGGGCGGCGTCAACGAGGTGGACAACACCGATGCTACCAAGTTTGCTGTGCTCGACTCGATGGACATCCAGACCGCCGAGCTCCCCGCTCTCGACCTCACCAATCCTGATGCACTCAAGGAGTTCTTCGCTCCTTACGAGAGCAGCTATGCAGCCGAGGTACAGGCCGGCGATCCTCGCTGGGCTGTAGAGTATGTTGCTCCCGAGCCACCCGTTGGCATCGAGACCATCAAGACCGAAGACACCGCTATCGACCGCGCTTACAACCTCAATGGCCAGCGCATCGAGAAGGCCAAGGGTCTGATCATCCGCAACGGCAAGGTTGAATACCTCAAGTAGCCTTTGCCATACCCCCTATTGCAACGAGCCGGCACAGTCCGGCTCGTTTTATTCCCTATCTTTGCGCCAAAGAACCCCATCAGTAAAGAATAACGACACACATGACAATGAAACGAATCCTACTCACCCTGCTCGCAGCCGCCGCGCTGATGGGCACGATGCATCAATCAGCACGCGCCGAACGCACACTCGCCTTCCCAGGCGCTGAGGGCTACGGACGCTATGTCACCGGCGGTCGCGGCGGCGAAGTATGCTATGTCACCCGCAACGACGACTGTTCCGACAACAACCTCGTCGAGGGAACCCTGCGCTGGGCCCTCAACCACAACAACGGCGGTCGCCCCCGCATCATCCTCTTCAACACCTCGGGCACCATCTACCTTGAGTCGAAGCTTCGGTTCAGGCACCCCAACGTCTCCATCCTCGGACAGTCCGCACCCGGTGGCGGCATCTGCCTCACCGGCTACAACATGTACATTAACAACGACAACGTCATCATCCGTTATGTGCGTTTCCGTGCCGGCGACATCCCCAACAAGTCGATGACGGGCCTCGACATGGAAAACTGCGAGGGCGTCATCCTCGACCATTGCTCCATGACGTGGAGCATGGAGGAATGTCTCACCGCCTACGACAGCGACTCCACCTCCATCCAATGGTGCATCATCGGCGAAGGGCTCTACAACTCCAAGAACTCCAAGGGCGCACGTGCCTACGCCACGCAGTGGGGCGGCGAACACAGCACCATGCACCACACCCTCATCACCAACAGCCATTCGCGTGCCCCGCGCTTCAATGGTGTACGTTCGGTGTCGAAGACCAAGGGTGAGCACGACTACCAGGTCGATTCGGAGTTTGCCAACAATGTCGTTTTCAACTGGAGCGGTTCGGGCAACCAGTATGGCGGCGAGTACGACAAGGCCACCGTCGAAGCCCCTGCCTGGACGAAGGACGATCCAGGCTACGACCGCGTCTATCTCATCGGCAACTACTATCGCCCGGGGCCGGCTACGCAGCGCAACACCGCCAATGCACGCTACTGGTGCGCTCCCTCCACGCCCTACGGCCAATGGTATCTCAGCGGCAACAAGTTCGAGGTTGATAGCCGATGGGCGCCCCAGAACAGCACCGTGTGGAGTGCTGCCGAACTCAACAAGGTCAATGCCGACAATTACTATGGCGCACAGTCGGGCAGCGCCAGCCGAGGCATCAACCTCACGGGCTCCAACTTCACCACCTATACCCTTACCGAACTGCCCTACACCCTCAGCGGCATGGAGTACGAGAGTGCCGACGAAGCCTATCAGAAGGTCGTCAATCAGGCAGGTGCATCCTTGCCGCGCTACGATGAGGTCGATCAGCGCCTCATCGACGAAGCAGCCGGACGCATTGACCCGCAGTATGCCGGCGCTTCCCTCCCCAACGAGAAGGGTATCATCGACGCGCCCGACGACATCCAGCTCTCCGAACACGACACCTACGTCGTCGATGGCGTCACCTACACCAACTTCCCCTTCCTCGGCATGCGCGAAGGCGACCGCTACATCGTCGATGCTGACTGCGACGGCATGCCCAATGCCTACGAGGACGAGATGGGCTTCGACAAGTACGATCCGTCCGATGGAGCAGCCCTGGCATCGAATGGTTACACCAATGTCGAGAACTACCTCAACGGCATAGCCGACCGCACGCTCCAAAAGTCGCGCTACGAGACCTCCGACTACCCCATCACCCCGGGCCATGACGTGTCCGACGAGGTGAGCTATTCGTTCACCACGGGTCGCGCCGATGGCGAGGCACCCCGGGGCGGCACCCTGCCCTTCGGTTCGCAGTTCACCTTCCCGCCGAACACATCCCTCTACCTCGATGGCTACACGCTCATCGGTTGGGCCAGCCAGGGCAAGACCTGGTACATCGGCGACGTCATCACTCTTATCGAAGACATGACGTTCACCCCCGTCTTCCAGAAGAACACCATCTCCATCGACGAGCGTCAGCACGACACCCGCTGGACGTGGGACTTCACCCTCCCCGTTGCACCCCAGATCAGTGCCGATAGCGACAACGAGGGCATCTACGTCAATCAGAACCAGGTCGAAGGCATCGCCATCGACACCTACGTCGAATATTCCGGACTCCACGTAACCCTGCCCTTTCGCACCGGGGCCTCGGCCTTCGTCAACGACACCCAGGTCGAAGCCGGTGTGAACGCCGACTCCACCCTTGCCTTCATCACCGTGCCCTCCGACGTAGCGGTCCGCACCCTCTCGGTCCTCTTCCCCTATGTCGAGCCCACCCATGCCGAATCGGGTAGCGTCGTCATCGAATGGCCATGGAACACGGGCGCATTCGTGGCGAATGGCACATACAGCGACGATGACTCTGTCCTCGCCTTTGCCTCTGCCGTAGCCTCCTACAACGAGGACTATCTCAGTTACATGTCCAAGACCGACAAGGTCATCAAGGCCAGTTGGGTGGCGTTCCAACCTGCCGAACAGATTGCGGCTCCCGATCCCAACTATGTAGTCGAATTCCGTGTCACCCCAGCTGCAGGTGTTACCTTCACCCCCACATCGGTCAGCCTCAATGCCATGCGCTTCGGCACCGACAGCGGCAAGCTCGACATCTATGCCGTCTATGGCGATGAGGAAGTCCTCCTCGACCAGGCCCTCGTCCCCGAACGCGACAACGTAGGCCTCACCCCCATCAGCCACGACCTCTCAAACCCCTCAAACCCCTCAAACTCCTCAAACCCCTCTTTTGCTCTCCGCATCTACATCTACAGCCTCGGCAACACCAAGCAGGTGGGCTTCAACCACGTCGTCATTAGTGGCGACTGGAGTAGCGACGCCAGCGCCGAACAGTATAGTGTAGGAGCCGAAGCTTATCCTGCCGAAGGAGGTACGGTGACCCTCTCCCCCGCTGGTGGTGTCTATCGCGAAGGAACGGTCGTGACCCTCACAGCCACTCCCCACGAGGGATACAACTTCACAGGATGGACCGACGAGGACGAGAACCTCGTCACCAAAGAGCTTTCCTTCGAACACACGGTCACCTCCGATGCCTACTTCTTCGCGAATTTCAAGGCATACAGCGCTTATGATGAGATCTTCGAGAACTGCGCCCCCTACAATGCAGCCGTCCATAGCATCGACCAGCTCATCGTTGCCCTCGATGCCGCAGCCAAGCGCCCGAACCTCGACGAGCGATATTTCATCTTCCTCTTCAATGGCACCTACGACTTCGGCACCACGGCCCTCACCAAGGTAGTGAAGAACACCTCGCTCATCGGCGAAAGCATGGAGGGCGTGCTCCTCATGAACAACCCCGGCACGGTCACCAAGTACCAGGACGAGACGCCCGTGCTCTTCATCGACCAGAACCAGAACGGTGTCTATATGCAGGACCTCACCATCCGACAGGCACGCGACTGGGACAGCGGCGTCTCCCATGGGCAGGCTCTCGCCCTGCGTCAGCGCGGCAAACAAGCCATCTACAAGAACGTGCGTCTGCAGGGCGTGCAGGACACCTATTACCTCAACAAGGCCGACGCCACCGCCTACTTCGAGGACTGCGACTTTGCCGGTGAAGTCGATTTCATCTACGGCGACGGCACGATGTTCTTCGAGCGTTGCACCCTGCGTCCCATCAGCTCGGGAGCCTGCATCACCGCGCCCAACACGCAACCCGGCTACAAGGGCATCGTCTTCAACGACTGCACCATCGACGGCGCCACGGGCTATCGTCTCGGTCGTCCGTGGGGAGATTCGCCCGCCTGCACCTATCTCCACACCACGATGGTGACGCAGCCCGCAGCAGCAGGCTGGGGCACGATGTCGTCGGGCCTCGTCCTTCGTTTCCACGAATACGACTCGCGCGATGCACAGGGCAATGTGCTCGACCTCAGCAGTCGCTCCCTCAGCGCATGCAGCCCTGCCGCAGGCTCCGACGAATGTGTCATCACGGCCGAACAGGCAGCCGAATACACGCTCGACAAGGTCTTCCCCAACTGGTATCCGCAGAGCTTCACCGCGCAACAAAGCGTCGAAGTGGTA
The DNA here is from genome assembly GCA_017618715.1 of Bacteroidales bacterium. Classification (GTDB taxonomy): domain Bacteria; phylum Bacteroidota; class Bacteroidia; order Bacteroidales; family UBA3663; genus Liminaster. The sequence continues at coordinate 22,826 of JAFZTS010000002.1, forward strand.
CAGAGCGGCAATCAGCTCACATGGCCCTGCTCCGACAGCGCCCTTGGCTTTGCCGTGCTCAAGGACGGTCAGATTGTGGCCTTCACGGGCAATCCCTACTACACCATCCCCGAAGACGCGGCAGGTTCCTACAGCGTACGCGTCGCCAATCTGATGGGTGGCCTCGGTGCACCGTCCAATGCCGTCACGGGAATTCGCACGATTCATGCCGATCAGGACACCTCCACATCTCAGCCCGCCTTCTACAACCTATTCGGCCAAAGGGTTGGAGCTGACTATCGGGGAGTGGTAATCTCCCAAAGGAAAGGCGTTTCATCAGTAGCCATCAATCATTGACAATATTGTCACTTAACTATATCGGGAAACAGCTTTTTACTCCACAACGTTGTCATCCGATTCCCTATCTGAAAAATATCCCGTATATTTGCACCAGATAAGAAATCAAGACATAAGTAAAACGCTGTACAGGAGTGGCCGACCGTGAGGTTCGCCACTTTTTTATTTGCACGACAAGAAGCAGAACGTTGCCATAACATAAAACATCGTAAATTCCTTCTTATATAGTTATTTTACGTTAATGACACACATCATATTTTTGACAATCCAATAATAAATCTGTATATTTGCACCCGAAATAAAACTTTTGCAAGGACTATTCAATATGGAACAGAAATTCGGATACAACAGCTTGGACGTGCAGGCGCTTCTCGACTTCTGCAAGCTGGAAGGTAGCACAGTGCAGTACCGTAAAGGCGAAAAGATGGAGTACGAAGGTGAACCTTCACAATGGTTCGGATTCGTGGAAGAAGGTTGCTTCAAATACGTAACACGAGGCATCAGCGATGGCAAAGAGCACATCACATGGTTTTCCTTTGAAGGCGAGTTTGTAGGCAATTATCCTTGCTGCCTCAACGGCACCCCAGCGCTGACCACCATCGAGGCAATGATTCCCTCCCGCGTGCTCAGAATCAGTGGAGAACAGATGCAGCAACTCTTCCATCAGAATATGGAGATGATGGAGCTACGCGGCATCATCAGCGAGCACCTGTTGAGTCAATGCCGCGCACGCTATCTGGACCTCCATCGCGCCACGCCCCGCGAACGTTACGAATTGTTATTGAGACGCTGTCCTGGAATAGTGCAACACCTCCCTCTCAATGCCATCTCTTCGTTCCTCTGCATCACTCCCCAGATGCTTTCCAAAATCCGCAAAAGCATCACTTTCAACATTCAGCCATAAGAAAATACTGAAACTATTTTCATACTTTCTCCATTGGCAGCCACTTTTATGGCCTCGCCGAGGCTTTTTCGAAGTTTTTTTTGTATTTTTGTGGCAGAAAACATAAAACATTTATAATGAAATATCAGAAATACTACAAACGATTCCTGCTCCTACTTGCCATGTCGTTTACAGCGATATCTTCGGTGTCTCAGGTCTCCTTTGACCCAGAATATGGTTGCCTGAATGTCATTGATGTTTCATTCGCACAAGGTATTGGGGAATATGGCGACGAGTGTATTACTGCGAACTACCTGCACGAAGTATTCATTAACGAGCAATTTGCCATTGGAGGAGGTATCGGTTATAGTCACCATGAGAAGTACGAATTTTCTGCTATACCAGTCTTTCTAAGTACACATTACTTCTTTCTTGACAAGCGGTTTTCTCCCTTCGTAAATCTTCGGTTAGGAGGATTTGGAATGTTTGGAAAAAAGAACGTAGATACCAATCAGAAGTATTCCATATCCAGCAAGAAAACCGATTTCAACTTATTTGTTTCTCCGGTAATAGGTGTAAAGGTGCATATCACACCAGACATTGGCTTAATGGCAACCCTGAGTGACGGCACTTACCTTGTTAATGCGTTCGATACCCAAAAGAATGATTATAAAAACAAATTCATTCACGATTTGGGGATCAGTATAGGAGTATACTTCCAGATTAAGGGATGGTAAACATAAGTCACAATAGGACAGTTCCATCCAAAAAACAGTGAAAACGGTATAACAAAAAAACAATGAACAAGAGATTTATCATTTCCACGCTGCTCGCCGCAGCCCTCACGCTGACAGCTTGCTCTACACAAAAGGAGGAGTCGCCACAGCCACTAGACGACGTGATGATGCAGGCGTTCTATTGGGATGTGCCTGTAGATGAACAGGCCAAGAACGGATCGTGGTGGGATCATCTGCGCGAGACAGCTCCCAAACTAAAAGCAGCTGGAATCAGCAGCCTATGGACGCCCGTACCTGCCAAGGGCAACTGGGGCATCGTGGATAGCGGCTACGGTATCTACGACCATTACGACCTGGGCAACTACAAGCAAAAGGGTACGGTGGAGACGCGCTATGGCAGTAGGGCCGAACTGGAGCAAATGATAGGCGCGATGCACGAGGTAGGTATCAATGTCTATTCCGATGTGGTATTGAATCACCTCTACGGGGGCGATGAGAACCTGGAAGCGAATCCCGTTGTCACCGATTATGTCAAGGCCAATCGAGGTGAGCCTTACCCAGAGAGCGATATCCGCTGGGTGAACTCGGTGGCACATACCCGCACGCATCTATTCTTCCCTAAGCACACGGGCGAAGGTGAACCCAACTACGAATGGCACTATGGACATTTCCATCCGTCATCAGCCAACGACTCATTGACCGACTTCACCGACGATGTGCTACGCCCCAGGACCAAGTTCTTCGGCAACGACCTCGACACCTACAGCGAAGAGGTGCAGCAACGTCTTTGCAACTGGGGCAAGTGGCTGAAGGGAACTGTTGGCTTCGATGGTTTCCGACTCGACTTCGTGCGGGGCTTACAGCCGGAGTTCGTAAGCCGTTGGGTGAAGGGTCTGCCCCTGCAGGACGGTAAGCAACCTTTCATCGTGTGTGAGTACTGGGCTGCCGACGGGCGGTATATCAAAGAATGGGTGGACAACGTGGCCGCTGGCGGTGCTGATGTCCACGCCTTTGACTTCCCCTTGAAGTTTACGCTGACCGATATGTGTAACAAGACAGGCGATGAGTTCGACATGTCTCAGCTGACCCACGCGGGAATGATTCGCAACAATGCGGGTTTTGCCCTACCTGCTGGAAACGTTGTGACCTTCGTCGATAACCATGACACGGGCAAGGAGCACGACAAATGGCTCGTGAAGGATTTCGCCATGGCCTACGCCTATATCCTCACCCACGAGGGAACGCCCTGCATGTTCTATCCTCACTTCTATGCTGTCACACAATACGATGTAGATAATAAGTCGCTCGAAGTCACGGCTCCAGCAAACTTGCAACAAGCCATCCGCCAACTCATCGACATCCGTCGCCAGTACCTGGGTGGCACGCTGACTGTCTTAACCGAAACTGGCCATCCAGAGCCTGCTGGTATCACCCGCCACGTCTATGTCGCCCGTCGGCAAGGAAACGGCACGAAAGACGGAGCCATCATCATGCTCAACAATCACAATACCGATACACTCTCCATCACCATTAATGTAAATAATGATGGTTTTACTGACTGGTCTGGCCAGACCCTCGTCAACCTGCTAAATCCCAAACAAGTTTCAACGGTATCTTCAGACGGCAGTGCCACACTAACCGCCCCTAATCGCGGCTACAGCATCTGGGTGCTTCAAAGAGACGTATCATCAGATAAAGACATCTAATTACCCGAGCCGATATATAGTTAAACGATTGTTGTGAAACATGGTTTCCAACGGGATGGAAATTGATTTTTACATCAAAACACTGAAACAAGTTTCATACTTTCACCCTCGGCGACCTATTTCTTGGTTTCGCCGAGGCTTTTTTGTATATCTTTTTGTATCTTTGCCGAACAAAACGTAAAAAACAAAAAGTATGAACAAGAAAATGATTATCACCGCACTGCTCGCTTTCGTCACAATGGCGGGGCAAGGGCAAGTCTACTACCGCATTGACGGCAACACAGGGCATCCCGATTTCACAGGAACGCTTTACCTTTACGATTATTCATCAATCGTGGATTCCATACAGGTCGTAAAGGGCATAATCACGGAGCACAGCGGCCAACTACCGCATGCAAAGAAATGTTCGCTTGCCAGCCGAGACTGGGAAATTAGCATCAAGCCACTGTTCATCGAAGACGGCTTTATACACGTTGAAGGCCCTTCTGCAGGGAAATGGTACTACGCGTCAGGCACGCCCATGAACGACGACATGAAGACGCTCCAACAGAAATGCTTCAGCATACTCAACGAATATAAGAATGACGAGGACTTGCAAAATCAAAAGCTCGACGAAGCAATGGAACCTGTAGTTCGCCTACACGCCGATGATGCCCTGGGGTTGGACATTGTTAAAAACCTGACCATTTATTTCAACGCAAAGCGGAGACTTGAATACATCGGGATGCTGAGCGAACGGCTGCAAGCTAATGAGGAAATCATGGCACAACGGAAAACACTCGAGGTACAACTCAGCATCCGCGCAGGCGAGAAATTCATGGACTTCGCCGTAGATTACGAAGGCAAGACCACCCGACTCAGCGACTACGTAGGCCGCGGACAATATGTGCTCGTAGATTTCTGGGCCTCATGGTGTGGCCCCTGCCTGGCGGGAATCCCAAGACTTATCGCAGCCTATAATAAATATAAGGACAAAGGGCTGACAGTACTTGGCATTGCCGTCAAAGACAAGCCCGAAGCATCCCTGAAAGCAATCGCCGAATTGCAGATACCCTATCCGCAAATCCTCGACTCGCAGGATGGTGCCTACGACCTCTATGGACTCAACGGCATTCCACACATCATCCTCTTCGCCCCCGACGGTACTATCCTCGCCCGTGGGTTGCGCGGTGAGGAAATAGATGCGATACTCGAAGAAATCTTCAAAGATAAATAGAAAATGAACAAGCAAACCATCATCTCCGCATTGCTTGCACTTGTCGCAATGACGGCAACAGCACAAAAAGAGATCGTTTGGCAGAACCCTACAGCCTTTATTGGCGAGAGTAGTGCCGAATTTAAAGTTACCAAAGTGGAACTGAAACAAACGGAAACGGTTCTACACTTCCGTGCTACCTTCTTTCCCCACTATTGGATCAGATTTGCCAAGGAGTCGTTTCTACGCACACCCGATGGACAAGAGTACATCGTTACGAGTGGCGCAAAGACCTGCGATAAAGAATCAGACCTGCAACTCGATTCGCTTTTTTGGATGCCCGATAGCGGCAAGGCCGACTTGGCATTGCATTTCAAACCAGTTCCGCTCGACACAAAAGAGATGGATTTCTTAGAGGGTTACGACGAAGGGGCTTTCCGATTCTGGAATATCTGCGACGAAAAGAACAAGAAGAAACTTGATAATCCTACCGAATGGAAAAATGTGAAATACGCAAAGAACGAGACTTTGCCCAACGCCAAGATTAATAAAGGTGTAGCCACAATAAAGGTGAAGATGCTGGGCTATAAGCCTGACATGAAACTGGAGTTCTATGTAGGTGGATTTGTACCCTTAGGATCAACGCAACAAATGGCTAAGTCATTCCCGTTTGCTGAGGATGGTTCATTGGAAGTTGAGATTCCCCTGTGGTTGACTCGCGAGGTGACTGTCGGCGTTCAAGGGTTGGCTTACACGAACATAATCATTGGCCCTGGACAGGAAACATCCATTCTGATAAAAGTCACCGATGACCACCGTCCATTCCTGGCATTCAAGGGATTCTTAGCAAAGACAAATATGGACTTAGTGGATGCTCACGACGCACACAAGTCATTCACTGATGACGATGAAACCTATCTGAAAGTCAAGGAGTGTAACACACCCGATGAACGACTACAGTGCCTGACAGACATCTTCAATCAGCGTACTGCTGCTATCATGAAGACAAAATACACCTCTGCGGCCAAAGACTTGCTCTGCATGGCTTCAGAAGAGAACTACTTTAGATGGACGCATCTTTTTGCAAGCACTTTCTGCCAATATCAGGTTGATGCAGACGGGAAAGTCATCAGGACATACGAGAATTACGAAGAGAACTACAAGAAATGTATGGATATGCTTCCCCTTTCAGGAGAGTCTGCTGCTTACAGTTGGAAATATCTGAACGAGCCCGCATCACCATGCAGTCTGGCGTTTTGGTACTTGACGATAAACGAGTTTGACGTGAATGCGAAGAAAAAGAATGCTTATAACGTAGAACTCCGTAGTTTACCATCCATATTGGGGACGTATGACGAAAAACTTATCGATACGGTTCTCAATGATTTAACCTTTGAGGATTGCAAAGCCGTTGTCAGCGAGTTTAGTGCCGAGCAACGGCGCATCGCTCAGCAACTGGCCAACCAGGAAAGCATATTCTATCAGAAATACGACGATGTAGCCCCTGAAAACATCCTACAGACCATCCTCGACAAGTACAAGGGCAAAGTGGTGCTTATTGACATCTGGGCCACTTGGTGCGGTCCCTGCCGTGCTGGACACAAGGCTATGGCACCAATGAAGGAGGAAATGAAAGGCAAAAACATCCAGTTTGTCTATATCACATCGCCCTCGTCACCCCTGAAGAGTTGGCAAGAGATGATAAAGGACATCGACGGTGACCACTATTACCTGTCGAAGGAACAATATCAATACATCCTCAAAGCGTACGATTCTGACGGCATCCCCACCTATGCTATCTACAACACCAAGGGAGAACAGACCTACAAAAACATTGGTTTCCCTGGCTCAGACACAATTAAGAATGAAATAGAGAAAGCACTGAAATAATATGAACAAAAAATTCATCATCAACGTATTGCTCGCCCTAGTCGCACTGTCGGGACATGCACAAGAACTGAAAATGAACGAACCATCGCTCAACGACTACCTGCCCTTGCTCAAAGCCAAAGGTTATCAGGCATACAGTTTCGATGTTAGTGCAATCAAAGGCAGGAATGTGACATTCAATGTCAGAGAATTTGTCAATGGAAAAGAAGTGGAAGATTCGCCACGTCTCCTGATGCCTTACACCATTCAAGCCAATGGCGATAAACTGATTATCGGTTTCCTCCCATCCGAAACAGATTCTTTAGCACTATTCTGTTTCAGTCTGGAGAACACGCTTTCGTTCACTTCCTCCTTGAAGCTCAGGCAAATCTACTGGGAGAGCGAAAACAAGTATATATACTCATACGTTTCCCGTCCCTTCGAACTGACATCGCCATTAGACAAGGAAGCTTTCATTCCGCTTGTGTTCTATAGTTCTTTCTGGTACGATGCTGAGTACAAAGTGACCCGTTGCTGTGGCGAAAATTTCATCAAGCCCGATCTATCATCCGACATCCCTAATCAAAGTCCTCATTACTATGCTATTGGAATAACCACCTATTAAAACATGTCTAGTCGAGACTGCGGTAATAGGTGTCGATGACATCGACAAGACACTCGCGAAATTATTCTCTTATGACAAATAGAGCAATAAACAAGATAGCCATCCGCAAAGCACTGATCACGGAATGACCAAGATACTCTCAACGACGCTTCATGAACATGGTTCCGAGTCTCCGTGCGATGGAAGCGAGGATAGTCGTGGCGAAGAGAATTATTCGCTACGTGTTTGAGGGACGTCGGGGCTCTTTATCCGATGCTTCGCGCGTGCGGAGGCTTGTGCGGAGGCTTGTGTGGAGGCTTGCGTGGAGGCAGGCACGGAGGCTTGTACGGGCGCAGTTCCATTTAAAATTGATTTAAAGATAAGAGAAGATAAGATAATATCGCGCGAGAGACGCTTTTAGTTACTTTTTGCGTCGAGGAGGACTTGACAAGCGGTGAAGTGACGCTGTCGTTTGATGTACCCTGTTTGGGAGAGTGCTTCACATAAGGCCGGATTGTGTTGGATCCAGCGGTTGAGATGACGAGCTGCTGCCTCGTATAGGAGGAGTTTGGGAAATATGCTAGTGAAAGTGCGAACTTTGTATAATCTTGAATAGGCCACATAGGGGTGTTTCGTTAAGAATTATTTCTACAAAGGCGAAAAATGGATTCATGATTTTTCTGTAAAGGATGAAAAATCAAAAAAATACATCTGTCCCAATCTATTATGGATAAAATTCTGCTTGACCAGAGCTTGGACGAACAAAGATTTTTCGTCTTGATCATTTGATATCGTTTCATGGTGCAAAGTTACGCATTTTTTTTGACATTTCCAAATTTTTTTTCTGCGTAAACTGACAAAGACGGACAAAAATGGACGTAGACTGACAATGGCAAATTTTTTTGTCGTATCTTTGCGGCACGATCTTTGACATATTGGGGAAGAAGCACTCTGACGGCCGACAGAGTGTTTGATGCGATTGGATATTGGGGAGGATACATGAATAACCACAAATTTCCAAAATAAATAATATGCTCGGCAAATCCGATTCCTTACTTCCGATCGTGGCATGTCCCCCAATGGACGTTGAAGGACATGCTTCGATGGAGGCATGTCCTCTAATGGACGCTGAAGGATATGCGACGATGGAGGCATGTCCGCTAACGGACACTGAAGGATATGCTCCGATTGTAGAATGTCCGCTAACGGACGCGGAAGGACATACGACGATGGAAGCATGTCCCCTAACGGATGTTGAAGGATATGCGACGATGGAGGCATGTCCTCTAACGAACGCGGGAGGATATGCGCTGATTGTGGGATGTCCGCTAACGGATGCTGAAGGACATGAGACGATAACGGGATGTCCTCTAACGTACGCTGAAGGATATGCGACGATAACGGGATGTCCGCTAACGTACGCTGAAGGATATGGTTCTGGAGGATGATGTCCTCTTACGTTCGTTGGGGGACATGCAGTGGAAAGGTGAGTGCTATACGGCATGTGAAGGTTGCAGATGATAGAGTTTGGAAGTGAATATTTAAAATTTATTAAATAATAATTGGAGGAATGGAAATAATAGTGTATCTTTGCACCTAAATTAGTCAAAAAAACTACTATGCGAATAATTAATAAATGAATACAGATTGGCTTTATAACTTGTTTATGGGCACAGGAGTTGCCCATTCTGTCCTGCTGGTGGCTCTGGTAATCGCCATCGGCCTACAACTGTCGCGCATCAAGATCGGCGGCATCTCGCTCGGCGTCACATGGATTCTGTTTGCGGGTATCGCCTGCGGACACTTCGGTATGGTGCTCGACCCCACCACTTCGCACTTTGTCAAGGAGTTCGGCCTTATCCTCTTCATCTACAGCATCGGTCTGCAGGTTGGCCCGGGCTTCTTCAGCTCGTTCCGCAAGGGAGGTGTTACCTACAACATGCTGGCCACGGCGATTGTGCTGCTGGGCGGCGTGACGGCCTACGCCATTCATCTTATCACGGGCGAAAGCCTGTTTGCCATGATTGGCGTTCTTTATGGTGCTGTGACCAATACCCCGGGTCTCGGTGCTGCACAACAGACGTTCAGCGACATGCATGAGGGTGTGTCCAACTCTCTCTTCGCCCAGGGTTATGCCATGGCTTATCCGTTGGGCGTAGTTGGCATTATCCTGTGTATCGTTCTCATCAAAAAGATTTTCCATATCGACCTTGAGGAGGAACAGAAGACCTACAAGGAACACAGCTTGAACTACGCTGCCATGGTGCAAGATGCCACAATCGAAATCACTAACGAGGGTGTCGATGGCAAGACGATGGCTGAGATCGCAAAGATTGCCGGACGTGAAGTCGTGGTGTCGCGACTGATGCATCGCCATTCGCAGGACGTGGAGCTCGTTGAGGGTCAAACACGCTTGAGGAAAGGTGACCGTATATTTATCGTGGCTTCACCTGCCGACCTGGACGCCATGACCGCCATATTGGGCCACAAGATTGACATGGATTCCAAACAATGGGAGAAGCAGAAGGGCAACGAACTCGTTGCTGAGCGCCTGGTTGTGACCAACCCCAAACTGAACGGCCGCCGTCTGGGTGACCTCGGTTTGCGTCACGCCTTCGACATCACCATCACACGCGTGAAACGTGCTGGTGTGGATATGGTGGCTAGTCCGATGCTGATACTGCAACTGGGAGACCGTGTGACCGTAGTGGGTGAAAAGAAGAATGTCGAGAACTTGAAGTCGATGATCGGTGATTCGGTGAAGCGACTTGACCAACCCCAGCTGATGAGCATCTTCCTGGGTATCGCCCTCGGTGTGTTGCTTGGTTCCCTGCCTATCTTCTTCCCTGGTATGCCCGTGCCCGTGAAACTGGGTATGGCCGGCGGCCCGCTTATCGTCTCGATCCTCATTGCACGTTTCGGCCCGCAGTTCAAGTTGGTGACCTACACCACTGGTTCGGCCAAACTGCTGATGCGTGAAATCGGCATCTGCCTCTTCCTTGCCGCCGTGGGCATCAGCGCAGGCGACGGCTTCGTCGAGACGGTGATGAACGGTGGCTACATGTGGGTGGTCTATGGATTCCTGATCACCATCATCCCGCTTCTGATTGTGGGTATCATCGCACGCGTGTTCTGCAAACTGACCTATTTCACCATCGCCGGTCTGATTGCCGGTTCGACCACCGACCCGCCGGCATTGGCCTACAGCAACTCGATCTGCGGTACCGACCAGGCTTCTGTAGCTTATTCGACCGTCTATCCTCTGACCATGTTCCTTCGTGTTCTTTGCGCACAGATATTGGTGCTGATGGGATAACGGGGTTAATGGTTATGGGTTAGAGGTTATGGGTTAGAGGTTATGGGTTAGAGGTTATGGGTTATGGGTTAGAGAATAATGGGTTAAGAGGTTAAGAGGGGTTAAGAAGGGCAGAAGACGAATGACCCGCGGGCAAAGCCTTCGGGTCATTCGCTATTTCAAATACTATGGTTCCCCATAAAATGTTGGATATACGAGGGGCAGAATCTTTACCCGCTGCCTCGATCGCTGCAACCGTGAACTCACGGCTGCACGAGTTCAATAGATTGGTGGTGACCGCTCCCCCTGGGGCAGGCAAGTCAACATTGCTTCCACTCACCATCCTGAACGGACTCGACGATGGCGGGAAGATACTGATGCTCGAACCCAGGAGGTTGGCTGCCCGTCAGATTGCCGAGCGCATGTCGGCCATGGTGGGCGAACACGTGGGGGAAACCATCGGCTATCGTGTGAGATTCGAATCGAAGGTGTCGGAGGCTACCCGCATCGAGGTACTCACCGAGGGCATCCTCACCCGCATGATTGTCGATGACCCGATGCTGGAAGGTGTAAGCACGGTGATTTTCGATGAATTTCACGAACGCAGCCTTGCTTCGGATGTCGCCCTTGCCATGACGCGGAAAACCCAGCAGATCATTCGACCGGACCTCCGCATATTGATCATGTCGGCCACCATCGATGCACAGGCCATCTGCACGATGCTCGAAGCTCCCCTTGTGACGTGCGAGGGACGTATGTTCCCCGTCGAGACCGTTCATAGCACGTTGTCGGTCAGCCAAGCCATCCGACAGGCTCATCAATCGCACGAGGGCGACATCCTTGCATTCCTTCCCGGCGAGGCCGAGATAAGGAAATGCGCCGAACAACTGGGCACCGCCTTAGGTTCGACGCACATCTATCCCCTCTACGGCCTGTTGCCGCCCAAGGAACAACAACAAGCCATCGCGCCCAGCAAGGCGGGCGAACGCAAGGTTGTGCTGGCCACGTCGATTGCCGAAACGTCGCTCACCATCGAGGGTGTCCGTGTCGTCGTGGATTCGGGATTGTGCCGAAAGATGGTGTTTGACCCGCAAAGCGGATTGAGCCACCTCGAGACCGTGCCAATCAGCAAGGACATGGCCGACCAGAGACGTGGCCGAGCAGGACGCCTTGCGCCAGGCGTTTGCTATCGACTCTGGACGTTGGCCTCTGCACACCGCATGGCGGAATGCCGAGTGCCTGAGATTGAAGAGGCCGACCTTGCGCCCATGGTTCTGGACATCGCAGCATGGGGCGGCTGCAAGGTGAATGAGTTGCCTTGGCTCACCCCTCCCCCTCCGGCTCATCTGGAACAAGGGGCAAGACTACTCAGACAACTCGATGCCCTGAACGAAGACGGACGCATCACGCGCCATGGCAGAACCTTGGCAAAACTGCCCTGTCATCCACGCATTGCCCAAATGCTTGTGCTGGCACGCGACACTGCGAACAAGGCGTTGGCGGCCGATATTGCAGCCTTGCTTGAAGAAAAGGATCCCCTGGTCAACGAAACCACCAGCGCCGAACTCCGTCTCAGGCTCGATGCCTTGAAAGAAGCACGCGAGGGACGACGCAAGGGAAAGGTCTGGGAACGCATCATCCGCGCCTCTGACCAATACCGAAGGCTCGCACGCCAGCAGGAAGGGCGACAAAACGGGGCATTCACCGTAGAAGGGGAGTCCATGCTACTGGCGGCAGCCTATCCCGAACGTATCGCGCAAGCCATTGCCGAAGGTGTAGGGCGATTCCGCCTGGCCAGCGGGGACATTGCCATGGTCGATGCCGATGATGACCTCGGTGCCTACCCTTGGATCGCCATCGCAAACCTCCACACCCAACAAGGCGGCATCGGCCGCATCTTCCTCGCTTCGCCCCTGGAAGCGGACGAACTGAAGCCGTTTGCCAGAGAGAAGGAAAACATCTCGTGGGACAGCAAACGAGGACAAATCGTTGCCACGCGCGAAGAACGCATCGGCTGCCTTGTGTTGGATAGCAGGCCTATCACGGCCCAAGACACAGACGCAAGCCGTTCGGTCAGCCTCAATCAGAGGATTCTCACCATCCTATGCGAAGCGGCCAGGAAGGAAGGCACAAGCATGTTCGACTTCAATGATGAGGTGCAAAACATGCAGCAACGCGTGGCCGCCGTAGCAAGCTGGCACCCCGAACTCGACCTGCCTGATCTCGGCACCGATGCCGTCCTGCAACGATGCGAGGAGTGGTTGCCGTTCCTTCTAACGTCCGGACATTCGGGAATAACCGGAACCCTCAATCTCAAGAAGCTCGACCTCACCCAAGCCCTTTGGACCCTGCTCAGCTACGAACAGCAGCAACGGGTGGATAGGCTGGCACCGACACACATCACCGTGCCCACCGGCAGCAGAATACGCGTGGAATACCGAAAGGGAGCAGAACTGCCCATTCTGCGTGTCCGCCTGCAGGAATGCTTCGGCATGACCGAGACACCCCTTGTCGATGACGGCAAGCGTCCCGTGCTGATGGAACTGCTTTCACCCGGGTTCAAGCCTGTGCAGCTCACCCGTGACCTGCACAGCTTCTGGACAAACACCTACTTCGAGGTGCGCAAGGAACTGCGCCGACGCTATCCGAAACATTCCTGGCCCGACAATCCGCTTGAAGCGGAAGCCGTGAGGGGTGTGAAACGAAACAAAGAACCGAAGCAATGACTCCACAGGAGGCGAAATACCTGCGCATGACGACGGAGCCGGTTTCGAAGCTGGTGACGTCGCTGGCCATCCCATCGATGGGCAGTATGGTGGTTTCGGCCCTCTACAACATCGTAGATACCTTCTTTGTCAGCCAAACGGGTACGCAAGCTACGGCTGCGCTGGGCGTGGTCTTCACCTATATGATGATCATCCAGGCCTTCTCGTTCTTCTTCGGACAAGGCTCGGGCAACTACATCTCGCGTGCCTTGGGAGCACGACGCACCGAACAAGCGGCACAGATTGCCGCGACGGGGTTCTTCTCGGCCATGTTCTTCAGCTCCACGCTCGGTCTCCTCGGGTTCCTGTTCATGAAACCGATACTCTCGATCCTGGGCTCGACACCCACCATCATGCCGTATGCATGCAGCTACTTCCAATGGCTGCTCCTTGGATCACCTTTCATCTCGTGCACATTTGTATTGAACAATCAGATGCGCTTCCAAGGCAATGCGGCGATGGCCCTCACGGGCACGATGACGGGAGCGATCATCAACATGGGTCTCGACCCCATCCTCATCTTCGGCTTCGACATGGGTGTTGCCGGTGCAGGACTGGCCACTGCCATCTCGCAGTTCATCAGCTTCAACATCATGCTGTCGATGTGCGGCAAGAAAGGCGGTCTGGCCATCCGTTGGAGCAACTTCCACCCCACCTGGCTGCAATATCGTGAGATTGCCCGTGGTGGCTTGCCGTCGTTGGGCCGTCAAGGGACGATGAGCCTCACGACACTGGTACTCAACAACGTGGCAGGTATTTATGGCGATGCAGTGATTGCCGCCTTTTCGGTCGTCAACCGCATCCTCATGTTCGTGCTGTCGTTGCTGATAGGCTTTGGTCAAGGGTTCCAACCTGTCTGCGGCTTCAACTATGGCGCAAAACTCTATGGACGAGTGCGCGCTGCATTCAAGTTCTGTGCCACGGCCACAACCCTATACTCCATCCTGATCGTTGTTCTGGGAATGATCTTCGCGCCCGACATCGTGGGACTGTTCCAATCGGATGATGTGAGAGTAACGACGCTGGGCAGCCGAATCCTGAGGCTGCAATGCCTGACCTACGCCTTCACGGGGTTCGCCATTTCGACGAACATGTTCCTCCAGAACATCGGTGCCACATGGAGCGCCCTGTTTACCGGCATTTCCCGACAGGGCCTGTTCCTCATTCCGGCCCTCTACATCCTCCATATTACGCTTGGACTGGATGGCGTGATGGCTGCGCAGCCCGTTTCGGACATCTGCGCACTTTTCCTGAGTATTCCGCTCTGGTGGAAACATTACAGCAAAATGGACAAATTGGAAAGAAAGAAAACATGATACGAAACATACTATTCGACCTGGCGGGCGTCCTGCTCAACCTGAACATCGAACGTGACACGGAGGCGCTGCTTTCGGTGGGTCTGCCCGACTTCGAGGGGTGCATCGAACGACGCGAAATAGCGAAACCCATCTCACTCTACCTGTACGGGCTTATCGACAAGCCGACGTTCCTCAAAGCCATTCGTCCATTCTGCTTCCCCGAAGCCACGGATGCGGAGATCCTTGCCTCGATGGATGCCGTGCTTGACGACATCCCGCCTTCACGATTGGCCACACTGGTGGAACTGCGCAAGCGTTACAAGGTCTATTTGCTCAGCAACCTGTACGACACCGCATGGGATTACACCCAGGAGCAGATTCGAAAAGCAGGTTATACCGTCGAACAATGTTTCGACCAAGTCTTCCTATCCTACGAGATGCATCTGGCCAAACCTGACCCTCAAATCTACAAGGAGGTGATGAAGGCAACGGGCATCAAAGCCGAGGAGACCCTCTACTTCGACGACAGCCGAGACAATATCGAATCCGCCCGACAGTTGGGCTTTCAGGCTTGTCTCGTCCCGATGAACATGATAGAAAACTGCGAAAAGTATCAACAACTACTTGAAATGTAATCATGTACCAGAAGTTCATCATAACCAATGACGGCGTCCTGAAATTCGGGCACGTCTATCTGCATCGCGACATGCTTCCCATCGGCGAGGACGATTGTCATGGGGGCGGCCTCTGGAAGATTGACCATAGTCGAAACGCGATACTGCTCTTCGGGCGCTCATTCGACTTCGGAGGGCCTGATTTCAACTATGTGCGCCGAATCGATTGGACAGGAGTTGGCGGGCGTCCTCTGCCCCTCTTCTTCCTTCCCCATTGGCCCAATGAAGATACGTTGGAGGCGGTTTATGCAAATCCATAGACATCATCAGATACAACCAAAAACATCAACCATCACAATATAGAATGACTCTATTCCTAACGAGCAGCCCCTGTATAGGCTGGGCGGGCGACTTGAATCCAGCCAATGGATTTCTTAGCAATTTGCGAAAGGCACTTCCCCATCCTCTCCACTGTCTGCTGATCACCTCGGCACCGGATGACAAGGAGATGACCGACCGGATGGCATGGGACATACGAGAAATATTCGAACGTGCCGACCTGGCTTTCGACAAGTACGAGGTGCTGGATCGCAGAACGCAAAGATACGCAGCGCGAATGATTTGCGATGCCAACTTCATCATCCTATGTGGTGGACATGTTCCGACCGAGAACAAGTTCTTCAAGGAATTACACCTTCGTGCCCGACTCAGCAGATTTGATGGTGTGATCATGGGCATCAGTGCAGGCTCAATGAATGCTGCCGACCTTGTATATGCCCCACCGGAACTTGATGGCGAGAGTTTAGATCCAAAGTACAAGGTTTATCTCCATGGCCTGGGATTTACCGATGTAAACATCTTGCCACACTTCGAAATGATTCGTGAATCCCAGCTCGATGGGCGTATGCTCGTAGGAGACATCGTTGCAAGGCACAGTTATTCACATCCCGTATATTGCCTCAACGATGGGACATATCTTCTTATCACGAATGCTGAAAATATGGAGAAAAAAAGAACAGAACTGCATGGCGAAGCTTATCGAATGAAGGATGGCAAGTTGGATCTCATCTGTCATGATGGCGAAAGCAGACTCGTATGCAAGAACGGTTCATTACGAATAATCAAATAATTCAAACCACCTAAGCATAGTTCTTAGGACAATATTTTATTATTATGAATTTCATCTATATCTCACCCAACTTCCCGGATGCAGCCTGGAAGTTCTGCAACGCCTTGAAGAACAATGGCGTTCGCGTACTTGGAATTGGCGACCAACCATACGACGAACTGAAACAGGAGTTGAAAAATGCGCTGACCGAGTACTACAAGGTATCCAACCTTGAGAATTACAGTGAAGTCTATCGTGGTGCTGCATACTTCGCATGGAAGTATGACCGCATCGACTGGATTGAGTCGAACAACGAGTACTGGCTGGAGATGGACGCACGCTTGCGCACCGACTTCAATGTGACCACCGGACTCAAGAGCGATGCCATCAACGCCATCAAGGAGAAATCCGAGATGAAGAAGTATTATGCGAAGGGCGGCATTCGAACAGCGCGTCAGATCAAGGCCTCGGAAGGATATGATGCCGTCAAGAACTTTGCTTTCGAGGCAGGTTATCCACTGTTCGCCAAGCCTGACGTTGGCGTAGGTGCCAATGGTGCCTACAAGATTATCGATGAGGTGGATCTGTGGCATTTCTTCCAAACCAATCCATTGGCCAACCAGTATGTGATTGAAGAATATGTCACCGGCAACATCTGTGACTACGATGCCATCATTGATTCACACGGCAATCCCATCTTCGAATCCTGGAGCGTTTGTCCCCCATCGATTGCAGACATCGTGACACAGAACCTCGACTCGACCTACTATGTTGAGAAGGAAATGAACGAGAACCTTCGTTACTGGGGACGCCAGACCGTGAAAGCCTTCGACGTGCGCAGTCGTTTCGTACACCTGGAGTTCTTCCGTCTGGATCGGGCACACCGTGGTCTTGGCAACGTAGGCGACTTTGTGGCCTTGGAGGTCAACATGCGCCCCGGTGGCGGTTTCACACCTGATATGCTCAATTATGCACATTCGGTGGATGTTTACAAGATATGGGCTGACATGATAGCCTTTGACCGCCGCACCACGCCTGATTCCCACGATGACTATTACTGCGTCTTCGCCGGACGTCGTGACAACGCACAGTATCATCTCGACCACCAGGCTATGATGGAAAAGTACGCATACGCCTTGAAGCAGTGGGACCGTGTGCCCGATGCCCTGTCGGGAGCAATGGGCAATCAGTCGTACATCGCCCGTTTCCGCACCTGGGAAGAAAAGGACCAGTTCATCTTTGACATTTGCAACAGGAAATAACCATGCAGGTAGAATATCACAAATGGTACAGTCGCTACCTCAATCGCGACATGGAGTACAAGACCTTCGGAGACCGGGGCCATGCGCTCATCGCATTCCCTTGCCAGGATGGTCGCTTCTTTGACTATGCAGACCAGGGTATGATACACGTATTGACGCCATGGATTGAGGCAGGCAAGATACGCGTGATCTGCGTGGATGGCATCGACTGGGAAACCTGGTCGAATTTCGGAGGAGATCCGCGCTGGCGCATAGAACAGCATGAACGCTGGTTCAACTACATCATTGAGGAACTGCTTCCCAACATCCGTTATTATGATGGCGAAACATTCATGACCACCGGTTGCTCGATGGGTGCGATGCATGCAGCCAACTTCTTCTTCCGTCGGCCTGACATCTTCGACACCGTGATCGGGTTGTCGGGACTCTATTATGCGGGATACGGCTTCCCGTACTATTCGGACGAACTCACCTACGCCAACTCGCCACAAGACTTCCTCCAGAACATGCCCGAAGACCACTTCTGGATGCAATTGTATCGCCAACGCCGCATCATCTTCTGCATTGGACAGGGACGATGGGAAGAGGACACCCTGGCCTCGACACGCGAGCTTGACAGGATACTCTGTGAAAAGCATATCCCCGCATGGTTCGACTATTGGGGATACGACTGCGACCACGATTGGCCCTGGTGGCGCAGACAACTGCCACACTTCATGAGTCATCTGGAACCGCTGTAATTCCAATAACAAAAATCGGGACGCTCGATGGAGCGCCCCGATTTTTTATGAAGTGGGAACATTTAACCAATGTTGAACATCACCTTGAGGGTGTTGTCGATGCCAGAGAAGCCCATGAATGCCAAGGCCAGAAGACCGGCGATGAGAAGGGCAATAGGAGTACCCTTCATTCCCTTGGGCACATCGCTCACCTCGATCTGCTCGCGAATGCCGGCAAAGAGAATCATGGCAAGCGAGAAACCGAAGGCAGTGGCAACAGCATAGACTGCAGACTCGAGCAGGCTATATTCAAAATTGATGACATTGATGGCTACACCGAGAATCGTACAGTTGGTGGTGATGAGCGGGAGGAAGACACCGAGGGCCGAATAGAGCGACGGCATGGACTTCTTGAGAATAATCTCGACCATCTGCACAAGGGCTGCAATCACGAGGATATAGACAATCGTCTGCATGAACTGCAACTCGTAGGGCACCAGGACATAATAGTAGATGGGCCACGTCACAAGCGTAGCAAGGAGCATCACGAATGCCACTGCCATGCCCATGCCTGCTGCGGTGTCAACCTTCTTGGATACTCCCAGGAACGGACAGATACCAAGGAACTGTGCCAGAACGATATTGTTGACGAATATCGCGGCAATGATCATAATAATGTATGACATATCTTACTGGGGTATTACTTGTTGAACAACTTATTGAAAACAGCAGAAAGGTAAGCCAAAGTGATGAATGCACCAGGAGCGAGGACGAAGGTCAATGCACCATAGTTCTCGGGCATGATGTTCAGTCCGAAGATGGCACCCGTGCCGAGGAATTCGCGGCAAGCGCCGAGGATTGTCAATGCGATGGTGAAACCAAGACCGATACCGATACCGTCACAAGCCGAGTCAATCACACCGTTCTTGCAAGCAAACGATTCAGCACGACCAAGGACGATACAGTTCACCACGATAAGGGGGATGAAGATGCCAAGGCTCTTGTCAACCTCGGGGAAATATGCCTTGAGCAGAAGCTGGACGAGAGTCACAAAGCCTGCGATGACGACAATGTAGCAAGGGATATGCACCTTGTCGGGAATGAAACGAGCAATGGCCGAGATCACAATATTCGCAAGGATCAGCACCACCATGGTGGCAAGACCCATCGACATACCGTTGAAGGCCGAAGAGGTAGTACCCAGGGTGGGACACATACCAAGGAGTAACACGAATGTAGGGTTCTCCTTAATGAGGCCATTGATAATAATACCGAGTTTACTCATAATTTAAATCTCCTTACATTTATGTTATTATTCTTCTGATTGTATTGCATCAACCATGTCACCGACAGTCTCAGCAGCTTCTTCGACAGCCTCCTTGACTTGTCCTGTGGCACCGGTTGAAGCATCCGTACCTGTAAGAGTAGCGTAAGCGAGTGCGATGGCATCGCAGAATGCACGTGTGGAGATGGTGGCAGCGGTGATGGCATCCACTTCGCCACCGTCTTTGGTAACGGTCAGGTTGGACTTGCCGGGATTCTTGCCGATGACACCTGCACCAGGTTTGCCATTTTCGCCCTTACCCTGGAACCAGTCGGGCATCTTTGCACCAAGACCAGGAGTCTCATTGGAACAATCGAGGACGTTGTATCCGGTAATGTTGCCTTCCATATCGAAGCCCATCATGACCTTAACCTTACCGCCAAAGCCTTTCTTGGTGATGACTTCGACAGCACTGCCGACCTGCTGACCATCCTTGCTGACAGCGAAGATGGTGGCCGGCAGACCGTTGCCGCAATCCTCGTAAACGTAAGGATCGGACACGGTATCGAACTCGGGAGTAACGGCTTTGATGGCATCCTTCTGAGCTGCAGCAGTAGCAGCAGCTATAGGCTCGGAGGTTATATGAGCAACCGCTCCAAGCAGTCCACCCACGACAACCGTAATGATTGTCAGCGAGAGGAACATATTCTTCAATGAATTTTCAAGCTTTGCCATAACAATTACTTTTTAACAACGCCGAAACGCTTTGGTTTGACATACGAATTGAGCAGAGGCACGAAGGCGTTCATCATCAGGATGGCGAAGGACATACCCTCGGGGTATGCGCCATAACGGCGAATCACCATCGTGAGGAAACCGATGCAAACACCATAGATGAGCTGGGCACGCGGATTCATTGGCGAGGTCACATAATCGGTAGCCATGAAGATGGCACCCAGGAACAGACCGCCGCCGAGGAACTGCTGCATGATGATGCTCCAGTTGCTGACACCCGGGATATCCTCGAAGCCGTAGAACAGGCATGCAAAGACGAATGCGGATGCAAGGGTAGAAACCGGAATCTCCCATGTGATGGTCTTCTTATAGAGCATATAGCAACCACCGAGGAGGAGGAGAAGTGCCGAGTCCTCACCCATTGAACCAGCTGTGGTGCCGAGGAATGCCTCACCCAGTGATTCGAGAGAAACGCCGGGCACATGGTTCACCATCTGGGTGATGAGGGCGAGAGGAGTAGCTCCTGTTGCCACATCGAAGTAACCTGGCTCAACTGGCCATGTGGTCATCTGAACGGGATAAGCCACGAGAAGGAATACACGTCCGACGAGAGCAGGATTGAAGATGTTCTGGCCAAGTCCACCGAATGACATCTTGCCGATGCCGATAGCTACGAGAGCACCGATGATGATAATCCAAACAGGGAGGTTGGATGGCACGTTGAACGCCAGTAGAAGACCGGTGAGGACAGCCGAAAGGTCGCAAACTGAAGGAGTCACCTTCATCACGAACTTCTGAATCAGGAACTCAAAAAGCACGCAAGCGCAAACCGAAGTCAATGTGACGATGATGGCGCCCAAGCCGAACTGGTAGAAAGACCAGAGCAGCGCGGGACACAGCGCGATAATCACCTGAAGCATACACTTCTGAGTACTGTTGCCGCTGTGTACGTGCGGTGACAATGAAACGTTTAATTTATTCATTTGTTTTCAACATTTAACTATCAACTTACAAGTTATTTCGCTGCGGCAGCGGCCTTTGCAGCGTCAGCCTTGGCCTTGGCTTCGGCAGCACGGGCGCGAAGGATGCCCATTACCTTGGGCTTGCCCTGACGGATCCAGTCAAGCAACGGACGATGAGCGGGACAAGAGAATGAGCAGGAACCACACTCGATGCAGTCGTAGATGCGCTCCTCTTCACACTTGTCGAGCATATTCTTTTCGGCAAATGTTGCAAGGAAGTTAGGCTGCAAGCCCATTGGACAAGCATGAACGCATTTTGCGCACCTGATGCAAGGACCAGCCTCCTTACGACGAGCCTCCTCGTTCTTCATGATCAGGATGCCCGAGCAACCCTTGACCATATAGCTGTTGGTGTCGGGCATGGCCTTACCCATCATAGGACCACCGGAGATGATCTTTCCGGTATCTTCGGGCACACCACCAGCGGCTTCGATGAGCTGCTGGATAGGCACACCGATACGTGCCAGGAAGTTACTTGGCTTGGAGACACTCTTACCGGTGACGGTGACAACACGATCGATGAGAGGCTTGTTCTTCTGCACAGCTTCATAGACAGCGAATGCCGTACCAACATTCTGGACGAGAGCACCCGTTGCAATGGGAAGACCGCCTGAAGGAACCTCGGCACCTATAACAGCATTGATGAGCTGCTTTTCGCCGCCCTGCGGGTATTTGAGCTTGAGGGGAACGATTTCGATTTCCGGATAACCTTTCTTTGCAGTTTCGGTCATGAGCTGGATAGCATCGGGCTTGTTGGCCTCAATGCCGATATATGCCTTCTTGACACCCATAGCCTTCTCAAGAATCTGCACACCGATGCAGATCTCCTCAGGATGAGCGAGCATCAGGGCATGGTCGGAGGTCAGGTAGGGTTCGCACTCGACACCATTGATGATGACACACTGCGGCTTGGCTGTCGGAGGAGGCATCAACTTCACCTGGGTTGGGAAGGTGGCGCCACCCATACCTACGATGCCCATTTCCTTCACCTTGGCAATGATCTCCTCCTTCGAGAGGGAGATTTCGCGCTTGATCTCCGTTGAGCGGTCAATGGTCTCGAGCCATTCGTCACCCTCAACCTTAATGAAAACGGCAGGAACCTTCTTGCCTGTAGGATCTTCGACGAAGTCCACCTTGTCAACTGTACCACTGACGGAAGAATGAACGAAAGAAGAAACAAAACCACCAGGTTCACCGATAGGAGTACCAACTTTCACCTTATCGCCTTTGGCGACAATAGCTTTCGATGGAGCGCCAAGATTCTGGGCCATCGGAATGGCGACAACAGCAGGCACGGCAGCCACTTCGATGGGAGCCTTGGCGGAAAGCTTGTTTGCGGCGGGATGTACACCACCGAGTTTAAAAGTCTTCATATCTTATTTAATGAATTATCTGATTATTGGTCTTATTCTGCCTTGGGAGCCTTAGGTGCAGGAGCTTCAACCTTGGCAGCAGTCTCGACAACCTTGGCTGCAGTCTCTTCCACCTTCTCGACAACGGTCTCGGCAGCCTTGGCAGCGGTCTCAGCAGCCTTTGCAGCAGCCTCTTCGGCAGCCTTCTTGGCAGCAAGAGCCTCGGCGGCTTTCTTGGCAGCCTCCTCCTTCGCCTTGGCGGCATCGGCAGCTTTCTTTGCCTTGAGTTTCTCGACAATGGTCTGAACGGCAGCCGTGCAGTGGATGGCACCGGTAGGACACTCGGCTACGCACATACCGCAAGCCTTGCACTTCTCAGGATCAATGTAAGCGAGATTGTTCTCGATGGTAATAGCGTCGAACTTACAGGTCTTCTGGCATTTGCCGCAACCGATACAAGCGCTGGCACAGGCCTTGCGAGCCACGCCACCCTTGTCCTTGTTGATACAGCTAACCCAAACACGCTTCAGGGCAGGAGTCTTGGCAGCGTTCTTCTTGCGAATCTCGATGACGATCTTAGGACAAGCTTTCGCACAAGCTCCACAAGCCACACACTTCTCCTCATCGACCTCAGGAAGTCCGGTGGCCAGATTCATGTGAATGGCATCAAATGTACAAGCCCTGACACAGTCGCCCAAGCCGAGGCATCCGAAAGCACAGCCCGTCTCGCCAGCAAATGTGGAAGCAGCTACAGCACATGACTTAACGCCATCATAGATAGAAAGTTTAGGGCGACATTCGAGGTTGCCATTGCAACGAACCACAGCAAGTTGGGGTTCAGCAGTTCCTGCCTCCACACCGAGGATTGCGGCGACCTTAGCCATGCAGTCGGAACCACCGACAGGACAGAGCAGGCTGCCCAGCGAATTGCTGGCATCCTTCTCCTTGACGCATGCATCAGCCATACCATGACATCCCGGGAATCCGCAACCGCCACAGTTCGCACCAGGCAGAACCTCTTCCACTTGACCCACACGTGGATCCTCGAAAACATAGAACTTCTTTGATACAAAGTAAAGTACCAAAGCGCCTATGGCACCAAGCACGCCAAGCACGCCAAGTGCTAACAAAATTACGTTCATAGTGATACTAATGTTTATATAATATTATATAATGTATAAGATTCTTCGCTGTTTATCAATAAAGCTAATAAAGTCTCTCAAGCGTGAATTCCGTCTTGCGCTCCAAACGATCGCGCTGCATCCACAGGATAAAGAAATAAAGACCAAGCAACACCAAGGTGGCAAGACAACCCTTGATCTCACTACCGGTAGTACCAACCACCGCAAACAAGCATATTAAGGCAAGTACCATAGGCACGACAAAAGCCAAAAGAACTGCTGTCCATGCCAACCCACTTGTAACAACTACACGCACATAATCGCCCACTTCGTAAGATACGCCATAGCTATTTGCTACCACTTCCCTTCGGGCAGAGTCGGAAGTCCCACTGCTGCACAGCGTCTTGGCATGACAACCCGAGCAAGCTGAGTTTTGCACAAATTGGACGGTGACACGTTGTCCATCCACTTTGATTACGACTCCTTCATGTGTGATATTATTACTCACGATGATTAGATGTTTATCTCCTCAAGGAACAATCTTGGGAGTATATTTAGCTTATAATTTGCTGCAAAGTTAATGATTTTTGTTGAATATTACATTATTTTTAGCAAAAAAAATGCTTATTTATGTTATATAACACAAAAAAAAGACTTATTTGTGTCGGAATGTGGGGATTTTTTAGTATTTTTGCACCATCAAAACGTAAAGAAATGAACCATCTCAAAAGATTTTATACTGGTTTTCTGCTTTTGCTGGTACTTGTCTCTTGCAGTTGCAAGCGAAATGCCACCGGAGATGCCACATTGACAAACAGTCGGGTTTCGCAGGCAAATTCGCGTGAAATGCCGCTGTTCTCTGCCGATTCCGCTTACCAGTATGTTGCCGAGCAATGCAATTTCGGACCACGTGTTCCAGGCACCGATGCTCAAACAGCTTGTGCCGGATGGCTCGAAAAAGAACTGCGCCGTCATGGTGCCCAGGTGATCGTTCAAGAGGGGGAGATGAAGGCATACAACGCAGCTATGCTACCCGTCAAGAACATCATCGGTTCTTTCAATGCGGATGCCAAGATGCGCGTTCTTCTGGTGAGCCACTGGGACAGTCGGCCCTTTGCCGACAACGACCCTGATCCGACCAAACACAAAACCCCTGTAATGGGAGCCAACGATGGCGCATCGGGTGTAGGCATTCTCCTTGAGCTGGCTCGTCTCTGCAGCCAGAAGCTTCCGCAAGTCGGCATAGACATCTTCCTGACCGATGCAGAAGATTATGGAGCTCCAAACGACTGGACGGGCACACATGACGAGAAATGGTGGGCGTTGGGCACTCAAATGTGGTGCAAGCAGGCTGCCAAGGAGGGTTATCGTGCACAATATGGCATTTTGCTCGACATGGTAGGTTCGCCAGATGCCACCTTCTATCGCGAGTACTACAGTGAACGCTATGCCAGCTCGTTCGTCAACGAAATCTGGCAGACGGCTGCACGACTTGGATATGGAGACCTTTTCATCAATCAAGGGGGAGGCGGTATCACAGATGACCATGTTTTCATCAACCGCATGCTTCATATCCCTTGTGTTGACATCATCGACACGCGTGTGGATGCAGAAGGTTCATTCTGTCCCGAATGGCACACCACCCGCGACACTATGGACAACATTTCAAAAGAAACACTCGGCAAAGTCGGACGTGTGCTCGTTTCTCTTCTTTGGTAATCCGCAGTTACAACTCGGAGTACTTGGAATACTCCGATTACTCCGATATTACAAAAATACAATTAGATTATGACAATCAACGAAATGCAAGATCAGATCATCGACGACTTCTCAGCGTTTGATGACTGGATGGACAAATATCAAATGATCATCGAGATGGGCAACAACCTGGAAACACTCGATGAGAAGTACAAGATCCCACAAAACCTCATTGAAGGTTGCCAGAGCCGCGTTTGGCTCCAGGCGGATTATGACGAGGACACCAAACTGATCCATTTTACCGGCGATTCCGATGCCGTGATCGTCAAGGGACTTGTCAGTCTCGTCATTCAGGTGCTTTCTGACCACACTCCTGACGAGATTCTCAATTCCGACCTCTACTTCATCGAGCAGATTGGACTGAAGGAGAACCTCTCTCCCACCCGCTCCAACGGCTTCCTGTCCATGATCAAGCAAATGCGCATCTACGCCCTTGCCTTCAAAGCCAAAGGGTAACTCTAAGGGATTTTAAGGGCCATCAAGTTGAGCATTTGCGAAACTTGAGCAATATTTCAATAATACAGATAAACCGACTATCCATTATTCCAATGAAAAAGCTTATCACACTCCTGGCTGCTTTCGTCACATTAGCCACAGGCACTGCACAAATAACAGCTCCCGTCATCGAAGAAAAGCCTGAAACAGACAGCAAGTACATGGCTGGCGCTATTCCAGAAATCGATGGCAAGGTCATCCTGACCCGCACGGTTGAGGTCCCCGAGGGTCTCACTTTGCAGGAGGTCATGAACCGTGTTGACTCATGGCTCATTCGCTGCACCAAAGACGAACGCATGCACTATAATCAACGTCTGCCTCAAACAGCCGACAATGAATTGCAACATGCCTACAGCTTGGAGCTCACTTTTTCGAAGACATTCCTTGCGCATGATTTTGCCGAGATGGCTTACGTTTTAGCTGTACGATACATCGATGGCCAGATTGTAATGGAGATGAGCCACATCAACTACAAGTACAACGAGAACAACAAGCAAAACAAATATACTGCCGAGGAGATGATCATCGACAAGTATGCCTTGAACAAAAAGAAAACCAAGCTCATCTTTGGATTCAAAAAGTTCCGCATGAAGACCATCGATCTTTTGGACGAACTACAGATTTCGCTTCAGAACGAGTTCAAATAAATCATGTGGATCATACTTGCCTTCCTGAGTGCATTGTTACTCGGGTGCTATGATGTTTTCAAGAAAGTGTCGCTCAAAGACAATGCCGTCATCCCGGTATTGTTTCTCAACACTGTCTTTTGTTCGCTCATATTCCTGCCACTGGTCGTTCTCTCAGCCCGTGGCATTATTCCTTCGGATAGTCCCGTCTATATTCCTGTCATCAAGGACAACACCATTCACCTGTACATCATTTTGAAGTCGGCCATAGTGCTGGCTTCCTGGATTTGTGCCTATTATGGATTGAAGCATCTTCCCATCACCATCGCCTCTCCCATCAATGCCACTCGCCCGATTCTGGTACTCCTTGGTGCCATCTTCATCTTTGGCGAGAAACTGAATGGTTGGCAATGGGCAGGTGTAATAGTGTCAATCATCGCATTCGGACTCATTTCGACCTCAGGCAAGAAGGAAGGCATACAGTTGAAGCATTCCATCTGGATCTGGGCAGTGATTGCAGGCACCCTGATTGGTGCCATATCGGGCCTATACGACAAATTCCTTGTGGGAGATCCGAACAATGGACAGGGTTTGTTTGGTATTTGGGCGAACAGGGGATTCCCCAAGATGGTTGTCCAATCGTGGTACAATTTCTATCAAGTGCTGATGATGGGCATCGTTTGCCTCGTGCTTTGGGCTCCCAAGAAACATCGCAGGAAGCATCCTTTTCAATGGAAATGGCAAATCATCTGTATCTCGGTCTTCCTCTCCGTGGCTGACTTCTGCTATTTCTATGCGCTATCCTTTCCTGGAGCCCTCATCTCTGTCATCAGCCTCGTACGACGTTCAGGGGTTGTGGTAGGATTCGTTGCCGGCTGGCTCTTCTTCAAAGAGAAGAACATAAAGAGCAAGTCGCTCGACCTGCTCTTTGTCATCATCGCCATGATCCTTTTGTGGATTGGTTCTATGCAATAAAATACTTCTCGAACCTTCAGCTCCTAAAGCGAAGGCAGTGACATGCCATAAATCTTGCGATACAGATCCAGGGCATAGACATCGGTCATGCCACTAATGTAATCGAGAACTGACAGGATTCGAGTATATATGCTATCAGCATGTGTATCATATTGTGCCGGAACACGATTCAGCAGCAATTGGCTATATGTGCGATCGGGATGAATCACAGCGTCAATGAATTTCTGAAGTAGTACAGTAATAATCTGGTAACCTGCCACTTCAATATCCACCACATCTGAACTATTGTAGATACGAGCCACAGCTACATCTGAACAATGCTGATAGGCTTGCGCCACATGAGGTGTAACACATTGTATCAACGGTTTTTGGAATGTACCGGACAGTATTTCTTCTTCATGCTGCAAGAAAACCTGTGTACATTCATAGACCAAAGTTCCAATGGCACGACTACGCAAATAACCAATCTGTTCATTGATATCAGGCACATAGCTCAAGCCTCGGATAATCTTTTCGCGCATCTCTCCTTCAAAGAATCCGAGCAACAATTCACGGGTCTCAGCCGTTGACAAAAGCTTCAGATTATGTGCATCTTCAATGTCCATGATCTGATAACAGATATCATCTGCAGCTTCGACAAGGAAACAAAGCGGATGACGGCAATATCGATGATGTTTGTGCTCGAATAATTCGGTGGTGGGCATATCCAAATCCAACTTGCCTTCGATATCAATGACTTCCAGTCCCAATCTCTCTGCCAACCGCAAGAAAGACTCCTCTTCTGCCTGGAAAAAACCGAACTTGGGTTTAGGCCCAGCCACTGTGCTGGCATGGGGATATTTGATGATAGATGCCAATGTGCTATAGGTCAATGCAAATCCTCCTTCACGATGTCCGCAGAAACGATGTGTCAGCAGTCGGAAGGCATTGGCATTACCGTCGAAATGCGTCAAGTCTGCCCATTGATGAGGGGATAAATCATCCTTAAACCTTTGACCCTCTCCTTCCTTGAAGTAAGAAATTATGGCTCTTTCCCCCGAATGTCCAAAGGGAGGATTCCCCATATCATGAGCCAGACAGGCCGTGGCTACAATATCATCGAGAGATTGCAGCTTATCGGTCCACTCCTCTCCCTTGTATTTTTCCAGAAGTTCCAACGAGACATTATTCGCCAGACTTCGTCCGACGCTTGCAACTTCAAGCGAATGAGTCAAGCGATTGTGAACAAAGACTGCGCCAGGCAAAGGAAATACTTGCGTCTTGTTCTGCAAGCGGCGAAAAGAGGGTGAGAAAATGAGACGATCATAATCACGCTGAAACTCAGTACGAGCGTGTCGGCGCATATTCAAATTCTCTTGGCCAAAACGTGTAGCGGAAAGCAACTGATCCCAATTCATAATTTAATATTCTTGAAAAGGTTATTGAACCTCAACATTCTCAAATTCAACACCCTCAACGTCACTTAGTACGAGTCGGTAACTGCCAGCGTTAACAAAAGTCCCAGTAGTAGTACTGATGGTCTTGAACTTTGCAGGTGTTGGTGGGAATGAAATATCTCCTTCGGCCACAAGCCGACTATCGACACTCGACAACAACGTCCAATGTCCGCGAGGTGTCTTTGAATCCACATTTTTGTATCGGAAACGCAATGCATATTCCTGTGCAAGTCCCATCTTGATGTCAAAGCTCACCCCATCGGCATTAACATCATACTTTGCCGAAGGTCTTCCTCCTTTATCTTCGGGCAGGCTGGCCTTATCGGTCTTCTCGACTGTCTGGAAATCAAATTGTGCCCAATTCAAGCCCTTGTTAATCGGATATCCCTCTTGTTCCATCGAAGCAAGCAGTCCGGCATCGAGTTGTCCCTTATTGAACACGAATGTTCCCTTAGGCCCCTTCTTTCCCAACTTCTTCGCTGTATCCTCATCCACACTAATCGCGATGGCCGAAATCTTGGCCTGACCAACCTTGACATGTGGGAAACCTATATAGAGATGCCCATTTTGTATCGACATGGTCGTATAGCTGACATGGGAAACAAAATGTCGGCTATTGACGAACCAAAGATCGACCTGATACAAGGGGCCTATTGGTAATGGGAACTTGAATCTCAACTCGTGACGGCCATAACGATAGTTACGCAGCAGAGGTTGATCCACCAAAGAAGCGAGAAGCTGGCCATCCTTCTGAATCGGATCGAGAGCCCAGCCACGCAGGACGCTCTGGCTGGCCAAGATAGGGCATAAGCTGTCATCTGCAAACTGGGGTGCCATCGCCCAACTGTAACTATACCGCGTGTCATCGCCCATCCAAACGTTGCCATAACTATCAGTAACCTTGTCTCCACCGCAATTGTATCGATAGAGATAAACGCGACCGTCTTCCGGGGCAAGTGACGAAGTCCGATCAGCAAAGACATGAAGGTTCGGACGAGAACAGTCCTCGTTGGCAGTCTCGTCAAGAAGATAATCAGGCAAAGGAATTCCCTCATACAGATAACCGAGTGTAACCATTTCACGAGGTAATAGCCTCATGGGGGGATCTACGTCTTCAGGCCATTCATTGCGAAGGAATGCACCCCAAGCAACATAGAGATAATATGCATCAGTCGGCTCCCAAGTTGCCGTAAGCAATCCTTTATAGTTGAATGGACCAACCTTGTCAATCGTCCGTAAGAACTCGTCAGGTTGCTGACGGCCAGGATTGTCATGACTGGCCAATATCCATTGGAACTGACCGCACAGACGATCTCTGTTTTCGTAGGCCTGTGTCAACTTGGCATGAAGTAATGCACACTGATGTTCTTCGCTCCATGGAGCATTGCTGTCGAATAACGAAAGGGGCAAGCGATCCTGTTTGTCATGCAAGCCTACTGTACGCCATCCGCCATATTCTCCATTCAAAAGCTGGTCATCGCGGCTCAATTCATCACCATACTCATCCAGTTTACCTCCGTATGTGCCGCTCCAATTCTGGATAACGTTCCAATCAGTTCCACTACCGCCATTGCATGTAGTAATCAAGCGACCGTTCGCGGTATTGCCTACAGGGCGGCACTTGGGATCCATCTCACGGATGATGTCGGCACACTCACGCGAAAAGTCCTCAGGCAAGGTTGATTCGTTTTGAAGTCCCCAAAGCATAATTGCGGGATTGTTACGACGCTCTTTCACCCACTGGCGAAGCAAAGTCTTGAAGTTCTCACGGAACTGGGGAGTATCATACCAGATATGTGCCGAGAACTGCGGCCACCATAGCATTCCCATCTTTGCCCAGTTCTCCTGATATCGCAGATTGTGCGGCTGATGGGCATCACGGAATGCATTGAAACCCATATTTTTGATGAGCTGGCAGCGATGATCTATCTCCTCCCAACTAAAGGCATGGCTTTGGCCAAAGAGATGCTCATATTCGCAAACACCATGGAGAAAGACGGGTTCCCCATTCAAATAGAAACGATGATCGTCATCATCGAGTTTGCCTTCCGTAGTTCGTGCAGGCCATTTCACCTCCGAGAAGCCCACCTCCGTCTGTATGCGATCCACCACCTCATGCATACGACCTTGCATTACCGTGGTTTCGATAGTATATAATTGAGGATTCTCCAGAGACCAATGTTGCAATTTAACCTCCCTCATAGGGATTGCCAGATGGATGACTTGCGAAAGCCTGGCCCCCAATTCGAAGGTCTCCTTTTTCAATCGTCCTTCGATGACCGATTGCACGACACAGACTTCCCCATGATTGTGATAGTTATGTACCTCCGTACCGACAAAGACTGTATCGAGCGCCTCATTGGCCCAAGCATGTACACCGAAAGGCTCGACACGCAGCTTGGCACTAACTTCAAGAGAGACATTCCTAAAAAGACCAAAAGGTGCTGATCCCTCGCTGAATCCCCACTCTGACGAGCAACCGCCGCAAACCCAGGGAAGGTCGGTGATATTGGACGGATGATCGCACTCTATCACCAGATGATTATCCTTCTTTGTATTGCTCGTATAAAGATAATCGGTGATATCAAGGCTCGTCACGACCCTACCTGCCGGACGATGGTTGCAGACCTCCCGCCCGTTCACACGGACAGTCACATAGCTTCCTGCGCCTTCAAGGTGCAACATGTATTGTTGGTTGGCAGCTACCGAAGCATCACCCTCCTTGGTAATACCATAAAGGGTGAATCGACGTTCGTAAAATGCCTTGCCATGCAGATTGCCATGCACATACTGCCGATAACCATAATAGTCATCCCAGTTATGAGGCAGCTCAATGTTCTGAACCACCAAGCTATCCGTTTTGCCTTCAGGATAACACACCGAACGCCATTTGTCGTTCAGTGGAAAAATATCGCGAGCCACGGCGGTGGCTGCCAATAAGGTGCCCAATAGCATCAGGGCAAGGTTTTTTCTCATTATTTCAAATGTTTTTGCAGAAACCTCATCTGCCTATATCGTGTCTCTGTAGATATCCAATGTTCATTGATGGGTGTGATGTAGCTTTCCTTTTCACAAGTCAATGTGTTCCAAACAATCCATGATGTGGTGGGTGGACAGGTATTGTCGTTGTAGCCCCAAGTCAAATAGACAGGACATTTCACCAAACGGGCAAAGTTTACCACATCGTAATACGACAACGTTTCCATGACCTGACTGTCGAGTGTAATCTCCTTATACTGGCGATTGAAGTGGGGGTACCCTCCGGTGCGACCTTCTTCGGCATAACCCGCCATATCGCTGAGGGCTGGATGAGCAATAGCAACCGCCGTAATCCTTCGATCAAGGCCAGCCAAAACGATTGACAATGCCGCGCCCTGGCTATTTCCCTGAATGAGGACATTTTTCCCATCCCATTGCTCCAAAGTAGTCAGGTAATCCACCGCACGTACCAGACAGGCATAAACCTTTTTCATGTAATAGGTATCACGATTCTGAATGCCATTCGCCAGATATCCATTGCCCGTATGATCGCCAAATGAACGGGAGATGTCCTTGTAATCTTCTGCACTGATTGAAGGATTGATTCCGTGAATCTCCAACTCCAAACGGATGATATTGCCTTCGGTTGCATAAAACTGGGTCTTAAGCGGATCCATGTGTTTCACACCAGCTCCTGGAGGAGAAACGAGCACAGGAAATTTGCCTGCCATCTTCGGAATAGAAAGATAGCCATAGATAGAATGGGGGGCACCTGCAAACCCACCATTGATTTTCACAAGATAACAATCCACCTTCTCGTTCGAGAACTCAGGAGCAGGTGTAACGATCGGCAAGAGTTTGGAAGCCTTCTCCTGCTCTTCGAGTACCTGTTTCCAAAATGCCTCGAAATCCTTCGGCAGACGGGAAAAGGCATTCAGTTTCTCGGGAGACCAGCCCAACTTGATATGGTTATCGAAACGCTTGCCTTCCACCTCGCACGACATCTGGCAATCGCGGAAACCTGCCTTCTTGGGCGACTTGACGCGAATCTCGGCTACACCCTTTGCGTCAGTTTTCACGCTCCCACGAGTATCTGCTTCGAGGCAATCACCACCGATGGCATAGCTGACCTCTATATTATCTTTCGGCATACCATGCCAGAGGAGTTGAAGACTGATACGAGCGTCCTTGCCAAGCTGGTAAGTCCAATCATTATCATCTGGAACGGCGACCCATTGCAGGTCGGACTGATTCTTGAAATTCTGCGCTTCGGTTCGAATGACACTCGCCAACACGCAGCAAATGACAAAGACAAACGTAATTAATGGCCTTTTCATGTATGTTTAGTTTATAATTTCGGGTACAAAGATAAAAGTTTTGGTCGAAATGTGCAAATTTTTTTGGTTTTTTCGTGCAGAAACACTATCTTTGCGCCGAAAAAGGAGCATTTGCCCATTCCAATCACTCAGATTTCACTGAGTATTTTGCCATGTGCATGTACTCCGACCACTGTGATAAAAATGAATAAATTCGAAAAGACCCTCCATTTCATCAAAGATGTCATCCGTGAGGATTCCCCCTTTTACGGGAATATTTATCTTGTTGGAGGATGTGTACGCGATGAACTGCTGGGCGAACGCTATAGCGATATCGACCTATTGGTCAATATGCCAAGTGGACAGAAGGCATTTATCGAGTACATGTGCACAGAACATGCAGATCGATGCAAGGGTCCCTTCTATTATCAACGCTATGGAACCACGGCAATGGACGTCATCATTGATGGTTCGTTGACCCTCGTTGAATGCGTTGAACCCCATATCGAGGAGTACGACGATGACGACATCACACTCCTCGAGACCCGTTTCTGCTCGCTTGAGGAAGATGCCTCGCGGCGTGACTATACATGTAATGCTCTCTATAAGAATCTGCATACAGGCGAAGTGCTGGATCCCACCGGACGTGGCATAAGCGACCTCAAGGACGGCTTGCTCATTACCCCTTCCGATCCTGTCACCATTTACAGACAGGATCCCGTACGAATGCTTCGAGGGATACGCTTCAAACATCAGAAGGGGTTCCATCTGGATTCCAACTGCTGGAAAGCCATCTGCGAGAACGCTCACTATATGGCCAATTCCTCCCCCAAACGCTTGCGCGACGAACTCAACAAATTGCTCAAGAGCCGCACATTCGGCGATGGTATCCAGGACCTCATGGCCACAGGCCTTCTACAATATGTGATACCTGGCATCGAGGAACATTTCGTAAACCAACATCCCCATGAAGGGGCCGAAGAAGGTATTACGCTTTGGGGACACACCTATCGTGCACTAAGCACACAGGGACGCGAGCATCCTCGCACCGACACCATCTATAAGCTGGCATGTCTGATGATGGATATCGCTCTCGTCAACGGACGCGATGAAGCAGGACAGATTCTATCTAACGCCGGCATTGGCCGCGAGAAGGTTGCGAGCATCCTGCACATCACTGAGCTATACGAACGTTACCGTCTAATGTTCGAAGGTGAAAAATATATCGCTGCCCCACGAGTCCTGACCCGATTCAGGAATTCCTTGTCGAAAAATCGCGATAACTTCCGCCGTCTTGTTCGCGCTGAAAACTCAGGGTTGCTCCCTGAAGTGCAATTACCTTGGCGTTTGTTCTATGATGATGGCGAGGGCCCACAACCACGACAGCGACGCGAACATGAGCGACGCAACAATACCCCCGCTTCCCTCGCCTCCGATCATGAAACTTCGTCACGCAATCACAAGCGCAACGTCAAGCGACGCGAACAGCGCAAACGTGCTCGTTCACGCCGTCGCAATACCGAATCAATGTAAACATTTACCCTCAATTTTATAATCCCATGATTATCGCTCCGAGTTTCCTAAGTGCCGATTTCGCGCATCTGGAACGTGAAATCGAAATGCTGAACAAAAGTGATGCCGACATGCTTCATTTCGACGTAATGGACGGATCCTTCGTACCCAACATCAGCTTCGGCTTCCCTGTCATGGCTTCTCTGCAACCAGTTGTCCGCAAGCCCATTGATGTCCACATGATGGTAGTTCATCCTGAACAGTGGATCGAGAAGGTTGCTTCTTACGGTGCCGAATACATGACCGTGCATCAAGAAGCATGTCACAATTTGCATCGTTGTATCCAACAGATTCACGAAGCAGGCATGAAAGCCGGTGTTGCCATCAATCCAGGCACACCCAATGTCATGCTCGACGAAGTGCTCTGCGACCTTGACCTTGTGCTTATCATGACTGTCAATCCAGGATTCGGCGGACAGAAGTTCATCCCATCCATGCTTGACAAGGTGCGTCGTATGAGAGCCAAACTCGTCGAACGCAACTTCAACGCGCTAATAGAATGCGATGGAGGTGTCAACCTCGAAACAGGTCGAATGCTCAAGGAGGCTGGTGCCGATGTTTTGGTGGCCGGCAATTCCGTGTTCCACAGTGAGAATCCAACAGAGACCATTCAAAAGTTGAAGAATCTGTGATTTTTCTGCAACCTAAACGTGCCAAACGTTTTGATGCAATCTATTGCACGCAAGTTTTCACAATTAATTATACACTACGGTTTTCCAAAGTACACAATTTTTGAGTAACTTCGCGCTTGTAAACAAAGAATCATCAACCACAATTTAAAATATATAAATATGGAAATTAAGAATTATGATTTCGCTGGCAAAAAAGCCATCGTACGTGTAGATTTCAATGTTCCCCTTAAGGACGGTAAGATTGCTGACGACACCCGTATCCGCGGTGCTGTTCCCACCCTTAAGCTCATTCTTGAAAAGGGTGGCGCTCTCATTATCATGAGCCACATGGGCAAGCCAAAGGGCAAGGTAAAGCCAGAACTCAGCCTGGGTCAGATCAAGGAGGCTGTTGCTGCCGCCCTTGGTGTGCCTGAAGTTAAGTTCGCTCCCGATTGCGCTAAAGCTGATGCCGAGGCTGCAGCTCTCAAGCCAGGTGAGGTGCTCCTGCTCGAAAACCTTCGCTACTATCCTGAGGAAGAGGGTAAGCCAGTAGGTATTGAAAAGACCGATCCTGCATACGAGGCTGCCAAGAAGGATATGAAGAAGAAGCAGAAGGTATTTGCCGAGAAGCTCGCTTCATACGCTGACTGCTACGTGATGGATGCCTTCGGCACCGCTCACCGCAAGCATGCTTCAACCGCTGTCATCGCCGACTATTTCAAGCCCGAAGACAAGATGCTCGGCCTGCTCATGGAGAAGGAGGTGACTGCCGTCGATAACGTCCTCAATAACATCAAGCGTCCATTCGTTGCCATCATGGGTGGCTCGAAGGTTTCGACCAAGATCGGCATCATCGAGAACCTCCTCGGCAAGGTTGACAAGCTCATCCTCTGCGGTGGCATGACCTATACCTTCGCCAAGGCTCATGGCGGCGAGATTGGCAACTCGATTGTAGAGCTCGATAAGCTTGACGTAGCTCTCAGCGTAGAGGAACTGGCTAAGAAGAATGGTGTAGAGCTCGTTCTCGGCACTGACTCCATTGCTACCAACGGCTTTGACTTCGGCACAATGAGCCTCAAGCCAGGTGCTGACGTTAAGAATGTTCCTTCCAACGCTATTCCTGCAGGTTACGAAGGACTCGACGCTGGTGAGGATAGCCAGAAGAAGTTCGTCGAGGCTCTCAAGGGTGCCAAGACCATCCTTTGGAACGGTCCTGCCGGTGTATTCGAGTGCGATGACTTCTGCGCAGGCAGCCGTGCCATCGGCAATGCTGTAGCTGAAGCAACTGCCGAAGGCGCCTTCTCGCTTATCGGTGGTGGTGATTCCGTGGCTTGTGTCAACAAGTTCGGTCTTGCCGACAAGGTATCTTACATTTCTACCGGTGGTGGTGCTCTTCTCGAGGCTATCGAGGGCAAGGTGCTCCCAGGCGTTGCTGCCATCAAGGGTGAATAATCACGTTCTATCAGAATAATGGCGGGGATGTGTCAACTATTTGACACACCCCCGTTTCTTTCTTCCAACTTCTGATTTTGAAGATTTCTTATTTCTTATCTATGAAACACTATTTCTTATTACTTTTCCTTACTATTTCTCCAGTCCTTATCGCGGGGACCGGCCAATGGAACAGTACAACATTATCTTCAAAAATCAATTATACTACTCTTTCGCCTGCCAATGCGTTGAAGGACCAGAATGGCAAGTATATGACCATCGTCTATCTCGAGAATCTAGGCTTCCAGAAAAACAGCCAGCATTCCAATGACGAAGATGTCGAGGCGATGGTTGATGAAGGGTATCGAGTAATCCGTTTGGACTATCAGGGTGACGCCAATGCAGTCTCTCCCGGCATTAATCAAGATATCATCTCCATCAATGACCAGTTGAACAAAGGTTCGATGTGCGGGTTTTCGTCCATCTCTCCAATTCGTTCATACATCCTCATGGAGGGTTATCGTATTCGACGTGATGTAAGCTATTATCTTGATGACCCCACGGTGTACAATTGGCCGGGATCACCCTATACAGAAAGCCAAGGCGATTCTCTATATATGGATATCGTTTATCCGACCGATCCGAGTACGCCTGTACCCGTTCTTCTCTCCTTCTCATATTCGAACAGCTACGCTACCGTCGAGAGTGGGAAAATCACGGATGCACACCAGCATCAACGCCTGTATCTTGGCTATACACTTTCGATGTTCGACGACTCCATACTCGAAGGTGCCCCAGCCTGTGGCATTGCCTGGGCCATTGCCGATCATCCGAAATATTGCGATTGGGGACAAGGCAAGCCCATCGGTGGGAACAATAAGGATTATGGTTCCATCGAAACCAATCCCGATGCTGCTCGCAAAGTGAAATCTGCCGTTCGCACCCTTCGAACAGTTGGCGAATCATTGGGACTAAATGGAGAAGTAGCCATCTATGGTTTTTCACGTGGATCAACTGCCGGTTCCTTGGCCATCGGAGATCTTGACGTGCCAGAATTCCAAGATGCTACACGTGGACTGTATCCCGATGCAAATGAACATGTGCAGGCTGCCATCCTTGGTCCAGGTGTCTTTGACTACACTCTTCTTCCCCCTGGCAGAAACGAATACAAACATGCCACAGCTGTGTGGGGCGATTTGTCCTCTCATCGCGAAGAGTGGGAAAAACAAGGAGGTTCCTACAGTTGTACCTCATCTGCAACTGCTCCCACACTCTTTTTCTTTAACTCCACCGACGATTCTTATTACGCTACTCAGGTCAACAACCTCAAGGACAAACTTGACCAACTTAACGTTGATACCGAACTCTTCAAAGACTTTGCAAATGGTCATGCAGTTCCTACAGATGCCGTTAGTCTCCAGAAAATTTACGACTTCCTGACCACACACCTTTCAGCACCTGAAACGCTCGAAACAATCGAGTCCAACCCATCTACGCAACATCCTCATTGTTCCTTTGACATCCAGGGATGCAAATCCTCCTCCTGCAAAGGCTTCAAAATCAGTGATGGACAAGTCATCTTCATCAAGTAATTCTCAAATTCGTTAATTCGTGATAAGAAAAATACAATAAAAAGCGGATTTCTTCGTTATTAGTATTGATGAAGAAATCCGCTTTTCTTTGGACCCTCCTTCTGGGCCTTCTTTTACTCCTGACGACCGCGTGCAACACGGCCCGACTCAGCACAGGCATTGAGCAATACAAGCGAGGCGAATACTTCGAAGCATCGCAGACATTCAAGACCGTCTATCGCAAGACTGATGCTCGTAGCGAGAGGGAGAAGAAAGGCGAGGCTGCATGGTATATGGGACTCTGTTTTGAGAAACTCATGATTCCTGCTCAAGCCGCTTCCGGCTTCCAGAATGCACAGCGTTATGGATGGGATGACCCCTCGCTGCTTCTTCACCTTGCACAAGCACAACATCGCAATGGAAAATATCGCGATGCGGAAAAAACCTATTTGGAATATCTGGAACTGTTCAACGACGATTCACAGGCATTGGCTGGCCTTGAGAGTTGCCTAAAGGCCGCAGAATGGAAAGAAGCGGGTTCCCGATATCAAGTGAAACGTTTTGCTTTGGCAAGTGGTCGTCGTGCAGACTTCAGTCCTGCCATTTGGGGAGATAAAGATGAGGTACTTTACTATACTTCCTCAGCTGATAAATCAACAGGTGACGAGAAATCACCCATCACCGGCACAAAGTACTTTGATATCTGGTGTCTTCGCAAAGACGACAAGGATAAATGGGGACACCCTGAACTCATTGAAGGAGGTATCAATTCCGAAGGCGATGAAGGCACTCCTGCTTTCTCCCCCGACGGAAACACGATGTATTATACTGCTGCTGGAGGAAAGGGACAGATAGCTACCCCACACCTTTATGCATCTTCGCGTTCCGATGCGTCATTCGGCAAAGGCACCATGCTTCAGTTCGGCAATGATACCCTTTCCGTCTATGCCCATCCTGCAGTTTCACCCGATGGACGTTGGTTGTATTTCGTCAGCAATATGCCAGGCGGAGAAGGCGGGTTGGACATCTGGCGAGCCCAACTACGCTCGGCTACTGATATTGCCTTTATCGAGAATCTCGGTCCCGCCATCAACACATCGGCTGACGAAATGTTTCCTACCTTCTCACCCGATGGCATTCTTTATTTCAGCACCAACGGACGCGAGTCGTTGGGCGGACTCGACATATACAGTGCGCGATTGGACGAATGGGACACCTGGCACCTCGAACACCTTGGCGTACCCATAAACTCAAATGCGGACGATTTCGGTATGACCTTCTGCCGGGCCACCAAAGAACAACAGGAAGGGTGGTTCAGCTCCAACCGCCAACAAGGTAAGGGATATGACAATATCTATACCTTTCTTCTCCCCTCAATCAAAATCAATATCACAGGTTATGTCATGGATACCGAGGGCGAACCCATTCCCGAGGCGATCGTACGTGTCGTCGGCCGCAATGGAATGAACTTCAAGTCGCTTACTAAGCCTGACGGCTCATACATCGCATCCATTGACCGTTCCACAGAATATGTAATGATGGCGGGCAAGACAGGCTATCTTAATCGTCGAGCACAATTCACCAGTGACCCAGCTGAAGAAGATGCTGACTATGAAGTTGATTTCTATCTCCCAACGATTTCCAATCCCGTACTCATCGACAACATTTTCTACGATTTCAATAAGGCGACATTACGCGAAGAGTCATATCCTGCCCTCGACGACCTCGTACAACTTCTCAACGACAACCCATACTGTGCTATCGAACTTGCCGCTCACACCGACCGTGTAGGCGGACAACCATACAACCTCGACCTCTCGCAGCGACGCGCCCAGTCCGTCGTTAACTATCTTGTCGAACAAGGTATCGACGAGGAGCGTCTCACTCCCGTTGGCTATGGCAAGGCCAATCCCAAAGTCATCGACGACAAACTCCATGAGAAATACGATTTCCTTCCTGAAGGTCAGGAACTGACCGAAGAATTCGTCAATTCACTAAATGCCGAACAAAGGGTCATCGCTGACCAAATCAACCGTCGCACAGAATTCCAAGTCTTATCGACAACATGGGGGCTTGAATAAGATTTGGACTTATCATTTGTTACGCCTCCTTGATTCCCGTCATGATATAGGGGATGTTGTTCATGATGAGGGTATCCTTCTTTTCTTGTTCGGGCAGTTCTTCGTAAGGTGCGATGTCAAGATGGATGAACTTCTCGTTTTTCAATTCCTTGAAATGGGAACGGTCGCGGCGCTCTTCCTGGGTTGCTGCAGAATAACCCATGAGCAACTGTGTGGCCATCCAGCGACGATGTTCCACTTCTGAGAGGCTATCCAGTTGCTTATCAGAAAGGTTACGAATGTCTTCCTTTGTCGGCCTGATATTGAAACAACGCAGCTTTAAGGGGATGGAATTGGCACTAGCGATGCTTGACTGCTTGTGCGCGTAAGAAAGTCTTCTCCATGCCTCTTCTTCGTCCTTGGCAGGAGGATTGCCATATTCCGAATCGTAAACGCGGTTCACTCGTTTACCCTTTGACGAACGGTTCAGGAAGAGCAGATCCTCGCCAGGGTGGGCATTACCGAAGATGAATACTTTTCCAAACATACCAATGGTATTAGCCAATTCCATCATCTCGGAGGAATCAGTCTGATGAACAGCGATGTTGGTGTTCGAATCATAGACGACTTTAGGCAAATGCAGCGTCATAAATGTATTGGTTTCGTCATCACCGTAACACATCGCCAAGACCATGACTTCTCTCGGGTCAGCTGCCCAACGCTCCAAAAGCGTGTTCACGAATGACGATATCAGCGGTTCATTAACAAATTCCCATTCGATATCCAAGAAGT
Source organism: Bacteroidales bacterium (assembly GCA_017618715.1). GTDB lineage: Bacteria > Bacteroidota > Bacteroidia > Bacteroidales > UBA3663 > Liminaster. The sequence continues at coordinate 64,333 of JAFZTS010000002.1, forward strand.
CGCCAATGTCACTGCTTGGTGCGGTTTCTTCGGTTCCTTCAGCCGTTACATATCGGTAATGACTAAGTTCGAACAAGTTTCTATAACTTGCCAGGAACATGTCCCTTTCTTCCTCGTTATAACCGATTAACGATATCCTGGTTCGAGTGGCTGCGCCCTTGAAATTGGGATAATGACAGATCTGGGCGGCCACGCTCGCAAAGGAACGGGACACGATGGAATTGCCTGCAATAACCAGATGAAGACGACGCTCATCATCGGCTGAGAAGGCCGGCAAAAAGTCCGATTCCTTCAGTAACTGCTCGACGGCATAGTCGGATTCGTTGATGACCTCAACATTCAGCCTTGTGGATTTTACGCTTTTCATATAGTTGAAGAGATGCAGCGTAGAATGCTTTTCCATGATAAGGTAGCAAGGAATGACTGATCCCTCATTGCCGCACAACTCTTCGAGGAGGTTCAGACAGTGGATATTCAACGCATCGTGCGCAGACTCGTTGTCTTCACCAATCACATAGATTATCGATGCCTTCTCAGCACATGCCTCTTTCAGGTATTTCAATGAATTGCGTTCACGGTGGAAGAAGCTGATACGATCAAAAAAAGCTGGGTCGGCCAACTGAATTTCCATTCTCGAGCGAAGGGCTTCCACGTTGGAGGCAGTCATCACCAGAATATCCTTCTTTTGCAATTCTTGATTGTCCCTGATGGCGCAAAGCATGCTTTTCAGAGGTTGGGCACTGCCGATGATCAAAATATGATTCTTGAATGTATAGACCGATTCGCCCTTCTTATAAGAAGACGAGATGTTTTCGAAGATGTTGGTAAAGACGGAGATAAGGAGGGTGGAAAAGAAGAATGCACCCAACAAGGCGGTGGCGATTCTAAAGATGTCATGGCCATCGGGGCTGTCGAAATTGCCGGGGTCCATGAATAGTGCGACGATGGATTGCCAAGTCATCCCTTCGAATATCCATCCAATCAACAGCAAGAGGAAAAGCACAATCAGGCTGATCACGGATAGCCACAATAACTGCCGTCCCTGACCTTCGAAGAGCATCTTATCTAATTTCTGTCGGAGCTGTTTCATGATGATCATTTAGAACACGAATTATCACTAATTATCTATGGGTCGATGTAATGCTTTGCTCGCTCTCAAAGCGTCTTTTTATTCAAATGTAGAAAAGTGTGCTGCAAAAATAGAAAGAATTTGTGATATGTCCAAATAATTGGGTAGTTTTTCGCTATTCTTCACACTTTTCGGGACGACTTTTCGAGAAGAAGCATTAAACCTAAGTATTATTACTTAGTCAAAAAAGACAAACATGAAGATTTCTCAATCGCACCCTTTTATCTATTGGCTGCGCCTCCTTTGCTTCATCCTCATAGGGTGGAGCGGATGTTTAGTGTCGTATGCTATCACTATCACGGGACGCGTAGCTTCGGCTACCGACGACACACCACTGGCAGGCACCACCATCCGGCTTCTCACCCTTCCTGACTCAACTTTCGTGGTCGGCACCTTCACGGATCGCAACGGAAACTTCACCCTCCACTCCTCCCGTCTGGACGGCTTGCTCAAAGAACGCAAGGCGCATCAAAAGGTGCTCGTGCATTTCACATTTGTGGGATTCCAGGAAACGCTGAAAACCGTTACGCTCCATCACCGACAAAGGTCGTTTTCGCTGGGCGACGTCTATATGCAGGAAGAACACCGCCTGCTGGGCGAGACCGTTGTCTCGGCCACACCTCCCCCGATGGTGATTCGCGAAGACACCATTGAATACTATGCCAGCAGCTACCAACTGGAGCCCGATGCTACGGCCGAAGACCTCTTGAAACGACTGGCAGGTATCGAAGTGGATTCCAACGGTAGTATTACTGCCCAGGGTGAGACGGTGACAAAGGTGTATGTGGATGGTAAGGAGTTCTTCGGTTCGAATATCCAGACTACGACCAAGAACCTCACTGCCGATATGTTCGAGTCGGTGCAGGTAGTGGACATGAAGACCGAGGAAAGCCGGCTCACTGGCATTGACAATGGTGAACGAGAGAAGGTTATCAACTTCAAGCTGAAGCCAAGGATGCGGCGTGGATACTTCGGCAATGCTGCCGGTGCTTGGGGTGACGGTTCGGGAATTGATGACCGTTTCGAAACGAAAGGCATGGCAGGTTATTTCAGAGGCAATAACCAGAATGCATTGGTGGTGAATGCGAACAATACGAACAACACAGGCTTCGGCGACCTTGGCGAGAAGGTGATGCGCAACTCGACCATGCGCGGCAACCGAAACAGCGGACGACGCGGCGAAGGTCTGAACACCTCGTGGAGCATGGGCCTCAACCTCAATTATGACAAGGGCAACCGACTGCGCGACGAAAACACACCCTTCGCCATCGGAGGCGATGTACTCTATGGCGGGGAGAAACAAAGCGAGAAAACATCTACGCATCGCATCAACTATCTGAAGTCGGGCAACACGGGTACCGACACGGAGCAGACGGGCGACAACAAGGGACAGAATGTTCAACTCGATTTCAAGTACGAAAAGACCTGGGGCAAGGTAGCCGACGGCGAACACCGTCTGCAGATAAGCCCGGAACTAGCATACAACAGATCGGAGACTGACGAACATTCAACCAGCAGGAACTACCACCTGGATCCGAATGCAGTGGATGAGATCACGGCTCTTCCTTCGACCTACATCAGCCAGACCCAACGTTCGAGCAACATGAAGCAGCAGGGCTTGAACTACGAACTCGGTCTCACCTACTCCTACGCCAAGAAGATCTCACGAGGCCGACGACGCAGCAGCATCCGTGTCAGCTTGAATGGACGACATAACGACGGAGACCACTACACGCAGTCGTTCACCAGTTATGACAATCTGTTCGTTAACGACCTGAGCCTCCTGAACGACACCACCATCAACCAATGGCAGGAAGAACGTTCGAATTCCCTCACTTATCGCATTCGAATGACCCATGTGGAACCCATCAACGAACATCAGTTCATCGAGGTGGGTGCAACGGGCAGTTTCACACGCAACACCCAACGCCAGCTCTACCACTTCTGGGACGAGGGCCTCGGACAATATGCCGACTCAATCAACGGCCGGTCGAACATCGACTACAGCACCGATTCGCGCACACAGCAGAACAGCTACACCCTGTCGGCTAGCTATCGCCACGTCACAGAGCGCGTCAATACCTCGATAGGCATCGACCTGCTGCCCAACACACAGAACTACACCGACTACTACGACCACACTCGCGATTACAAACGTTCGTACATGAACTTGGCACCACGTGTGGAATACCGCTACAACTGGAATCGCAGGAAGAACCTACGCATTACGCTGAACGGCAGGACGACACAACCCTCAATCAACCAACTGCAGGCACGCAAGAACCAGACATCGGCCACCCATGTCACATTGGGCAACCAAGACCTTGGACCAGCTTTCCAGACTAACTTCCAGGCACGCTTCCGTGCCAACAGCCAAGAGACGGGTCGTACGCTGGAGGCTTCGATCAACGCTACTGCCCAGTTCAACACCCTAGCCACCAAACGCTGGTATAGTGCCGATCTTCGGACGGACACGACAATGACTGTCAACATTGACGGACTGGGGTCGTGGAACGTGCAGGGCGAATTCAGAGGGTCGTTCCCCTTTGCCGACAACCAATGGTATGTAACAACACAGACGACACTGGGCTACCGCGAGAATATCGGTTATGCTAACCTGAAGAGCACCGATACGCAGGTGAACCATATACACAACGTTACGGCAGACGAACGAACGGGTATCGCCTACCGTAACGACTGGCTCAACGTTGAGCTACATGGACACTATAGTCTCTCGTATAGCAAGGCGACGATAATCACCTCGGGAAGTTTGGGTACCACACACCAATTCGGCGTGCTAAGCAACTTATCGGCCCGTCTACCTTGGAACCTGAGTTGCTCGACAAGCATCGACTACACGGGACGACGCGGCTATTCGGCTGGCTTGACACGAAACCAGACTATTTGGAATGCTCAACTCTCTCGTTCATTCCTGAAACGAAAGAACCTGTCAGCCTTCGTGAAGGTATTCGACATCCTGCATCAGAAGACAAGCATCTGGCGAAGCATCTCAGCCACGTCAATCACCGACCGCGAGAGCACAACACTCAGACAGTATTTCCTGCTAGGGTGCAGTATGAAGTTCAATCAAGGTTCGAGGGGTTCAAGAGGTTCAAGAGGTTCAAGGGATCACGAACTACATTGATCTTTATCACGAATTAAGTTTTTTTTCACGAATTAAAGAATTATAGAATTATTTATTTGTGCCCAATATACGTTCACCCCAATTCTTAAATTCGCTAATTCGTGATAGAAAAACTCGGGAAAAGATCGCGTTTATTCCTCAAGAATCGAGACTTGCATGGTGATATCCTCTACGGGACGGTCACCAGGTTGCGTTTTGACGAGTTGGATTTTATCAACTACATCGAGGCCCTCCTCGACTTCTCCGAAGACGGTGTAGTTTTGGTCGAGGAAAGGTGTTCCACCTATGGTGGTATAGACCTCACGCTGCTTGGGACTGTACTTGGGCTCGCCCTGTTCTTTGGCAATGGCGTAAGTCCTGTTTTGAAGTTCCTCCTGCAAGGCCATCAGGCCTGAATTGTCGCGGTTCTTGCGTAGCTCGATGATACGGTTGCGGTTCTCTACAACGAGACTGTTGAAGATGTTCTGCAACTGCTGCTGTACCAACTGACGTTCGAGCTGGGTGAGTTTGCCAGCGCTATAAACTTCGCCCGTGACAATATAGAACTGGCTTCCACTGGAACGCTTTTCGGGATTGACCTCGTCGCCCTGACGGGCAGCAGCCAAGGCTCCCTTCTTGTGAATCAAGTCCTTGTTGAACTCAGCAGGGATGGTATAATCGGGTCCACCTGCACCGAGATGGGCAGTCGGCAAAGCTCCACGGGAGTCCGGATCACCACCCTGTACCATGAAATTCTTGATGACGCGATGGAAAAGCGTACCATCATAATAGCCTTCTTTGGCCAACTTGAGAAAATTGTCTCGGTGAAGAGGTGTCTCGTCGTAAAGACGTACGGTAATGTCACCGAGACTGGTCTTGATTAATACCTTTGCCATATAAATATATTATATCAAAAAAAGAAATATTTGAAAATTTCTCGAAATTATTATCGAAACAAATGGAAATAGTATCGATGAACTCATAATCCATGACAAATAATACAAAGACGAGGAAAAACGGTTGCGCAAACCATTGCATTTGCTATAATGAGATTACAAAATATGTTTTTTAGCATATTTTTTCAGCCAAAATAGGAAGATTTCCTCAAAATAATTTGGAGGATTGGCAAAAATCCCCTACATTTGCATCGTGTTTTTCATGGTATTAGATTTTAAGGTTAATGCAAAAGGGTCGTTGTGAAACGCCCCTTTCACATTTTAAAACCTTTCACCTTAATTCTTTTCACTCATATTCGAAGATTCCATTCTCGGTATGGAGAGTAACCTTGGCACCCTCCTTTCGTTCCTCGACATGACCAATGATTTGCGCTTCGATGTTGAAGCCGCGTGCGATGTCAATCACCTTCTGAGCATGCTCTGCAGGAAGATAAACTTCGAGACGATGTCCCATATTAAATACCTTATACATCTCGGACCAGTCGGTGCCCGACTGCTCATGGATAGTACGGAACAAAGGAGGAATGGGGAAAAGATTGTCCTTGATTACATGCAAATCCTTGATGAAGTGAAGCACCTTGGTCTGCGCGCCGCCCGAACAATGGACCATGCCGTGGAGAATGGTTGAGAGGTTTGAGGGGGTTGAGAGGTTTGAGCGGAAAGCGTCAAGCATCTTCTTTACGACAGGGGCATAGGTTCGCGTAGGGCTTAAGACCAGCCTGCCGGCATCGAGGGGACAGCCTTCAACGACGTCAGTAAGTTTAAGCCGGCCACTATAGACGAGTTCCTCGGGCACCGCATGATCGTAAGACTCGGGATACTTCTTGGCCAGATACTTGCCAAAGACGTCATGACGTGCAGAGGTTAAGCCATTGGAGCCCATACCTCCGTTGTATTCCTTCTCATAGGTGGCCTGTCCGTAGCTGGCAAGGCCGACAATGACGTCGCCTACAGCGATATTGGCATTGTCAATCACATCACTGCGCTTCATTCGGCAGGTAACTGTAGAATCGACAATGATGGTACGTGCCAAATCACCGATATCGGCGGTCTCACCTCCCGTACCATACACACCGATACCCATCTGTCGCAGTTCGGCCATCAGTTCATCGTTGCCATTGATTATGGCGCTGATTACCTCACCTGGGATGAGCATCTTGTTTCGACCAATGGTTGATGAGACGAGGATATTATCGACAGCACCTACGCAGATGAGGTCGTCGATATTCATGATGAGAGAATCCTGGGCGATGCCTTTCCAGACCGAGAGGTCGCCGGTTTCCTTCCAATACATATAGGCCAATGACGTCTTGGTACCTGCTCCATCGGCGTGCATGATGTTGCAATACTCCGGATCACCGCCCAGAATATCTGGAATGATTTTGCAGAATGCCTGAGGATAGAGTCCCTTGTCGATGTTCTTGATGGCGTTGTGCACATCTTCCTTGCTGGCACTCACGCCGCGCATCATATATCTTTGATCTGCCATAAGAATTACGTTTTAGCGGGTGCAAAGATAGCAATAAAAATCGATGCTACCAAATTTTGTTGTCTATTTCTTACTATTTCCGTCTAAAAGTACTGGGCGACGAGGGCATCAGCACAGCGCCTGCCATCCATGGCAGACGAAACAATGCCGCCAGCAAAGCCTGCACCTTCACCGCAGGGATAGAGGCCACGGACGGTGGGATGACAAAGCGTTTCCTTGTCGCGTGGGATGCGAATAGGCGAGGAAGTACGCGTCTCGGTGCCGACAAGCAAAGCCTCGTCGGTGAGAAAGCCGTGAGCCCGTTGACCGAAGAAACGAAGACCCTCCTGCAATCGTGCACTGATGAACTTGGGCAACCAGAAATGCAAAGGACTGGCCACCACGCCAGGGGAATAGGATGAGGCTGGAAGACTGGTAGAAAGACGACCGCGAACGAAGTCGGTCATGCGCTGGGCGGGCGCCACCTGGGTGTGCGTTCCGTTGAGCCAGCATTGATGTTCAATCTCCTCCTGAATAGCCATCATGGCCAAGGGACTTGCGGGGTCGATATCGAGATGAAGCTGTCTAGCCAAGAGCGGGATATCATCGACACGAATCTCAGTGACCATAGCAGCGTTGGCCCAACGACCACCGCGCGAACTTGTGCTCATACCATTGACGACGATTTGGTCGGACATCGTGGCCGAAGGTACGATAACACCTCCCGGACACATGCAGAAACTATAGACACCACGATTATCGACCTGCGTGACGAAGCTGTATTCAGCAGGGGGCAGATAGTCGCCACGACCTTCGCTGGAATGATATTGGATACGGTCGATAAGTGGCTGCGGGTGTTCCAAACGGCAGCCGATGGCCAAGCCCTTGGCTTCGATTAGAATGCCTTCGTCGTGAAGCATGCGATAGATGTCACGTGCCGAATGGCCTGTTGCCAAGATGACGGGACCCAAGAACTCACGACCATCGAGGGTGCGTGTGCCGACTACCTCATTGGCTGAAAGGATAAGTTGAGAGACAACAGTCTCGAAATAAATCTGGCCACCGCAAGCAATGATTTTCTCGCGAATACTGGAAATGATGGCTGGTAACTTCTCGGTGCCAATGTGGGGGTGGGAAGCATCAAGGATGCCTGTGTCTGCGCCGAACTGACACAGACCTTCGAGAACACCCTGTATGTTGCCACGTTTCTTGGAACGCGTGAAAAGCTTGCCATCAGAAAAGGCACCTGCTCCACCCTCGCCAAAACAATAGTTGGAGTTAGGATTGACGCGCTGTTCACGGGTGATAAGAGCCACATCTCGACGACGATCGCGAACATTGCGACCACGTTCGATGAGGATAGGTCGCACACCCAATTCAATGAGCCGAAGAGCAGCAAAGAGGCCACCAGGGCCTGCACCGACGACAATTGCCTGAGGTGCATTGGTAGGTACTTCGCGATAATTCACTACCTGATATGTCTCCTGTGGCGGTTCCTCATTGATATATAGATCCACATCGAGCTGCACCATCACCTGACGCTGGCGTGCATCGATGCTGGTGTGCTTCATGCGTAATCCACACAGTGATTTACGAGGGATGTCATACTCGCGGCAGAGTTGTGCCTCGAGCTTCTCGGCATCGCGCCATACCTGCGGCAGAACACGTATCTTGACGTTCTTAATCATTATTTAAATAGAAGACGGAAGGCCTCATCTACACGGGAGACGGGCGAAAGCTGGATGCGAAGGCTCTTAGTCTCAATGCTCTTGAGAGCGATATTGGGGATGAGGATACGTTCGAAACCAAGCTTTTCAGCCTCCCGGATGCGTTGTTCGAGTCGAGCAACGGGACGTATCTCGCCCGAAAGACCCACCTCGCCCGTCATGCAGGTCAGCGCAGGGAGCGGCATATCCAAATTGGACGATAGGATGGCTGCCATCACGGCCAAATCCATGGCGGGGTCTGAAACACGAAGACCTCCTGCTATATTGAGGAACACATCCTTCTGCGCTAATTTGAAACCTACACGCTTTTCGAGAACAGCAAGAAGCATGTTCAATCGTCGCTGGTCAAAGCCTGTGGTAGAACGCATCGCCGTGGCATAGACGCTGGTACTGACGAGCGCCTGCGTCTCGATAAGGAAGGGGCGCATGCCTTCGATAGCTGCGGCAATGGCAACACCCGACAAATCCTTGTGGTCGGTGTTGAGCAACAATTCGGAAGGATTGGTGACCTGACGCAGCCCTGTGCCCAGCATTTCGTAAATGCCCAACTCGGACGTCGAACCGAAGCGGTTCTTGATGGCACGCAAAATGCGATACATGTAATGCTGGTCGCCCTCGAACTGAAGAACAGTATCGACGATATGCTCAAGCACCTTCGGGCCCGCGAGAGAACCCTCCTTAGTGATATGTCCGATGAGGATGACTGGCGTGCCCGACTCCTTGGCGAACTTGAGGATGCGTGCCGCACATTCGCGCACCTGCCCCACACTGCCTGCACTCGATTCGAGTTCGTCGGTGGCGATGGTCTGGATGGAGTCGATGACGAGTATGTCGGGTTCGACATTGGCCACATGGGTGAAGATCTCGTCGAGGTTGGTCTCACAGGCGATGAAAACATGATCGATGTCGCCCGTGGCCAGGCGCGTGGCACGCAACTTGAGCTGATAGGCCGACTCCTCACCCGAACAATAGAGCACTTTCTTGTCGGGGATGTTCATGACGGTCTGCAGGACGAGCGTCGATTTGCCGATGCCAGGATCGCCACCCAGGAGCACCATCGAACCGGGCACTAGACCACCGCCCAACACGCGGTTGAGTTCGTCGTCATGCATGTCGATGCGCTGTTCCTCGCGCGCCTCAATCTCTGAGAGCCGACGAGGACGTTCCTTCTGTCCAGGTAGGCCCAACGTGCCGCCATGGCTCCACTGGACACCACCGCCCTTACGCGAAACCTTACCGATGGCACCCGTCTGCGCATCGACAATCTCCTCGACACAGGTGCCCCACTCGCCGCACGACGGACACTTGCCGAACCACTTGGGCTCGTCGTTGCCGCAGGCACTGCAGAAATATGCTGTTTTTTTCTTTGCCATATTCTAATAGTTCATTTATCGAGCAGGGCAGGTTCGTTCTTATAAAAATAAAAGCCCAAAATAAAAGCCAAGGCAAGAAACACGACAACCACCATAAAGCCAACCAATATCATATAACCAAGCACACGTCGCTTCGAGTAGCCGGAGAACTGCTTGAACGTCACAAAGATCATTATGAATGAAATGAGCTTGAGGAGTCCGAAACCCAGCAGTTTTGCGAGAATCGAGTAGATACTGTAGGTGTTGGAGGTACAGATGATCGCCACCATGAACTCGGAATACCTTAGATCAGGAATGGAGGGAGTGGAACGGAAGAAGATGAACAAAGGCAGCAAGAACAACGCCAACAACAGCAAGGAGAAGATGGCTGGATTCTGTTCGCTGAAGACATCAAAAGCCGATAAAACCTTGAATAATAACTTGCCGACTTTAGTTTGCAGATGGAGTTCCTCATAGGTCATGCTATTGTGCTCATCGTTGGCATCGTCCGCGTCCTCATTCTGCTCGGCTTCATCCTCGGTGGGTTGTGCGTCGGCCACTCTCGTCTCGGGTTGCTCGTCAGCCTTGACCACATCGGGCAGAATATCGTCGAGGTTTACGGTTGATTCCGTGGCCTTATTGGGCTCGATTGTTTTATCGACACTACTGTCGGTGTATTTCTTCTCGTACTTTTCGATGTCGAACGTGAACCCCTTTTCGACAATCAGCGAGAACGTGGCAAGCAGGAAGAACAGCTTGAAGGGTGATAAATAGGCGGCCTGCATGCCATTCAGATAGTCGCGTATCATGTAGCCCGGGCGCAACATCAGGTCGAAGATGCTGCGGAACACACTGCGGTTGTTGACGTCCCACACGTCGAGGAAGAGCGCAAGGGCCTTGCGGAACGAAAAACGTCCCACCACCGACGCCTGACCGCAACGGGGACAGTAGTTACCAGTGTATTCCGTGCCGCAGCACGCACACTTGCAGCTTTTCTCAGACAGAGGAGCCAACTCGTGCGGCTTTCGCTGCCAGATGCGGAAGGAACGCCACCAGACAGCCCGATGCCGTTTGGTAGGTAGGTATTTGACGAGTTTCTGTGACTTATTCATTGCACGCTTTGCCATAATAAACAAAAGGCCTTTGCAGCGCCTCGGCTGACAAGAATATCGTCAGGATTGCCTTTTGGCGCTGCAAAGGTAAGAATAAAAAAGGAATTATCAAAACTTTTGGGATAAAATCACACGAAATTCTATTCCTTGATACTTACTCCACCGAAGAAGTTGCTTGCGACAATGTGGAGACACGGAGAATCCTTTTGGGAGGTGCGTACTGCTTCGTTGCCGACACCGCCGACAAAGCTGCGACTCTTGACCTCGACATTGACAGTCTTAGGAACAAACAACTCAACACCACCTAAGAATGTGCGGATGTCGATCTCCTCGTCCTCGGTGATGACTGCCTCTCGCAAATCCATGCGGATACCACCGCAGAAGGCATCGAGACGGGCACCCTTGAAAGGCTCGCCGTGAAAGATGTACTCGTCGCCGCCATAACGAGCAGTGCAACAGATGCGCTTGCCCTCCTCGTTGATCGGGACCGGACGCTGCAGCCATTGGTCATGGCTATTTGTGTAACTGCTGATAATTAGTTCCACGCCAATGAACAGGAAGAACAAAGGTGCAAGAAAGGATGTCCACGGCTGTTGCCAGATCCAATCCAGGTTGACGAAACCACACAGGTCGGCTATCTTTAGGAGTGCAGCCACTACGAAAATAATACCGATGATTTTCCTTCTTTTCATATTGATAGATGTTAAATGTGTTATTGTGATAAAGACAGTTGATTTTTCGAGTGCAAAGATACGGCAACGGTTTCGTTTTACAAAATTTCAGGGATAAACTGCTCTTTTTTGTGACGAATTGCAGGAGGACGTGGGATAAAAAGCAGAAATGTGACAAATTGTTTGGTATTATCCCAAAAAGAGTGTATCTTTGCCGACTGTATGGATAAAGGACAAAAAGAAACATTCCGAATACGTATCATCAGCGTCGGATTTACGGTGCTATCATTGTTCGTGTTCAAGCCCTTTGGACTCGAGGCTTGGCAATGGGAGGCATATGCCCACTTATTGATCATTGGCATACTAGGTTTCGGAACATGTATGCTTGTCGAGATTATCTTGAAGTATCTTGTCCGGATGCCTCGATCGACGGGACGTGGCGTCGATTACATCATACGCCGCAACCTCTGGTTCCAGCTCATCAACACTCCGCTCATTTCGCTGATCATTTGTCTCTATCGTCACTACGTGTTGAGCGACCGCGAGCCTGGTAATCATCTCTCGTGGAGCAATTACTTCGAGACATTGTTTATCATTGCTTTCTGTTCCTTTGCCATCGGCTTATACTGGCGTTTCAAGTTCCGAAATAGGTATCTAAGAGCCGAGTTGGAGGAGACACAGCTGCTGAATATGCAGTTACAGAGGATGCAGCAACCTCTTGCTGCGATGGACGAAAGAAAACAGACCGAAGAATCTGGCGAAAACGCCGCTACGCCATCCGACTACACCCAACCACCGACAACAATTGTTCTCACTGGAACGACAAGCGAGACAGTGACACTGCATACATACGACCTCCTTTATATCGAAGCCGTAGGAAACTATGTGAAGGTATGCCAATTGTGTGAAGGCAAGGTGCATACCGATATGTTACGTGCCACGTCGAAACAGATGGAAGACGATCTGAAAGACTATCCGATGATTGTGCGCTGTCACCGCGCCTTCCTGGTGAATCTAGGACAAGTGGAGAAGATTGTCTCAAAGGCGGGTTCCATGCAACTCGTCATGAAGCACAACCACGATGCGATACCCGTCTCGCGCAGCAACATGTCACAAGTTAAGAATGCAATTAGTTGAACATCCTCTTTCTTTACATCCGATCTTTATTAACATTCTAACGACACATAAAACAATATGGAACAGAAACGTGCCATCGTAATGGGAGCCACCTCAGGTATAGGTCAAGCCGTCGCCAAGCGACTGACAAAAGAAGGGTGGCAGGTGGGTATCGCTGGGCGCAAGCTCGACCGGCTCATTGAAATGCAGCGCAAGGACCTTGACATAGTCGCCATCCAACAGATTGACATCACACATGACAATGCGCCCGAGCAATTGCTGACGCTGATCGGGAAGATGGGTGGCGAGATTGACCTCTACTTCCACAGCTCGGGCATCGGCTACCAGAATCCCGAGCTCGATGCCGAAAAAGAGCTCGCCACCGTTGAGACCAATGCCCTGGGTATGACACGTATGGTGCTGACTGCCTTTAAGTACTTCGAGACTCATCCCGACCGCGAGGGACAGATCGCGGTTATCAGCAGCATCGCAGGCACCAAAGGACTGGGCGCTGCGCCAGCCTACTCGGCAACTAAACGTTACGTAAATCATTATCTGGAATGTCTCACTCAACTGAAACACATCAAGGGGCTCAAGAAACTGACCATCTCTGATATCCGTCCCGGCTTTGTGAAGACACCTTTGTTGAGCGATGGAGGGAAATACCCGTTGCAGCTCGACGTCGAAAAGGTCGCTGAAGAGATTGTGCGGAAAGTTGAAAAGAAAAAACAGATCATCACCATCGATTGGCGCTACCGCATTCTCGTCTTCTTCTGGCGTCTCATCCCTCGATGGATATGGGTAAGATTAAGAATTATTTCGAAATAACAGTATTTATGAACGATATAGCTACAAATCTCAAACAAACACACTATGAATAACAGAATTGCTACCTTAGCAGCTTCAGTTCTGGTAATCGCAAGCTGCACACTCACTTCATTGGCTCAGGCACCTTCGAAGACCTGGAATCCCAATGCGAAGAATGGAATGTATCGCAACCCAATCATCGATGCCGACTATTCCGATCCCGATGTTTGCCGTGTAGGCAACGACTACTACATGACATCGTCGTCGTTTGCATGTTTCCCCGGCCTGCAGATCCTGCACAGCACGGATCTGGTGAATTGGGAAATCATTGGTCATGCCTTGACCGACGACTATTCCGTTCTGGAGGAGTATGAGGGTACCGACTTAGATTGGCACAAGAAAATCCAGCATGGCAACTATGTCTGGGCCCCTTCGATCCGCTATCACGATGGATGGTTCTATATCTTTTGCGGCGACCCCGATCAAGGCCTCTTCATGACCAAGACCAAAGATCCAGCAGGTACATGGGAACCCATCGTCTGGGTGAAGAAGGGCAAAGGACTCATCGACTGCTGTCCACTGTGGGACGAGGACGGCAAAGCATACATCTCTCATGGTTGTGCAGGTTCACGTGCTGGTGTGAAGTCCATCCTCTTTGTTGCACCAATGTCTCCCGACGGAACCAAAGTCATCGGTCCATCGCGCGTAGTTTATGATGGACACGAGGATCAACCCACCATCGAAGGCACCAAGTTCTACAAACGTAATGGCTATTACTACATCTTTAGCCCAGCTGGCGGCGTGAAATATGGCTGGCAGGTGGAACTCCGCAGTCGCAGCCCCTTCGGCCCCTACGAAGAATTTGTCGGCTTGGCTCAAGGAAAGTCAAAGATCAACGGTCCCCATCAAGGCGCATGGGTTGATACGCAGAATGGCGAAGACTGGTTCATACATTTCCAAGACAAGCATGCCTATGGTCGCGTCGTACACTTGCAGCCTGCCAAATGGGTCAACGATTGGCTCGTCATCGGCGAGGACAAGGACGGTGATGGTTGTGGTGATGCCGTAGCCCAGTGGAAGAAGCCCAACCTCCCCTCATCGGGTGAATTCCAACCAGCCGAAGATGACGAATTCGATTCCACGGAACTCGGCCTGCAATGGCAGTTTGAAGGCCCATACAGCCACTATTGGTATTTCTGCGACGCCAACAAGAGCAAGCTGCGTCTATATGGCGTGCAGCGTCCCGACGACTATAACAACCTCTCCGACCTGCAGAACGCCTTGCTCCAGAAGTTCCCCACCGAGAACTTCACGGCTACGGCCAAGATGCAGTTCATCCCCAATCCGGAATACAAGGACAAGGGAGAGGAAGGCGGCTTCATTGTCAAGGGACAAGACTATGCAGCACTCAAGATCGTTAGCACTAAGGAAGGCTGCGAGTTGCGCTACGTGACCTGCAAGGATGCGATGAAGGGAAAAGCAGAAGAAATCGTGAAACGTGTAGATCTGAAATTGTCGAAGATGAAGGCGCCTTACACACAGAAGTACGCTGTGGATGATATCCCACAACCACGTATGGCAACGCAGGACGTCTATGTACGCGTTACGGTGAAGAGTGAGGGCACAGGCAACTCTATCAAGGCCAAAGCGCAATTTGAATACAGCTTGGACGGAAAGAAGTTCAAGAAGATTGGCGATGTATTTACGGTCAAGGAGGGTCGATGGATTGGTGCGAAGCTTGGATTCTACAACACACGCCCAGGCGTGAAGAATGACGGTGCCTTCCTCGACGTTGATTGGATAAGATTTGAAAAGTAAGAACAAATAATAATGAACGCAACCCTGGTATTGGGCGTAATTGTCCTCTACTTCATGATGGTGTTCGGCGTGAGTTGGTGGACTACCCGCCGGCGTGATCGAGACACCGAAACCTTCTATCGTGGCGATCGCAAAAGCCCATGGTGGGTGGTAGCGATTGCCATGATTGGCACTTCCATTTCGGGTGTGACCTACGTGAGTGTACCTGGAATGGTCGAGGCCAAGCAGATGAGCTACATACAGATGGTCATAGGCTTTGTCTGTGGTTATTTTGCAGTGGCCTACATCTTGTTGCCCCTCTATTATCGGTTGGGTCTTTCGAGCATTTACGTCTATCTGGAACAACGTTACGGTCGCTTTGCCCACAAGACAGGAGCCTCGTTCTTCCTCTTGAGCAAGTATCTGGGATGTGCGGTAAGAATGTACCTTACGGCCGTTGTACTTCAACTGGTACTCTTCGACCAACTGGGCGTACCCTTCGGCCTCTCGGTAGCCTGCATCATGCTCATTGTATGGATCTATTCGTTCCGTGGTGGCGTGAAGACTCTGGTTTGGACCGACCTGTTGCAGACACTCTGTCTGTTGGCCGCGATGATAGGCTTCGTGATATGCATCAGCTTGGCCATGGGTTTGGACTTCACAGGACTATGCACAACCATTGCCGACAGTCCGATGTCGAGGGTGTGGTTCTTCGACGATGCGAATGACACGCGTTTCTTCTGGAAGCAATTTCTTGGCGGTATGTTCACCACCATTGCCATGACAGGACTTGACCAGGACATGATGCAGAAAAACCTATCATGTAAATCGCTGAAGGAGGCACAGAAGAACATGGTCTCGTATGGCTTTGGCTTTCTGCCTGTCAACATCATCTTCCTTTCTCTTGGTATATTATTATATATGTACGCGCGAGAAATGGGCGTTGACAAGAGCGGTGATGAGCTATTCCCCTACCTTGCCACAGGCATCAATCCGACCACTGGGCAGCCCTTCCTGCCACTTATCGTGAGCGTGCTCTTTGTTCTAGGATTGGTAGCAGCTGCCTTCTCGTCGGCAGGTTCAGCAGTCACAGCCCTGACGACTGCCATCATGGTGGATTTCCTACGTAAGAAGCCCAGCGAGGAAGAAGAGAAAGGTTCAAGAAGTTTGAAGAGTTTGAGGGGATTGAAGAGTTTTAAGGATTCGAGATGTTTGAGGGGTTCGATAGAAGGCCAGCGTTTCTGGGTCCATATCATCAACTCCATCATGATGGGATTCATGATCTACCTGTTCCACCTGTTGGCTTCGGGTTCAGTCATCAATGCCGTCTATGTCGTTGCATCCTATACCTATGGTCCGCTCATCGGCCTCTTCTTCTTCGGCATGTTCACAAAATGTAAGGTGAAGGACGGATGGTGGATACCGATCATCTGCATAGCCTCACCCCTCCTTTGCTTCTTCCTTGACCAACACTCCGAGACCTGGTTCAACGGATATAAGATCGGCTACGAAATGCTGCTAATCAATGGTGCACTGACAGCGTTCGGACTATTTATTGCCTCCAATATCTTTCGCGAAGATAATTAATGGTTAAAGATTATCGGAAAATAAAAAAAGCGACCTTACTTTCTCAAGCAAGGTCGTTTGTTGTTGTGATTTACCATTAAATCCCTTTAATATAATGGGAGCCGAAGACGGGACTCGAACCCGTGACCCACGCATTACGAATGCGTTGCTCTACCAACTGAGCCACTTCGGCATTATTTGCTCAAAAGCGGGTGCAAAGATAGTGTATTTTCCTTATATCACCAAATTTTTCGAGAAGAATTTGTCTTTTCGAACGCAAATATCGTATTTTTACCTGAAAAAGACATCGAAATCAAGCAATATAGGCAAATGATCGCTATAGCCACCCTCGTATTGGTATCCATAATAGCTGCGCTTGGGACGATGTCCGAGATGACTGGAATCCTCGATGAGCATGAAAGGAAGGTGAAAGACTCGAGGGTTAGAGAAGTTTGAAGGATTGCTCCCTCCGTATAGCGCCGACAAAGCCTGGAGCGAAGGGCTCGAAGGAGAAAAAACAATAAACTGGTCCAAGAAAACCCATTCGCCTTGATACTTGTGGCTGCCGTATGCTGAAGGATGGAGTTTCAAGGATTTCTGTAACGGTATCATAAGATTCACGTAATCCTTGCCCCACCAAGCCTTTGACCTCTTCGCAAAATCGTTCATGTCGCCCATGATTACGATGTTGGGTGAACGTCGACGATAGCGTACGCTGTCGGCCACGTGCATCACCGTCCGTTGTGCTGCTTCGCGGGCAGCTTGGGTCTGTTTGGCACCTCCCAATCGACTGGGCAAATGGCAGACAATGACATCGAGCGTATCGCCACTCACCACACGTCCTGCGGCATGGAGAACATCGCGCGTAGGTCGAACTCCCTCGGGCATCACGACACGATGGAAATCGGCATGAATCAACTTAAAGTCTGTTGGCTGATAGAGTAAGGCCGTCTGTATGCCACGCACGTCAGGGCCTTCGCTCACGATATAATTGTAATGCTGATCCCAAAGGGGTGTGTTATGTGTCCAATAATGCATTGCGCTGTCACCTTCCACCTCGGCTAACCCCACTATCATGGGAGCCATGCCATCGCCAGCAGCCACAATGACACGCGTTAATTGCAAGAGCTTCTGACGCAGGCGCGAACGTGTCCAATGACGGATGCCCTCAGGTGTGAATTCATCATCTTCCCGAAGGGAATCGTCGGCAGGCCAAAAGGCATTCTCGACATTCCAGAACATAATGCGTTGATGCTGGACGCGCAGACTGTCCGATTGTTCCTCACCAGCTGTAAGGGTAAAGAAAGTGAAGAGGGGAAAGAAAGATAAGAGGGTGATGAGGGCGTGAGAGTGTGAAGTCATAAGGATGGGAAGAGTTAAGAAAGAGGAGAAGGTGAAGAGTGCGAAGAAAAAAACCGGACCATCGTGAAGATGATCCGGTATGCCTTATCGATACTCGATTAAGCCTCAGTAGCAGCAGCGGCAGCTTCAGCAGCGGCAGCAGCCTCAGCGGCAGCGGCAGCAGCCTTAGCGGCTGCCTCAGCCTTCTTGGCCTCCAGGGCCTCTTTCTTGGCATTCTTGACTGCAATCTCGGCATTGGTGGCTTCCTTCACCTTCTTGGCAGCCTCGGCAGCAAGACCAGAAATCTTAGAAGAGATCTTAGCCTCCTTGGCTTTCATCCAAGCGTCGAACTTAGCCTGAGCCTGCTCAGCGGTAAGAGCACCCTTCTTCACACCACCATTAAGGTGCTTCATCATCAGGACACCCTTGTAAGAGAGGATACGACCAGCGGTGATAGTGGGTTGTGCACCGGTTTCTACCCAATAAAGGGCGCGGTCGAAATCGAGTTGAATAGTAGCAGGGTTGGTGTTTGGATTGTAAGTACCGATCTTCTCAATATACTTACCATCACGTGGCGCTCTGCTATCTGCGACTACGATGCTATAGACAGCGTAGTCCTTGTGACCATGTCGTGCAAGACGGATCTTTGTAGCCATTTCGCAAATTGATTTAAAGATGTTAATACTATTGCAATCCTTGGCGGGAGTGGTGACACGTCACGTTCCCCGGTTTTGCGACCGCAAAGATAGAGAATTAATAGATTCAAACCAAATAATTATGATGAAAAATGTACCATTCATTGATTTTTATCGTCGTATAGAATAAACTTTTACGTTTTTGCTACGTCAAAAAGACAAATGTTTTCAATTAACGATGAATAATTAACAAATTACAATTATTATCATTTAAAAAATAAGCTTTATGAAAAAGATTCTTATGGCAGTTATCTGCTGCTTGACAATCGGTTTGGGCAGTGTAATGGCCCAGGATCAACCGCAAGGAAGAGGCATGCATGGTCCAGGACGTCAGCAAATGTTCCAGTTGGCCGACACCGCCATCACCAACCACATGAACCTTACCACCGACCAACAGGTACAGATCGCTCAGCTCAACGAAAACTTCCAAGAGCAGATGAAGGAGGGCGGCGAAAGAGGCAAACGACTCGACAAGGAGGCACGCCAGGCGCAGCGTGCAAAGTTTGATGCCCAACGAACCGAAGCTCGCAAGCAGCTGCGCGCCATCCTCGGCACCGAACTCTATATCGAGTATCTTGAGAGAACCATCGATCGTCGTTCCATGATGATGGTTGGTCCGCGTGGTCAACGTCCCGATGGTCCGAACATGCGTGGTCGTGCTGCGCGCCCTGACGGCGTTGGCAATGCGTTCCGTGGCGGAGGTTTCGGTGACGGCTTCGGCGAAGATTTCTAAATAAGAACATCATATACATATTAGGAGATAAACATCGGTCATTGATGTTTATCTCCTAAAATCTTTATATGCTGTACCAGCCTTTACAGGTTCTTCTTGAAGTAATTGCAGACCTTCTTGTAGATGTGGACGTTGCTATTGCCTCCTGTGATGAAATGATTGCGGTTGGTATATACCATCATGTCGAAATCAAGATCGTTTTGCACAAAGGCTTCAGCTACCTCGTAGGTGTTCTGGGGATGAACGTTGTCGTCGGCTGTGCCGGTGACGATGAGGAGCTGGCCCTTAAGGTTCTGGGCACGGCTTAGAACAGAGCTGTTCTTATAGCCCTCTGCATTCTGTTGGGGCGTACGCATAAAACGCTCGGTATAGATAGTGTCGTAGAATTTGAAGTCGGCAACAGGAGCCACCGCGACACCGGCCTTGAAGACGTCATTACCTCCGCACATCGTCATGAGTGTATTGTAACCGCCGAAGCTCCAACCCCAGATGCCGATGCGCTGGGCATCGACGTAAGGAAGAGAGGCAGCATAACGCCCTGCAGAAAGCTGATCTTCCGCCTCACGCACACCTAGTTCGCAATAGACTTGACGTTCCCATTGTGCACCACGACATGCCGTACCACGGCCATCGACGGTCAATGCGACAAAGCCCTCCTGAACAAGATACATCGGGAAACCAAACTCCCAACGATCGAGCACCTCCTGAGAACCGGGGCCACCATATTGTTCAAGTACACAGGGAGCCTTTGCGCCTCCATTGTTCGGCCGAATCACATAGCCATTGAGGCGGTCGCCACGTTCGGTAGTCATCTGGAAAAACTCACGCTTGGGCTGGCCAGCAACCTCCTGTCGAAGGGTTGCATTATCTTCGAGGGTCTTGATGACCTTCAGATTCTGTACGGTCTCAAGTGTGACACGGGTGGGTGTCTCAGCATCGCTGTAATAATGCTGCATGTATATGAACCCACGACTGAAAGCGGCACTGTGAGTTCCACGACAGCCGGCGCCATCGCGTCCACCATTGAAGAGCGGTGTCATCACGCCCTTGGCATCAATCTTATAGATGCCACGAGTCAGTTCTGAAGGGACAGCCGATCCCTTGCCGACGTAGGCCAACTGAACATAAGCACAACGTGAAACAGGGTCGTAGCCATAGACGTTGGTCAAATCAAAATTACCCTTGGTAAGCTGACGCTGCTGTTGACCCAACATATTATAATAGTATAGGTGCCGCCATCCGGAACGCTCACTGGCAAAAGTGAAACCACCTTCGTCGAAATAGATGGCATCGAGATCGGCTTCAGCGATATACTGGTCGTTAGTGTCCTCAAGGATGAGCTTCGCCACACCGCTGCGAGGATTGACAAAATAGAGAGACAACTTGTTCTGAAGACGGTTCATCGTCACCACGGCAAGCTTGTCCTCGGACTTGGTGAACTGGATGCGCGGAATATAGCCATCGGCATCGACGGGGACATCGAGTTGGGTGAGCTTTTTGGTATAGACATCGTATGACCAAGCAGAGACCTTGGAATTGATTTCACCAGCCACCGGATACTTATATACATACTGACCGGGATAGAGCTCGTATTCGGGGTATTCGGGGAATTGACCCTTGTAGGTGGGTAACCAATATTCCTTTACTTCGCTTTCATCCCACTTCAAAAAACAAAAAGTCTTGGAATCGGGACTCCACGCAATAGCTCTGTCCATCGAAAACTCCTCCTCATAAACCCAATCAGGCACACCATTGATGACCTTGTTGCGTGCACCGTCGTCGGTCACCTGACGTTCGGCAAGGTCGATGCCTGCCGACATCACACGCACATAAAATAGATTGTTATCGCGCATGAAAACGAGCTGGCGTCCATCGGGAGCCATCGTCACAGCTTGCACCTTGCCTTCGGTCAAGCGCTTGAAAGCCTGACGACGCACTCCCCCGGCCTCGATGACAAAGTAGAAATAATCAGCCTTGTAGCTGCGACGATAGATTGACTCTCGGTTGCTCCAAACAAGGAGACGTTCCTCGTCCTGCGAAAGCTCGTAACCGGAGAGTTTCAGGTTGCTCACGTCGAGCCCCTCTTCGGGCTTTACCTTATTGAGGTTGAGAAGCGTATCGACAGCCTGACCATTACTGTACTGATATTTGACGATGGCACGACCATCGGCAGTAATGGCAGTATAATGCTTGCCGTCGGCAGTGCTGCGGAAGGCAGGCACACTCTTGCCGCGATAATGACCACCACGAACGGCTTCGACCGTGATGGGTTCCGCTGCATTGGCGATAACCGAAATGGCCATGGCGACCATGCAGATGAATGAAGAAAAAAACTTGTTCATTTATTTGAAAAAGAAGATGGGTATTATTGGAATAAAAGAAGCTATGGGATTGAAGAGAATGAAGGCAATCAATCCATTCGGTGCTTGTAGTCTTCGTAAGTGTATTCGCGGAGGAGGTCGATCGAACTGTCTTCACGGAAGAACACGATGGCTGGATGTGCAACACCGTTAAAGGTATGTGTCTTGACCGTAGTGTAATGAAGCATATCCTCAAAGAGTATGTATTCTCCTACTTGCAGTTCGTGATCGAAACGCCATGAACCCAGGAAATCACCGCTCAGGCAACTATTGCCACCCAATCGATAAATATAACCACGTCCATTGGAATCGTCAACCATGCCATGTTTGTCGGACACTTCGTCGGCAGCCGACAGCGGAAGGGACTGTGCCCCACGTACGGCAGGTTGATAAGGCATCTCCAGGCAGTCAGGGGTATGACAAGCGAAGGAAATGTTGAGGATGGCGGTTCGGATGCCGTGGTTTTCAACGATATCAACCACCTGGCTCAATAAAGGACCCGTCTGCCATGCGAAGGCACTACCAGGCTCAAGGATGACTTGAAGCCATGGATAGCGCTGGCGCAAAGTACGAAGCAGGCCGATGAGATGACGAATGTCGTAATCCCGACGCGTCATCAGGTGACCTCCACCCAGATTAAGCCACTTGATTTGTGGGAACCATCGATAAAACTTGTCCTCAAGATGCGCTAAGGTCCTTTCGAGTGTATAGGAATCGTCTTCGCAATGACAATGACAATGGAAACCCTCGATGCCCTCGGGAAGCTGTTCGGGAAGGTCGTCGGCCAAAATGCCGAAGCGGGAACCTGGCGCACAAGGATTGTAGAGAGCTGTTTCAATCTCGCTATATTCAGGATTCACCCTTATGCCACACGAAGCTTTTCCCTTGGCCTGTGGAAAGAAACGATGGTACTGGCTCAAGGAATTGAAGGTGATATGGCTTGAACAACGGACGATGGCAGGGAAGTTCTCTTCAGTATAGGCAGGGCTGTAAGTGTGTGCCTGTGAACCAAACTCTTCGAATGCAAGCCGGGCTTCCCAAACCGACGAGGCAGTCGTGTGGGAAATATATTCGCGAAAGACGGGAAAAGTCTTCCAAAGGGCATATGCTTTGAAAGCGAGGATGATCTCCACCCCCGCCTCACGAGCTACGTTCCGAATCAGAGAAAGGTTACGACGCAGAAGCTTTTCTTCGAGGATATAGCAGGGCGACGGGAAGCGACTATAGTCAGACTCTCGGATATACGATTCGAAGGAATTAACGTTCATCTTGATTCTTAAAGAAGATATTTCGGCGGCAAAGGTAAGAAAATATTCCCACATTTTAAAATAATAGTCCTAAAATTTCGTCTTCTTATAAAAAAAAACTATCTTTGCACCCTCAATTATTTTAGACAAGATGAAGAAGTGGCACATTGAAGACTCCGCTGAGCTCTACAATATTCACGGGTGGGGTGTCAGTTATTTTGACATCAACGAAGCAGGTCACGTAGTGGTGACCCCCAAGAAGGATGGTGTGCAGGTAGATCTGCGCGAAGTGATGGACGAACTGGCGCTGCGCGATATCCAGGCGCCCGTTCTCCTGCGTTTTCCTGACATTCTCGACAATCGTATCGAACGCATGTCACAATGCTTCCAGAAGGCTGCCGAAGAGTATGGCTACAAAGGAGAATGTTTCACCGTCTATCCTATCAAGGTTAACCAGATGCAGCCCGTCGTCACCGAGATGGTGAGCCATGGCAAAAAATTCAACCTGGGTCTTGAAGCCGGTTCAAAGCCGGAGCTACATGCTGTCATTGCGGCGTGTAGTGACTACGATACCATCATCATCTGCAATGGCTACAAGGACGATTCGTTCGTTGAGCTTGCCTTACTTGCCCAAAAGATGGGCAAGCGAATCTTTATCGTAGCCGAGAAACTTAACGAGCTCGAAATCATTCACCAGATTGCCAAGCGCCTAAATGTACGTCCTAACATCGGCATCCGTATCAAACTAGCCTCATCCGGCTCCGGCAAATGGGAGGAGTCAGGCGGCGATGCCTCGAAGTTCGGACTCACCAGTTCGGAGTTACTGGAAGCTGTGGAATACTTGGAATCGCACGAATTGAAGGATTGCCTCAAACTCATTCATTTCCACATCGGTTCACAAGTCACCAATATCCGATATGTGAAGACGGCTATACGCGAAGCCTCGCAATTCTATGTGCAGCTCTGCAAGATGGGCTTTGGCGTACAATTTGTAGATACAGGCGGCGGTTTGGGTGTGGATTACGATGGCACGCGCAGTGCTTCGAACTGCTCATCGGTTAACTATTCCATCCAAGAGTACATCAACGACATTATGTACCAAATTATGGAGGCTGCCGACAAGAACAATCTCCCCCACCCTAATATCATCACCGAATCGGGGCGTTCTTTGTCGGCTCACCATTCCGTACTTGTCATGGAAGTGCTCGAGACCGCTTCACACCCTGAGATGCCCGAGGAATGGGTGGTCGATCCTGATGATCACGAGCTGGTCAAGGAACTTTACGAAATCTGGGATTCGCTGACCCAGCGTTCCGCCCTCGAATCATGGCACGATGCCCAACAGATCCGCGACGAGGTACTCCAACTCTTCAGTCATGGCATCATTGATTTGAAGACACGTGCACAAATCGAGAAACTCTTCTGGAGCGTAACACGAGAAATCAACAATCTCATCTCGGGCATGAAGCGCGTCCCCGAGGAACTGCATACCATCCCGAAACTGCTTGCCGACAAGTATTATTGCAACTTCTCGCTCTTCCAGTCGCTGCCCGACATGTGGTCGATCGACCAGATCTTCCCCATCATGCCCTTACAGCGCCTCAATGAACGTCCCGACCGGAAGGCCACTCTGCAGGATATGACTTGCGACAGTGACGGTAAGGTGCAAAGTTATATTGCCGAGAACCAGATTGTCAATGCCATGCCCATCCATTCGCTCAAGAAGAATGAAAAATATTACCTCGGAGTCTTTCTCGTCGGTGCCTATCAAGAAATCCTTGGTGACCTCCACAACCTCTTCGGTGATACCAACGCCGTGCATATCTCGGTCAACAAGAACGGCTACGAAATTGACCAGACCATCGATGGCGAAACCGTTCAAGACGTGCTTCGCTGGGTGGAATACGACACGAAGAAAATGGTTCGCGCTCTTGAAACCTGGGTCACGAAATCTGTCAAGACAGGACGTATCTCGCTCGAAGAAGGCAAGGAGTTTCTCAACAACTACCGCAACGGTCTTTACGGCTACACCTATCTCGAAAGGGATTGATAATCTAAAACAACCAGTTTAAAAACGAAAGACAATCGTCATCACGACGACTGCCTTTCCTTTTGCCTTAATAATTAATTACACATACAATTTGCTATTCACTAATTAAGAGTAATAACCTTTATTTGATTTAGAAAAATCGGCTTATTTAGATTTAGAAAAACTTTACAACGATTTATAAAATCCTTTAGAATGATTCATAAAGGAAATCTAGAATGATTCATAAAGAATTTATAAAATCTTTTGTTCGATTTAATAAATCTACCATTTCTAAATCTCGCTGCAAAGATAAACGTATTTTTGAAACTGGCCAAAATAATTTGTAACATCATCGTTTTGTTTTGTTTCATCGCATATAAACGCATGTTTTATTTCTCTTTTTTGCTATTTTCGAGCTAAAAAAAGACGTAACAAAGGCGAAAAACAATGACTCGTCGATGTAATTTTCTATAAATTCAGTCTCCAACGACAAAGAATGCTCAACGAGATAGGGAACAAGATCAATTTCTTTTCGAAGTCAGTGCTGTGTCATAAAAAATTAATCAAAAAAGTTTTAAATTGTATCATTTCTGTACGATTTTCCACCTATTTGCTTGCTGAATCGCCAATATGGCCATTTTTTCGATGTCATACCTCATGACTTCGTACAAGACATTGGCAAGTACGCCATTCAAGTTATCCTGAACCATCGGGATTCCCTTTCTTCATGGAATTGCTCCAATATTCATGCATTCGTTCACTGAACATCTCGTCAACCTTGCCTAACGGGCGCCAGCATCGCTTGACTGTACAAATAAAAAACCTTGGGCTGTCTCACGACTGTCCAAGGTCACAAAATCATTCACTTATTGTTACCATTTATTGCCTTATGGTGCAAAGATATAGGATTTCTAAAAATATACCAAATTTTCTTACAACATTTTTTCCCATTTCATAACGAATCGCCCATTTTTCCCCATGAATATTTTTTGAGATTACTGATAATGTCAACAAAAAGACAAAAAAGACATCTTTACCATCTGTTTTTGCTGGATGAAGAGCTAAGACACTATTTGTTATCATTTACCGTTTTCTTTTAGGCCCATTTTGCCATCAAGCGATGTTGGAATTGGATACCATGCATGACAATCTAGCCATTTAGAGCAACTTAATAGAAGAAAAACGAACAAAGAACACAGACATTTCAAAAATACTACATATCTTTGTAAAACATTTACATAAAATCCCCATCCAGAAACAACCTTTCGTTAGAAGATTATATGAATTTCTTAGATCGCAATGAGTTTAACTTCACGCCTTCACAGAAGGTGATTGATGCCGTAAAAAACTTCGACCCCAAGGACCTCTGCTTCTATACCCGTATCTACGACCAAGGCAAGAAGAGCGTCGTTTCAGTCCGCCTGAGTGAAATCTATGGCGTACCCGAGCCACAGGTGCTGTTAGGCTATGGAGGCGAGGATATCCTGAAGAATGCCGTCCATTATTATCTCACCAAAGGAGGAAACCGCTCCATCCTTATCCCTGAATTCTCCTGGTGGTATTACAACCGTATCGCCAGCGAGTGTGGCGGCGAGACCCACATGTACCCACTACATGAACTTGATGACACCTTTGCTTACGATGTGGACGAGGTAATTGACTATACGTGCCGTGTGCATCCACGCATGCTCCTCATCGCCTCTCCCAATAATCCCACAGGAAACAGCCTTACCCCCGATGAGATCACGCGAATCATGGAGAATATTCCCTCCGATACCATGGTACTCATCGACGAGGCATACGCGTCGTTTATCTCCGCCGACACCCATTATATTGCACCGTTGGTCGAGAAACATAGCAACCTCATCATCTCTCGTACACTCTCGAAGTTCTATGGGCTCCCTGGCCTTCGTATGGGCTTCGGTTTCATGGGCAAGGGCCATGAAGGCTTCCTCAACTATGCCAACAAATATCTGGGATACAACCGTTTCTCGGAAGCTGTAGCCCTTGCTGCCTTGGAGAGCGATGACCATTATCGCGACGTGGCCAATCAGATGCAGTGGGACCGCGACCTCTTTAAGCAGGAACTTGGCGACCTCCCAGGTTTCAAGGTGTATAAGTCGGTGGCCAACTTCATACTCATCAAATATCCCATCGAGATCAAGGAGCCACTGATGGAAGCTTTGAAGATACAGGACTACAAAATCAAGTTCATGACCGACAAGGGCCTCGAATCGTGTCTGCGTATCACACTGGGCCGCCCCGAACAGATACAAGTGGTTGTCGATACTATCAAACGTATAGCACTGGCACCCTGATTTCTTCCGCTATGAAAGCCCTAATCCTTGCGGCCGGCACTGCTTCACGGTTGAGGCCGTTGACCAACGACACTCCCAAGTGCCTGCTACTCGTAGGCCAACGCACTCTCCTCGGACGTTCCATGGACGCGTTGATCCAAAACGGAATACGAGAATTCGTCATTGTCACTGGCTATCTTCACCAACAGATAGAGCAGTTTGTCAGCAATCAATATGCTGACCAAATCGAGGTTACCTTCATCCACAATGAAGTTTACGCAACGACCAACAACATCTACTCGCTTTGGCTGGCACGTCCTTCGGTTGAAGGCGAGGAGATTCTGTTGCTTGACAGTGATCTTCTCTACGACCCGCTGATTATCGCTCGTGTATTGGAGAACGATTCCCCCAATGTGCTCACCCTTATCCGTCATCCATTAGGCGAAGAGGAAATGAAAGTGGTGACCGCTGCCAGTCGTAACAATGTCCAAGGGAATGCAGCCGACTCCATACTCGAGATCAGCAAGACCTGTCGTCCCGACAAAGCTGCCGGTGAAAGTTTGGGCATTGAGAAGATGAGTCCTGCCTACACCCATGCTCTCTACCGCGAACTCGACACCATGATGAACCAGGAACATCTCGAAAACAAGTTCTACGAACTCGCCTTTGAGCGTCTGATTCCTCAGGGGCATACCTTCAGCGTGCTCGATGTCACTGACCTCTTCAGCTGCGAACTCGATACAGTCGAAGATTTTGAGAATGCCCAACAAAAGATTCCCGCATCGCTCTATTGATATGGCCACCTACGACATACGACCCTTGCAACTTCGCATTCTTCGCATTCTTCTCGCCGTCCAACAAGTCTGCAAAGAGCATAATCTGCGCTATTTCATCATTGCCGGCACTCTCCTTGGTGCAGTCCGGCATAAGGGCTTCATTCCCTGGGATGATGACCTTGATATTGCCATGCCGCGTAGCGATTACGACCTGCTGTGTCAACATGCCAAGGAATGGCTGCCCGCACCCTACGAGTTGGTAAGCTTCGAAACCGATCCCGAAAACTATCCACTCCCATTCGCCAAGATACAGGATGCCAGTACCACACTCATTGAGCGTATGCATCTAAAATATTTAGGCGGCATATACATTGACATCTTCCCCCTCGACGGCATGCCCAAGAGCGGGTGGCTGCGACGCCTCCATTTCATACGCTACGAATGGTACAAGCGTGCCCTCTACCTCGTGCATCGTGACCCCTACAAGCATGGTCATGGGCCATCGAGTTGGGCTCCGCTGCTCTGCCGAAAATTTTACACAATGCAGGAGATACAGGAAAAACTACGCCAGTTTCAGCGTCGTTGGGATTATGATGCCAGCGATTATGTGGTCGATCATGACGATGGACTGAAGGGAGTGATGGCGAAATCCATATTGGGCAAACCCACGCCCATTGTATTCGAAGATGTAATGGTCTGGGGTGTTGAACATCCCCATGAATATCTTTCACAAAAATATGGCGAATATATGGTTATTCCCGATGGAGACCATCAGCGCCAGCACAACTTCCACCTTCTCGACCTCGATCTACCCTATCGAGAGTATTCTCAAGGAGAATGATATATCCTATCGATGTTTTCAAAAACCGTTTTTATATACATTTAATACCAAAACTTTATGAGCAACGTGAACGAAATTTACAAATGCAAGGAATGCGGCCTTATGGTAGAAGTTGTTATCGCAGGTGCTTGCGCTCCCGAATGCTGTGGCAAACCCATGCAGCTACTCAAGGAGAACACTACCGACGGTGCCAAGGAAAAACATGTCCCCGTGGTTGAGAAGACCAGCGATGGATATCGTGTCAGAGTAGGTTCGGTGGATCATCCGATGACCGAGGCTCACTATATTCAGTGGATTGAACTCGTCACCGAAAATGGTGTGCTTCGCCAACACCTCACTCCTCAAGACCAGCCTGTTGCCGAATTCAAGACCGATGCCAAGGTAGTCTATGCACGCGAATTCTGCAATCTTCACGGACTTTGGAAATCCTGATTTCTCACGAATCTTCATCTTTCCTATCATCAAGCCCGAATAATACGGGTTATGGTTTGAACCATAACTGAACCAAATGAAGCCTGGACAAGCAATGTCCAGGCTTCATCATTATCTTCGACCTCTCCAATTAACGAATACTATAGAGATATGCGAGGAGCATCATCTTGCCACGCATGGTCTCACGCGGTGTAAATTCACCATTGACCCACATATACCGCTGATTGAAGTAGGATTCCTGACGAGGCCAGTTTTCCGTCCACTCGGGATAGCAACGATTGAGTAGGATACGTGCATCACCGCCATTCCCAGGCGACCATACCTCGGTGCCATTGAACGGGGTTTGACCAGGATGGCTCTCTGGCGTTCCATCGTTGCGTCCAGTAGTATATACATCGGTAATATGACGTTGGCCAAGACCTGTCATCTCGACAATGTTGCCTGGATTGCGACCCAATGCCCACCCTGCCTCAAAATACAGGGCACGCTCAAGCTGCTGGCGACGCGGCTTGGAGTTGGCGATATAGTGAGCCAAGACAACGAGGTGAAGGTTCTGTGAGGTCTGCCAGCGTGCATCGTTGGCGGCACGACGCGAAGGACGTTGATCAACAAAGTTGACATTGTAGGCATCGGCATGATAGTTGACGCTGGACTTCATATTGGCATAAAGTTCGGGATAATGGCGTTCACGCGGACAACAGAGATAAGCAGCTGTAGCATAGTACTGGAAGTAGCCTACCTCGCCTGCACCGAAGACGTTGGTGACATTGGCCTCGAAGAATCCCTGACGTCCCTTGTTGAAAAGTGGAGTTTCACCTGTCTTGATCATGCTCTCGGAGGCCATGATGTCCTCCCATTCGCGTTCTCCCGTGACATTGTAGAGGAAGGCAGCAGCCATCTGGCGGAAATCACGTCCACGCATACTGATACTGCCGATGTCCTGCTTATCGTCGAGTTGGGAATTCTCCTGTTTTGAAGCATATCGGAACGCCTTGATGGCTTCTTGGGTGTAATAGCTGCAAAGAGAGTCCTTACCGTGGATACGTAGCGCCTCAGCGGTGATTGCACAGTTGGCGGCATTGGCCCATGCAGCCATTGTAGTACAGCCAGCCTGGAACATGATGGTCCATTCAGAGGATGGGTTGGTGACACCCTGTGAGTAACCTTCGCCATCACGTATGCTCAGGAAGAAGTCCACCTCGTTGCGTGCCTCGTCAATAAGGTCTGGCAGACCATTGCCACTCTCTCGAATGCCAAGGTTATCTTCTGAAAGACGTCCTTCAGAGAGGATATATGGTAACAGCTGGTCGTAGATATTGGAGACATGCGCAAGGTGGCGGTCCCAGTCGAAGGCATCGGAATGTCCTCCCTTGACCTCTACGTTCACTGGATTGCCTGGCAAGCGATGCTGCCAGAAGATGGAGGTGAGTGCCGGCTTGAAGTGGGGTTCGTCCCACACATCAGTATGCAGTGCCCTCCAGTCGGGATCCCATGGCTGGAAGTCAGTCTTATAGACGGTGAAGCCTTTCGGATCGACTTCGGGGATGAACTGTGGCTGACGAGGTACGGGACTAACGTGCTCGGGATCGATGGGTTCGCCCAAACGCATGTAGTAATAACCGCGCAACGAATAGCGGTAGGGCTGGTAATAGACATCCTTACTGATATCGAAGTCCATACTGCAACCCACATCCTCAACGACAAGGCGATAGCGTCCGGGGGTAGTTGTATTGAAATCAACGTTCCAGACATCAGTGCCGACGAGGTTCTTCCGACCGGCCTCGTTGGATGAAGCTGTGGCAGGCAGCCAAAATCGAACAGTTCCCACCTTCTGCTTCTTCCCTGTGCGGACATTGTAGAGATAGACCTTCTTGCCCTCGAAAGACTTGTAGTCACGCTGACCACCGTCGCCAAGCCACATATAGAGATCAGCCGCCTTGACAGCTTCTTCAGGACTGTAGCCCAAGATATTGACGTGAATAGCCTCGGACTGTGATGTCCAAATATCGTATTTCACCGTAGCTGTAGTCTGGTCAGCACCCAGACCTTCAGGGAAATTGACCTGATAAGTGCAGCCTTGGCGCATCGACTGGGGCAGTTGGAGGAAAATCCAGTGATCCAGTTCCGACGTGAGCGTATGGTCGGTGTTCATTGGCTTGCTCTTACGATAGACGACCCGCAGCTGATGAATCGGGAAGGTCTTGTCATCGGGTGAAGAAACTTGCCATGAAGCCGCCTGAGCAGCAATTGCGGCATCGAGACGAGGACCAAAGACGAGCAGTGTGTCATCGCCCTCGGCAAAGCTATGGCCAAGATAGGCGCTGGGACCCGTGGCATCATCACGGTAACGAACTTCTCCATCGCGGAAATGGAGCATCAGATAATCCTTGTCAACTACCTGAATGCCGATGAACCGACTGGCCAAGGCGATGGATGGCAATAGGAAAGAAAGAAAAGAAATAAGAAATAACGTCTTTTTCATATAATATGTGGTATTATACAGATAATATTGATTAATCAAAATGGGTCAGAGGTAACGACAAGTTTGTCGCCACTCAAATCGACTTCGAAAAGATGAGGTACGCGGATGTAGCGACCATTGGCGTTATAATGACTATGGCAACTCAATAGAATGCGACCCTCGAAGTCGCGGAACAACATGCCATGTCCAAAATTGGGTGGCGTGATAGGCTTCTCCTCCTGCACCCAGGGACCTGCCAACGTGCCCGACTCGGAATAGGCAACGCCCTGCGTATAGACGTCATAGACCCACGACGTCCAGATCATACCCAGACGTCCTGTCCCGGTACGGAAGAGGTAAGGACCATCGGTCACCTTGTTGGGATGCTCACCATCCATATCCTTCTCCTTGCTCCATGGAGAGTCCTTGGCACGGAAGAGAATGCGTGGCTCGCCCACTGTACCACTGAGGTCATCCTTCAGTCGAATAGCCTCCATCGTTCCATTCCAGTTTTGCAGCCATTCGCCACAATAGATCATGTAGGGATGGCCATCGGTATCGACCCAGAATGTTCCGTCGAGTGTAGGTTGATCGGCACGCAAGTAGGCTGGATCGCCGAAAAGACGATAGGGGCCATCAGGATAATCGCTGATAAGGACTTGTGACGCACGGCGAGGAATCACATTACCGCGTACGGAGTCGATTCGCACAGCATTGTTGGTAAACGTGGCAAAATAATAGTACTTTCCCTGATAAGGATGAAGCTCGGCCGCCCAAATCATTGGATGCGGACCCATCCATGATGTAGAGTCGATATCGACCACGTTGTATGGGCCTGTCCACATCTCGAGATCTCGGCTTTTCCAAAGCATTCCACCCGTTCCAGTCATATAATAGATGTGGGAGGCGGCATCGGGCAAGATGCAAGGGTCGCTGAGGATGATGGAATCACGAGGCACGGTACGAACCTGCATAGGACGACGCATACGCTGTGCTGCAGCAGTAAGCGTCACAAACGAAAGGAATAAGATAATAAAGTGTTTCATGAAGGTAAGTATTTATCATTATTGATAAAGTGAAGCCATCTGGACAGTGATGTCATGCATCTTGTTACGTAACGACTGAGGGGCAAGGACCTCTATGCTGGCACCGAATTCCAAAAACCTGTTGATCAAGTCGGGAGTAACAACGAGGTCATATTCGAAGATACTGTAATCAGAGTGTGTCTCAACCTCATGTTGCGATGAATGAAGTGGAAGTGTCCTAAAATATCCGCGCCAGAACAAATCGACCTTGAGGAGAATCGTTTCAACAATAGGACTGACACCTGTATATACACCAAAATAATGAGCGAAATGCTCCTTAGGCTTAAAAAAATCAGGAATCTGAAAATCCACTTCCTCAAGGATACGTAGTTGCTGCATACGATCGAGTGCAAAGACCTGCAAGTGTGAACTGTGATCTTTTCTGGCCAACAGATACCAGCGTTGCTGGGATAGTTTCACACAGTAAGGTTCAATGAAACAGGTATAAGGCTCACTATCATAGAACTTCTTGTAATCGAGTTCCATAGCCTTTCCCTTTGACATCGCTTCGATGATGGTGGTCAAGAAGAATTGGCCGGAAGGAATCTCCTCGAACATAATCCTTTCACGAAGGTTACTCCTTTCGGACACCAACTGGTTGACTGAGTAGGAAGACAGCAGCCATTCTGTAGCTTTCAAGCTTTCATCGCCCGCTATGAAGTAACGATACTGATCCTTTAAATCACATTCTATCGAAACCCCAAGCACATCGAGCGCTGAACTGATGGCTCGATTCAACTGGTTGCGGGTCAACTCCTCTCCTCCACTCAATCCCTCGTTGTGTATCCATAGCTTATTCAATTCCTCCCTGTTGAGCTTTTTATAGTTCAGCAGCGTATTTACAAGCCACATTCCATGACGAAAACGCAGATTTTCCATATAATAAACGAAGCATTAACATTTTTTAGCAGAGGTGTATCAATGCTGGTAACACCCTCCCCTTATCTTTGCAGCGTCAAAACAAGAATATCAACCACAAAAAAATACAACAATGAAAAAACTTGCAATCGTTCTCGTCATCGCCGCCATGGTAGTTTTCGACCTCATCCTCTCAGGCATGAATGTCATCTTGGGACTTTTGCTCATCTTGGGAGCAGGCCTGTTCTCATATCTCATGGATTTGTCAAGCCGTCAACCTCGACGCACCACAAGCATCACCCGAGCAGCTCGTCAAAGTCGCGAGCAACGGAAAGCCGTAGCGAAAGCTGAGCTTAGTGTGGCTGCCTGATCATTTGATCACTCGGATCTTCATGCGCACGTCGGTCTTTGGACGGTTTACAGCATTACTCTCGAGTGCAGCGATCTTCGAGATGACATCCAATCCCTCGACAACCTCGCCATAGCATGTATATTCACCATAGATGTGGTAGGCGCCACCTACCGTGCTGTAGGCTTCACGCTCTGCCTGGGTGAAGAAACGTGTACCTGGCATCGTACGGGCAATGCTGTCGATGTCGTGATTGATCCGACGTGCCAACTGGTTATATTCGGCTATGCTGGTGGTCTTGAGCATGGCAAGCGAATCCTTCACCGCCTGTGTCATCACCTTGCGTTGTGCCGCCTTGCGTGCCGTGGCATTGTGGGTCTTCTCCCAATTGTTCAGCGTGGCCTCACTCATTACGTAGCCATCGACGATGAAGAACATCGACATATCGGAGTTGACAACACCTTCACGATGCGGAGCACAAAGCGCGCCTTTCTTAGGAATGTGGTTCTTGTGGATTTCGGCAGGTATCTCCTCGCTGAGGTCTCCCCAGCCGATACTTTGCCCTGGGAGCGCAGTCTTGGAGTCGGGTGCGCCTCCCTGAATCATAAACGTGGGCATCACACGACCGAAAAGTGAATCGTCGTAGTAGCCAGCACGCACCTTCTTCAAGAAGTTGTTCACCGTACGAGGACAGTCGTCATAAAGCATCACACGCATATTACCCATATTGGTGGTAATTAGCACCTCATGCGTCTGAGCCAATGAAGTACTACCATTCACGATGGGCAAAAGAAGAACAGCAAGGAGCGAAAGAATAGTGGATAGTTTTTTCATGATTGAAACTGAAAGGTAGAAGCCCTTCCCTCCGTTAAGAGAGAAGGGCAAGTTTGTTGTTATAAATGACCGGAATGGTCAAAGTTGGTGAAACAATTATTCTCCACGACTGTAGTTGGGAGCTTCCTTGGTGATGGTCACATCATGAGGATGGGACTCAAGGATGCCGGCATTGGTGATACGCGTAAACTTCGAAGTGGCATGGAGCGTCGGGATGTCCTTGGCACCACAGTAACCCATTCCGGCACGCAGACCGCCTACCATCTGGTAGATCACCTCATTCACATTTCCCTTGTAAGGCACGCGGCTGACGATACCTTCAGGAACGAGTTTCTTGACATCGGCTTCGCCCGACTGGAAGTAACGATCCTTCGAACCAGCTTGCATAGCATCGAGCGATCCCATACCACGGTAGCCCTTGAACTTGCGGCCATTGAAGAGGATGGTCTCACCTGGCGACTCCTCAACACCGGCCAGCAGACCACCAAGCATCACGCAGTAACCACCGGCAGCGATAGCCTTAACGATATCTCCCGAATAACGGATACCACCATCTGCAATGAGCGGGATATCGGTGCCACGAAGAGCCTTGGCCACATCATAGACGGCAGAAAGCTGTGGCACACCAATGCCAGCCACGATGCGCGTTGTGCATATTGAACCGGGGCCAATGCCTACCTTTACAGAATCGGCACCTGCATCAACGAGATAACGAGCAGCCTCACCCGTAGCAATATTTCCCACAACGACATCAATGCAGTCGTAGGTCGCCTTGATTTTCTCCAGCACGTTGACAACGCCCTTTGAATGACCATGAGCCGTATCGACCACCACGGCATCAACACCTGCATCGACAAGTGCGGCCACACGCTCCATGACATCGCCGGTAACACCGACACCTGCAGCCACGCGCAGACGTCCACGATCATCCTTGCAGGCCAAAGGCTTGTCCTTCGCCTTGGTGATATCCTTATAGGTAATCAGGCCAACAAGACGTCCATCAGTATCCACTACAGGAAGTTTTTCAATCTTGTGTTCCTGCAGGATGTCCTCAGCCTGTGCCAGCGTTGTTCCCACGGTTGTGGTAACAAGATTCTGGGTGGTCATCACCTCGGAAATCTGACGGTTTATATCCTTCTGGAAGCGAAGGTCACGATTGGTGACGATACCGACAAGACGACGGTCAGCTCCCACGACAACAGGAATACCGCCAATATGATATTCGGACATCAACGACAAGACATCACGCACGGTAGCATTTGGAGTGGTGCAGATAGGAGCATAAATCATACCGTTCTCGGCACGCTTCACCTGACTGACCTGATGAGCTTGAGCCTCGATGCTCATGTTCTTGTGAATCACTCCGATACCGCCCTCGCGAGCCATGGCTATAGCCATCTTTGTCTCAGTCACCGTATCCATGGCAGCCGAAACAATGGGAACATTAAGCTTGATATTGCGTGAAAACTTAGTGCTCAAATCCACGGTTCGCGGCAGCACCTCACTATACTGTGGGACGAGGAGGACATCATCAAAGGTCAATCCGTCCATAACGACCTTGTCGGCAAGAAAACTCATAACTTTTTCCTTTATTAAAAACTACAATCAGTGAATTGTAACGTTTGAATTTTATTGCCCGCAAAGATAATTGTTTTTTTCGAAACAAACAAAAAATTAGCGGAAAATTTTCGTTTTCGGACGAAATTTCCCGCTTTACGCGAATGATTGAAATCTGGGATGCAAGGTTATGATGGATTACTCTTCGCAGCTCTCTTCACCTGGGGAAGGAACTCGGCTTCAAGCTTTGCATAGTTTTCAACAAACCACTTATGCCAGTAACGTGTCATTTCGCCATGCGTTTGACCCATAATACCATCGTCAAACGACACACGCTGACCGATTTCGATACACTCAGGACCAGGATTCAAGCAAAAGTCCTTTTTGGGCACCAAATAACCAGTGCCGAAGATGGTGACTGGTAGGATGTCGCACTTGAGCTGTTCGGCCAAATGGAATGCACCGCGACGAAACTTATGGATCTGACAGTCCTCCGAACGGGTACCCTCTGGGAAAATGAGCACCGAATAACCGCGCTTCATACACTTGCTGATATGTGCCAGCATCTCATCCATCGGCATCGTAGCCGGGAAGAAATCGGCAAAACGAACGACATGCCCGTAAATCTTGCTGTCCCACACCCATTGCCCCGTCATCACGATCAGTCGGTTGGTGAGCATCAACGTAGCAGGCAAGTCGAGCAGCGACTGATGATTGGCGATGATAAGGGCTGGCTTTTTGAACGTCTCCTCATACGGGTTACGCACGATTGGAGTGACTCCTGTCACACAATGATAGGAGAAAAAACGGCAGAACCTGCGGATGTGACGATGCAGACGGTATCGAACACGTTCGTTGTCACCAAACCACGCATAGATCCTTGCCATAGGGGCAATGATGAAGAAGATGTATCCGAGAAGGATGCCAAATTCAATGTAGGTAATTATCAGTCTGAACCACCGTGGCATAGTCTGGTTGGGTTTAGAGGGGTTATTTCGCTTCGCTCCACACAGGCGGAACTCGGAAAAGATGTAACAGGGTAAGGTAAGTTCGAAGAACTTGTTTAAAACCTAACTCCGAAGAAGAATCGCGACGACCAGTCGAACGAATAAATTGAGAATTTTTCCTTTTCTGGAAAAGAATCGATATTGGCAAATACCATTACTCCCGTCACATATCGGCTGAAGTTATAGACGAAACTGGAATGTACCGTCCCGTTGACAGCCAGCTTCTGACTGATGGCTACGACATGCCTCTCGTCCTGATAGCTTTGGGCAGTGCTGTCCCATGTGCGCTCGTCAAAATACCTGCGATTCCTATGCCATACCGACAGCATCGGCATGGCCGAAAAATGAAGCAGGATGTGCGCATCATTGAAGATGAAGTTATAGGCATATCCTCCACCCAGGCTGACCTGTGTCTGGGAGAGCCTGTAGTTAGCGATGCCCTCATAACCCAAATCAAGCACTTCATCACCGACGTAGTATTGCTGTTGTTCACCTTCCAATGTGGTTGACGAATGCCGATAGTTCATGATGGCCAACCATGAGCCGCTGCTCCTCTTCTGGATGATGGTATGCGACATGGCCGCGGGCAGCGAGAAGCGCTTGCGTCCGAAGACGTAGTAGAAATTACCCAAAAGCAAGCGCCGATGGCAATTCTTCATCTCAATGTCGTATTCGTCCATGATGCCAGCGCCCTCCAGGTCGAGCACACCACTGAACGAATAGGAGTTATGGATACGTGTCTCCAGTCCGTAGCCCTGCCCATAGGAACAGAACGACCACTCCGTGTCGCCGTTTTTCGAGAAGTCCTTCGAATAGCTCAGCCCCCAACCGCGATATGATACGCCGACCGAAAGCAAGGAGGCAACGCGTGTGCTGAGGGTACCCGACACATCGACTGTGCCATTTTGGGCAAAGTTCTGGCTATAATTCAGGTATTCTTTCGAACCTGTCAGATAGACGTTGCCATAACCTACAAAGCCCTCCTTGGGTAGATGCAGATAGGTCGTGTCGCATCCCTTGATGTCAGCACTATCCACCCAGTTCTTGAGTGCACGCCAAAAGTCCCCGGCCTGTAATTGACCGGCCATGCTACACGTTAAAGCAAGCAGCACAAGACGAAGGGGTGAGATAGATGTTGACATAATCATTACTTTGCATTAAGGTCATCAAGGATGTTGCGCAGCTCAGAATCGCTGTTAACCAACACTGCGCGCGCCCTCGAACCGCTGTATGGTCCTACGATGCCAGCGGCCTCAAGTTGGTCCATGATACGACCGGCTCTGTTGTAGCCGATTTGGAACTTGCGCTGAATCATCGAAGTGGAACCTTGACCGGTTGCTACGACGAGCTCGGCACACTCAGAGAACAACGGGTCGAGCTGATGCAAATCGACCACCTCTCCATTTCCATCAGGAGCCTCGCCCTCCTGTATCCTGGGTTCGGGCAGGATGAGAGCCGTTGGATAGCCCTGTTGTGAGGCAATGAACCGACAGATGCGATCCACCTCGGGAGTATCGACGTAAGCGCATTGCACACGTTCGGGAGCTCTGCCTGTCGAGAACAGGAGGTCGCCACGTCCAATCAGGTTCTGCGCACCCGCCTGGTCAAGAATAATACCCGAATCGATACCCGACGACACACGGAAGGCCATACGGGCAGGGAAGTTAGCCTTGATGATACCCGTGACAATCTTGGCCGATGGTCGCTGTGTGGCAATAATCATGTGGATACCCACGGCACGCGCCTTTTGGGCGATGCGGGCAATGGGAAGTTCCACTTCCTTGCCCGCTGTCAAGATGAGGTCACCATACTCGTCGATGATAGCGACGATATAGGGCAAATAGCGGTGGTTGGTGCCCTCGCGGCTGCCGATAGGGGCCGAGATGTGCTTGCGGGGATTCAGCTGACGATGGATGAACTTCTCGTTGTACTCCTTGATGTTGCGCACACCTGCATCCTCTACCAGCGCATAACGATCTTCCATCTCGGCGCAAAGAGACTTGAGGATGTCCACGGTCTTCGTCACATCGGTGATGATGGGATTGTCCATGTCGGGCAGCTTGGCCAGGTAGTGTTTCTCGATACGCTTGTAGATACTGAACTCTACCATCTTCGGATCGACCAGCACGATCTTCAACTGCGAAGGATGCTTCTTATAGAGCAGCGAAGTGATGATCGCATTCAGACCCACCGACTTACCCTGACCCGTAGCACCAGCCACAAGGAGGTGGGGTGCCTTGGTGAGGTCGAAGGTGAACACCTCGTTCGTGATTGTCTTTCCAAGAGCTATAGGAAGGTCGTACTTCGACTCCTGGAAGGCTCGCGAGGAGATACAATCGCGCATCGACACGGTTTGTGGATCGTTATTGGGCACCTCGATACCGATAGCCGATTTGCCGGGAATCGGAGCGATGATACGGATACCCGACTTCGAGGCTATCGACATGGCGATTTCGTCACTAAGGTTTTTCACGCGGCTGATCTTAGTGCCGCTTTCGAGTACAATCTCGAAGAGCGTGATTGTAGGACCGACGGTGGCCGAGATTGACTGTATCTCGATGCCGTAGTCTGACAACGTCTGCCGAATCTTCTCCTTGTTCGCCGTCTGCTCATCCATGTCGATGGGCGAATGGTTCGGATAGGTTTTCAGCAGGTCGAAGGTCGGGAACTTGTAATTGAGGTCAGCCGTGGGGTCATAGTCGGTCTGGGGGAGGTCATCGGTGGTTTCTGCGACGGGAACCTTCACTGTGTCAGTCTTGCCCGTCTTGACCACAAAAACCGGGTCATTCCCAGCTTTTTCGTCAGCCCTGTCCTTGGTGTCGTCGCCTTTCTTAGTTGATTTGATAAGCTCATCCTCTCGCTCTTCGTCAACAGGAATGACAACGACAGGCCCTTTCGCAATGTCAGTGTCCTGACGCTCAGTCTCTGTTTCTGCTGGCTGAACGCTCGGTTCCATCTCCTGTGCGGCAAGACGCTCCGCTTCCAGCTGCGCCTGTCTTTCAGCCTCACGCGCAGCTTCTTCCTCTTTGCGCTTATCAACGCGGCTCTGCAGCCAGGGGATAAGGCCGAAGAGGGTGCGGGTCTTCTCGATGGTGCTATCGAACATGAACGTGGCGATGATCAGTCCCGAAGCAATGAGGAACAGCACCAGACCGAGCACATGGAGGTTGGTCACAAGCAACTGTGTAAGCTCATAGCCATGCTTGCCCCCCATAAAGAGGAAGTTCGACTGCAGCTCCGTGCCGAACAGCGTGTCGAGGATATAGCTCACGGCACTGAGCAGAAGCGACAACCAGATCACCATGAATGACGTGCGCACAAATGCCCCGAGAAGGCGAGGCATGGGTCCCGACGAAATCAATCCTCGTCCGAAGCGGAACAGCAGCCCGACGAAGAGCAGGACAGGCAAGCCGAGCCAGCGGTTCACACACCATTCCGAAGTGAAGGCGCCGAACGTGCCCACCCAGTTGTGGACATCATTGTTCGGAAGGAATATCTCGTACCAGCTCAGGTTTTCCAGTATCGCCTGGTCGTCTTTGCCGGTGACGATGAACGACAAGAATCCGATGCCCAGCAGCGCTGACAGCAACATGACTAGTAATCCTGCGGCGAACTTGGTCTGTTCGCCGCGCAAGAAGGCCAAGAAGCGTGAAGGCTTCTTCGGGCCTTTTCCCTTTGCATTTTTCTCCTTTACAGCAGTAGAGTTCTTTTCTTTGCCCATTCTATTTAATATTTCCAAAACATTTAATTTTTCCAGAACATTGGCGTAAATATCACAATGACAGTAAATATCTCAAGACGACCCACCAGCATCATGAAACCGAGGTACCATTTGGCAGCAGCCGGCAACCATGCCCAGTTGAAGGCCGGTCCCGTGTCACCCAGAGCTGGTCCCGTATTACCGAGTGCTGAAATGGCAGTGCCGATAGCCGTTTCGAAATTGAGGCCGAAACATTGCAGGATGAATATCGACATGACCAGCAGCATCAGGTAGATCGACAGCATAGCCAGTATCTTGAAGACTGCGTCGTTCGAAAGCGCCTGCCCATTGAGTCGCACGTTGCTGTAAGAACGAGGCAATAGGGCATGCAATATCTGGTTGCGTCCATTCTTGATCAATACCACAAAACGGACCACCTTCAGACCGCCCGCCGTACTTGACGAACATCCGCCCATCACCATCATCAGAAGCGTGGGGAGCCAGAAGATTGAGCCCCACAGGTTGTAGTCGAAGTACTCGGCTTGATAACCTGCACTCGAGATGATGGTCAGCGTATGGAATAGCGAACTGCGCAACGTGCACTCCAGCGAGCCGTCGCCCAGCGTCGCCATGTCGTCGGCAGGTATCAGTCCATGCAGCCGTGTCAGATAGTTGAGCAACATGAACAGCCCGGTGAATCCCACCACCGCACCTGCAAACCATCGCAGCTCCTCGTTCTTCCACATCATACCTACATGTCCCTTCGACAGCATGTAGAACAGATTGAAATTGACCGAAGTCAGGAAGAGGAATACGATGCATACATATTCGATATAGGCAGAATGGAAATGGCCGATGGAATCGGAATACGTCGAGAATCCACCCGATGCCATGGTCGAGAACGAATGGCAGACGGCATCGAACCATTCCATATCCCCTATCCCATAGAGCACGGCACAGGCCACAGTCAGAACCATGTAGATTCCCCACAGGCGACGTGCAGTCTCGTCTATCTTTGGTCGAAGCTTATCCACCGACAGACCATTTGTCTCAGCGCCGAACACCTGCGTGGCTCCCGCACCAATGAGTGGAAGCAAGGCCAGACTGAAGACCACAATACCGAGGCCGCCCATCCACTGCATCAGATGACGCCAGAACATGATGCCATGCGGCTGTGCCTCCAAATCGGTGATGGTCGTACAACCCGTCGTCGTGAATCCTGACATCGTTTCGAGAAATGCGCTCGAAATGTCGTCACATGCGCCCGACAATCGCATCGGTATCATGCTGAGAAGGCAGAAGACGAACCACGCCAGCGAGACAACGAGGAACCCTTCGCGTGTCGTGATCTTCGTCGAATGTTCGCGACTGCCATACCAGGCTCCGAAACCCGCAACAGCGGTAATCACCGTGCCCAGCAGCAGTGGCCACCAGTCACTCTCGCCAGCCGTATAGTGATAGTAGAGGGCAACCACGGTGCTCAAGCCCATGAAGCCTGCCTCCATGAGCAACAACACACCGAAGATGTAGCGGATCAACCGCCAGTTGATTTTCATTGTTCTACTTCACAAACAGCTCCTGCACAGCCTCGATTTTCTCATTTCGACAGATTACCACCACCTGGTCGCCAGGCTGGATATGAGTCTGACCCGTGACGGTCTGTCCCTGTCCATTCCGCACCATGCCGCCTAAGGTGATACCCTTGGGCAGACGCAACTCCATCACCGGCTTCAGTGTGATGGATGAATTGTTCTGGGCTGTGAGGTCCACCACCTCGGCATCGATCAGGCTGAAACACTTTGCATTCGTCTTGTCCGACTCCAGCAGAATCTGATAGATAGATGCTGCCGTGAGTGATTTCTTGTCAACGGTCGAACCAATATTGAGGTTTTGAGCCATGGTTACCTGCTCCACGTCGCTCACTTCGACGATGCTCTTCCCCACACCCATCTTCTTGGCAGTCAGACAAGCCAGGATATTCGAATCGGAATCCGGACCTACGGCCACAAAAGCATCGTGGACGTTGATATTCAGATCGCTCAATGTCTCGATATAGTTCTTCATCCCCCTCACCACCTTCACTTTGGGCAGCTTGTCCATCACATGATTGGCATTGTCAGCATCATCTTCGATGAAGACCACATCGTAGTTCTTCTTCAGGTAATAACAGAGTTGTATGCCCAGGCGATTACCACCCAGAATGATGATGCGATGCAAGTCGCGGTTTTTCTTTCCGCAGGTGAAGCGTACCACGTCGGCCTTTTTTGGCAGTGTGATGAAATACACCAGGTCCTCGGCCTTGACGACATCATTGCCGTTGGGGATGATCAAATCGACATCGCGCCTGATGGCAGCCACATGGAACGACTCATGATGCATGCGTCCAATATCCATGAGCTTCTTTCCTACGATGGGAGCTCCTTCACGCACTTTGACAGCCAGCAACAACAGGCTGCCATCGCAAAGCGAGATGCTCTGTCGCGCCCAAGGTAGGGCTATGGCATCGGCAATAAATTGTCCTCCCAGCATTTCGGGATAGACGAGGTCGCTGATGCCGATGCGCTTGTAGAACTCTGCCGAGTCGGCCTTCTGTGTCTCGTAATTGTCCACACGGGCCATCGTACGGCGGGCACCCAGGTTTGCAGCGAGGATGCACGCATGGATGTTCGTGCTCTCATCGGGAGTCACGGCAATGAATAGGTTACACTCAGGCACACCAGCTTCCGTTAGGGCATGGATGCTGGTGG
This sequence comes from Bacteroidales bacterium, assembly GCA_017618715.1. Lineage (GTDB taxonomy): Bacteria > Bacteroidota > Bacteroidia > Bacteroidales > UBA3663 > Liminaster. The sequence goes on from JAFZTS010000002.1 coordinate 108,507, forward strand.
GCTTGCCAGCCATGGTCATCAGGTTCATGAAGGTCAACTGAGAGATGCGGTTCACATCCGAATCCATCAGCACCACGTCATGATTCTCTTTCGCCAAAAGCTTGGCCAGATGTGTGCCCACTTCCTGGGCACCAGCGATAACTATTTTCATTGCTCTAATCTCTGATTACTCGGAATACTCGGAGTACTCCAATTACTCCGAATCCTCCACCAAAGTCTTCGCGATGCTCGAGGCATCGATTCCGCAGAGCCGGTAGAGTTCGCTCACCGAGCCTTGGGCGATGAACTCGTCGGGAATACCAAGGTTAAGGATCTTGCCCTTGTAACCCTGACGATTGGCTTCTTCGAGCACAGCACTGCCGAAACCTCCTGCCAATGCTCCATCCTCGACCGTAATGATACGCGTGTACATATTAAATATACGCGCGAGAAGCTCCACGTCAAGGGGCTTGCAGAAGACCATGTCATAGTGAGCGACACCCTTCTTCGAAAGGATTGGGCCATCTGTCGTGGCGATTCCCTTCTCTGCCATGTCTATGGCTTTTGATGCTTCAATGCCAATCGGACCGAAAGTGAGCACTGCCGTATTGCCGCTTCCCTCCCTGAGACAGTAGCCACGTCCAATCTCAACGGGTTCGAGAGCGTTCTTCCAGTTCGGGTTGCCATCCGCATCCTTACCCGGGATGCTGCCACGTCCGCGTGGATAACGTATCATAAAAGGACCATCCGCAACTTCGACGGCAGTCGTCATCAGCTTGCGAAGCCAATGCTCATCGATGGGTGAGCAAACCGTCATGCCTGGAATGGCGCGGAAATACGGGATGTCGAGTACGCCGTGATGCGTAGGGCCATCGGCTCCTACCAGTCCTGCACGATCCAGACAGAAGATGACGTGCAAGTGTTGCAGCGATACGTCGTTCACCACCTGGTCGATGGCACGTTGCATGAAAGTCGAATAGATGTTGCAGAACGGCAACATGCCCTCCTTGGCCAACCCGCCGCTGAAGGTCACGGCATGTTCTTCGGCAATGCCCACGTCGAACGTGCGGTCGGGGAAACGTTCCATCATATAGGTCATCGAGCAGCCCGTTGGCATGGCAGGTGTCACACCCACGATACGCTCGTTCCTCTCGGCCAGTTCCACCAGCGTCTTACCGAAGATATCCTGAAACTTCGACGGCAAACCCTCCGTATTCTCCTTGATGCGTTCGCCCGTTGCAGGGTCGAACTTACCCGGCGCATGCCAGATGGTGGCCTGCTCCTCGGCTTGCTTGAAGCCCTTGCCCTTGATGGTGCAGACATGCAGCATCTTCGGTCCACCCAAGTCCTTGATCTTGCGCAAGGTCTTGACGAGCGACACCACGTTGTGGCCATCCACGGGTCCGAAATAACGGATATCGAGACCCTCGAAGATATTCTGTCGGCGCGAGAAGAGCGACTTCACGCTGTTGGCGAAGCGTATCAACGCGCGACGCAAGCCGTCGCTGATCAATCCATGGCGCTTCAAAGCATTGTATGCCTTGTAGCGCAGCAGATTGTAGCGCTGGCTGGTGGTGATACTTGTCAGATAGTGGTAGAGGGCTCCCACATTCTGATCGATGGCCATCTGGTTGTCGTTGAGCAGGATGAGCAGATCGTTCGGATGCGAAGATGCATTATTCAGACCCTCGAAAGCCATGCCTCCGCTAATTGATGCATCACCAATCACGGCTACCACCTTGCGCTTGTTGCCCTCCAGCTTGTTGGCCACAGCCATACCCAAGGCAGCTGAAATGCTGTTCGAAGCATGGCCGGTAGAGAACGTATCGTACTCACTCTCCTTCGGGGTGGGGAAGCCGCTCAGTCCTCCCATCTGACGCAGGGTGGGAAACGTGTCACGTCGTCCGGTCAATATCTTGTGGGCATAAGCCTGATGTCCTACGTCCCACACCAGACGATCTTCAGGCGTGTCATAGACGTAATGCAATGCCACAATAATCTCAATGGCACCCAGGCTCGAAGCGAAGTGACCCGGATGAACGCTCACCTGTTCTATGATGAACTGACGAAGTGCCTGACATACATCCGGCAACTGCTCGACGGGCAGCTTCCTTAGGTCGGCAGGACTATCGATCCGCTCAAGTATGTTCTTATATTTTTCTTCCAAAGTATTACTTTTTTCTATAGTACCTATAGTTACTATAGTGTCTATAGTTTCTATTGCATTATGAGGTACCTTTAACTATCTTCTCCAGAATAAGGATCGACTCAGGACCCATGTTGAATAGCAAATCCAAGATACTAACGTCTGCCATGAATTGTTGTCGTCCCCCGACACACGCCACCTGATAATAAGGTGGTATCTTCATGCTACCCAGTGGCAGCGAAGGAGCGTCGCTTCGGAATAAGCCATTTGGTGTGATGCAGTCCAAAGTTCCCATCCATTGTTCGGAGTAGCGAATCTTTGGCTCAAAGCCTATCTCCCTGCAGATATGTTGGCGCAGCGCCTCGTTCATTCCGAAGAGTGTCCCGTCGTGACCATGTAGGAAAACCTCCCGCAGATCGTCGATGTAGTACTCGTAGAAAGGCGAATTGCCGTAATAGGTGGCCAACGAATAAAGATGTTGGCGCTGCCAGTCGCCGTGGTTGCTCAAATGCACCTCGCGAATGGGCATCTTCAGTTTGTTGCCCTTCTCGACGTTCACCGACAGTGTCTGTGGGCCTTGATCGGTAGCTATGATGCAGCGGGTGCGGAGCGTCTGCTTTGTGTAATGCTCGTTCGCCTCTATCACCACCTCTTCACCCGCATAGAGCACGGCATAATACGAGACGGGAGCAAAATATGCGACAGGCAATACGACGTGCGACATCAGAGTCCCTTCACTTTCTTGAACCAGCGATCCTTGCGCCATTCGCCCGTCTCCTGGTTGATCGAGAACCAGACGAAAAGTGGGGTGCCCACAACGTGGTCTTCCGGCACGAATCCCCAGTAACGCGAGTCGAGCGAGTTGTCGCGGTTGTCACCCATCATCCAGTAGTAGTCGTAGCCGAAGGTAAACTCCTGGGTCTCCTTGCCATTCAGCTCGTATTTGTCCTTGCCGAGACGGACTAGCTGGTTGCCCTGACCGTCGCCTGTGGCCTGATTGGGTTCATATACGCGAATGCAGCGACCGTAAAGCTTTACGTTCTCATCGGTCAGCTTGATACTTTTGCCTTTTTGGGGAATCCATAACGGGCCAAAGTTCGAACCTGTCCAGTCTGATAGTTCATCCTGCGGATAAACCGAGCCGGGAGCCTCCTGATAAGGGCTGTCCTTGATCCACTCCACCTTGCCAGATTTCTCCAATCGCTCCTTCGCCTCGCTCGTCAGGTTCACAAGATAGAGGGGAGCATAACGTCCGGTGACGCTGTCGGGACTGATCTCATAATAATGGTAGAACGAAGCATCCTGTATCGGCTGCACATCGGGACCCACCGAGCCGTTACTGCTACCCTTGGTATAGATGCCCATCCGCTTCCATTCGCGTTCGGTGATGATGCCGCCCTTCGTCAGCACCACATACCTGTGCTGCAGGTATTGCGGGTCTTTCAGTTCCTTGCCGTCAATCAACACCTTGCGGTCGATAATCTGCAGCGTCTCGCCCGGCATACCGATCAGACGCTTTACGTAGTTCTCGCGACGATCGACTGGGCGGGTGACGATTTCGCCAAAGGTCTTCTTGTCGCTCCACACCTTGTCACGCCCGTACATGCTGCAGAGCGTGTAGTAGTCGGGGTTCTCGCAATTCACGCATACTGTGTCGCCATTCGGGTAGTTGAACACCACAATGTCGTAGCGCTCCATCTTCGTCAATCCCGGCATGCGCCTGTAGTTCACCTGCGGATGGGTGATATAGCTCTTGCCGAAACGTGTCGAGCCAATCGACACCGTATGCTGGAACAGGGGCAACGACAAGGGAGTCATCGGCACGCGCGGTCCGTAGTGGTATTTCGACACGAGCAAATAATCGCCCGCCATCATCGTCTTCTCGAGCGAAGTGGTAGGAATCTGGAAGTTCTGGAAGAAGAAGTTCTGTAGCACCCACACAGCCACCAAGGCAAAGACGATGGCATCAACCCACGACATCGTGCTGCGCAGGAATCCGTTCTTGATGCTCTTGTACCAGTCCCATTTGATGAATCGAGTCCAATACACATCCACCACAAACGGGAGGACGAGGAAGGGCACGAACGAGTCCATCCACAACGCAAAGAGTACAATCGCAATAATTCCGACCACCAGCCACACCTTGTCGCTCGTGGTCATCTTGCGGCCGAAGCCGCGTATTTCCTTTTCTGTATTTTCACTCATAAATTAAAAACTCATCAGATCGGTCATCGTGAACACACCCTTCTTACCATCGCTCATCCATTCGGCGGCAACAACAGCACCGAGGGCGAAACCGCGACGCGACTTGGCCGAATGGGTCATCGTGATGGTATCCACGTCGCTGTCGTAGGTCACAGTGTGGATACCCGGCACCTCGCCGCGGCGGAAGGCAATCACCTCCAGTTCGTCATCATGATGTGCCTTGAAGGTTGTACCCACCTCGGCATTCCTTGCCACATCCACGCTCTGGTCCTCATGCTGCCAGATGGCAGCCGTCTCTTTCCACGTACGCTTGCGCTCGAGGTTTTCGGTGATAGCGTCGGCGATGGTAATAGCCGTACCGCTGGGTGAGTCAAGTTTATGGATGTGGTGTGTTTCACTCAGCGTAACATCATACTGCGGATAACTGTTCATGATTCTGGCCACAAACTTCTGCATAGCCACGAAGACGTTCACGCCAATCGAGAAATTCGAAGCCCAGAAGAGCGAACCATTCGCCTTCTCCACCTCCTCCTTCACCTTAGGCAGTTCGTCATACCAACCTGTCGAACCCACCACGACGGTCACTCCCTTGTCGAGACACTTGCGGACATTGGCGAGGCAAGTCTTCGGGGTAGTGAACTCGATAGCCACATCAGCTGTACGGAAGGCTTCACTCTCGAAATCCTCCTGATTATTGATATCTATCGCGCATACCACTTCATGTCCGCGGCTCTTAGCTATCTCTTCGATGATATGGCCCATCTTGCCATACCCTATCAATGCAATCTTCATATTGTATCTTTCTACAAACCAACAATTGTTAATTGATACCGATATATCGGGGCAAATATACGCATTTTTTCTGACATAATAGCCAACTTAACAAAAAATAATACGGATTTTGAATATTTTTGCCTAATTTGCTGTCCATGTCTCAGAAAATTATTATATTTGCACCCTATATTTTGCAAAACAATTCTCCGTTTCTCTACTTCGTGAGAAAGAGATTGATGTCTAATCTTTATAAATTTTGAAACACCCCCATGGAGGAACTCATGTATTTCGTTTGGCAGCAGCGTCTCTTCCTCACCATCGAGACGCCAGACCATCAACCCCTCGACATACTCCATCCAGGACTACGCAACTACGACGCTGGACCTGACTTCTTTAACGCAAAGGTCAAGGAAGACGGCATCGTGTGGGCCGGTAACGTGGAGATGCATGTCAAGGCATCCGACTGGTATCGCCATCATCATCAGGACGATCCCGCCTACGATTCGGTGATTTTGCACGTCGTCATGGAACCTGACACTGAGGTACGACTGCGCAATGGCACACCAATCAAGACCGTGGTAATGCACATCCCCGATGATTTGATGAAACGATACCGTCAGCTTTGCAGCGGCAGTTCTGCCCCGCTCCTGCCTGGACAAGTACCAACCTATTCGTCCATTTCCTGTTCAAGCCGATTGGATCAGGTGCCGAACGTGGTGTTGCACGACTGGTTGACAGCCCTTTGCACCCAACGAATGATCGAGAAACTCCAACGTGTGCGTGACCTCGTTGAAGGACAGCTCAAGGCATGGCCCGAAGCGTTCTATGTGGTGCTCACACGAAGTCTCGGCACAGGCGTAAACAGCGACAACATGGAGCGATTGGCACGCAGTCTGCCCTATAGTTGTCTGCTGCATCATAAGGATAACTTTCTGCAGATTCAAGCCCTTTTGCTTGGTCAGGCAGGCCTCCTGCAAATGCAGGATGCGGAATCAAAAGATGCAAAAGACCAGCAGGAATGGCGACTAATGCAGCGCGAATACGCTTTCTTGAGGCAGAAATTCAGCCTTACGCCTCTCAATGGGTCCTACTGGAAGATGGGGCGTGTGCGTCCTCCCGCACAGCCTGAAGCTCGTTTACGTGCCTTGGCCAAGCTTATTTGGACACATCAGGACCTCTTCGATGAAGTACTCGAAGCCAACAGTTTGGAACAACTGGAAAAGATTTTCGGAGGAAAGGGCCTCGGTCGGCAAACGGTACGTAGCCTTATCATCAATGCCGTTGTTCCTCTCCTACTTGCCTATGCACAGTGGCAAGGCGATGACGAGCGCTGCGAAAAGGCACTCAATCTGCTCGAAGAACTTCCTCCAGAAAGCAATCGATACATCAACCAATGGATTGAGGCTGGCATCACCGTAAAGTCCGCCATGGACACACAAGCTTTGCTCCATCTCTTCAAGAACTACTGCCAGCCACATAAATGCTTGCGTTGCCGCATCGGTTGCTGGCTGCTGAAAAAGGCCGACACATCCCCATCAAGTGGTGAAAGCCCACTCCAAGTCTCAGATGAGATTCCTTTTTGAGGAAACGTCCATTTTACGATTCAGAATTGGACACACGCGATTGGAACCGTCCATTTTACGATCGAGAATTGGACGCACACGATTGGGAACGTCCATTTTACGATCGAGAATTGGACGCTCACGATTGGAAATGTCCATTTTACGATCGAGAATTGGACACTCACGATTGGAAACGTCCAATTTACGATTGTGAATTGGACACACACGATTGGGAACGTCCATTTTACGATCGAGAATTGGACGCACGCGATTAGAAACGTCCAATTTACGATTGAGAATTGGACGCTCACGATTGGAAATGTCCAATTTACGATCGGGAATTGGACGTACGCGATTGGAAATGTCCAATTTACGATTGTGAATTGGACGCGTGCAATCAGAAATGTCCAATTTTAGATCGGGAATTGGACGTACGCAATTTACGACAGATCATTCTTCTTTCCAAGTGAGTTCTTCGTCCTCAACTATTGATGAAGTATGAGAAATGAATGGGTGCGAAATACGCAATTACCTTGGATCAATAATACTGGGAGTCAATATTTGCGGTTTTCACTACCATTTTCTTGGCGAATAGTACAATATGCGTTATCTTTGAATCGAAATGAATCCTTAAGTACAAATAAATTGTTTACTTTTGTGTAAAATTGACACTTATTATTGGAGGCTCCCCAGTAAGAGGATGAGCCAAACAAGAAAAACACTTCAACCAAAAAACAAAAACAATGGAATTAACATTTGAGAAATGGGATAACGGCAAATGGTATGTCGTACTGCCAGAATGGGATGGATTACAAGAAGACCTTGAAATGGTCGATGGAGCCGACACACTGCTTGACTTCTTGACAACTGACGGAATGTATGTCACGCTTGAAGTGAGCCTGGACGAACAACCCGATTGGGCTTTGCTGGAACTGGCGGATCACGATGCCATGGGAGGCACTTATAACGTCCACAACGTGGAAGGATTCCATCAAGAAGCTTGGCTTTGCAACGTCGTCCATTTCGTTTTCGACGAACACCCTGAATACATTTACTTCAAAGTAGTAGAATAACATAGCATAGTAACAAATAATCCCCCGCCATCGCATTTTAACGATAGCGGGGGAAATTTATGAATAAACAAAGGAATAACTTGAGATCCTCAACAGAGGCCTGAGCTGCAGTCAACAGATGTTGATAATCTGCCGCTTACTGGTTTAGTTATAATTCTGGCTCCAAATGTCAGGCACATTCTGCACGTTTTTACACGCTCATGTCAACGTTAGACAGGATTAATGGCAAATATTCTATTTTCAATATCATATTTCAAGCGACAAGTACTACTCGTAATAGTCTTTTATGTTTATAATTCTGGCTAAAAAAATATTACTTTTCTATAAGATATGGGAAAGTCCACCCAGCGATTCCATTGGCACGGAATTCGCCATTGATAAATGAAACTTTCCATGGATAATAAGCCTTCAACAGACCTTCCATCTCAGTTGCAAGTCGATGATTATCGTTGGGTTTAAGGACTTTTACTTCACATTCTACAAGATTCCCTTGACTATTTACGCGAGCCTTTTTGATATAGAACACGATGCGTTTGGCATTTGCCAGTTCAGGATATTGTTCAATGTGTATCGGGAATAACCTTCTTAACTCTGAGTTGTTCTCTACTTTATCAAAAGAAAATCCGTCTATGACGTAATTGTGATATACCTTCTTTCCGATAACTTTTCCTTTGTCGATGCTAATGATTTGTTCGTCTTCATAATTCCGCTCAAAACCCATATGCTCATAGTAAATCACTTTGCCTTTAGCCACGCGGATATCTTCCGTCAGCCAGCTACCCACAATACGATCTCCCGTTACATGCTTCTTGAACACACGTAATAAAGTGGCTGATGGCATGCGATTGCCAATGTGATCCTTGATGTCTGAGTCATAGTGCTCACTTCGGATGCTGTCCAGGTAGAGCACATTTTGCTTGATACTCCAATAGGCAGTGAATCCATCCCAGTTGGCAGTGGAATTGTATCGTTCTGGGGGGAGCACGGCTTTTAAATCGTGGTATAGCAGAGAGTCTACACATATTGGTCTGCCCAATAACTCCCAACGGGTACCATCAATATATATTATGTCACCAACTTGGCCTGTTGCATTAACGGCAATTGCCATAATCAGATATTGAATGAATAAAAGGGCTCTCTTCATAACTAAATTTCGATGAATTTTAACTTCTATCTTTTACTATCCTCTAATACAATTTGTAACGTCGACAATTCTGCGGCAAAATTACGAAGAAAATACCAAATAACCAAATTTTCAAGGAAATAACGCAAAATTTGCGACGTTTTTATTAATAAAACGTCGTATCCCAACTTTTAACTGGCTTTTTATGCATAAATGTACAAAAAATCCCCCGCCATCGGAAATCGATGACGGGGGAAACCTGTGATAATCAGTATTGATTACTTGAGATCCTCAACAGCGGCCTGTGCGGCAGCCAGACGTGCGATGGGCACGCGGAATGGAGAGCAGGAGACGTAGTTGAGACCTACGCGGTGGCAGAACTTAACTGACGATGGCTCACCGCCGTGCTCGCCGCAGATACCGCACTTGAGATCGGGACGTACCGAACGGCCCTTCTGTACAGCCATCTGGATGAGCTGACCAACACCCTTCTGGTCGAGTACCTGGAATGGATCGACCTTGAGGATCTTCTTGTCGAGATAGACAGGAAGGAAGCTGGCAATATCGTCACGCGAATAACCGAAGGTCATCTGGGTAAGGTCGTTGGTACCGAACGAGAAGTACTCGGCGCGAGCAGCTACTGCATCGGCAGTGAGGGCAGCACGTGGAACCTCGATCATCGTACCTACCTTGAACTCGAATGGCTCAACGCCTTCAGCCTTGAAGAGCTCGGCAGCAGTCTTGCGAATGACAGCTTCCTGCTGGTCGAACTCGTGGTGCTTGCCGACGAGTGGAACCATGATCTCGGGATGCGGGTCGTGACCTTCGCGACGGAGCTGGATAGCGGCGCCGAGGATGGCCTTGGTCTGCATCTCAGTGATCTCGGGATAGGTGTTGCCCAGACGGCAGCCACGGTGACCGAGCATCGGGTTATTCTCGGAGAGTGAAGCTACACGGCCCTGGATGTATTCCAGGCTTACACCCATGGCTTCAGCCATCTCCTCCTGACCCTTCAGATCATGAGGTACGAACTCGTGAAGCGGTGGGTCGAGCAGACGGATGTTGACTGGAAGTCCGTCATGGCGAGGAGGATGCCGTAGAAGTCCTTGGTCTGGTAAGGCAGCAGCTTGTTGAGTGCCTTCTCACGACCAGCCTTGTCCTCAGCAAGAATCATCTCGCGCATGGCTTTGATCTTCTCACCCTCGAAGAACATGTGCTCGGTACGGCAAAGACCTACACCGACAGCACCGAAGTTACGAGCCACGGTAGCATCGTGTGGAGTATCGGCATTGGTGCGTACAACGAGCTTGGTGTACTTGTTGCAGAGATTCATGAGTTCGGCGAAGTCGCCGGAAATCTCGGCAGCCTTGGTCTCAACCTCGCCAAGGATTACCTGGCCGGTAGAACCATTGAGTGAGATGAAGTCGCCCTCCTTGAGGGTGATATCCTCAATCTTGACAGTCTTCTCAACATAGTCAACCTGGATAGCACCAGCACCCGAAACGCAGCACTTGCCCATACCACGTGCCACAACGGCAGCGTGTGAGGTCATACCGCCACGGCAGGTGAGGATACCCTCGGCAGCTGCCATACCAGCGAGATCCTCGGGAGAGGTCTCGATACGTACCATGATGACCTTGTGGCCATTCTTGTGCCATGTCTCAGCATCGTCGGCATTGAAGACGATCTGACCGCAGGCAGCACCAGGAGAGGCGGGAAGACCAGTGGTGAGAACCTTGGCCTTCTTCAGGGCGTTCTTGTCGAAGACGGGGTGCAGCAGCTCGTCGAGCTTCTGAGGCTCGCAGCGCTGGATGGCAGTCTTCTCGTCGATAAGACCCTCGTGCATAAGGTCCATGGCAATCTTGACCATTGCAGTACCGGTGCGCTTGCCGTTACGGGTCTGGAGGAACCAGAGCTTGCCTTCCTGTACGGTGAACTCCATGTCCTGCATGTCGTGATAGTGATTCTCGAGCTTGGTCTGCAGGGCGTCGAGCTCCTTGTAGATCTCGGGCATGGCCTCTTCCATCGAAGGATACTTGGCGGCACGCTCTTCCTCGGAAATCTCGGCACGCTTTGCCCAACGACGAGAGCCCTCGATGGTGATCTGCTGTGGTGTGCGGATACCGGCCACAACGTCCTCACCCTGTGCATTGACGAGGTACTCACCATTGAAGATGTTCTCACCCGTAGCAGCATCGCGGCTGAAGCATACGCCAGTAGCCGAAGTGTTGCCCATGTTGCCGAATACCATAGCCATTACGGAAACGGCTGTGCCCCACTCTGCGGGGATGCCCTCCATCTTGCGATAGAGGATAGCACGCTCGTTCATCCAAGAGTCGAACACGGCGCAGATGGCGCCCCACAGCTGCTCGTAAACGTCAACGGGGAATGCCTTACCGGTGCGCTCCTTGATCATGGCCTTGAACTTGGTGACAAGTTCCTGAAGGCCCTCTACGGGGATGTCCTTGTCAAGAACAACATTGTACTCCTCCTTCACCTTCTCGATGATAGCCTCGAATGGATCGATATCGGTCTTGTTGACCGGCTTGAGACCCATCACAACGTCACCGTACATCTGCACGAAACGACGATAGGAATCCCATGCGAAGTGAGGATTGCCAGTCTTCTTGGAGAGGCCTTCCACTACCTCGTCGTTGAGACCAAGGTTGAGGATGGTATCCATCATGCCTGGCATGGAAGCACGGGCACCTGAACGTACAGAAACAAGCAGTGGGTTGGCTGGATCGCCAAAGGTGTTGTTCATCAGCACCTCGATATGCTTGACAGCAGCCAGCACATCGTCCTTGAGGACTTCCACTACGTTGTCCTTTCCAATCTGGTAATACTCATTACAAACGTCGGTCGTAATGGTGAATCCAGGAGGAACGGGCACTCCAATAAGATTCATCTCGGCAAGGTTAGCACCCTTGCCACCCAGAAGATTTCTCATGTCTGCCTTACCTTCAGCCTTACCATTGCCGAAGAGATAGACGCGCTTTTTGTTTTCTGCCATAATTAAAAATTAAAACAGGTTTACAGGTTTGTTATAGAAATTTATTCACTCAGCAAAATGATTGGCCGTCAGCCAGTGAGGCTGGCGCTTCCTTATTTTAGGCTGCAAAGATACCGATTTTCGATGACAATTCCAAATTTTTAAGCCTAAAAAAACGTGAAAAGCCCCATTTAATCGGTTGCGCACCGACCAAATGGGGTCTGATGACATGTTTTTTCAATCGTACACGCCATAATCAGGCGCATCAGCAGGTGCCTTGACGACCTTGTCGGCATCGATTTCGAAGAGGGCGGTTAGCACTCCAGTGAGCTGGACACATAGCGTAGTCTTGCGCTTGTAGATTGGATTGCCTTCGCTGTCGAGAATCTGATTGCCCTGGCGATCCTTCTCATATTCCTGTTTGCTCACCGTCTCGCGGACGGAGGCGAGGTAGGCGACATGTCCGCGGAGAGGACCTTCGAGTACCAGCACCTTGTCGCCGATAGCGTAGGTGGGTTTTTCGACCGATTCGAGCCAGTCAGCTTCGCTCAATGCCTTGAACTCGAGCATCTGGATGTCGGGAATGGGCTGCGGCCAATGGCGGGTGCGATCGTTGAGGAAGCCGACGACGTATTCGGAGATGCGACTGTGGAACAACGGATCACGATTGTCGAGGATGGTGTGCACAAAGATGATTCCAGGTGTCTGCACCTTCTCCTTCCACACCATGCGGTCGGAGTACTTGACATGGACGCGCTTGAGAGGGACGAAACACTCCATCAGCACCTTTTCGGGTTCGACAGGAATGAAGAGATCTTCTTTCTTGGCCTTGGCGCGACGACGCTTCTTCTTCGTATCGATGCCCATAAGATAATCGTGAATCTGCATCTCGTGTCCCGGATGCACATAGACAGCGTACCAATGAAGGGTTGAATAGTGCCGCTTCTTGGCCATACGAGTCAGTTCGGTGGGATCGTTGAGCTCCTGAAGCGTAGGGAGTATTCTGGGTGGTTGCTCAGTATTGGGTTGCTCGTTGACGGGCTGCTCGTTAATAGGTTGCTCGTTAATGGGTTGTTCGTTGTTTTCGGACATAGTTGTGAGGGTTAAGAGAGTTTAGTTGGGTCAAGAAGGGACAAAAGGTTTTTCGTAAAGACAGGCCAGCTATACTTTTCGCGTTCGGATGCAAGACCCGAGGAGAAATCGGGATGCTCTGTGACGAAGCGAATGAGGGCAGCGGTTATATCCTTGGGATTGGGATCGACAACATAACCGACCTTGCCATCGGGGACGATTTCGGGCAGACCGCCGACACGTGTCACCAACATGGGCCGTTGAAAATGATAGGCGATCTGGGTAACACCGCTCTGGGTGGCCGATTTGTAAGGTTGTACCACAAGGTCGGCAGCTGCAAAGAAATATCGCACCTCGTGGTCGGATACAAACTCGGTCCGCCAAATTACCTTGTCGTCAATACCCAAGTGCGTGGCTTGGGCATGATAACGCTCTTCTCCGCTGTAGAATTCACCTGCGACAATGAGTTTCACCTCTGGAAATACTTTAACCAGCCCGGCGTAGGCTTCCAACAAAAGGTCAAGCCCCTTGTAATCGCGTATCAAACCGAAGAACAGCAGAAAGCGCGACGACTCATCAAGCCCCAGATGACTACATGCTTCTGCACGATCCATTGGTTCGCCGAAATTGTCGTAGAGAGGATGGGGCGAAGCAACAGTCGGCATCGTAGGAGCATATTGGTGGACATCGTCACACACGGATTGTGAAAGTGCCGCTACGTATTCCACCGAGCCGATGAAATATTTGGTCAGTAGTCGGTCAAAGGGTCGCGATTCGTGAGGAATGAGATTATGGCAAAGAGCAATGACATGCGTTGAGCCATTGCCTTTGGCGATTCGGCCTACCGTACCAAGACAAGGTGCCATGAAGGGCATCCAATAAGCAAGGACAAGTAGATCGGGAGCTTCACGCCTGATGCGACGTCCCAGAGATACCCAGGTAAACGGATTGACTGATGACAGCTTACGTTCGATGCGAAGATCTGGTGGTGCCGGTTCTGCACTTAACTGTGTTTTGCCCGGGAAAAGGAATCCAGGATATTGCAAAGTGAAAGTATATAGCTGCACTTCATGCCCTTCCGACTGAAGCTGATGTGCCAACCGCTCATTGAACGCCGCTATGCCGCCTCTATAAGGCCAGGCAGGACCTACAATGGTTACTCTCATTATTTCTTGACAAATATTTCTTTCAGGCCTAAACCTATGCATCCGAGGATGACAAGATACATCAAGACGACAAAGAACATCGACAATCTATTGCCCTTCTCGACGGACTCAGGACGGAATTCGAAGCGAATGTGATGATTGCCAGCCGGCACATTGAGCGCACGAAGCATATAGTTCACTCGGTAATAGTCGGCAGGCTGACCGTCAATGATAGCCTTCCATCCCTTGTTGTAATAGATTTCGCTAAAGACAATCGTCCCCGGTTGGGAAGACTTGGAATCGTACTCGACATATTCAGGAGTATATTTTGTAAGGCTTACACTTGCTGTACTATCATTGGCATTGACAGCCAACCCATCGTTAACAGCTCCCGGCAACATGCTGGAAAAAGCCTTGTCCACGACAGCCGTATGATGGAGGTCATATTGCATAAGTCCATCACACTCCTCATTGGGTGTCTGTACGACACGGAGCGTATCGACAAACCAAGCATTGCCCATGGCTTCGGGATTGAGCTGCACCTGTGGCTGGCCACCCTGCTGATCCTGAAAAACAATGTATTTGGCATTGAGCATATTGAGCACCGGCCAGTGCATTTTGGAGAGATGCTGGTCGATGAGGTCCTGGTAACGACGCAGCTTGGCTGCCGAATACCCGCCGATGGACTTCAGGCGATAGGACGTGCGTGCATCGTTGAAGGTGTTGGCAGCGAGATTGAATACGCGGAAGTTGGGGTCCTTGTCATTGTCAAGGATTTGTTTTTCCCAAGGCTGGATCTTATAGCTCTGCTCGAAAGTATTGGCCTTCGAGAACATACTATCGTTCATATAGCGCTTATCAACCGGCCACATGTCGAGCAGGATGAGGGCTCCCAAAATGAGGGCAAGGATGGCAGTGCCGCGGAACTTGTGGCTCTTGACATAGGCATAAATAACGACAGCTGCCGCAAGCACAAAGCCCAACGAACGGAAGACATCCGCCTTGAACATGGCAGCACGTTCCGCTACGATGCCATCGACCAACCAATCGGGAAGCTGCGAGAACATACCTTCATCATTCGGGCCCATAAAGCCGGAAGTGGTAGCGAATGCAATAAGCAGCAGCACAACAATAACTCCTGCCGATATGAGTACATTGCGCGCCAAATCCTTGATTACGGCTGAAGCAGCATACTGTTCGGCCGAATCGCCTGCTGCCTCAAGAGCAGCCTCCTTTGCTTCGGTGATGCGTTTGAGGGCGAGGAAGCCGAGCAATGGCATGGTGATTTCGGCAATGACAAGGATGGAAGAAACGGCACGGAATTTGTTATACATCGGAACCGCTTCGAAGAAGAAGCGTGTCAACCCCATCCAATGATTGCCCCAGGAAAGGGCGATGCTGAGCAGGGTGACAGCCAGCAGGCACCATTTGTAGGGACCACGGACGATCAAAAGACCGAGCAAGAAGAGCAGACAAACGATGGAACCCATATAGACTGGACCAGCTGTGAACGGCTGGTCGCCCCAATAGAGCGGCACGCTCTGGCAGAACTGTTCGGCTGTCTTGCGCGGCACACCTTTTCCGACCATGTCCTTGTAAAGGTCCGAGTCCTTGTCAAGAGCATAGTTTGACGAGCCGCCCATATAATCAGGAATCAGGAACGTCCATGACTCACTGATTCCATAGCTCCAGGCCGTCGCATAATCAAGGTCGAGACCCTTGGTCTTGTTCATCTCGTCGCTGGCTTTTTCGAGGTCGGAATGCCCTCCTCGCATGGTTTCCTCGGCATATTCAAGGTTAGCAAAGATAGCCGCCGTACCCGTACCCAAGCCGATACCGAAAGCTGCCGCAAAAAGCAGTGTCGAAAGACCAAATGCCTTCCATGCCTTGGAAGTGATGGCATAGCACAGTTCGGCAATCCAGAATGCACCAAGGATGAAGCAGACGTAGTACGACATCTGAGGATGCGGATAGAAACCGATGGCCGAACAAAGCAATGTGAGGACTATGCCCGTCTTGCGATGACCATGGAAAATCAGATAGAAGCCCGCCACGACAGCAGACATGAGCGCCAACGTTGATGTCTTGGAGTGATGGTTGGCTCCGATGATGATGAAGAAATAACTGGAGAAAGCAATGGCCAATGCACCCACGATAGAAAGCCACTTATCGACCTTCATCGAACGCAACAACGCGAAGAAGCAGAGGCAATAGATCAGCACGATAGCAATCACATTGCGATGTCCCCAAAGCAGGACATCCTTGACAGGCTGCAGCCAGTAATCCTTCAGGTACTTTCCACCACCAATCTGATAGTTCGGCATACCCGAGAACATCGAACCGGTCCACCACGTGCGATTTCCCGTCTGCTCGTAATACTCGACGGCCTCGTGCACAGCTGCTCGACCCTGCACGCCATCACTCGTGGCGATGATCTTGCCGTCGAGCACAGGCGACATATAGACGCACGCCACCACAGCAAAGACGAGAATGGCCAGAAGAGTGGGCCATAGTTTCTTGATAGTATTCATTTATATGTTGTTTTTGATATAGTCCTTGACGCTTTGCGCCAAACCCTTCTTGAACCAAAGGATGCGCATCACTCCATCGAATTGCTCGAGATGGAGGTCGGCATAACGCCCATCCTGTTTCATCGCATCGAAAGCCTTTTTGAGCTTGTTGAGAGCCGAAAGACGGGTTTTGTAGCGATGCTTGTCTCGTCCGGTGCTCAACGACTCATCCCGAACGCAATAGACATAAAGCGGTTCATCAACGCAGGCGATACGCCGGGCCAAAAGAAGACAGCGCGTGAGGAAATTGGTATCCTCACTATTCCTTTCGTCGGGAAATCTCAGTTCGTTCTCATCGAGGAATTGCCGCCGAAAAAGGAAACATACCGAAAAAGTGACGAAGTGGAGCAAGAAATGGCGTTTCGCCTCGAAAGTGAACGCGCCAGCTTCGACGACAGGATTGCGAAAAACGCGACCGTCATTTGCTCCTCCGCGATACTTGAGCTGACAGAAGGCGAGGTCGGTCTGCGATGTTTCTGCCGCATGAAGCAACTTCTCGAGGAAAGTGGGTTTCCACTCGTCGTCACTGTCGATGAATGCTACGTATTCACCCTTTGCCGCCTCAAGGCCAACGTTGCGAGCCACACCAGGGCCACTGTTCCGAGGAGTTTCAAGAAAACGGAACTTCTCCATCACTCCTTCCTGTTCGACAAAGGCATGGGCCAGATCCATGCTCCCATCCCCACCATGGTCATCTACCAATAGTACCTCAAAGTCCTGGCAGGTCTGTGCCATGAGGCTTTGAAGGCATCCCTTGATATAGGGAGCACAACGATAGATGGGGGTAACAATACTAACCTTCATCTTTCATTTGCCTAATTTGCGTCGAATCTTATTGGGCCAGCCAGCCACGCGTTGAGGCACCTTGATGGTCCAACGACATAGTTCATCGGCCTTGAAACCAATACGCTGCACGATGGAAAACGATGGGCGGTGGAGTCCACGCAGAGCATACGCTTCATCGATGACAGCATCGATTCGCAGACGATGGTTGACATCCTTCCGATCGTTGCCTTCAAAGAGATGGGTCAGGATACCTGGATTGTATTGACGCGCGAACCACGTGTGAAGACAAAAGTCGAGGCGGGTTGTGATGCCATCGGTGTGTCGTTCGTTGTCGAGATACAAGGTCTTGCCAGGGAAAGTTCGCACCATCCAGTGAAAGAAGTTGTAGTAAGGCTCGATGCCCTTGTAACTATCTTGCTTGAGTTCGGGGATGAGACGATAAGCGTTCCAGGCCTTGCGAATATCATGCAGGTTGAAGACATTAAAAAACGGATTGGTCACCGTAGGATCGCCCTTACGTGGCACACCCTTGCCTGCATCCGAGCACCCGATATTGACCCACCCTTCGGTCTGAGCCTTTTTGGCCAACGCCAACACGGCATCGAGATCGGTGATGAAGCAGTCCTCATCGACATTGATGGCTATGTCGCAGGTTTCGTCGGCAAGCATCGTATAGAAGTACCCGTCGGCTGTCTGGTCGGTGAGACGAATGCACGGGTAGCCGGCCTGCTCATACAACCCTCGGCTGAGCAGGTAAAGCTCCTTGTTGAAGCTACGGCAATAAAACTTGATGCGAAGCTTGGGGGTCATATCTACTTTGAAGGATATTACTTGCGGAACACACGCACATAAACATACTTGGCCAACCTATCTACCTGATGGTTGATAAACTCAAACCAAGTGGGCCAACGCTTGTGATGCTTGTGCCAATACTTGATATAGTCGATGCGGAGAAGCTTATTCTCAGGCCATAGGACGAAGTGGAAATCCAACTCTTGACAGATGGGCCAATATTTTTGATCAAAGGCTTCCATTTCCTCAATCTTGAAATCCTCGCGAGGCATGTCAAGCAAATAGAGCTTGTAAAGGATGCGCATTCGATTCTCAAAATATTGCTTCAACCAACCTTTTCTAATATGCGTTATTTGTTCGTCGTTTATGTGCTGACGATAGTATTGAAGCATATTATCAGTGACTTTCGAAAGTTGATTGATGCACTTCATCAGAACCTTTGGATCCATGGTCTGCCCCTCTCGGTCGGCATTGTACTGATAGAGATTCAAATTGAGAAACAGAATGTTCTTCGCCCAAAATGTCGGATAACATGACCATTTTGTATCGGTATAAGAAACTCCTTCAGTCTGTCTATACCTCATTTCTCGCAACAATTCAGTGCGATAAGTCAAGGCATGCATCAAAAAGAATCGGATATATCCGCCTTTTAGAACCTCATCCAAGTCATAGACTCGCCCATACTCGTAGGGTTCCTTGCCCATAGTGTTATATCGGATAACCTCCTTTACACCATTTGGACCCAGCAAAGTGAATGGCGTATGGACTATGTCCGGGTTCACGTCTTTTTTGAGTGTATCATTCAAGACGGAGAGGAATTCATCGAGTGCTTTTGTGTCGAACCAATCGTCCGAATCCAAAACCTTGATGTATGATCCTTTGGCTATTGGTAATGCCGCATTGATAGTCGAACCGTAATTGCCATTGGGCTTATCAATGACAGTAATGGTTTCAGGATATCTCTCTTGCCACATCCTTGCCACGTCCAAAGAATTATCCTGTGATCCATCATTGACCACAATAGCCTCCAACCATTCTTTGGCTCCATTCGCCTGTACCAACGACTCCAAACAACGTGGCAACAGCGCAGCCATGTTGAATGTAGGGATGATGAGGGAGAGAAGTTTCATATAAACTAATAGTTTACCTTACCTACTTGTTCATCAACTAATACACAGACCGCGTGGGTACGACGACGACTCTTTTCCGGTATTTTCATATAATCACCGTAAATATCTCGCAAACATTGGTCTGGATTTGCCGGTCCCATAACCTTATGACCTTCATATTCGATTTCTTTCAAAGGAAAGATTGCATCCTTTGAGGAATATAGGCCATAAGAGTATCTTTCCGGAGTGAAAAAATACTTGTCACTTTTTCCAAATAGATAGAAGAAGTTGAAGATTCCCTTATGAAACAGATAGGAGATTGGATAGAGGAAATAACAAACTATGGTACGAAACGTAATCAAGCAGGGATAATGATAGAATCCATAGGACAATGATATTCGTTTAGACAAATAACGGAAAAGTGACTTGGGCATTTTAGGACAATTAATACTCTTAAAAACATCCACAAATATGCCTTTGTTATAGTCCAATTTGAAACTGTCAAAATCATTGATATAGAGCGAGCGTCGATCACGTATTTTAATCAATCCTCCACCCATGCCGGAACAGGGTTCGTTTTTCTCGGTTTGAACATACAACCAATCCGGAAGTGATTTGTTGCAAACCTCAATGAACTTGTCAAAATCATCTTCAAAAACGCAAATATCGGTATCGTCATCCCAAGGAATAAAACCTCCATGACGCACCGCACCTAATAAGGTTCCATATTCTATCCAATAACGAATACCATTATTGCGACAAACCTTATCCACTTCAAGCAAAATCTCTGTCATTCTCAGCTGAAGTGCTCGGAGGTTCCCTGTTGCCTGTGGAATACTTTCTTGCATACCATCAACGTTTGCGTCCGTTCTTCTTGTACCAATAGGAATCGATGCCGTACTTGTGTGGATTGTCCTGATAACGTTGCAGCACGCCCTTGAACACCTCGTCGTACTGAGGGATGAAGAGCTGCTGACGAACCTTGGAACGCTCCACGATTTCGCGAGCCAATGCGGTGGTCTGTGCCGGATCGGACTGTCCCCCATTGAACGATGTGCCCTTGAGCGAACCTGGCGAAACCTCCATGATGCGATTCTCGGAACCCTGCACCTCGAGTTCGACGTTAGCGGCTTCGATGAACATGCGCACAGCTGCCTTAGTAGCACTATAGTAGGCAAAGAGTGGAGATGACAAATGGGCAGCAATGCTTACCATCACCGCACAATGGAATGGCTTTGCCTCCAGCATCTGTGGATAGAAATGACGCAGGATACGGATTGGACCTTCGGCATTCACGGCAAAAATGGAACGAATATACTTGTCGTCGAAGTCCTCAACCATTCCTAAATGTCCATAACCTGCGGTGATATAGAGGGCATCTATATCATCGTATCTTTCAAGCGCACTATAGTCCTCGCAGGTTACATCAAAGATATCTGCCGAGATCTTCTCTTGCTTGTATTGCTCTTCGAAAGGCTTCTTGTCGAGTACAAATACACGCTCAACGTCTTCCTGTCGAGCCAAATAAAGAGACAGGGACAGGCCAATACCTGAAGCCCCACCCACAATCAGTACACGTTTCATTTCTCAAAAATGATTAATAGTGATGAAACATTCGCTCAGTCATCTGCCACTTTTCATCGCTCTTGGCATTCGGGTCACAGCCCTGATAAGCTGCAACGAAAGCTTCCCACTCGGCCTGTCGAGGCAGCGTGGCGAGTTTGGCCATAGCCTTCTCCCAGTCGAAGTCGGCAACAGTTTCGACAATCATCACCAGATGATTATCCTTGCGGTAAATCTCCATGTCAAGAATACCGACCTCATTCTGTCCCTTCTGTATCTCAGGCCAGAACACTTCCTGGGAATGACAGTGACAATACTTGCGGATAAGTTCGGGGTCATTGGTAATGTCAAGAATCTGCACATAACGCTTGGTAGGCTGGTCAAATTTCTTGACGGGTGTTCCTTCATTCATAATATTATATTTTTTGGAAATACATCAGACACAAGCGAAGTAGTCAATGATGCCACAGAAGCGGTCATCCTTATCCAGCACGATGAGGGCATGGATAGAATTGCTGAGCATAAGGTCGGCTGCCTGCGACAACTTGGCATCAGAATGGATCTGCTTGGGGCGGCGAGTCATCACATCCTCCACCTTGAGGCGAAAGAATGCCTCACGATGGCGTTGCATGGCGCGACGCACGTCTCCGTCGGTAATGATACCCACCACATCCTGCTGCTCATTCAATGCCACCACAAGGCCCTTGCGTCCCTGGCTGATCTTGGTGATGACATCCGAAAGCATATCCGAGGGACTAACTCTCCAGATGTCGAGTGCATCGGTGGCCATAAAGTCGCGCACTTTCGAAAGCAACCGCTTGCCAAGGCTGCCTCCCGGATGGAAACAAGCGAAATCGGCATCCTCGAAATGACGCACCTTGACCAAAGCACAAGCCAAGGCATCGCCCATGGCCAAAGTCGCCGTGGTAGAAGAAGTCGGAGCAAGATTGAGCGGATCAGCCTCATGACTGACGGCTATATTGAGATGAATAGTGCTGTATCGAGCCAACAAGGAATCTGGATTTCCCGAGATGCCAATGATGGGTATCTCACGCTCGAGGATCAAGGGGATGAAACGAAGCAGTTCATCGGTGTTTCCCGAGTAAGAGATAGCCATCACCACGTCACCTGGAGCTATCATGCCGAGGTCACCGTGATAGGCATCGAGCGGATTCAAATAGAACGAGGGTGTACCCGTAGAAGCCAGGGTAGCTGCAATCTTCGAACCGATATGTCCCGACTTGCCTACTCCAGTCACAATGACCTTGCCACGGCAGTTCAATAACAAGTCAATCGACTTCTCGAACTCCTCTCCCATCCGTGGAATCAGATCGAGAATCGCTTGTGCCTCGTCGGTCAAACATCTTATGCCTGTATCTATTATCTCACTCATTGACTATGGATGTAAAAAAGATTATCTAAGCTCCTCAGAATACTTACAGCAATGAAACAACGACTTGCTCCAGATCCTTCAAGAAGAGCATGTTCGGCCCGTCACTCAAAGCTCGCTCGGGATTGGGATGCGTCTCGAAGAAATATCCTGTAGCGCCGAATGCCTTTGCGGCCAATGCCATGGCAGGAACGAACTCGCGATTGCCACCTGTCTTGCCTCCGGCTGCTCCAGGGCGCTGAACCGAATGGGTACAGTCCATAATAACGCGTGGAACAATCTTCAGCATATCGGGAATATTACGGAAATCTACGACCAGATTGTTATAGCCAAAGCTATTGCCACGCTCCGTAAGCCAAACCTCCTTGCCACCCGACTCAAGCACCTTCTGCACAGGATACTGCATGTCGGCACCCGACAGGAACTGTGCCTTTTTTATATTGATACTTTTCCCTGTCTTCGCAGCAGCAACAAGCAGATCGGTCTGACGGCACAGGAAAGCTGGAATCTGTAACACATCCACCACCTCGGCAGCGGGTGCTGCTTGATACGCTTCGTGTATATCTGTAAGCAACCGTAAGCCATATTTGGCCTTGATGTCGGCAAGCATCTGCAAGCCTTTTTCCAAGCCTGGTCCACGATAAGACGTTATCGACGTGCGATTGGCTTTATCGAACGATGCCTTGAAAATTATCTCAAGACCATATTTGACATTGAGGCGCACCAACTCTTCAGCCACAGTCTCAAGGCATTCCTGAGACTCAATCACACAGGGGCCTGCGATGAATATCGGTTTCATTTCTTCAAGGTTTTAGGGTCTTTGCGCAAAATCTTAGTGTGGATGAACCAGCTGATTTGCGGTGAAATCTTCAACACATAGACCAGAATAAAAGCAATGACAGCTATAATCGACGTGCGGACAAGGACATCAAGCAGAGGAGAAACCTCAGACAAAGATGGAATAAACAAATTGGCCACAAAAAGAAGAACCAGGAATGGGAGAATCCTCGCATGTGCCCAACTGAATGGATTGGTCTTTATCTTGGTCTGCACAAGGTACTGCTGATAGGCGTAGCTTACCAACACCGTTATCAAAGAGGCAAATGCCGCACCACTCAAGCCCCAAATGGGAATGAAATGGAGATTGGTGATGATGGAGATGGCTGCCAGGATAAGGGCGATGAAAAGCGTCCAATAGTAATACTTTGAGAAGGATATCAGCGTATTGCCGAAATTAAGAGTTCCATAAACAACCTTCGAAAGCCCAAGGAAAAGGACGGCCCATCGACCCTCGGCGAACTTTTCTCCATTGGGAATGATTGCATATATATTATCCAAATTGATCCAAACTATCAAAAGCAGCACCGAAGAAGCGAGCATCTGATGGACGCTGACTTGACGATAGAGTTGCTGAGCACGCGCAATGTTGCCATCCTTCATCGCCTGTGAAGCCAATGGGGTACTGATGGGCGTAATGTTGCGCGATGGCAAATTCACAATCTCTGCCATATATATCACAATGGTGTAGATGCCTGCGTCATATAATCCTTTGACACCTGCCAGCATGAAGGTGTCCATCTGCTGGATGATGTTTCCGCTGATGGTAGCCAACATCAGGAAGCCCGCATACTTGAGTACCTTGCTGCGCAATTCAGGAGTGATGAAACTCCAGTCGTGTTTGAGTGTTCGACTGCCCACACTCAACGAATAGACTCCCGCAAAAACCATGCAGACGCCGTAGCAGACGATAAACCCAACAATCAGCCCTGTCACTCCAATATATCCGAAACCGTATGCCAAATAGATGCCCAACATCATCAATCGCATGCCTATCTCACGAACTGCCTTCGGAACGGCTATCCGCATGTTGATATTGGCATAGTTTTCGGCCCATACCCAAAACGCCAGCACAATCAGCATCGGTATGACATAATAGAAATGCTGGTTGAAGAGCGGGCTCTTGGCCTCGAAATATGATTCTATCGGACCGCGAAAGGCAAGATATAACAGCGTTATCGTAATAACTCCGAAAATCGGAAAGAGCAGATAATAATAAAGGAAGCCATGATTGCCGGTCTTTTCATCCTTGAAGTATGGAAAGAACCTCATGCCAGTGCTGCCTGAGCCAAATAGCGCCAATGAGCTCAACAGGAACGCCACCTCATAAACCACCTTGCTTAGTCCGATAACCTCTGGATCAAGGAACTTGGCGACAATGTAGAACTGGACAAAGATGCCCAGCACTACGCCAATGTAATTGACAAAGGTCCCTTTCAGGGATTGACGAACTACAACGCCCATTTGTAACTTTTTTTGATAATAGATGCTATAGTGACTATAAATACTATAGTGACTATATCTACAACTGCCCCTTAATCTCCCTCAAACACTTCTCAAGCGAATGGGTCCAATAGGGAATCCTGATGCCAAAGGTCTCCTTGATCTTGGTCTTGTCGAGCACAGAGTAGGCAGGACGCTTGACAGGCGATGGGAATTCGTCGGAATGGCATGGCTGGATATCGCAATTCGTATTGCCTGCCAATGCAGCAATCTTCATCGTGAAATCGTACCACGAGCATACTCCTTCGTTCGAATAATGATAGATGCCTGTCTTGCCTTCCCACTTGCGGTTCTCGACGATATCGAAAATCACATCAGCGAGGTCACCGGCAAAGGTAGGCGTACCCACCTGATCGAAAACGACCTTCAATGCCGGTTTTGTGGCAGTCAGATTGAGCATGGTCTTGACAAAATTCCTGCCAAAAGCGGAATAGAGCCATGCTGTACGAATAATGATGTACTTACAACCCGATGCAATAATGTTCTGCTCCCCATGCAACTTGGTTAGTCCATACACACCCGAAGGTGTTCCCTGCTGATCTTCCTTGCAAGGCACATTGTAGGGATCGGCGCCAAAGACATAGTCGGTCGAAACATGAACAAGCAGACCTCCGCGCTCTTTCATGACTTCGGCAAGGTATTGAGGAGCCTTGGCATTCAACGTTTCGCAAAACTCAGCATCCGACTCTGCCTTATCTACATTGGTATAAGCTGCACAATTAACAATAACATCCACCTGCTCGGCTTCACACAACGCGCGTACATTATTTATATTTGTTATGTCAAGGATCGTTGTCTCGACACCTTCGGGAGCCACCACATCAGTATAAATATAATGATTGGAAGACGTTGCCCCCAAACGCCGCATTTGATTGCCCAACTGACCGTTTGCTCCAGTGACAAGAATATTCATCATTGTTTGTTGATTTACTTTGAGAACTCGGGATAAAGGTTATCGTTATAGTCGAAATCCAATGGGCCATCCAACAGATTGGCATGACGAAGATCCTTTTCCGAAAGGATAGCCTTGTCGGCAGGGATACGCCAATCGATGCCGAACATTTCATCTTTGATATTGATGCCGGCATCTGCCTGAGGATGATAGAACGCGTCGCACTTGTATTGGAAAACAGCCGTCTCGGACAGCACGGAGAAACCATGGGCAAAGCCGCGCGGAACAAAGAACTGCAAATGATTCTCCTCGTTGAGCTCCACGGCCACATGCTGGCCAAAGGTCGGTGAACCCTTGCGGATATCGACAGCGACATCAAGGACAGCACCTTTCACGCAACGCACTAGCTTGGACTGGGTATAGGGCATCCTTTGGTAATGCAGTCCACGCATCACGCCATAACTCGACATCGACTCATTGTCCTGCACAAAGCGGATGGGATGTCCAAGGATGGCATTTATCTTCTCATCAAATTCCCGTTGTGAATAACTTTCGAAAAAGTAACCTCGCGAATCCTTGAAGACTCGTGGCTCGATGATCAATACACCGGGGATAGCTGTTTCGATGATGTTCATAAGTTGTATTTTATTCGTTTTCTTTCATTTGCTCGCGTTTCACTTTCTTGCCGCGAATGGTGTAGTGCCACCAGAGGGAAGCTACAATCTGGATAGACTGATTGGATGATTGCTCGAATTCATCTGCCTTGGTGTCTGGCCAGATGTTAGCAAGACCATAATAATATCGGCCCTGTAACTGAAGGCTTACCTTTGGGCCGAACTTGAACTCGTAACCGAGGCCTGCCTGAATGCCATAGTCAAACTTGCGGCTTACAGGCAACGTATGATGGGCCGTGACTTTGATGTTATATTCCGAACCTTCCTCGCCGAAATCGGCTGGCAGATTGCTATCGATCTTATCGCTCAGATACCATCCGATCTTGGGACCGGCATCAAACGCTATCTCGTTGTGCGATCCCATCTTGAAATAGACATGCGCCATGACCGGCATCTCGACGTACGTCAACGAACGTGAGAATTTCAAATCGGGATAATTCTCGTAATAGTCCTTATAGCCGCGCTGAGTAAGCAGGAGTTCGGCTTGAAGTCCGAATAACGTTTCTTCGATATAACGGATGGCTACGCCGCCGGTATAGCCATGGGCCATCTTCTGGGAGACTGGAGGCAGAAAAGAGTATTGACTCAGATTGGCACCGCCAATCACACCAAAGTGAACCTCACGGGGGATACGTGTTTGTGCAGTAATCTGCTGCTGAAGACCGATTAGTGTCATCAGACAGCAGATTATTGTCAATCGACAGGATATATGTAGTGCAAATATCTTCATCCGTGACTTTGGTTCACTTCGTGGTGTGGGTTTCGAAGATTTACTGAACCACAATCTTCTCTACCGTTGACTCTGGAGTAAAATGTACGAGGTAGAAGCCACGGTTGTAGAAGCCACGTCCCATGCTACGGTCAAAGCAGAAGACATTCTGGAGTCCGTCGGACAACTGTCCGTCCAGCCGTTCTTCAATATGTTCCCCATAACGGGTCAAAGCCTCAAAGAAGAACTTGGCGACATCATACCCCAAGATACCATACTTCGGAACAAGCGACATGGGTTCTTTACCGTACCACTTCTTGAAGTTGGCATAGAAGTTCTTCAACTCCGGGTCGAATGGATTTGCATAAACCTTGGAGAACATATACACGTTCAAGTCGTAGTAGTAGTTGACAAAGTCACTTGTATTGAGCACCCACTCAGGATAGCCGAGCATCGC
The DNA here is from genome assembly GCA_017618715.1 of Bacteroidales bacterium. Taxonomy (GTDB): domain Bacteria; phylum Bacteroidota; class Bacteroidia; order Bacteroidales; family UBA3663; genus Liminaster. The sequence continues at coordinate 135,859 of JAFZTS010000002.1, forward strand.
CAGTTTCGGAGGACCAGCAAGACTGGCATTGCCTTGTTTCAACGCTTCCTGATAACGCGCGTCACGCAGAATCTTGACATGTTGCAAACCGCTGAACATGCGACGCATGGCTTCAGGCTGCGGTGTCACCGGCACAAAGACCAGAGGTTCCTCTTTCAATCCAAGAATAGAGTCACATGCCATCAAACGGGAAGGATGAAGATAAGATAACTCGCGGAAGGGTATATTGTGTTCAATCAATGATTCCTTTAACAAGGCCGGATAAGGATCAATCTTTCGATTACCCACACTGTCAGCAATAAAGATGAAGGTATAACCCTCAAAGCGTTGAATGAGGTCTTTAGTAAGCTGGGGATAAAGCATGGCCTTCGAGACATTGACCTGAAAAACATGCTCGTTGTTATCAATCAAGCCGGTCGAGACACTGAATGGACTGATGACAGGCGTCCCCGAACGTTCGCCCCAGTCGGCAACTTGTTGCAGTTCATTCTCCTCCATGGGGGCAATGACCACATCGGCCAACATGAGCTGAGGGTTGGCCAAGATGCTGTAAAGCGATTCCGAACCCGTATCGTAGGCCTGAATTGTCACCCGACGACCCTTGGCTTGCATCTCCTCCACTGCCATCAGTACGCCTTCGTAAAACTCCACGCTGCGCATCTGCGTCTTGTTCTCGGCCGTCGTTCCGGATCCAAGGTTGAACGGCATAATGACAGCCATGTTCAACGTGCCATCGGTCCAGTGGTCGTTGTCCGAAAGCTCCCATAATGTGTGCAGATTGCCATTGTCCTGCATCTGACGAGGCATGGTCGTAGCTGTCGAATCGTTCTTCCGTTCTTCACTAAACTGCCCGTTGACGACCTCTGGAACCAAAGGCATGTCAACAGGTTCGGTTGTAGATTCCGGAATGATGAGTTTCACACCGGTTGGAATACTGGTACCTTCAATCTGTGGATTAGCGGCCTTGATGGCTTCTACGGTGACACCGTAGGCTCGCGAAATGCTGTAGAGTGTCTGGCCTGGCTGAACGGTATGATGACGTACTTCAGCCGTGATGCTTTGAAGGCCACAAAGCCCCAAGGTCAACAAAACCGCCAAGCCGAACTTGTGAAATATCTTCATGCTTTTTTCAATGTATTGCGTCTAATCTTATGCGTGCATACGTGTATGCGGATGCACGTATGCACAAAAAATGCGCCGCAAAGGTACGACTTCTTTGCGATATTTCCAAACAATTCCGACAAAAGTTGCTTTGCACTATGATTTTTTCACTTTTTGCTTGGCCATTTGTAAAAAAAGGTGTATCTTTGCATCGCTTTTATGCACCCTTCAAAACACCTTCTCATTAAAACAATGTCCACAATAATACTTGGTATCGAATCCTCATGTGATGACACTTCGGCAGCCGTCCTTCGCGACGGGGTCATGCTCAGCAACGTCATAGCCAGTCAAGCTGTTCACGAGGCCTTCGGCGGCGTTGTACCAGAACTCGCCAGCCGAGCTCATCAACAGAATATAGTTCCCGTCGTAAGCGAAGCCATCCGACGTGCTGGCATCAAGCCGGAAGACCTCACCGCCATTGCCTTTACCCGTGGTCCCGGACTGATGGGCTCACTGCTAGTAGGTCTTTCCTTTGCAAAAGGCCTGGCCTCGGCTCTCCATATCCCGATGATTGATGTCAACCATCTGCAAGGACATGTCATGGCGCATTTCGTGACCGAACCCGACGTTCCAAAGGAGGTTCCAACCTTCCCGTTCCTTTGCCTACTTGTCAGTGGCGGCAACAGCCAGATCATCAAGGTCAACAGCTACAAGGACATGGAGGTCATCGGACAAACCATCGACGATGCTGCAGGCGAAGCCTTCGACAAGTGTGCCAAGGTAATGGGCTTGGGCTACCCAGGTGGCCCCATCATCAACCAACTGGCCAATGAAGGAAATCCCGATCGGTTCAAATTTGCCAAGCCGCATATCGACGGCCTCGATTACTCCTTCTCGGGGCTCAAGACTTCGTTCCTCTATACTCTGCGCGATGCTCTAAAGGAGAATCCCAACTTCATCGAAGAGAACAAGAAGGACCTTTGTGCATCCTTGCAAAAGACCATCGTCGATATCCTAATGGACAAACTGAAGAAGGCCGTCAAAGAGACCGGCATCCGTCAAGTTGCACTAAGCGGCGGCGTTTCGGCTAATAGTGGTGTGCGCGATGGTCTCACGGCTCTTGGCCAAAAGTACCATTGGAAAGTCTTCCTCCCACCCTTCAAGTTCACCACCGACAATGCTGCGATGATAGCCATCGTAGGTCACTACAAGTATCAAGACAAGGACTTCTGCCCGTTCGATGCTCCCGCTTTCGCACGAGTAACCGATCATTTCTGATATTCCCAAGACAAGCTTCCCATGCGAATTCCTTTCACAAACATAGTCGCTATAGCTTCATTGCTCATACTCGTGGCTTTCTGCTTCGACACTGCATCAGCACGTACCCGCCACCTCACCCGTTATCAGGCGGCCAACGACTACATCCTCCTCGATACAGCCTACATCGATGAGATGCAGCATATCGACAACCAAGCCGACTCGGTAGTCGCCAGCGGCCATACATTCAAGGGGCCTGGCCCTTTCACTGTGCACTTTGAAGCCGAGATGTCGCGCAAGCCCGACTATTTCGCGTGGGAGATTGCTGAGGATAGCAAGTTCCAGATGCTTATCGACAGATTTCGCACGTTAGAATACGACAGCCTCACTTCCCGTCTCGACTACGAGTTCTCAGAACAAGGCTCCTTCTATGTACGTTTCACAGCCGACTTTTACGAATCGGTCGGCGACACAATCACCTACGAAACCGAGGAACCTTACGAGATAACTATCTCCACCTCTTTGCTCGAAGTGCCCAACCTCATCACTCCCGATTCGCCATCTGGCAGCAACCAGGTCTTCAAGGTGAAATACCAGTCGCTGCGCTCCTTCGAGATGTGGATCTATAACCGCTGGGGACAGGAACTCTTCCACACCACCGATCCCTCGGAAGGTTGGGATGGCAAGCACAACGGCTCCACCGTTCCCACTGGCGCTTACTATTACGTCATCAAAGCAATGGGTACCGACGACCAGAAATACTCCAAGAAAGGTGCCATCAACGTGCTCAAAACCAAGAATTCCTCTAATCATTGATTTATAATGAACAAGCCAAGCATTCTTTTTGTCTTCTCCTCGCTCATCCTGCTCGCTGCATCCCTCATCTTCCTCTCTGCAACAAGGGGCCGCAAGGACAGGCCCGAGCTACCCATCATGCAGCAGTTCTCGTCCACGCCCCGCTTCGATAACCAGCAGACCATCTTCGGAAAGACCTATGACCTGAGCCGCTATGACCTGCACGAGCGATTTGAGCGCGAGCTGACCAACGTCTGCTATACCCACAACTCCTCCATCCTCACCATCAAGCGCGCCAACCGCTACTTCCCCATCCTCGTTCCCATCCTCGAGGAAGAGGGTGTTCCTGCCGACTTCATCTATCTCTGTTGTATCGAATCTAACCTCTATACCCGAGCAAAGAGTCCTGCAGGAGCATGCGGTCTATGGCAGTTCATGCCCGAAACCGCCCGTCAATATGGTCTTATCGTCAACGACGAGGTGGACGAACGGTACAACACCGAAAAGGCCACGCATGCTGCCTGCCGCTATCTCAAGGATGCCTATGCCAAGTTTGGTGACTGGATGACAGTAGCCGCCTCATACAACGGCGGCATGGCAGGTATCCGAAACAAGCTCAACACCCAGAAAGTCAGCGATCCGATGGACCTGCTCCTCGTCGAAGAGACCTCTCGCTACATGTTCCGTATCATGGCCTACAAGGAACTGCTCCGCGACCCTTATCGTTACGGGTTCGTGCTCTATAGCGACCAACTCTATCGTCCCATCCGCACCACCACAATCACCGTTAAGTCCTCCATCACCGACCTCGCCGCTTTCGCGCAAAAGCAGGGTATCAACTACTTCCAACTCAAGGAGTTCAACCCGTGGTTGCGGGCCGACAAACTCACCTTCCGCAAGGGCAGTCCCTCATCTTATAAAGTTGCCATCCCAGTGGCCGAGGACCTCTACTACAACGCCGATCAACCCTTCGAAATCTACGACACCGCATGGATAGTAGATAAATAACCGAAATTTATGATTGAAACTCTCAACACCTTAGACCATGAACTGATGCTCTGGCTCAACTACGACGGAGGTGCCTTTCAAGACACCTTCTGGTACACCTTGAGCAAAATTGTCTGTTGGATACCGCTTTACATCGTAATCATCTTCGTCATGTACCGCGACTCCATGCGCACCGCCTGGCCAACCTATAGTCCAAATGGAGAGTTTCAGCCAAGCGACGGTGTGAAGCAGAAGAAGTGGATGAAGTTCCTCCTTCTGCTCCTTTTCACCGCCCTCGTCTTCGCCTTCACCGATCATATCAGCGCAGGAATCATCAAACCCTGGGTACAGCGTCCCCGTCCTTCGCATGAGGTTTCCATCATGGACCAGCTGCATTATGTCAACGGTTATCATGGCGGCGCATACGGCTTCGTGTCATCCCATGCTGCCAACTGCTTCGGCCTCGCCGTTTGGGTCAGCTGTCTCTATAAGCGTCGCTCATTGGTTTGGGCAATGATGTTGTATGCCGTACTTAATTGTTACTCCCGCATCTACCTTGGCGTTCATTATCCAGGCGACATCATCTGTGGAACCATCCTCGGCATACTCTGCGGATGGCTCGGCTACCTTTGCTACACCCGATTCTGCTGTCGTTTCGGCATCCCTCACGACACAGCGGTCAACCCCTTCCCCATCACCCTCATGTTCTGGCTCTCGCTCCTCGCTTTTGCCATCTATGCCATCATCAACCTCTGACATTCCTATGAAAAGAATTCTGATTCTCGTCCTATTCGTCCTGATGACCCTGCCAACGCATGCACAAACGGCACTGAAGAAAGTGTATAATGAGGACATCAACCCCGTCGAACAAATCGACCAGGCATTGGCCCAGGCGAAAGCCGAGGGCAAATACGTTGTTTGCCAGGTCGGTGGCAACTGGTGTCCCTGGTGTCTCAGGTTTGCCGACTTTATCACCAACGACTCCACCATCAGCCAGGTCATCGATCAGAACTATGTCTATATCCATGTGAACTACAATCCACGCAAGGATGAGGATGCCGCAAGGGCACAGCTCACAAAAGCCATGTTGCAGCGCCTGAACAACCCCGTCCGTTTCGGTTTCCCCGTCTTCGTCGTGCTCGATGAATCCGGCAAGGTAATCCATACCCAGGACTCCAGTTTCCTCGAAGAGGGTAACGGCTATAACCAAGAGAAAGTGCTCCGTTTCTTCAACTGCTGGACGCCAAAGGCTGTGAAAGCCAAATAAGAATAGAACTTCTATACATTTCCAAATAAGCCAGTGCCAAGCCTTCAAAACTTGGCACTGGTTTTCGTATATACAATAGGGCAAAAACACAATTGTCTTGCGCTATATAATAGATTTCTATTCCACATATCCGTCTTCCCAGATAGGAGTTATTTAAAAGTTACCTTCGACTTTTCGAAAAACAAGCAGGACTCCGAACCTCAATGGATTGAATGGAATGGGAAACGCATTTTTGAAGTGATTGTTTGAAATGATGTGGCTGCTTGAGCTAAATTAGAATGTTTTATCGCAGCATACAGATTTGGTAAACGAAATCTTTATTCTCTTGTAGGAGCATACAGTTTTGGTAGATAGAATCTGTATGCTCCAATCGTGGCATACAGATTTGATAGATGGATTCTGTATGCTCCAATTGTGGCATACAGATTTGGTAGATGGATTCTTTATGCTCCAATCGTGGCATACAGATTTGATAGATAGATTCTGTATGCGCCGATCGCGGCATACAGATTTGGCAGATGGATTCTGTATGCGCCGATCGCGGCATACAGTTTTGGTAGATGGATTCTGTATGCGCCGATCGCGGCATACAGATTTGGTAGATGGATTCTGTATGCATCAATCGTGGCATACAGATTTGATAGATAGATTCTGTATGCTCCGATTGGAGAATACATATTTGATGCACCAAATCTGTATGCCGCGAATTAAAATAGATTATTCCGTTTCCGAAGCGGGCAATTCATTACGCAACTTGAGCTTTGCAGCTTTTTCGAGGAGTTGCTTGCGTTCCTTCGAGGATTGGTTGAACGGATACCTGCCGTTACAGATTACGGAACCATTGCGATAGGCATAAGGAGTGATGCCCAAGCGATGGCGGAAAACCGAAATGAGGTAATTCACGCTCCTGAAACCTGTGCGCTTAGCCACATCGTCCACCGAAAGCTCTGGGTCATCGAGCAGATCGAGGGCTTGCAAAATGCGCCATCGGAGGATGAACTCCTGCAGGGGCAGGCCCACCAGCAACTGCATGGCCCCACTGAGCCACACCAGTTTCACCTTCAGAAGGAGGGCGATGTCGGCGGAGGAGTGCGTCGTGGATCGTTTGACATAGTCAACCACGGCATCGACAATAATTTCACCAGTGGGAGCCCCATTGCTCTTGTAGAGCTCCTCTACGGTACTGACTGTTTTGATTTCAATCATTTTGTTTGTTGTTTTAGGTTAATACTAGGGTTATGAGCATACGCGCGATTACTCACTTGGTTGAAACAGCGTCAGCGCGTTAGCGCATCGGCCAAATTATCGCATGTCAGACTAAGTCGATTACAAGAATAATGGACTAAGAATATAGGTTAATTATAATGGTGCAAATATAATGATTATTTTTGATATTTCCAAATTTTTCAGCCAAAAAAAAATGTTTTCCATGACTTTTCTTGGATATTTCAAATAAAAACACGTTCTTTGCAATCGATAAAGATTTTTTACATCTTGGATTGAATCGTATATGAAAAGAAGAACAATCATTTCAGCGGTTTTGGCAACATTCATTATGATGATGCCTTACTCGTTGCTGGCTGAAAACAACCTAATTCTTGGCGGTGAGCTGAGCAACTCGGCTGCTACAACGGTGGAAGACATTGACGAAGTGCTGCCTCGGATGAAGGCATTGGGACTGAACACGGTATTGGTACCTGTCTATTGGGAACTGATGGAACCTGTGGAAGGGAAGATGGACTTTACGCTCGTAGATCGAATCATCGATGTGGCCCGACAGCAAGATTTGAAGATCGTGCCTCTCTGGTTTGGAGCATGGAAAAACTCTATGTCGTGCTACACTCCAGCATGGTTTAAGCGCGACGTGAAGCGGTTCCCTCGGGTTTTGAC